>NZ_JBQFXS010000025.1:0-50169 GCF_056541025.1 Ruegeria sp. AK4
ATACGACAGATGCCCCAAGGTCTTCTTATCAGCCATCGCGCTCGCGGCTACCGTTCTGTTCTGGCTGTAAATCAATGAGTCTGGAGCCTAAAAACCACCTGGGAACTTTGTGTAACCGCTCGTCGCCTCGGGCGTTGCGTCGCAATACAGATGCTCATCAAAAAAACAGAGGGCGTGTTTGCAATAAAGACAGTTTTTTAGCCAATAGACTTCGCCTTTGTAGGCTGCGCGCTTTGCGGCGCTATTCCATCCTTTTTTTGGCAGGTTGTCTAAAAGAGCCATTGTGGGCAACGGACATGGTACCAAATTGCCGCTGCAATCTTTACGCGTGCAGCGTGCCAGTCGAATTGCGGCTTTAGCGTTGTAGATCCATTTCTTGTGGGATTCACTTTCAATGACACACTGCCTAACTTTTTCTTTCGAGGCATCGCGCGGTAATTCGGATACATCAATCTCGATAGCGGACATTTTCAAGCGCTCGTAGTACAGGGCCTTATCGTCATTCACTGCGTGAGTGACCTTTATTTCAATGCAGAGTGTGTGACCTTTTGACGATGCAGCAACATCTGGGACAATGCGCCCTAGGCTACACTCCAGTTCAACAGTGTCGAATTGCACGCGCTTTGAAGATGCGACAACATCGTACCCTTGCGGATAATAACTTCGGCCTCCTTGATAGATGCCATCGGATGCCACGACCTGGGGAAGCAAAATCTCACAAGTTTCGGCAATCACATTTTTGCAGGCAAGATGCAGGGCGCTTTCCCCGAGGCTTGAACAGTCAACCTTTTGCGCGTGGGCGAAGTGGTGCAAACGCACATTGCCCTTTCGAGCGACAAGTTTCTCGCCGCAACTTGGGCAGACGCACTCACATGCAAGCCCTCGTTCAACCTCACTGATATGAACGGCCTTGCCATCTTTACTACCCCAGCCTGTGTTCTCCCAATTTGAAATGCTATCCATCAATGGTCTGTTACTACCTGCAACTGAAAACTAGCTGAGACGCAATCATTCAGCTGGCTTTGGTTGCGTGGCCGTGTGTTCCCAGCCAACCCAGTTTTCCTGTTTTTCGTCCCAGTAGGCTTGCAGAGTTCCCCACAATTCCCCGGCCTCGTCAATCATGTCCTCTAGCTCGTTGGGCAGGGCTTTGAACAGGGTGACATAGCTGTACTTCTCGGTGTGTATCTCGACGTCACCATCTGGCTTGAAGCTGAGCATAAGCACATCAGCCTCGGCATCCTCAATAAATGCCACGACCGACGGCGTACCACTTCCATCATCAATGACTATTACTTCATCAAGCGGGTAACCGCCTGTCAGCAACAAATGCATGTCATCAACTACGTCATTCATGGGAACGCCTACCGTTTGCGAAATCCCATGCATACTATGGCGTCAAATTTACTGAGACCAGCCCGACACAGTATTTCGCCCAGGACTTGGCATCAAATATTTTTTGTTGGGCAAAATGTTGGGCACAGCCAAAAGCACTGCCAAAAAGCCTATCGTTAACAATGCCTTATGAAACCAAAGTGGCGGACCGAGGAGGATTCGAACCCCCGACCCCTTGATTCGTAGTCAAGTACTCTATCCAGCTGAGCTATCGGTCCGCGTTGGTGAGGCGCTATGTAGACCCGGGGCCGGGGACGTGCAAGCCGATTCTGTAAAAAATCTTCAAAAAGTCACGTCCCCGCGCGGTAGTCTTATTTCAAAGGTGGTTCCCTCGGGGCCGGTGTCTTTCAGCAGCAGATCACCGCCATGCCCGCGGACAAGTTCCTGCGAGATTGCCAGCCCCAGCCCGGACCCTCCCTTGCGCACGCCGCCCTGAAACGGGGTGAACAGGTTCTCGCGTGCCTTGGGGGGCAGGCCGGGGCCGGTGTCGCGGATTTCGATGCACCAGCTGTTTTCATACTCGCAGCCCGCGATGGTGATGCGCCCGGGTTTGCCCGAAGCAACCAGCGCCTGCCGAGCATTGCGCACCAGATTCATGATCACCCGGAACATCTGTTCCGGATCGGCGCGGGCCACCAGATCCTCGGGCAGTTCGTTTTCGATTTCGACGCAGGCATCGGCCAGAGCGAGCCGTTCATTGGCGGCCACGTCCTCGGCAATGTCGCGCAGGCGCACCATGGTCAGCGTCGGCGCGGGTTCCTCGGCGCGGCCAAAGGCCAGCGTGCTTTCGCACAAAGACACCGCGCGCGTGATCGAGTTGACCAGTTTGGGTGCCATACGCCGGACCAGCGGGTCATCGCTGGCCTCGATCCTGTCGGTGAACAACTGGGCCGAGGTCAGGATGTTGCGCAGGTCATGGCTGACCTTGGCCACTGCGCCGCCCAGTTGCGCCAGACGCTCCCGCTGTTTCAGAACCTGGGTCAGGTCGGTCTGCAATTGCTGCAGCGCCTCTTCCGCCTCACGCAGTTCGGTCACTTTGGAATTGGGAGAGATGATGCCCCGCGCATCCTCGGGCGCGCTTGCATAGCGCTGCATATAGCCCACAACGCCTTTTATCGGCTTCACCAGCACCACCCGCACGGCCAGAAACAGGAAAAACGCCGTGATGATCGAGATGACAAAGGACAGCCCCAGAATGCGCAGCCCGTAGTCGGTCATCGCCATGCGCAAGGGCATGCTGTCGGTGGTCACTTCGATCAGAAGGCCTGCGCCTTTGACCGGTTCGCCGATCACGCGGATCACCTCGTTTTCAGGTGTCCAGAGCCGGATCATCGCGTCGCGGATCAGCACCCAGGGGCCTGCGTCGCGCAGGTCATAGGTTTTGGTGATCTGCTCGGGGATGGGTGACGACAGCATCAGTTGCCGGACCTCGTCCCGGCGCAGCACGACGTTATAGACGCCCGCATTGGCCAGCAGTTCGGCCTCAAGGTCTTCGGCCAGCATGTCGTCGGCCAGCAGCGCCAGCGAGGCGATCTGGGCGCGTTCCAGCCGGTTCAGCAGGAAATCCTCGCGAAAGCGCGCAATCGAAGGAACAAAGATCAGAATCTCGGCCAACATGACGAAGACCGTGGTCAGGATCAGAAATCGGCCTGACAGCGAGTTCACTCTGCTCTCCCTTTTTCGGTCAGGGTATCCAGCGCTGGACGAACCTGACCATTCGTTTAACCGTTTGATTCTCAAACAGCCTTGGCGAGAAATAAGCACCCGCGACACGTTTGTTAAGCTCTCCGATCGTCGGGTATGGGGAAACCATCGCGGCGATCTGGCCCATCTTCAGGTTATTGGCCAGCGCCAGCGACCACAAGTTGATCAGTTCGCCCGCCTGATGACCCACGATTGTCGCGCCCACAGGCCGGCCTTTTACGACCATGACCTTAATGAAGCCTTTCGTTCTTCGCTCAGAAATCGCGCGGTCATTGTGGTGATAATCAAATCGTGCGATTTCCATCTTATCGCCGTGCTGTTCGCGGGCCTGCGCCTCGGTCAGGCCGACCTGGGCCAGTTCGGGGTCGGTATAGGTGGCCCACGGGATATGGGCCGTTTTGGCCTTGGACGGCAGGCCGAACAGGGCCGAGCGGATGATGATGCCCGCGTGATAGCCCGCGACATGGGTGAATTGCAGACCGCCCGCGACATCGCCGATGGCGTAGACCTTGCGGTTTGTGGTGCGCAGGGTTTCATCGACCTTGATGCCGGTCCGCGTGGGTTCGATCCCGGCAGCCTCAAGGTTCAGCCGGCCGGTATTGGCCTTGCGCCCCGCCGCCAGCAGCAGGTGCGTACCCGCGTAAATCTGGCCGGTTTCTGTGACGACCTCGACCTTGCCTTCGGACCCGCGAATCTGGGCGACCATGGCCTGTTCGTGGATCTCGACACCTTCGGCCCGCAGCGTGTCCAGAACGACCGCCGCAGCCTCGGGGTCATCCTTGCCCAGCGCTTGCATGCCTTCGATCACGGTGACCTTGCAGCCCAGCCGGATATGGGCCTGCGCCATCTCCATCCCGATGGGGCCGCCGCCGATGATCAGCAGATGCTCGGGCTTGTCGCGCAGGTCAAAGATCGTCTCATTGGTGTAAAAGGGCACCTGATCCAGACCGGGGATCGGCGGCACCAGAGGGGACGAGCCGGTTGCAATCACCACGCGGCGCGCAGTGATCAGCGTGTCGCCCGCCTGCACCTGCGTGGGCGAGACAAAGCTGCCGTATTCCCGGATCACCTTGACGCCGAAGCCCTCGAACCGTTCCTGACTGTCCATCGGCTCGATCTGCGCGATGACGTCATGAACGTGGTCCTTGGCGGCGACATAATCGACCTTGGGCACCACATCCGCCACGCCAAGCGCCGAGGCATGTGCCTGACCAAATGCCGCCTTGCCGCTGGCGATCAGCGCTTTCGACGGCACACAGCCGAAGTTCAGGCAGTCGCCGCCCATCTTGTGGCCTTCCAGCAGGACCACATCGGCCCCCATCTGGCTGGCCCCGGCGGCGACGGACAGGCCTCCGGACCCGGCTCCGATCACCAGGATATCGGTTTTCAGTTCGGTCATGGATCAGCTGTCCTTTTTGCCGCGCAGGGCTTTGATCACAATCGGCAAGGCCGCCAGAAGGCACAAGCCAAGGATCGGGCCGATCACGAACGGCTCCCATAGCAGCGAGACATCCGGTGTCTCGCCCCGATCAAACACGCCGCCCAGACCCACGCCAATCCATGTATAGACGATTCCGCCCGGAATGATGCCCAGCGCCGTGGTCAGCAGGAAATTGCGGAACTTCACCCCGACCAGCGCGGGCACCAGATTGGCCACGAAGAACGGCACAACCGGTACAAGGCGCAGCAGGAACAGCACCGAGATTTCATTCTCACGCAGCCCGTCTTTCAGCTTCTTGACCGTACCTTCCGAGGATTCCAGCCGCGCGGTCAGTGTCTCGCCCAACCCCCAGCGCGCGGCCAGAAAGATCGCCGATGCGCCGATGGCGGCGGCAAAAACGTTAAAGACAGTGCCTGCGAACAGGCCGAACAGGAACCCTCCGGTCATCGAGGCAACGGCCGCGCCCGGCAGGGAAAAGGCCACGATCACGATGTAAATACCGACAAAAGCCGCCGCCATCGCCCAGTAATGCCCGTCACGCCAGGCCAGCAACGCCTCGCGGTTGTCGCGCAGGGTCTCGAAAGTCAGGTAATCCCCAAGGGTAAAGAACCCGACAGCGGCAACCGTCAGGATGATCAGCAAGGGAATATGCCGCGCAACCCCGCTGCGCGGCGCCTGGGTGGTATCGCTCATGTCGCCATCCGGCTTTGTCAGTTTCATCTTCTCCACAAGATGCGCCGCCCGGCGGCCAAGCAACAGAGGCTTCACGCGGCCTTGATCCATGTGTCGGTTAATGTGAGCGTTTCTGTGCGGAACCACCGGATTCTGAAATCTTTTCGCCGGTCGGTTACAGAATTGTTGCAAATAGCGACAAAACCCCCACCTTGGGGTTTGACTTACCCTGCCCTTAGCAGTAGAGGACGGGCTTCGAACACTAGGGCCAGGCGAATCCGCGCCGCACCCGACCGCTATAGATTGGAGACGGAGCGATGAAACGCACCTATCAGCCTTCGAACCTGGTTCGCAAACGCCGCCACGGTTTCCGCGCGCGCATGGCCACCAAGGCCGGCCGCAAAATCCTGAACGCGCGCCGCGCACGTGGCCGCAAATCGCTGAGCGCGTAAACCGCTCACCGATCAGGTTATGAACATGACGCCGCCGGAGGCCCCTGAGGATGGTAAGAACCACCCCGGGGACACGCCCCCGGCGGCGTCCGTTTGCGTGCCTGATACTCTGACCGTTCTCAGGAAACGGTCCGATTTCCTGAAAGCCGCGCGGGCGCGCAGGCAGGGCACGTCCTCGTTGATGGTGCAGGCCCGCAAACGCGCACCGGATGAGGCCCCCGGTATTCGGGTTGGCTTCACCTGTTCCAAGAAAGTCGGCAATGCCGTTGCCCGCAACCGCGCCAAACGACGATTGCGCGAGGCAGCACGGGCCGTTTTGCCCGCGCACGGGCGGGACGGCTGGGATTACGTTCTGATCGGACGGGCCGAAGTCACGGCAACCCGCCCTTTTGACGCCCTGCTGGACGATCTGAAATACGCGCTCCGCAAGGTTCACAGCGCCCGGAAATGACGCCGTTTGCCCATATCCTTGCCCTGCCCGTCCGGGCCTATCGGCTAATCTTCAGTCCCTGGGTCGGGTTCAATTGCCGCTACCAGCCCACATGTTCCGCCTTTGCGCTGGAAGCGCTGGAAAAGCACGGCGCTATAAAGGGCACATGGCTCGCCGCCCGCCGCATCGGGCGCTGCCATCCCTGGGGCGGGGATGGCTATGATCCGGTGCCGGATCGCAAGGACTGAACCGCCTCAGACCAGCGCCAGATTGCCACGATCCGTGCGTGCGCGGGTCGGAATAACCTCACGGTCCAGAGAGCCCATAAAGGTGTGATACAGGTCTTCGTAGAACCGGGGCGCGTCGAAATACCAGCTATGCGAGGCGGATTTCCCGTCAGGATAGCTGTCTTTGGTCTTCTTGTAGAACGCGCCGCAATACAGGTTCACGGCCTTGTCCGCCCGATCCTCGGGCAACCCGACCCGCCCGGCCCGGCGCGACACCCCGACACGTTTGATTTCCGAGACCGACAGCGCCTCGTCAAACGGGCTGTAGTAGCAGGTCAGTCGTATGCTACGACGCAACAGGGAAGAGGTTTTGGGGTTCCCGTCCTGAAAGGATTTCGACGACACGTCCGCCGCCACAAAGGCCACCTGGCTGGCGGTCCAGCTGGTCTGGGCCGTGGCGTGGTCGTCATCGGCATAATCCATCGCTTCGCGCACCAGATAGGTGCCCATGGAATGCGCCAGCACGTGAATGTTGTACCGGCAATCCGCCGTCTGCATACGCGACAACCGGTTGATGCCGTGCACAAACAGCTTGTCGGCTGACCGCCGCGCGTCGGCTCGGTCCGAGTTATAGCCCAGAACCGACCCGTCGCTGGGCCAGTCATAGCTGATCACGACGCCCTTGAATCCGTGCGCCTCAAGCCCTTTGCGGATTTTGCGGTGGCGTTCCAGCATCTCGAACTGCTCGGTGTTGAAGCCGTGGACAAACACGACGATATGCCCCTTGTCCTCGTCGGTTGCGCCCGCCGCGGCCTGAACATCGCGCAGCCAGTCCGAGACCCGGACCTCGTGTCTTCGCGCGGGCTGTTTCGCGGTGCCGGGGATCGCCAGATACCGCGCCGCGCCTAGTTTGTTCGAGTAGTGATCGCCCTTGCGGGCGCGGACGGAAAAGAAATAGTCCATGAATTCGCTCCTGCCTGAAATGCTGGCTTCCTACCACATCCGGCACACATCCCCAAACCGGCTGCGTTCAGCCTTGCCCGGGCGCAATGCTCGGTGTACGCACGGGCGCATGTTTGATGACGCAGACGATATCCACCCGCTGTTTGCCGGCGCCCCCTCGACCACCGAGTTCAAGAAGCTGCGCAAGCGCATCGTGCGCCAGACCCGTGAAGCCATCGAGCAGTACGGGATGATCGAACGCCATGATGGGAAGCCCCCCCGCTGGCTGGTCTGCCTGTCGGGCGGCAAGGACAGCTACACCCTGCTGGCCGTTCTGCACGAACTGAAATGGCGCGGCCTGCTGCCTGTCGATCTGCTGGCCTGCAATCTGGATCAGGGCCAGCCCGGCTTTCCCGCCACCGTCCTGCCCGAATTTCTGGATCGGATGGGCGTGCCCCACCGCATCGAGTATCAGGACACCTATTCGGTCGTCATGGACAAGGTCCCGCAGGGCCGGACCTATTGCGCCCTCTGCTCGCGCCTGCGCCGGGGCAACCTGTATCGCATCGCGCGGGAAGAGGGCTGTTCGGCGGTGGTTCTGGGCCATCACCGCGACGATATCCTCGAGACATTCTTCATGAACCTGTTCCATGGCGGGCGTCTGGCGACCATGCCGCCGAAACTGGTGAACGAAGAGGGCGACCTGTTCGTCTACCGCCCGCTGGCCCATGTGGCCGAGGCCGATTGCGAAAAGTTTGCAAAAGCGATGAACTATCCCATCATCCCCTGCGATCTATGCGGCAGTCAGGACGGGTTGCAGCGGCAACAGGTGAAACAGATTCTCGACCAGTGGGAAAAGAACAGCCCCGGACGGCGGCAGGTCATGTTCCGCGCGCTGACAAATGCGCGGCCCTCCCATCTGCTGGACCCGAAACTGTTCGATTTCGCCAATCTTGCGCTGAAATCCGGTGAAATAGACGAAAATTCGGAAGAAATTCCGCGCCTGCGTTAACGACTGACTCAGAGAGGTTTCCTAGGGTCGTCTTGTGCGATTTCAGCCAAGGCCCGGAAACTGATGCGGAACCTTCTTTTTGCTCGACGATTGGTGCAGTCCCTCTCGGGTGTGTTCAATGGCCCGTCCGCGCTGGCCTTTGTGCCCGCGATCAGTCTGGGGGCCTTCTGGATCGGCGGGGAACGGGCGCTTGTGGCGATCGCGCTGGGGTTACCCCTGATGTGGGCAGGCTCGGGCATGGCGGCGTCCCGGACCAAGACAAACGCTCGGGGGGCATCTGGCGGGCTTTTGCCAAATGATGGCTTTGACACAGCCCTTGCCGATGTGTTCCAGGCTGCCAACCGCAGGGGCGATGCCTCGGCCTGTATCGCCCTGACGCTGGACGATTACAGCCAGATCGTCGATCTGCACGGTCAGGCCGCCGCCGAGCATATAAATCAGCAGGTCTGCACCCGTGTCCTTTCGGTAATCCGCACCGGGGATTTTATCACCCGGCTGGACGGGCACAAAATTCTGATCGGCCTCAGCCCCGCGCAGCATCTGGATCTTGAGACATGTATCCAGTTGACCGGGCGCATCCAGGCCGCGGTCGAAACACCGGTAATGTTGAACGAGGCGGGCGTGTACCTGTCCTGCTCGATCGGGTTCTGCCTGAGCACCAGCGCCTCGGACGGCACGGCCAGCGACTGGAAAGAAGCCGCGTTCAGCGCGCTGTTTGAGGCGCAGCAAAATGGCCCCTCGACCATTCGGGCCTATTCCGCAGAGATCAGCCGCCGGTCAAAAACAAGAACCAACCTGCGCAAGGAATTTGACGCCGTGCTGAACAGCGGGGAAATCCGCCCCTGGTTTCAGCCGCAGATTTCGACCGACACAGGGCAAGTCACGGGTTTTGAGGCGCTGGCCCGCTGGGAACACCCCAGTAAGGGTGTCCTTGGGCCGCATCTGTTCCTGCCCTTTGCCGAACAGGCCGGGCTGATGGAACGGTTTGGGCAGGCCATACGCCAACATGCCTTCACCGCCATGCGCGACTGGGATCGCGCCGGGATTATCGTACCCCGGATCGGCGTCAACTTTTCCTCGGACGAGCTGCGCGATCCCGGCCTGATCGACCACCTGAAATGGGAACTGGATCAGTTCGACCTGACCCCGGACCGGCTGGCAGTCGAGGTGTTGGAAACCGTATTCTCTCGCCGCCCGGACGACGTAATCACGCGCAACGTGTCGGGTCTGGCCGCTTTGGGATGCTGCATCGATCTGGACGATTTCGGAACCGGCCATGCGTCAATTGCGTCGATCAAGCGGTTCAGAGTTTCCCGGATCAAAATCGACCGCTCCTTCGTCACCAAGGCCGATCAGGACCCCAGCCAGCAGCAACTGGCCAGCGCCATTCTGACCATGGCAGACAAGCTGAATCTCGAGACTCTGGCCGAAGGGGTCGAGACACCGGGCGAACACGCGTTGATGGCGCAGCTGGGCTGCAACCATGTTCAGGGCTTCGGGATCGGCAAACCCATGCCCGTTGAAAAAACCGTCGACTGGATCACCGCCCATCGCAATAAAATCGGGGGCGTCCCCAAAATCGGTCGGCAAACTGGGTAGCGGGGCGGAATTGCATCACGGAAAGCCTGTCCAAGGCGGATTTACGGGCGATTCCGCTTGACCTTTGGGCCTGCACTCTGTTGAACCCTGCGGGTGTCTTTCACTGCTCAAGGTGGCTGTCCCAGATGGACGATCAGAACAAGAATCTCATCCTCGCAACCGCGCTCAGCTTTCTGGTGATCCTGGTTTGGTTCGTGCTGTTCCCCCCGCCGGAACCAACACCCACGACCGAACAGACCGAGATCGCTGCGGTCGAGGACACTGACGTTCAGACGCCCAGCGCCGCCGGAACCGGCACCGTGGGCAAGGCGACGACCGCCGCAGAAGAAACCCTGCCCGAGGAACAGGCCCCCCGCGTGCAGATCGACACCCCCCGCCTGAAAGGCAGCCTGTCGCTGTCGGGCGGCCGCATCGACGAGCTGTTCCTTAAAGACTACAAAGTTTCGATCGAAGAAGGCGCGCCCATCGTTGAACTGCTGTCGCCGGTTGGAACCGATTCCGCCTATTACGCCTTGTATGGCTGGGCCCCAGGGTCCGGCGTGTCGGGCACCGATGTGCCCGGCCCGAATACCCTTTGGACGCTCGAGCAGGGTGAGGCACTGGGCGTGGACACTCCGATCACGCTGGCTTGGGAAAACGGCAACGGCCTGACCTTCCGCCGCACCATTTCGGTGGACGAGGACTACATGTTCACGATCACGCAATCCGTTGAAAACGGCACTCAGGCCGAGGTTGGCATGGCGCCCTACGGCATTCTGGCCCGCCACGGCATTGGCGAGGACGGCGATCTGCCGGGGCTGAAAAACTTCTTCATCCTGCATGAGGGCGTGATCGGCATGGCCGACGGCACCCTGTCCGAGGTCGATTACGGCGATGTGCGCGATTTCGACATCGACCCGAACGAACGGGCCCAGGCCGAGGTGTATCAGGTCAAGCAAGATGGCTGGATCGGCTTCACAGACCACTACTGGATGACCACGCTGATCCCCGAACCGGGCTCGGCCTTCAAGGCGGCTGCGAAATACGACTCGCGCCGCAAGATTTATCAGACCGAAACCGTTCTGCCGACGCTGACCGTTGCCCCCGGTGCCACGGAAGAGGTCACGACACGCCTGTTTGCCGGTGCCAAAGAGTGGGAGACCATTCGCGAGTATCAGAAAAAAGGCGTGCAGAAATTCATCGACAGCATCGACTGGGGCTGGTTCTTCTTCCTGACCAAGCCGATCTTCTGGCTGCTGCACAACATCAACGCCCTTATCGGCAACATGGGCTGGTCGATCATCGGCCTGACGCTGATCATCAAGGCGATCCTGTTCCCGCTGGCCTTCAAATCCTACGTCTCGATGGCGAAGATGAAGGAATTGCAGCCGCAGATGGAGGCCCTGAAAGAGGCGGCTGGCGACGACCGCCAGAAGATGCAGCAGGGCATGATGGAGCTGTACAAGAAGGAAAAGGTTAACCCCGCCGCGGGCTGTCTGCCGATCCTGATGCAGATCCCGATCTTCTTCTCGCTGTACAAGGTGATCTTTGTCACCATCGAACTGCGACAGGCCCCGTGGTTTGGCCCGTTCCGTGACCTGAGCGCGCCCGATCCGACCTCGATCTTCAACTTTTTCGGCTTGCTACCCTGGGCGGCCCCGCAACCCGAAAGCTTTATGGCGCTGATCTTCATCGGCATCCTGCCGTTGCTGCTGGGTATCTCGATGTGGCTGCAGCAGAAGCTGAACCCGGCCCCAACCGATCCGACGCAGGCGATGATCTTTGCCTGGATGCCGTGGGTCTTCATGTTCATGCTGGGCGGCTTTGCCAGCGGTCTGGTGGTGTACTGGATTGCGAACAACACCATCACGTTTACCCAGCAATACCTGATCATGCGCAGCCAGGGTTACACGCCCGATGTGTTTGGCAACATCAAGTCCGGTTTCAAGAAGACCCCAAAGACGGACGACAAATGAGCGGCGCAATCACCAGCCTGTGGCGGCATCCGATCAAAAGCCACGGGCGCGAAAGCCTTGATCACGTCACCATGACCCCCGGGCAGACCATGCCCGGGGATCGTGTTTGGGCGGTCGCGCATGAGGCATCCACAATCGATGGTTCGCAATGGGCCCCCTGCGCCAATTTCAGCCGTGGCGCGAAGGTGCCGCAACTGATGGCGATCTCGGCGCGGTTGCAGGGCGACGCGGTTACACTAAGCCACCCCGACCGCCCCGATCTGAGCTTTGAGCCGGACACCCAGCAGGATGCGTTTCTGGACTGGGTCAAGCCCTTGATGCCTGCCGATCGCGCGGCCTCGGCCCGTATTGTCCGCGCCCCCGGCCGGGGTATGACGGACAGCGATTTTCCGTCGATCAGCCTGTGCAACATGGCCTCGCACCGGGCGGTTGAACAGAAGCTGGGCCGCGATCTGTCCATCGTGCGCTGGCGCGGCAATATCTGGTTCGATGGCCTGCCTCTGTGGGAAGAGTTCGACTGGCTGGGCCGTGACATCCGCATCGGCGAGGCCCTGTTCCGCGTCCGCGAACGCATCACGCGCTGTCTGGCGACCACCGCCAACCCCGAAACCGGTGAGCGGGACGCCGACACGCTGGGGGCGTTGAACAGCTGGAACCATCAGGATTTCGGCGTCTATGCCGAAGTGCTGGAGGGCGGCAGCGTCCGGACCGGCGACAAGGTAGAAGTGCTATGACCCCGCTTCCCTTCCCCCTGGCCGAAACCCCGGATGAGTTTGCGGCGGAAACCGGCCGCAAGCTGTTTGCCGGCGAATCCGAGTTCGTCAAAGGCGTCGTCGCGATGGACGGCCTGCCCGCCCCCGACCGGTTGGAGGTCTGCTTTGCAGGCCGCTCGAACGTGGGCAAATCCAGCCTGATCAACGCGCTGACCGGCACCAAAGGTCTGGCGCGCGCATCCAACACGCCGGGCCGCACGCAAGAGATCAACTTTTTTACCCAGGGCCCCGAACTGTATCTGGTGGACCTGCCGGGCTATGGCTACGCCAATGCGCCGGTGAAGGTGGTCGAGAAGTGGCAGCGGCTGTTGAAGCAGTACCTGAGCGGGCGTCAGACCCTGCGCCGCGCCTTTGTTCTGATCGATTCACGCCACGGCGTGAAACCGGTGGACGATGAGATCATGAAGCTGCTGGACACCAGCGCCGTGACCTTTCAATGCGTGCTGACCAAGGCCGACAAGGTGAAAGCCAAGGACCGCGCGAAAGTGCTGGATCAGGTGCGCGGCGCGTTGTCCAAACACCCGGCGGCCTTCCCCGAGATCGTGCTGACCTCATCCGAGAAAGGCGACGGCATTCCGACCCTTCGCTCGATAATCGCGCATCTGGAGTAGTCACGGCAGTTCCGGTTTTCATTGCAAAAACACTGATCGCCAATGTCCCGAGAGCGCCGAAGGCGAGGCAGGGCATTGGTGATTCTATGTGAACCGGAACTGCTTTAGGCCCTTGGCAGTGCCGCGCAAAGGTCCTAACACGGAATGTCAGAAGGACCTTAGCCATGAAGACACGTGACATGAACCGGGACTGGATCGCCACCGCCGCAACCCTGAACAGCGCGCTGCCCTATCTGCAGCGCTATGACGGCGCGATTGTCGTCATCAAGCTGGGCGGCCACGCCATGGGCAGCGACGAGGCGATGGAAAGCTTTGCGCGCGACGTGGTGCTGATGCGGCAGGTCGGGGTGAACCCGGTGGTCGTGCATGGTGGCGGGCCGATGATCAACGCGATGCTGGACAAGCTGGATATCCAGTCCGAGTTCGTGAATGGCAAGCGCGTGACCGACAAGGCGACGGTCGAAGTGGTCGAGATGGTGCTGTCGGGCCTTGTGAACAAGCGCATCGTGCAGGCGATCAACCGTCAGGGCGGCACAGCCGTCGGGCTTTCGGGCAAGGATGCCAATCTGATGACCTGCGATCAGGCCGACCCGTCGCTGGGCTTTGTTGGCTCGCCTTCGGAAATGAACCCCAAGGTTCTGCACAACCTGTTCGCCCATGACGTTATTCCGGTCATTGCCCCGCTGGGCGCTGGCCGGGACGGTGAGACCTTCAATGTCAATGGCGACACCGCAGCCGGGGCCATCGCTTCGGCGCTCAAGGCGGATCGCCTGTTGCTGCTGACCGATGTCTCGGGCGTCAAGAACGCCGCCGGTGAGGTCGTGACCGAGCTGAAGGCCGGTCAGATCCGCGAGATGACGATGGACGGCACCATTGCGGGCGGCATGATCCCCAAGACCGAAACGGCGCTGGATGCGCTGCACAGCGGCGTGCGGGCCGTGGTCATTCTGGACGGGCGCGCGCCCAATGCAGTCCTGCTGGAACTGTTCACCGAACACGGTGCGGGTTCGCTGATCCGGCCCGACTGACCCGAGCCGCGGAGGAGAGATGACCGGACATCCCCCACCCTCCTCTTACATGGCGGCAATCAGCTATGGCTGGGTGGGGCGCGTTGCGCATCAGGCGGGCCTGATCGTCATGGGTGCGACCCATCCACGTATCAGCGGCGCCAAAGGGCTGGACGGAGGAACTCTGGTCCTTTTGGGCGCGGGTTCGGCCTTTTGGTCCGTTCTGAAAGCCGCGCCCGAATGGCAGGGCCCCGACCCGGTGGACCGCTGGTCGAGCCGGGTTATCGGCGGGATGGCGCAGACGCTGGGCGCGCAGGCGCATTTCCCCTTTGGCGGGCCGCCTTACGCCCCGTTCATCGACTGGGCGCTGAAATCCGGACGCACGTTCAGCAGCCCGGTCGGCGCGTTGGTGCATGACACGGTCGGCATGATGATCTCGTACCGGGGCGCGCTGCATTTTGCGCAGGAGTTCGACATCCCCGAGATCAGCGCCCCGTCGCCCTGCACGGGCTGCCCGGCCCCCTGCACAACGGCCTGCCCGGTCGGTGCGCTGAATGCCGAGGCGTTTTACAGCGTCGACGCCTGCCACGACCATCTGAACACGCCCGAGGGGCAAAGCTGCTTGACCGGCGGTTGTCTTGCCCGGCTGGCCTGCCCCCTCAGTCCCGGCGCGGGCCGCGATCCGGAGCAATCCGCCCACCATATGAAAGCGTTCCACCCGACATGACCCGTACTCTGATCCTGACCCGTCACGCAAAATCCAGCTGGGACGCGCCGGTTACAAGCGACCATGACCGCCCACTGAACAAACGCGGACGCAAGTCGGCCCCGGCCATCGGTGGATGGCTGAGGCAAAACGGATGGCTGCCGGATGAGGTCATCAGTTCCACATCCGAAAGAACCCGCGAGACATGGGACAGGATGGGTCTGCGGGCTGCAACGGTCGGGTTCACACGCCAGCTTTATCATGCGGGGCCGGACGACATGCTGAACGTTCTTTCGGGCGCGACAGGGGACACGGTGCTGATGCTGGGCCATAACCCCGGAATTGCCGGTTTTGCCCAGCAGATCGTGCAGCAAGGCCCCGAGCACGCCAGATTTTACGACTATCCGACCTGTGCGACCACAGTGATCCGCTTCGACCTTAGCGATTGGGCGGATGTGAACTGGCGCAGCGGAACGGTGCTGGGCTTTGCCATCCCGCGTGAGTTGCTGGAATAGAAAAAGGCGAGGCCAAAGCCCCGCCCTTCCCGTGATTTCAACCGGATCAGTGCCCCAGAATCTGGCTCAGGAACAGCTTGGTCCGTTCGCTTTGCGGGTTGTTGAAGAACTCTTCCGGTTCGTTCTGTTCGACGATCTGGCCGGCATCCATAAAGATCACGCGGTTGGCGACCTGACGGGCAAAGCCCATCTCGTGGGTCACGCACAGCATGGTCATGCCTTCCTCGGCCAGTTCGATCATGGTGTCGAGCACCTCTTTGATCATCTCGGGGTCCAGCGCCGAGGTCGGTTCGTCGAACAGCATGATGCGCGGCATCATGCAGAGCGAACGGGCAATCGCCACCCGCTGCTGCTGACCGCCGGACAGCATGCCCGGATACTTGTCCGCCTGTTCCGGGATTTTCACCTTTTCCAGGAAGTGCATCGCACGCTCTTCAGCCTCTTTCTTGGGCGTCTTGCGCACCCAGATCGGGGCCAGCGTGCAGTTTTCCAGAATGGTCAGATGCGGGAACAGGTTGAAGTGCTGGAACACCATCCCAACCTCGGACCGGATCTTGTCGATGTTCTTGAGGTCATTCGACAGCTCGATCCCATCTACGACAATCGTGCCCTGCTGGTGTTCCTCCAGCGCGTTCAGGCAGCGGATCAGGGTGGATTTCCCCGAGCCCGATGGCCCCGCGATGACAATCCGTTCGCCCTGATTGACGGTCAGATTGATGTCGCGCAGCACGTGGAACGAGCCGTACCACTTGTTCATGCCGTTGATTTCGATGGCGACCTCGTCGCTCACCTGCATTTTGGTGCGGTCGATTTCGCGGTCAATTGCAAGTTCAGACATGTGTTGAACTCCTTAACGATGATCGGTGGCAAGGCGACGCTCGAGCCACTGTGAATATTGAGAGATGCCGTAGCAGACGACGAAGAACAGAAGCGCGGCAAAGCCCAGAAGCTCCCAATAGACGCCGTTCCATTCGGTCGACGCCAGGATGGGACCCCGGATCATGCCCACCAGATCGAACATCGAGATGACCGAAACCAGTGTGGTGTCCTTGAACAGGCCAACGGCCACGTTCACGATGCCGGGGATCGAGATCTTCAGCGCCTGCGGCAGGATGATCAGGCGCATGGCCTGCGGGTAATCCAGGCCCAGACTGTCTGCTGCCTCGTACTGTCCGCGCGGAAGCGCCGCCAGACCGCCGCGGATCACCTCGGCGATATAGGCGGCCGAGAACATGGTGATCATGATCACGACGCGCAGGAACAGGTCGACCGTGCTGTCAGGCGGGAAGAAATAGGCCAGCATCACCGAAGCCACGAACAGCAGCGTAATCAGAGGCACGCCACGGATGAACTCGATGAAGATGACGCAGACCCACTTGATCAGCGGCATGGTGGATTGACGGCCCAGCGCCAGCGCAATCCCCAATGGTACCGACAGCGTCACGCAGGTTACACCCAGCATCATGTTCAGCATGAAGCCGCCAAGGTCCCGGCTGGGAACGGCCGAGAGCCATGCGTTCTCGGACGCGCCTTCGGGGATCAACGCCCCGCCAACTTTCCAGACCACCAGCGCCACGACGATGGCCCCGAAGAACCCCGCCGCAAAGCTGTTTTTGCCGAATTTCTGGAACACTGCGGCAGCCGCCACACATCCCAGAAGCGCGACCAGCGGAACCAGGATGGTGCCACCCCAAATCAGCCAAAAGGCGACAAACGGATAGACTGCGGTGAACAGCAGCATCTTGCGCGGCAGGTCGAAAAACAGCACCGGAGCCGCAGCAACCAGCATCAGCACAAAGGCCAGATTTGGCCGCCAATAGGCGTCATCGGGGTATTTGAACCCGTAGATCAACTGATGCCAGCGCTCGGTCAGAACCGCAAAACACGCCCCTGTCTTGCCATCCAGAATCTCCCGGCACTGCGCCAGTGAATCCGCCTGCCAGACACCGTTCAGCATCCAGGGAAGCGTATTGCGCAGGATCAGATAGATCAGGATCAGCGACAGTACCGTCAGGATCGTGTTGGCCACGCCCGAAAACAGGTTTTCCCGCAGCCACTTGACCACACCCGTTTCACGCGCCGGCGGCGGTGACGGTGGGATGGTGCCTTCGGCCACGAAAGCGATCGAATTGGTTGTTTGATCGGTCATGACTCAGCGCTCCTTCAACTTGACGGATGCGTTGTACAGGTTCATTACCATCGAAATCACCAGCGAGGCTGTCAGGTAGAACAGCATCAGCAGCAGAACACATTCGATCGCACGACCGGTCTGGTTCAGGGTGATGCCACCCAGCGTTGCCGTGATGTCCGCATAGCCCACGGCAATCGCCAGCGACGAGTTCTTGGTGATGTTCAGGTACTGCGAGATCAGCGGCGGGATGATCACCCGCAGCGCCTGCGGCAGGATCACAAGGTTCATGATCCGGCCCGAACGCAGACCCAAAGCAGCGGCGGCTTCGGTCTGACCCTTGGAAATCGCCTGAATACCGGCGCGCACGTTTTCCGCGATGAAGGCGCCCGTATAGATCGACAGGGCAAACCACAGGGCAATCAGCGGGGCTCCGACCTGGGTGCCTCCCCGTAGATTAAACCGGTTTGCCAAGGGATCGGGAAGGTCCCACGACAAGCCCAACAGAAGCAACACAGCGACAAGCGGGACGACCCAGATCGCCGCATTTATCAACAGCGTGTTCGGCCTGACGCCCGTCTGCTCTTGCTTTATCTGCGCGTTCTTGTTCACGAACCGGGTTGCGAAATACGACAGAACCAGCACAGCCAGCACCAGAAGCCAGTTTACGAAGCTTCCGCCTTCCCCGCCGAACCCACGGGTAAAATAGGGCGACGGAACATAGATACCCCGGTTGGTGAACGCGATGAGCCCGAAGGTCATCTCACGCTCCGGTTCTTCACCCAGATATGCTCTGGCACCCGGCAGGACCGCGGTCATGATCGTGAAGATGATGATGATCCAGATCAGCACCGGAATATTCCGGAAGATCTCGACATATACCGCCATCAGCTTGGACACGAGCCAGTTGTTCGACAGCCGCAGAACCCCGGCAACGACGCCAAAGAACGTGGCCGTGATGCAGGCCAGAAAGGCGACAAGCAGCGTGTTGAGCAAACCGACAACGGACGCGCGGGCATGCGAGTCCTGGCTGTCATATTCTATAAGAACCTGGTTGACGTCATACCCGGCAGTGTCTCCGAGAAACGCAAACGAGATGTTCAGGCCAGCGGCGCGGAGGTTTTGAAACAGATTGTGCCCTAAGTACCAGATACAGTACGCAATAACGATGGCCGCAATCACCTGAAACGTCAAAGAGCGATAGCGGGTATCGTTTATGAGCATCGACAACCGAAAATCAGCTTTCGGTGGGTCAGTCATAGTCGACATATTATGGGATCCCCGTAGCTTGCGGACTGTTTTATCCTGGCGAGGTTGTCCCCGCTCTGCATCTGTCCGCAGCAGTTATTGGTGAAAAGGGCGCAGGTTACCCTGCGCCCTCTTCAATTGATGTCTTAGCGGAACGGCGGCGAGTACAGCAGACCGCCATCGGTCCACTGCGCGTTCAGGCCGCGCGCCAGACCAATCGGGGTTTCTTCGCCGATGTTCTTGGCAAACACTTCACCATAGTTGCCGCCTGCTTTTACAGCTTTGGCAGCCCAGTCGGCATCCAGACCCAGCATCTCGCCCAGGGTGCCTTCGGTCCCCAGCAGGCGGTTTACTTCAGGGTTCTCGGTGCCGGCGCTCAGTTCGTCGATATTCGCCGAAGTCACACCCAGCTCTTCCGCCGAGATCAGCGCGTTCAGGGTCCAGCGAACCACATCTGCCCATTCGTTGTCGCCGTGACGGACCAGCGGGCCCAGCGGCTCTTTCGAGATGATTTCGGGCAGCAGGACGTGATCACCGGGGTTTTCGAACGTGGCACGCGTTGCGGCCAGACCCGATGCGTCGGTGGTGTAAACGTCACATGCGCCAGCCAGATACTGCTGTTGCGCTTCGGCGTTGGTTTCAATCGGAACCGGCTCGTAGCTGATGTTGTTGGCACGGAAGAAATCGGCCAGGTTCAGCTCGGTGGTGGTGCCGGTCTGGATACAGACGGTTGCCCCGTCCAGTTCCTTGGCCGAGCTGACGCCCAGCGCTTTGGGAACCATGAAACCCTGACCGTCATAGTAGTTGACGCCCACGAATTCGAACTTCAGGTCGACGTCGCGGCTAAAGGTCCAGGTGGTGTTCCGGGCCAGCATGTCGATCTCACCGGCGGCAAGCGCCGTGAAGCGTGTTTTTGGTGTGGTCGGAACAAACTCGACAGCAGTCGCGTCGCCCAGAACGGCTGAAGCCACAGCCCGGCACAGGTCTACGTCAAAGCCTTTCCACTCGCCATTCGCGTCAGGTGCAGCGAAGCCGACCAGACCGGTGGTCACACCGCAGTTCAGCGTACCCCGTGCCTTGACGTCGTCCACAGTACCCGCCACGGCTGCGCCAGCGGCCAGGCCGGCAACTGTTGCCGCGCCCAAGATTACGGATTTTTTCATTTTTACCTCTTCCTGATTTTCCGCCCCCTAAAGGAACGGTTCTACCCAGCAAATGAATGCCGGAAAGGTTTCCCCAAAGGTGTCTCCCCTTTAGTGGGCTTGAGTTTGGGCGCATTCATAAACAAACGTCAAGGGTTGGATCAGAGAAAACGATGGGTCCGGCCAATAGGTTTTGGCAGGCCCGTCATAATTTCGATGCGCGAAGGATCAGACAGATACGTCGAAGAAACGTTTGGCGTGCAGAAACGCGGCTTTCTTTGTTTCCGCCGCCGCATGGGCTTCGTCGTCATGGCCCCATTGTTCGATCTGCCACCGCTCGTCCAGCCGCGAGATGTCCCAGATGGCGTCCGCTTGGCGCCAGTTCAGCGCTGCCGCAAAGCCCAGAACCAGCGAGCCCGACAGGCTGACAAGATCGTGGAAGGCGGCCAGTTGAAAAGCATCCATTGCGTGCACCCGGCGGCGCAGCGCGATCAGGGCCTGTTGCGACTGCGGCTGATGCAAAACCCCGGCGACCGGCAACAGCCGGGCCGACAATGCCTCTGCCGCCCAGTCCAGCGCCGGGTCCCATTCATCGGCCTGTCGGTTCTGCAATTCCTGCGGATGGGTCGCACGGTAGCACAGCAAATCCGAATCGCCGTAATCGGCCAGCATGTCGGCCACTTCGGCATGCTGTATCCGCACCTTGTCTATCGCCGCGTTGGCCGAACGGGTAAAGGGCATCGAGGCCGGATCGACCTCTTTCTCCTGCGCGTCCCATTCGGCGGCTACGGCCCGGGCCATGGCGCGGGTCGGCAGGATCAGCGCGGCTTTGGCGGGGGTTTTGACCCGGCGCCCGTCCAGTTCCACGGTATAGCCGCCCTCGGCCTCGACCACGGCGCTGGTTTTCCAGAAGCGTTTCGGTTTCCAGTCGCTCATGCCATCAGTTCCAGATGCGGGCCAGCGCGCCGGGCAACTGGTCGAAGGTTTCAATCATGCAGGTGGCCGAGGTCAGGGCCACCGGGTCGTGATAGCCCCAGGACACGCCGATACCGCGCACTCCGGCCGCGGCGGCCATATCCATGTCATAGCTGGTATCGCCGATCATCACCGCATTTGCGGCCTCGACCCCGGTTTCGGCCAATGCGGTTTCCACCATCGAAGGGTGCGGTTTCGACGGGTGGTGATCGGCAACCTGCTGGGTCACGAAATAGCGCTCCAGCCCATGCGCCTCGATCAATGCGTCCAGGCCGCGCTGAGATTTGCCGGTCGCCACGCCC
The DNA here is from genome assembly GCF_056541025.1 of Ruegeria sp. AK4. Taxonomy (NCBI): domain Bacteria; kingdom Pseudomonadati; phylum Pseudomonadota; class Alphaproteobacteria; order Rhodobacterales; family Roseobacteraceae; genus Ruegeria; species Ruegeria sp. AK4. The sequence goes on from NZ_JBQFXS010000025.1 coordinate 21,234, forward strand.
AGCAGAATTTCCGGCACAGCATGCAAGGCTTCGATTGCCTCGCGCGCGCCGGGAAAAAGCGGAGAACTGCCAGCGCCCAATTCCAATCGGTAGGCATGGAAGGCCTCTTTGTAGCCTTCGACCAACCGCGCCTGCACCGCGTCAGACTGTTCCGGCGCAAGCCGCGCGATGGCCTGTGGCAGCGACAGACCCACAATCGACAGGATCGCGTCCCGGGACGGTGCCGTAACCGAGGACGCCTGAAAGCTGGTTGTCATGCAATGGACGATGCTGCCCTGACTGTCGACCAGCGTGCCGTCGACATCGAACAGGACCAGCCGCAAAGGTGCGCTCATTGCAGTTCCTCGAACGGGTCGTCTGCGGCCAGATCCTCGGTCCAACCGAAGGTGTCCCAGCTGTTTTTCATATGTTCGGGCAAAGGAGCTTCGATGGTGATCTGTTTGCGTGTCATCGGGTGCTGAAAAGACGCGCGCCGCGCGTGCAGATGCAGCTTCTTGCTGATGATGCCGCCCAACTGCGCGCCCCAGCCATCGCCAAGGTTTTCCTGACCCGAACCACCATATTTCCCATCCCCGATGATCGGATGCCCGATGGCGGCCATATGCGCCCGCAACTGATGGGTGCGCCCGGTGATCGGCTCCATCGCCACCCAGGCCGCCCGGCCCGCGACGCGGTAGAGCGTGGCATAGTGGGTGTGGGCGCGTTTTGCGCCTGGCGTGCTGTCGATCTCGTCCATAAGCACGGGGATCATCTTTTCGCCCTCGCCGTGCTTGCCGTGACCGGGGGCCTTGACCAGACCCGTCTTGATCTCGCCCAGATACGGCGTAGGAACGCCAGCGACCAAAGCCCAGTAAATCTTGCGGGTATCGCGGTGGCGGAAAGCGGCGGTCAGGCCCTTGGCGGCCTCACGCGTGCGGGCCAGCAGCAGAACGCCCGAGGTATCCTTGTCCAACCGATGCACCAGACGCGGGTTTTCGTCGTAGCCAAAGCGCAGTGCCTCGGACAGGCTGTCCACATGCCGGGTCTGCCCGCTGCCGCCCTGCACCGGCAGGCCCTGCGGTTTGTTCAGCGCCAGAACGTGATCGTCGCGATAGATCACGCAGGACTGGATCATCTTGGCATCCGCATCTGATATGCGACGCTTCACCTCGGCCGGCTTGTGATCCGCATCCGGCAGCGGCGGAACCCGCACGACCTGCCCAACCTCAAGCCGGGTCGAGGCTTTGGCCCGGCTGCCATCGACACGCAATTCGCCCTTGCGGCACATCTTTTCGATCCGGCCCTGACTGACATGCGGGAACAGGCGGCGCAGCCAGCGATCGACCCGCTGGTCCCCGTCACCTTCCGCAACCGTAATCATCTGCACGCCACTCATGCCATTGCCCCATGCACCGTGCGGCCACCCCGCCCGGATTGCACCTTTGCCAGTGTCCCAGAAAACATGCGCGTCTGTGGCCCGCTGGAGGCGAAGAGTCAAGCCGGGCCTACCGCGCGTTCCGCTGCGCCCGCAGTTTCGAGAAATAATCCAGCCGCTTCTTCAACTCGCGCTCGAAGCCGCGTTCGACCGGCTGATACAGTTCTGGCCGCTCCATCCCATCGGGGAAATAGTTCTGGCCGGAAAACCCATCTTCGGCATCGTGATCATAGGCATAGCCCTTGCCATATCCCTGATCCTTCATCAGCGAGGTCGGCGCGTTCAGGATGTGCTTTGGCGGTGGCTCGCTGCCCGATTGCTTGGCCAGCCGCATCGCGGCCTTGTAGCCCACATACGCCCCGTTCGATTTCGGCGCCAGCGCCAGATAGACCAGCGCCTGCGCCAGCGCCAACTCGCCCTCGGGCGAACCGAGGCGTTCGTAAGTCTCCCAGGATTGCAGGCAGATCGCCTGCGCCTGCGGATCGGCCAGCCCGATATCTTCGACCGCCATCCGCGTGATCCGGCGCGCCAGATAGCGCGGGTCCTCGCCCCCCGTCAGCATCCGGGCAAACCAATAAAGCGCTGCGTCCGGGTCCGACCCGCGCACCGATTTATGCAGCGCCGAGATCAGGTTGTAATGCTCATCCCCCGACTTGTCGTACTTCGCCGCGCGCCGCATCAGGCGGGTCGACAGCGCATCCGGGTCCAGCGGGGCGTCGGTCTTCCAGGCCGAGACCTGCTCGATCAGGTTCAGCAGCGCCCGCCCGTCGCCATCGGCCATTTCCTGTAATGCATCCCGCGCCGCAGGGGTCAGCGGCAGGGCGCGGCCCAGCTCCTTTTCGGCCCGCTGGGTCAACCGTTCCAGATCGCTCAGGCTGAGGCGTTCCAGCACCAGCACCTGCGCGCGGCTGAGCACAGCGGCGTTCAATTCGAACGAGGGGTTTTCGGTCGTGGCCCCCACCAGCAGGATGGTGCCATCCTCCATATGCGGCAGAAACCCGTCCTGCTGCGCCTTGTTGAAGCGGTGGATTTCGTCCACGAACAGCAGCGTGCCCTGCCCGTTCTGGCGGCGGATTTTTGCGGCCTCAAAGACCTTTTTCAGGTCCGGCACACCGGTGAAAATCGCGCTGATCTGCACGAAATGCAGGTCGGTTTCCTGCGCCAGAAGCCGCGCAATCGTCGTCTTGCCGACACCGGGCGGCCCCCAGAAAATCAGGCTCGACAGGCTGCCCGAGGCCAGCATGACGCCCAGCGGCGCGTCCGGGCCCAGCACCTGACCCTGCCCGATCACCTCGGCCAGCGTTTGCGGCCGCAACCGGTCAGCCAGCGGGCGGTGCGGGGCCGGTGCGGGCTCGGCGGCCCCGGTATCGAACAGATCGCTCACGGTATCACAGACGGAACCGCAGCGACATGGTGCGACTGCCGCGCTGAATATCCATCTGTACCCTGCGCCCCGGATCAGTCAGCGCGTCCACCACATCTGCGGGGCGCTGCATGTCGTCGCCATTGATGGCGCTCAGCACATCCCCGGCCCGCAGCCCTGCGCGCGCGCCGTAAGGGCCGGGATCGACAACGACGACGCCGGTTTGCGACAACAACAAGCCCAAGCGACTGATCACCGCCGGATTGACACCCGAAACCGTCAGTTCCGGCAGCACGGTTTGGTCATCCAACGTCGTTTCCTCGGCCGCCGGGGTTTCCGGCGCCTTGATCAGAGCCACCTCAACCTCGTCACTCTGTTCACCGCGCAGCCGGGTCAGGACCGAGGTTCCGCCGACCCCTGCAACGGACATGCGAAACTTCATCTCAGCGGGCGAGTTGACCTCATCCCCATCCACATGGGTGACCACATCGCCAACCCGCAGGCCCGCATCGGCCAGCGGGCTGAGGTCGTGCAGATCGGAAATCACCACGCCAAGCGGAATGACCAGACCCAGCGACTCGGCAATATCGGCGCTCATGTGCTGGCCCGACATGCCGGCCCAGGGGCTGACGAAATCCTCGTTGCCCGCCTGCGCCTGCCGCAGGAACTCGGCCACCAGATTGGCGGGGATGGCGAACCCGATCCCGTTCGACCCGCCCGAACGCGTGAGAATCGAGGTGTTGATCCCGATCAGATCGCCGTTCACATCGATCAGCGCCCCGCCCGAGTTGCCGGGGTTGATCGCCGCATCGGTCTGAATGAAATACCCCCGCGCATTCCCTGTGGCCGTCCCCGTCCGCGCCAGACCCGAGATGATGCCAGAGGACACCGTCTGCCCCACCCCAAACGGGTTGCCGATGGCCAGCGCCAGTTCCCCGACCTCAACCTGATCTGAATCGCGCAAGGTCAGGTAGGGCAGATCGTCGGCCTCTTCCAGACGCAGAATGGCGATGTCGCTTTCCTCGTGGCCCAGAACGACCCTGGCGGAAAACTCGCGGCGGTCGGTCGTCACGACGCGAATCTCGGTCGCCGAGCCCACCACGTGATAGTTGGACACCACATAGCCGTCCTCGGACAGGATCACGCCCGAGCCCAGCGAGTTCTGTACCCGTTGCTGCGGCTCGCCAAAGCCCCGGCCAAAGAAATCGCGAAAGAACGGGTCCGAGAACAAGGGCCGCGCGCGACCCTGCCGGACGATCTTGGCATAGATATTCACAACGGCGGGTGCGGCGTCTTTCACGACTGGCGCAAAGCCCAGCGAAATCTCGGCGTGTGACTGGGGCACCCGGGTTTCCGCATAGGCGATGGATGCACAGGCGAGGGAAAAGGCGAAAAGGGTCGCGCGAAACATTCAGACCTCAAACTTCTAAGACCTGTTGGATATGCGTCCACACGACCCGTAATGCAATGGTGGTTTACCCATCCAGCGGCGCATGCAGGCGCGTGCCTTTGGTGATGATCCCGCCCCGGTTGCCGATCTCGATGGTGCCATAGCGCTGCCGGAACACCTCGGGCAGTTCCCGATCACCGTCCGGAGACAGCCAAAGCCGCAGCAGATGCCGCCGCTCGGCCGGATCGGGCCAGTCGACAAAGCCGGTGCGGTCATGCAGTTGCGCGTGATTGTAAACAAACTGCATGTCCCCGGGTTGCAGCCGCATCAGCAGGTAAAGCTCGGGGTCATTGGCCAGCGCATCGAACCTGTCCAGCGCGGCCACGTGGTCCGGCGTCAGGCGCATCGCCCTTGGGAACCTCTGGGCGCTGTCGATATATTGCCGCTGGTAGAACACGGTCAGCTTGCCGTCATGCCAGCAGAAGGGCGGGATGGTCATGAAGGGCTGCATCCCTTCGGGAACCTCGCCCCGGCGGTCGGTGGCAATCGGATCGAACAGCCGGGCCAGCAGGTCCGGGCATTCGGCACGCATCCGGTTATAGATCGCCTCGGCGCTGACAAGCAGCGAATCCCCGCCTTCCTTGGCCTCGCGCAGGCACAGGAGCCCGACAATATCGGCGCTGTCCGTGTGGAAGGTCTGGCGCTCGTGGGTCTGGTAAATGCGGGTATTCGGATCACTGGCATTCGCGCCGACGTCGCGCACATGGCCCAGAATATGGCCCTGCGCGTTCTGCGACCGGGCCGAGCCCAGATGCGCGCCGACCCCGCAAAAGATCGTCGCCGCCATTTCCTGCGTGTAGCGCTGAACCGGCAATCCCCTGATAACCTCGAACCCGATGCCGTTGATCAGCTTGTCGCGCAGGGTTTCCAGATGCCCGCCGAAGCCCGCAAGCGGGAAATCGGCCCTGGTAATTTCCCCGATATCGCGCCCCAAGGCCAGATAGTGCCGGGCGGCCTGTTCCAGATCGTCAATATCGGACTGGCTCAGATCGACAATCCATTCATCCTGCCGCGCGGCCATCTCGCGCCCGGTCCAGACCGATGGGCCTTTCAACTCGCCCGGGATTTTCGAAAGCACGTCTGTCATTTCGCCCTCCTCGCTTGCGGTTCAGGGTCGCGCGGGGTGGGGCGGGTTTCATCGTCTCAAATCATCGGAAATCGCCCAAAAACGACATTACCGACGTCAATTGGGCGACCAGGATGCGCGCATTGGGCAAATCACTCGGCCACGGACCAGTCCGGGCCGGGGTCGTATTCGGAAATTTCCGCCGCGCGGTCCAGCGTTTCAGGGCCAAAGTCAGCCTCATAGATGATCCCGTTCTCGCCGATCAGGAACGTGTGGATGCCGGTCTCGCCATATTCTGCCGGAACCGCCAGCAAGGCGTGCCCGGCGACCATGTGATCGCCTGCGAAATAGGAATGTGCACCGCCGGGCGCATTGGCGCCCTGCCCCTGCAGGATGGTGTAGTAATAGCCCAGGAAAGGTTCCGGTTCGTAATCCTGTTCCCCGTCGCTCCACCCCGAGGCCGCGGCCCGGGCCAGGGCGGCCCCGACAAGGCTGTCCTCACCCGGCCAGAACAGCCCGTCGCGGCTGTCAGAGTCCGAGATGATCGCGCGCGCGAACTCCATCACCCCGTCGCCATTGTGATCGACCAGCCGGAACGCGGCCTGCAGGTCGACATAGGCTTCGAGCAGGTCCATGACGTCCAGCTCATTCAATCCGATCTCGCGCGCGGCAAGCTCTTCTATCCCGGCGTCCAGATCGAATTGCCACTGCGCGCCGTCCCGCGTGATCGGGATCGGGAAGGGCCAGCTGTCTTCGCCCATCAGGACGACGACGCCGTTTCCATCGGGCTGGAAGCGATAGCCATCGGCATACATGGCCAGAACCTCTTGCCGGCGGGACCGATCCTCATCCGCATCGCCGGTTGCCAGCAGGTCTTCGGCGTCGGGCCCGAAAATCTCAAGCAGTTTGCCGTGATCTTCCGCTTCCAGCGCGGCGACAAAGGTGTCCAAAGCCGATTGCGGCGTATCAAATTGCGCGCCGTCGGACAGCGCTGGCCCGGCAATTGCGAAAACGAAAGCGGAGGAAACCAAAATCTTGCGCATCTTACCGTCTCCGCTTTCCTTTGGACGCATGTCCCCGGTTCGAGGCCGAGCGCGTTTTGTGACCCGAGGCTTTCTTTTTCATGGCCTGCCCTTTTTGGGCCGAGGGCTTGCGTTGCGCCGCAGCCTTCTTGGCCTGAGGCTTTTGGGCCGTCTGCGCGTTGCGCTTCACAGGCTGCTTCGCCGTGTCTGGCCGCTGTTTGGTGCGGTCTATCGCGTTTTGCTTGGCTGCGGCCTTGTCCCGATCCACGCCACCGGGATTGAGCGGTGGCAGCTGCTTTTTCGCGCCGTCGCGATTGGCCAGCGCGCCGCCCGCGACCGCACCGGCCCCAGCCCCGGCGGCCAGAGCGGCGGCCCCCGCCCCATCCCGGCTGATATCCGCAGCACCGGATTCCCGGCTGAGCTTGGCGCGCAATTCATCCGTACGCCCATCGGGCCGGTTCACAGGCAAATCACCGCGCCCGCCTTCGGGCCGCTTGTGATCAGCGATCTTGTCGCGCGCATCCTGCTGGCGCCCGGGGTCGGGGTTCCAGCCAATATCGGTCCGGTCGCCCAGATCGATCTGATTACCGATATTGACGTTGCCATCCACATCGATGTCGATATCGGGGTTTCGGATGATGGGATTGCCATTCCAGCCGCCGCAATTCCGGCAGCCCCAGTAATCGTACCAATCGTCGTCATCGTCGAAAATCTCATCAATCAGCGCGACGGTGCCAAAGGTCAGCAGGGCCGCGCCGATCACATCTCCGGTTGATGGCCCGGTATAGACCGTCTGGTAATCATATTGCGGCACATAGACGGTTTCGGGGTTGGTCGGAACAATCGTGACGGTGTCATCCTCGGCCACTTCGACGGTCTGTTCCTCGCCCGAGACAAGCGCACCGCTGTCAATCGCCTGATCCCGCATGACCTGAACAGCATTCATCACGTCGTCGGATTGGGCCAGCATCGCTGTGCCCATGGTTTCAGTCCAGTCGATATGCGTTGCCATCTGGCCCACAACCTCGGGGAAGGCCGTCGCCAGAACGGTAACCGACGGGTCCCACCCCATCGCCTCAATCTCGGGCTCCAACTCGACCGGGTCGCGGTCGGCGTTGTCCAGCAGATAGCGTTCCGCCTTGACGATTTCCAGCGGCTGCGTGGCCGCAACGAATATCTGGATCAGCAGCGTGTCGGGATAAAGCGCGACCGGGGCAACCAATGTCTGAAGCTCGGCATCGGTCAACAACTCAGCCGAGGCATCGTCTGCTGCGCCTTCGGTCGCCTCCCCAGACGTTTCCTGAGCGTAAAGCGCACTGCCTGCGCCGATCAGAAGCGCAAAAATCAGAAATCTATACATATTGCGATCCTTCAATTTCTTCAAAGATCGCCCAAGTTTACGATTCTGGCAACACGGCGCAAAAAACATCGCCGCGCGAAAAAGAAAAACCCCCGCACCGCATGGTACGAGGGTTCCGAGTTTACAGACTATATCGGTCTTATTCTTCTGCAGCCTCTTCGGCGGCAACGCGGGCCTTGTCAGCCGCGCCTTTGGCGTCGACGTCACGATCCACGAATTCGATGATCGCCATCGGAGCCATGTCGCCATAGCGGAAGCCCGCTTTCAGGATGCGGACGTAACCGCCCTGACGCTCGGCGTAGCGGGGGCCCAGAACCTCGAACAGCTTGGTGACGTCTTTGTCTTCTTTCAGCTGCGATGCGGCCTGACGGCGGGCGTGCAGGTCGCCGCGCTTGCCCAGCGTGACCAGCTTTTCGATGATCGGGCGCAGTTCTTTTGCTTTGGGCAGAGTCGTCTTGATTTGCTCATGCTCGATGAGCGAGCCGGCCATGTTCGCAAACAGCGCCTTGCGGTGCTCATGTGTGCGGTTCAGGCGGCGGTAACCACGTGCGTGACGCATTTTCTAGTTCCTTCTTTCGCGTTTTGCTTTGTCTGACCGGCGATGCGTGTCACCGGCTCTCCTTGGGGCGGAAGTGCCCGTTTTGTCCCCGGCAGATCCGGGCATTTGGGAAGACGCGCTTAGAACGCGTCTTCGAATTTCTTCGCCAGATCTTCGATGTTGTCGGGCGGCCAATCCTCGACATCCATGCCGAGGTGCAGACCCATGCCGGACAGCACTTCCTTGATCTCGTTCAGCGACTTGCGGCCGAAGTTCGGGGTGCGCAGCATCTCGGCTTCGGTCTTCTGGATCAGGTCGCCGATATAGACGATGTTGTCGTTCTTCAGACAGTTCGCCGAACGGACCGACAGTTCCAGCTCGTCCACTTTCTTCAGCAGCAGCGGGTTGAACTCCAGACCATCGTCCTCGTCCTGGCGGCCAGCCGATTCCGGCTCGTCGAAGTTGACGAAGATCGACAGCTGGTCCTGCAGGATACGGGCGGCATAGGCCAGCGCGTCTTCCGGCGTGATCGAACCATCGGTTTCGATCTTCAGGGTCAGCTTGTCATAGTCCAGAACCTGACCTTCACGGGTCGGCTGAACGTCATAGGCGACCTTTTTGACCGGCGAATAGATCGCGTCGATCGGGATCAGGCCGATGGGCGCGTCTTCGGGCTTGTTCTTTTCGGCCGAGACGTACCCTTTGCCGGTGTTGACGGTCAGTTCCATGAACAGGTCGGCGCCATCGTCCAGGTGGCAGATGACGTGATCGCGGTTCAGAACCTCGATACCTGCGCTTTCGCTGATGTCGCCTGCTGTGACAACGGCGGGGCCTTTGGCATTGATCGACAGGCGTTTGGGGCCTTCGACTTCCATGCGCAGCGACACGCCTTTCAGGTTCAGGATGATGTCGGTGACGTCTTCGCGAACGCCCGCGACGCTCGAGAATTCGTGCAACACGTTGTCGATCTGAACGCTGGTGATGGCCGCGCCTTGCAGGCTGCTCATCAGCACGCGGCGCAGCGCGTTGCCCAGGGTCAGACCAAAGCCACGCTCCAGCGGTTCAGCAACCAGGGTTGCCTGACGCGCGGGATCGTTGCCCGGCTTGCCGTCCAGTTGGGTCGGCTTGATCAATTCTGCCCAATTTTTGTGGATCATGTAATCCCTCCATTCCTGTCCGCGCCCCATGACCAACAAGGTGCAGACGCCCGAGGTTCAAAATGACGTGCTGGGGCCGTGCAAAAACACAGCCCCAGCCAAATTCGAAATCGCTTAGACGCGGCGGCGCTTCGGCGGGCGGCAGCCGTTGTGAGCGATCGGGGTCACGTCGCGGATCGACGTGATGTTGAAGCCCACGGCAGCCAGCGCGCGCAGCGCCGATTCACGACCCGAACCGGGGCCCTGAACTTCGACTTCCAGCGTTTTGACGCCATGTTCCTGCGCCTTCTTGCCTGCGTCTTCCGCAGCCATCTGCGCGGCATACGGAGTAGATTTCCGCGATCCTTTGAAGCCCATGGTACCGGCAGACGACCACGAGATGGCGTTGCCCTGCACGTCCGAGATCAGGATCTTGGTGTTGTTGAAGGTCGAATTCACATGGGCAACGCCCGATGCGATGTTCTTGCGCTCTTTGCGCTTGATGCGAGTCTTGTCGCGTGCCATCGGTCAGACCCCCTCTTATTTCTTCTTACCGGCAATGGCCTTTGCGGGGCCTTTGCGGGTACGAGCGTTGGTGTGGGTGCGCTGACCGCGAACCGGCAGGTTGCGGCGGTGACGCAGACCGCGATAGCAGCCCAGGTCCATCAGGCGCTTGACGTTCATCTGAACTTCACGACGCAGGTCACCTTCGACGGTGTAGTTGGCGTCGATATGTTCACGGATGGCCAGAACTTCGGCATCCGACAGTTCGTTGACGCGACGGGTCGCATCAATGCCCACGGCTTCGCAGATCGCGTTGGCCGAGGTGTTGCCGATACCGGTGATATATGTGAGGGCGATAGGTACCCGCTTTGCAGTCGGGATGTTTACGCCGGCAATACGTGCCACGTGTCACTTTCCTTTTCGTTGCGGTTCCGTAGCTCCAGAACCTTTTTTCACAACGCCTAACCGTGGCAGTACCGCCAGAGGGTCCAGCATTATTCGAGGTGGTCGGGGCGCAGGGGACGAATCCCGCACGCGGTCTTGATTCCCTTCAGGGATGGGGGTCGATATGGGCTTTTGGCACCGCCGTCAAGCCCATATTGGAATCAGCCCAGAATAGCCTCGATCGAAGCTGTCACTTCCTTGATATCCGCCAGCCCGTTCACCGGGCGCAGATCGCCTTTGGCATAGTAGTAGCCAATCAGCGGCGAGGTCTTCTTGTAGTATTCCATCAGCCGCGTGCGCAGGCTGTCTTCGTTGTCATCCGCCCGGCGGACGTAGTCGTTTTCCTTGCCGCAATTGGTGCATTTGCCATCGGCAGGGATCGGCTTGGTGATGTCGTTGTAGACCTCGCCGCAGCCGCCGCAGGTCGACCGTGCGGTGATACGACCCACCAGCGCATCGTCGTCCACCCGCATCTCGACCACGGTGTGCAGGGACTGGCCCAGCTTGGTCAGCAGCGCCGACAATGCGTCCGCCTGTGCCAGCGTGCGGGGGAAGCCGTCAAAGATGAAACCGGCACCGGTTTCCGAGGTCAGCTTCTCTTCGATCAGACCGATCACGATCTCGTCGGTGACCAGCTTGCCCGCATCCATGATCGCGGCGACCTTCTGGCCCATCTCTGTTCCGCTGGTCTTGGCCTCGCGCAGCATGTCGCCAGTGCTCAGTTGCACCATGCCCCGGGTTTCAACCAAATGCCGCGCTTGCGTGCCTTTGCCTGCCCCCGGGGGGCCGAGAAGAATGATGTTCATCGACGAGCAGCTCCCTTTCTGCCGCGTTTCTTGCCTTTGCCGCGCAGCTGGGACTTTTCGATCAGCCCTTCATATTGATGCGCCAGCAGGTGGCTCTGGACCTGTTGGATCGTGTCCATGGTCACAGAGACGATAATCAGAACCGAGGTGCCGCCGAAATAGAACGGGATGGCAAACTGGCCCCGCAGAATTTCAGGCAGCAGACAGACCGCCGCCAGATAGGCCGAACCCAGAACCAGCACGCGGTTGACCACGTATTCCAGATACTCGGCGGTTTTCTTGCCGGGGCGAATGCCGGGCACAAAACCGTTCTGCTTTTTCAGGTTGTCCGCCACATCGTCCGGTTTGAACGACACGTTGAACGTGTAGAAATAGGCGAAGAACACGATCATCGAGGCGAAGAACAGCAGGTACAGCGGCTGTCCGGGACCAAAGTTGGCCAGCAGCCAGGACATCACCGGGCCGTTCGCAGCCCCCGACGAGAAGGTCGAGATCGTCACCGGCAGCAGCAGCAGCGAGCTGGCGAAAATCGCCGGGATCACGCCCGCAGGGTTCACCTTGACCGGCAGGTGGCTTGAGCCGCCTTCGTAGACTTTCATCCCGGCCTGACGGCGTGGGTACTGGATGTGGATCTTGCGCAGGGCACGCTCCATGAACACCACAAAGGTGATCACGGCGATGACCATGACGATCACACCAACGATCACGGCGGGGCTGATCGCACCGCTGCGTCCGCTGGCAAAGAACTGCGCCAGTGCAGCCGGAACCTCGGCAATGATGCCGACGAAGATGATCAGCGAGATACCGTTACCGATGCCGCGCGCGGTGATCTGTTCACCCAGCCACATCAGGAACATGGTGCCGCCAACCAAAGTTATCATGGTCGACATGCGGAAATACAGCCCCGGATCGGTCGCCAGATCGCCTGATTCCAGCGAGACCGCCAGACCATAGGCCTGAACCGTGGCCAGTGCCACGGTGCCGAAACGGGTGTATTGGTTGATCTTCTTGCGGCCCTGCTCGCCCTCTTTCTTGAGTTGCTCAAGCGCGGGAACCATCGAGGTCAGCAGCTGCACGATGATCGAGGCCGAGATATAGGGCATGATCCCAAGGGCAAAGATACCCATCCGCCCCAGCGCCCCGCCGGTGAACATCGAAACCATGCCGCCGATGCCCTGCCCCGCCTGCTCCATGAACTCGCGCAGGGCCTGCCCGTCGATCCCCGGCACCGGAATGAAGGTGCCCAGACGATAGACGATCAGCAAGGCCAGCGTGAACAGGATGCGGTTGCGCAGATCGGTGGCTTTGCCCAAAGCAGCCCAGCTTGTGTTGGCTGCCATTTGTTCTGCTGCTGATACCATAAATCGGTCTCTCTTATGAAAACACCGCCCGGAACCGTTTTCCGGCTCGGGCGGCGTCTTGGAAAACTCTGTGGTCTATGTAAGCGGGTCTTGGCCCGCTCACAAGCGCTTACTCTGCCGCAGCAGCTTTTGTGACCGTCAGTGAACCGCCCGCTTTCTCAACTGCCTCAACGGCAGCTTTCGAAGCACCGGTAACTTCCAGGTTCACCTTGGCGCTGATTTCGCCTTTGGCCAGAACGCGGATACCGTCCAGCTTGCGACGGACCAGACCGGATGCAACCAGAGCGTCTTCGGTGATCGCAGCTTTGGCGTCCAGCTTGCCGGCGTCGACGAATTTCTGGATCAGGCCCAGGTTGATGACGGCGAATTCCTTGCGGTTCGGCTTGTTGAAGCCACGCTTGGGCAGGCGCTGGTACAGCGGCATCTGGCCGCCTTCGTAACCATTGATGGCCACACCCGAACGGGATTTCTGGCCTTTGATACCACGGCCACCCATTTTACCCTTGCCCGAGCCGGGACCACGGCCAACGCGGGTCCGTTTCGGTGCAGCGCCGGGATTGTCGCGCAATTCATGCAGTTTCATATCGCTTCTCCTAAGCCGGATGTGACCCCCGAAGCGTGATGGGCCAACCACGGCGTTTCTTGGTTTTGATTCTCGTGGACGGAAATCCACCGGAGCGCCTTACAGCGTTGCGCATCCCGTTGCAAGGTTTGTTGTGAACCGCGTCGCCCCAAACGCAAAAGAGGTGCCGGATCGGGCACCTCTTTTTTTTCGTGAGCGGTGGGTAGTCTCAAGAGCAATAAGCATGCTCGCGTGCGATGTCGGCGATATCGCAACGGCGAATGCCGATATCGTCCAGCTCGCGCGTGCTCAGCTGCTGCAGCTCGGTATAGGTGCGGTGGTATTCGGCAGCACGGGCGCGGGACGCCTTGATGCGCTCGACCAGCGCGGTAAACCGGGCGCCGAAGTTAAAACCGTTATGTGTCAGAGTAGCTGTATGTGCCATATCTCATTTCCTTTCTGTGTCAGGGCGCATTCCCCAACGATCACTTTTTTGTTCCTTGTTTGGACAAGGTGGAGATAGGCCCATACGATATCGCTAACAACTGCGGTTTTGGGTCTAGCCGATATGCAGTACGGGAATGTCGGGGACATGGTTTGCCAATACAGGGCGGTATCCGCTGTGCGACGGACCCCGCCCTATCCGGCATGAGCATAAGCCTTGGACGTCTATATTTTTTCCGAATTCAGCCAGGCCTGGGCCAGGGCCTCGGCCCGGGCTATTTCGTTCGCGGTCATCGTCTTCGATACGTTGTAGAGATGCTTCGCCATTAACCCGGCTTGCTGCTCGGTCGCAATTCTGAGCCACTTATAGGCCTGAATTTTGTCCTTCGGCACGCCGGTCCCGTTCAGATGCATGTAGGCCAGATCATGCTGTGCGAAAGCATGGCCACGCTGTGCTGCGCGCTCATACCACTTTGCAGCCAGGCCGGGATCGCGGACGACACCCCATCCATTATCGTGAAAAACGCCCAATCGATATTGCGCTTCTGTCACATTCTGCTCAGCCGCTTTCTGATACCAGATCGCGGCCTCTGTATCATCGCGTTCAAATCCGTGCCCATACTCGTACATCATACCCAAAGCATGTTGTGCCTCCGGATCTCCGGCCTGAGCAAGGGGTTGCCATTCATCCAGCGCCAGCTGGATTTCTCCGGCCCGGAAGGCCTTGAGCCCGAGTTCGAAATCAGCCGCCAAAACGGGTGCGGATAAACATATCAATGCAAGGGTCATGAGAGATGCAGCTTTGTCGCTTAATCTCTGGCAAACGTTGGTTAAGCTTTTCTTGGTCTCCGGCATCAACTTATCCCCTCCGCACTTGGGTCAGGCAATGGATCAAGGAGTGCTTTCAACCATAGGACAGGGCCGGAGACATAGGAAATCACGAATACTGGCGCGTGGTTCCGATGGATTGCGAGGATGCAAAACCGGGTCGGCGCGGTTGAACGGCTGTCCTTAAGAACCTCGGTGCGCCGTGTTGCGGAAACCGGCGACAAACAGGAAAACTGCCGATCGGAAACGAAAAACGCCCCCGACCACGTCGGAGGCGTTTCTTTGTTCTGCGAATTGCGCTTAGCCGCGCTCTTCGATGATCTCGACCAGATGCGGGATCTTGTTGACCATGCCGCGGACCGAAGGGGTGTCCTCCAGCTCACGGGTCTTGTGCATCTTGTTCAGGCCCAGGCCGATCAGGGTTGCGCGCTGTTCGGCGGGGCGGCGGATCGGCGAGCCGATCTGCTTGACGACGATGGTTTTTGCCATGGTTCGCTCTCCTTACGCTTCTGCTTCAGCAGCAGCCGGTGCTTCGTCCCGCTTGGGCAGGATATCGGCAACCTTTTTGCCACGACGTGCGGCAACCGAACGCGGGCTCTGCTCTTTCTGCAGGCCGTTGATGGTGGCGCGGATCATGTTGTACGGGTTCTGCGAGCCCAGCGACTTGGACACAACGTCCTTGACGCCCAGCATTTCGAACACGGCACGCATCGGACCACCGGCGATGATACCGGTACCTTCAGGTGCGGTGCGCATAACCACTTTACCAGCGCCGTGACGGCCCTCGATGTCGTGGTGCAGGGTGCGGCCTTCGCGCAGTTGCACGCGGATCATCTGACGCTTGGCTTGTTCGGTCGCCTTGCGGATGGCCTCGGGCACTTCTTTCGCTTTACCCTTGCCAAAGCCCACGCGGCCTTTCTGATCGCCGACAACCACCAGAGCGGCGAAGCCAAAGCGCTTACCACCTTTTACGGTTTTCGACACGCGGTTGATTGCGACCAGACGATCTGCAAATTCCGGTGCTTCTTCACGGTCGCGGCCACGGCCCCGACGGTTTTCACGTTCTGCCATTTGGCATCCCTTTTCTCATGTGGCGCTTGTCGCGCCGTTTTCTTCAATCCAAGTGAGCCCCGGCTGTTGCCGAGGCCCCCGGATCATCGGGGCGGATCGAAACCCGCCCGCAGGTCTTAGATCTTCAGGCCGCCTTCACGCGCGGCGTCGGCAACTGCCTTCACCTTGCCGTGGAACAGGAAGCCGCCACGATCGAAATAAGCCTCTTCGACGCCTGCCTTCTTGGCACGCTCGGCGATGGCCGCGCCCACTTTGGTGGCCGCTTCGACGTTGTTCTTGCCAACCACACCCAGATCTTTTTCCAGGGTCGAGGCTGCGGCCAGGGTCACGCCACGAACGTCGTCGATCAACTGAACGCTGATGTTCTTGTTCGAACGGTGAACCGACAGGCGTACGCGGCCCGCGTTGACTTTGCGAAGTTTGTTCCGAACGCGCAGGCGGCGCTTCAGAAACAGGGTTCTTTTGCTGTTTGCCATTGTCTGCGTCCTTACTTCTTCTTGCCTTCCTTGCGGAAGATGAACTCGCCCTTATAGCGGATGCCCTTGCCTTTATACGGCTCAGGACGGCGCCATTCGCGGATTTTGGCCGCGACTTCGCCCACCTGCTGCTGGTCGATACCTTCCACAACGATCTCGGTCTGCTTCGGCGCGGTGATGGTGACACCTTCCGGGGCAGTGAAATCAACATCGTGGCTGTAGCCCAGGTTCAGCTTCAGGGTGTTGCCCTGCATCTGAGCCCGGTAACCAACACCCTGGATCTCCAGCTCTTTTTTGAAGCCCTGGGTCACACCGGTTACCAGGTTGGCAACCATGGTGCGGCTCATGCCCCACTGCTGGCGGGCACGCTTGGACATGCCACGGGGGTCGATCTTGACCACGTTGTCTTCAACCGACAGCGTCACGTCGTCGGTGGCGGTGAAGCTGCGGGTGCCTTTCGGACCTTTCACTTCGATGGTCTGACCCGACACAGAGGCGGTAACGCCGCTGGGCAGCTCGACCGGTTTTTTACCAATACGAGACATTGCAGACCTCCTTAGAAGACGGTGCAGAGCACTTCGCCGCCAACATTGTTGGAGCGAGCGTTTGCGTCCGACATCACACCTTTCGGAGTGCTGACAATCGACACGCCCAGACCCTGACGGACCTGCGGGATGTCATTGACGCCCATGTACACGCGACGACCGGGCTTGGAAACCCGCTTCAGTTCGCGAATGACAGGGGTGCCTTCGTAGTATTTCAGGCTGATTTCGATGGCCGGATGACCGTTTTCACCGGTCGTCTTTTCATAGCCACGGATGTAGCCTTCGTCCGCCAGCACGTCCAGAACCCAACCGCGCAGCTTGGAAGCCGGGGTGGAAACGGTGGACTTGCCGCGCATTTGCGCGTTGCGGATACGGGTGAGCATATCGCCGATAGGATCGTTCATATCTATGTCTCCCTTACCAGCTCGATTTCACCATGCCGGGGATCTGACCAGCAGAACCCAGCTCGCGCAGCGCGATACGGCTGACCTTCAGCTTACGGTAGTAAGCGTGGGGACGACCGGTCAGCTGACAGCGGTTGTGCAGACGGGTAGCCGAGCTGTTGCGCGGCAGTTTCGCCAGCTTCAGACGCGCCTTGAAGCGCTCTTCCATCGGGCGGCTCTCGTCATTCGCGATTTCTTTCAGCTCGGCACGCTTTGCGGCATATTTGGCCACCAGG
This sequence comes from Ruegeria sp. AK4, assembly GCF_056541025.1. NCBI lineage: Bacteria > Pseudomonadati > Pseudomonadota > Alphaproteobacteria > Rhodobacterales > Roseobacteraceae > Ruegeria > Ruegeria sp. AK4. The sequence goes on from NZ_JBQFXS010000025.1 coordinate 38,303, forward strand.
CGTTCGCGCTTCTTCTCGCGTTCGATCATTGCTTTCTTAGCCATGTCTCAATCCTCCCGGCGCTTAGGCGTTGAAGGGCATGTTGAACGCTTTCAACAGTGCCTTTGCTTCAGCGTCGGTGTTCGCTGTGGTGGTGATTACGATGTCCAGGCCCCAGACCTCGTCGACCTTGTCGAAGTCGATTTCCGGGAACACGATGTGCTCTTTCATGCCCATGGCAAAGTTGCCACGACCATCGAAAGACGGCTTCACACCGCGGAAGTCACGCACGCGAGGCATCGCGATGGTGATCAGACGATCCAGGAATTCGTACATCCGGTCACCGCGCAGGGTCACTTTCGCGCCCAGCGGCATGTCTTCACGGACGCGGAAACCCGCGATCGACTTCTTCGCCTTGGTTGCAACGGCCTGCTGACCGGCAATCGCAGTCAGATCCTCGACGGCAGCTTTCGCTTTCTTCGAGTCTTTAACCGCCTCAGAACCACAGCCGATGTTCAGAACGATTTTTTCCAGCTTGGGCAGCTGCATGTCGTTCTTGTAGCCGAACTCTTCTTTCAGAGCGGCGCGGATGGTTTCGGCGTACTGAGCTTTCAGACGCGGGGTGTAGGTTGCGTTATCAAGCATCGATCACGTCCCCTGTGGTCTTGGCGTAGCGGACCTTCTTGTCGCCTTCCATGCGGAAGCCAACGCGGGTTGCTTTGCCGTTCTTGTCCAGCAGCGCCAGGTTCGACAGCTCGATCGGGTTTGCCTGAGGCAGGCGACCCCCTTGCGAGGTTTGCGACTGGCGGGTGTGGCGGATGGCGATGTTGATGCCGTCGACAACAGCTTTACCGGCTTTCGGGTCAACCGAGGTGATGGTCCCCTCTTTGCCCTTGTCCTTGCCGGCCAGCACGACGACCTTGTCGCCTTTGCGGAGTTTAGCAGCCATGATTACAGCACCTCCGGAGCCAGCGAGATGATTTTCATGAAGTTCTTGCCGCGCAGTTCGCGAACAACCGGGCCAAAGATACGGGTACCTACGGGCTCGTTGTTGTTGTTCAGGATGACGGCGGCGTTGCGATCGAAACGGATCGCTGTGCCGTCTTCGCGACGGACTTCCTTGGCGGTGCGTACGACGACGGCCTTGCGGACGTCCCCTTTCTTTACGCGGCCGCGCGGGATGGCTTCCTTCACCGAGACGACAATGATGTCGCCGACGGAGGCGTATTTACGCTTGGAACCACCCAGGACCTTGATGCACTGAACTCGGCGTGCGCCGGAGTTGTCAGCGACATCCAGATTGGTCTGCATCTGGATCATGTGGTTTCTCCCGACCTGTGGGGGCTGGTCTTGTTAAATCCCCCAGGGTTTCGACAAATGGAAAAATCCCGGAAGCTTACGCTTCCAGAACTTCCCAACGTTTCGTCTTCGATTTCGGCGCGCATTCGATGATGCGGACTGTATCGCCGACCTTGAAGGCGTTCTTTTCATCGTGAGCCCGGTATTTCTTGGACTTACGGATGGTTTTCTTCAGAACCGGGTGGGTAAAGCGGCGCTCTACCTGAACGGTTACGGTCTGTTCGTTGGCGTCGCTGGTCACGGTGCCTTGCAGGATACGCTTGGGCATCTGATTACTCCTCGGATGCCGCGGCAGCGGCCTTTTCGTTCAGAATGGTTTTGACGCGGGCAGCATTGCGGCGGGCCGCTTTGATGCCGGCAGTGTTTTCCAGCTGACCGGTTGCCTGTTGAAAGCGCAGGTTAAAGCTTTCTTTCTTCAGGTTGGCCAGTTCCTCGCGGAGCTGGTCCGGGGTCTTGTCACGCAGTTCTTGGGCGTTCATCGCCTTTTTCCTTTGCTCAAAACACCAGAAGGCCCCGTACACGGGTCACCTTGGACCTGGTGGATGAATGATAGACATACGAATCGCCCGACAACGCCGGGAGATCGCAGGATGCCGCCGTATAAGGGTTTAGGGGGTGGGTGGCAAGGAAAAGATTCCTTCCCTTTGGGATTATACACTGCAAGCGGAATTCGACGATCTTTTCGGTGTTTACAACCCGCGCGACCAAAGTGGCTTTGCGCACAAACTATAAGTGTTGCCCTGAAAGCGCTTGCCGCCGTACCATTACGATCTGTTCTTGGTCTAAATTAATTGGTGAGGAGTATTGTGCAGCGTACCAAAGCAACGATTTTCACATTTGCCATCCTGATTTTAGCCTCCATCGCAACTGCCGCCCCGGATGGGAAATGGACCCTGACCATCAATTCCAACCGCCCATGGCAGATGGACATAGCTGTCAGCAACAACACGCCGCAGGTCCTTGCCGCACACGGGATCACCCCCGAGGGTATAAAAATTCGAAAGGTCACCGACGATCGGCTTCAGTTCGACGCTATTATTTCCAAAAAAGACAGTTGTTCTTCGGGAAGCGTGATGAAGTTTGATCTCAAATTTAAAAACGGGGCTTACAGGTCAGGGTCGGTGAACGGGAACTGCATCGGCTTCCCTAAGTTCCGCGCGCGTGTCAGTGCAAAGTAACGGTGAAAAAGTTCACTCCCACTTATAATTGAAACTCACCGAAATCCGCTCGTCCTCGGCCATGTTCATCGGCACCTCGTGGCGCAGCCAGCTTTCCCAGAGCAACACGTCGCCCACCTGTGGCTTCATATAGATGAACGGCTGCAAATCCCGCCGCCCGCCTTTGATCCGCGTTGGCGCGGCCATCATGCGGCCCGAGCGGGGGTCTTCCAGTTTCAAGGCACTCGCCCCTTCGGGCATCGCAACATAGGTCGTGCCCGAGATCACGCTGTGCGGGTGCAGGTGGCTGGAATGCATGCCGCCCTCGGGCAGGATGTTGATCCACAGGTCCTCCAGTTTCAACGCACCCTCACCCAGATCGAACTCCAGATCTTTCGCAAAGGCCGCCACATGCTGGTCCAAAGCTTTGACCAGATCGGCGAAGATCGGAAACCGCCAGGGCAGATCGGTCAGCGAGGCATAGCTGGTGTAGCCGGGATAGCCGTTTTCTTCACACCACTCCTGCCCGGCCTCGTCATCCTCGGCGATGACAAGGCAGGAGCTTTCCAACTCCTGAGGGTCGATCCTGGGGTCGAATTCGGACAAGGCCGCACGGTAGAGACGGGTAACGAAGAGCGATTCAATCTGTGCCATGCGCCCCTCATAGCTCAGCCCGGTGCCGCAGGCGAGGGCAATGGCGGCGCGAAATTGCGACCTATTGCTGCAACAGTTCCGGCCAGTAGCCGTTCGCCTTTTCGATATTCTCGTCGATCTTGTTGGCCCAGATCCGGCGCACCTCGATGCTGTAATTCAGGTAAAGCTTGTCGTCCCAGATACGCCAGGCGATCGGGTCAACATCCGCAACTGCGTTCTGGCTGGCGGCATAGGCGCAATAGCCACCAAATTGCGGCGCAAACTTCGCCGGGTCCGAAAGAAACGCCTGCCGGTTTTCGTCGCTCTGGAATACCCAAGTCGCCCCATTGTAGTCCGCCGCGATCTGTGCGTCGCCTTTCTGCGGGTCGCCGCCACGCCAATATGTCATCACGTCATAGCCGTTCATCGCAAGCCCGTTGAAGTGGCCAAGGTTCACCTCTGGTGACGCGGCCCGCGCCGTCGGCACGGCGACCAGTGCCGTTACGGCCAGCAGAGAGAAAAGGGCCAACAGGCGAAGAAAGTGTGACATGTCTAGTCGTCCCGAAACGAAAGCGCAGGACCCGATGATAGCCGTGTATACGTTTCGATTGCCAGTCACGTCTCTGTGGCCCGCACCCGGCAAAAAGAAAACCCCGCCGGTTTCCCGGCGGGGTCAATTCAAAACGAACGGGGACAAAACCCCAATCGCTTACCAGTCTTCGCGAACCACGACGCGGGTCTTGATCGGCAGCTTCATCGCGGCCAGGCGCAGGGCCTCGCGGGCGATGTCGTCATTGACGCCGTCGATCTCGAACATCACGCGACCGGGCTTGACTTTGCAGGCCCAGCGGTCGACCGAACCTTTACCTTTACCCATACGAACTTCGATCGGCTTTGCAGTGACCGGAGTGTCGGGGAAGATGCGGATCCAGACGCGACCCTGACGCTTCATGTGACGCGTCATGGCACGACGTGCAGCTTCGATCTGGCGTGCGGTTACACGCTCAGGCTCAAGAGCTTTCAGGCCGTAGGTGCCAAAGTTCAGATCAGAGCCGCCCTTGGCGAGACCCTTGATCCGGCCTTTGTGCATCTTGCGGAATTTAGTACGCTTTGGTTGAAGCATATCTTTCCCTCCTTAGCGACGACCGCCACCAGCACCACGAGGTGCAGGGCCGTCCTGGAGTTCCTGTGCTTTACGGTCACGTGCCTGCGGATCGTGCTCCATGATCTCACCTTTGAAGATCCAGACCTTGATCCCGATGATCCCGTAGGGGGTCATCGCTTCGGCATGTGCGTAATCGATGTCGGCACGCAGGGTGTGCAGAGGCACGCGGCCTTCGCGGTACCACTCGGTCCGTGCAATTTCAGCACCGCCCAGACGGCCAGCGACGTTCACCCGGATACCCAGGGCGCCCATGCGCATGGCGTTCTGAACCGACCGCTTCATCGCGCGGCGGAACGAGACGCGGCGCTCGAGCTGCTGAGCGATAGACTCGGCAACCAGCTGCGCGTCAAGCTCGGGCTTGCGCACTTCGACGATGTTCAGGTGCAGTTCGCTGTCGGTCATACGAGCAAGCTTTTTGCGCAGAACTTCGATGTCTGCACCTTTCTTGCCGATGATGACACCGGGGCGTGCAGTGTGGATCGTAACGCGGCACTTTTTGTGCGGACGTTCAATGATCACACGGGCAACACCGGCCTGCTTGCACTCTTTGTTGATGAACTCACGGATCTTGAGGTCTTCCAGCAGAAGATCACCGTAGTCCTTGGTGTCGGCGTACCAGCGGCTGTCCCAGGTGCGGTTGACCTGCAGGCGCATGCCGATCGGATTTACTTTATGACCCATTAGGCTTGCTCCTCAACTTGACGCACCTTGATGGTGATCTCCGAGAACGGCTTCATGATCTTGCCGAAACGGCCACGTGCACGCGGACGACCGCGCTTCATGACCAGGTTCTTGCCAACCCAAGCTTCGGCGACGATCAGTTCGTCAACGTCCAGGTTGTGGTTGTTTTCGGCATTCGCGATTGCGGACTGCAGGCACTTCTTGACGTCCTGCGCGACACGCTTGTTGCTGAAAGTCAGGTCGGTCAGAGCCTTCTCGACTTTCTTGCCGCGGATCATTTGCGCAACCAGGTTCAGTTTCTGCGGGCTGGTGCGAAGCATGCGGGTTTTCGCCATTGCTTCGTTTTCAGCCACGCGGCGGGGGTTCTTTTCCTTGCCCATGACTTACTTCCGCTTCGCTTTTTTATCTGCGGCGTGGCCATAATAGGTACGGGTCGGCGAGTATTCACCGAACTTCTGACCGATCATGTCTTCCGAGACGTTGACGGGAATGTGCTTCTGGCCGTTGTACACACCAAAGGTCAGACCCACGAACTGGGGCAGAATGGTGGAACGACGCGACCAGATTTTGATGACTTCGTTGCGGCCCGACTCGCGCGCTGCTTCGGCTTTTTTCAGCACGTAAGCATCGACGAAAGGACCCTTCCAAACAGAGCGAGACATGGATTAACGTCCCTTCTTCTTGGCGTGCCGCGAGCGGATGATCAGCTTCTGGGACGCTTTGTTCTTGTTGCGGGTACGCTTACCCTTGGTGTCCTTACCCCACGGCGTAACCGGCGTACGGCCACCCGAGGTCCGACCTTCACCACCGCCGTGCGGGTGGTCGATCGGGTTCATTGCAACACCACGAACCGACGGACGAACGCCCTTGTGGCGCATACGACCGGCTTTACCGAGGTTTTGGTTCGAGTTGTCGGGGTTGGACACGGCACCGATGGTGGCCATGCATTCCTGACGGACCATGCGCAGCTCACCCGAGCTCAGACGGATCTGAGCGTAGCCGCCATCGCGACCAACGAATTGCGCGTAAGTACCGGCCGCACGTGCGATCTGACCGCCTTTGCCAGGCTTCATCTCGATGTTGTGGACGATGGTACCGATGGGCATGCCCGAGAACGGCATTGCGTTGCCCGGCTTGATGTCGGCCTTGGCGGATGCCACGACTTTGTCACCAACAGCCAGACGCTGCGGAGCCAGGATGTATGCCTGCTCGCCGTCTTCGTATTTTACCAGTGCGATGAATGCGGTCCGGTTCGGGTCATATTCGATCCGCTCGACGGTTGCCGCAACATCAAATTTGTTCCGTTTGAAGTCAACGATCCGGTAGAGACGCTTTGCGCCACCGCCGCGGCGGCGTGAAGTGATCCGTCCGGTGTTGTTCCGGCCGCCCGATTTGGTCAAACCCTCAGTGAGAGACTTGACCGGACGTCCTTTCCAAAGCTCCGAACGGTCGATCAGCACCAGCCCGCGCTGGCCCGGCGTCGTCGGCTTGTACGACTTGAGTGCCATGCTTTCTGTCTTCCGTTTAGCAAGTGCAGGGGGTTTCCCTGCTATGTGATAGGCCCCCGTAGGTGCCAAGGGTATAGGGCCCCGAAGGTCCCCGGTTACAAATATCAGAGGCCCCGGAACGAATCCGAGGCCGCAAGATTGGGAGCGTGTAACAGGGTTGGGGATGGGTGTCTACACCCTCATCCAAGATTGCATAATCTTTCTCTTTTTATCCCGGTGATACAGTTGGCTTTGGTGTTATCCGTCTGCCTTCATCTCGGTATCGATCATGATTGTGATCGGCCCGGTTGAGAATGGTCCCACACCGAATTCCGTATGATCGATCTCACCCGTTGCCGAAAAGGCCACCCAATCGCCTTTGTAATATTCTATGGCGCCGCCTAAAGGATGCTCGCCCTGATGGGTCAGTGTGGCTTGCAGGGTTACTGGTTTGGTCACGCCATGAATGGTCAGATCTCCGGTCACGTCCGCCGTCGTATCGCCGGTCCGTTTGATTTCGGTGCTGACAAAAGTGATTTCGGGATAGGTTTCGACCTCGAAGAAATCAGCTGATTTGAGGTGGTCATCCAGGGGGCCAAAGCCCGAAGCCAGACTGTTCGTGTCAATCGTCACGTTCAGCGTCGAGGCTTCCACATCTTCGGCATTTAGATCCAACGTGCCGTCTACTTTGGTGAACTCACCATGCTGGTTCGAGACACCTGCGTGGCTCCAACCGAACCGGACTTCAGTATGCCCTTGATCGGTCTTATAGGTCTGCGCGAAAGCCGGTGTCACGGCAACGGTCAAGGCAGCGGCGGCAATTATAGACTTTAAGGTCATGGTTGTATTCCTTTTGTCCGGTAGGCACTGGAAAGTAGATGAATTTTCATCTAAATAAATTGAACCAAGACTGCAATCAGAAACAAGGCAAACACGAAGTTGTGAAGAACGATCTGCCAACAGAATTTGAGACAGAGATCTGGGTCGCAATGAACCGAGCCAACCGCCGTATCCAGTCGGATATCAGCGCAGCCTTGAAAGAGGCGGGACTTCCACCGTTGAAATGGTACGATCTGCTTTGGTCGCTGGAACGCCACGGGGGGCAACTACGTCCATATGAGCTTGCACGGGACACCATATTCGAGCAATCAAACCTGTCCCATCTGAGCAAGCGGCTCGCTGCAGAGGGACTGGTGGAGTTTGTCGACTTTGGTAGTGACCGGAGAGGCAAAGTCGTGAAAGTCACGACAAAGGGACGGGACTTACGAAAACGCATGTGGTCCATCTACGCCCCTATGCTGCACGAAAGAATGCGCGTGTTTGGCAAGGTAGACGGTTGGCAGGCATTCATCGAAGCGGAGCAGGATCAAACCAGTTCAAACTGATTGGCCCCAAGATAACTTGCATGTGGCAGCACCGCATGTTGGAGCGCAATAAAACCCCGCTTTCGCGGGGGCCTTTATCTCTCTCCAATGACGGATCCGATCAGAGACCGGTCGATACTTCGATGGTGTTACCCTCTTCCAGGGTGACATTTGTTTTTTTGACGTCTTTCCGACGGACCAGCTTCACCCCAAAGATCGCCTACGGCACAGCGGCTCGGACTCCACCGCAATCCTCTGCTTGAGCTTGACATGCCCCAGCACCTCGCGAAAGGCGCGGTGTTTGGGTTTGCCTTCCAGATAATCCGCCAGTTTGAGCAGGTTGATCGGGTGCTTCGCAACCAGCGCCTCGATCCGCTGCACGGCGTCGTCCAACTCATAGTGATCCACGTACTGACAAGCTACCTGCGTGGGTGTCAGCAGACAGTAATCCTGCGGGCGTTTCTCGGTATAGCGCGCGATATCGAAAGGCGACGCGCCAAGGGCGTGGAACTTGGGGATGTGGACACGCAAGTCGGCCTCGGCGTGCTCCAGCACCGTGCCTGAGGTCTGGCGAAACCCCAGCGGGCCAAGCTTTCCGACCACATGCTTTCGCATCGCCGGAGAGATCATGTCCACATCTGCCCGGTCGTATTTCAGATCATCGAAAACCGACAGCAGCCTCAGCTTTTCATCGGCGATCTGAAAATAGGGCTCGGCACTGAACACCCGCATTTGATCCAGCACCTGCGCACGCACAGTTTCAGGATCCGAAACGAAATCGGCCCCGGCGGGTTGAACCGCCGGGGCCGTGAATAGTCGCAGTAAGCGTCGGATCAAAGACCGGTGCTCACGTCGATGGTGTTACCCTCTTCCAGGGTCACATATGCTTTTTTGACGTCTTTCCGACGGCCCAGCTGACCGCGGAACCGCTTGACCTTGCCTTTGGTCACGGTGGTGTTCACCGCTTTGACCTTCACACCAAACAGCGCCTCAACGGCCTCTTTGATCTGCGGCTTGTTGCTGTCGATCGCCACTTCAAAGACAACCGCGCCGTTCTCGGACGCCATGGTCGACTTTTCGGTGATGATCGGCTTGCGGATCACGTCGTAGTGTTCTGCCTTCGCGCTCATTTCAGACGAGCCTCCAGTGCTTCGACAGCCGCTTTGGTGAGCACCAGGGTGTCACGCTTGAGGATGTCATAAACGTTTGCACCCATCGACGGCAGGATATCCAGACCTTCGATGTTGCGCGACGCCTTCAGGAACCCTTCGTTCACGGTCGCGCCGTCGATGACCAGAGCGCGTTTCCAGCCCAGGTTTGCAACCTGTTTGGCCAGAGCGGCGGTCTTGCCTTCGGCTTCGGCGTTCTCGATCACAACCAGTTCACCTGCTTTGGCTTTGGCCGACAGAGCGTGGCGCAGGCCGAGCTTGCGGAACTTCTTCGGCAGGTCGTGGCCGTGCGAACGAGGGGTCGGGCCCTTGTAGATACCACCCTTGCGGAAGATCGGCGCGTTGCGGTCACCGTGACGAGCGCCACCGGTGCCCTTCTGGCGATAGATCTTCTTGGTCGAGTAGCTGGTTTCCGAGCGGGTCTTGACCTTGTGGGTGCCGGCCTGCGCGTTGTTGCGCTGCCAACGGACCACACGGTGCAGGATGTCCGCACGCGGCTCGAGACCGAACAGATCGGCGTTCAGCTCGATGTCGCCGGCTTTGCCGCCGTCCAGTTTGATTACATCAAGTTTCATGCTTCACCACCTTCCGCGGGCGCTTCTTCCGCAGGTGCTTCGGTTGCAGCCGATTTCACAGCAGCCGGGAAAGGCAGGCCTTCCGGTGCTTTCTTCTTGACGGCGTCCTTGACGGTGACCCAGCCCGATTTCGGTCCGGGAACGGCGCCTTTGATGAAGACCAGGTTCCGGTCGGCGTCGGTTTTGACAACTTCCAGGTTCTGGGTGGTGACACGGGCAGCACCCATGTGACCGGCCATCTTCTTGCCTTTGAACACCTTGCCCGGGTCCTGACACTGACCCGTTGAGCCGTGCGAACGGTGGCTGATCGAAACACCGTGCGAGGCGCGCAGACCACCGAAGTTGTGGCGCTTCATCGCACCGGCAAAGCCTTTACCGATCGACGTGCCCGACACGTCAACTTTCTGACCTTCCAGGAAGTGTTCTGCCGAAATCTCGGCGCCCACATCGATCAGGCCATCTTCGGAGACGCGGAACTCGGCCAGTTTACGCTTGGGCTCGACCTTCGCAGCGGCATAGTGACCGCGCATGGCTTTCGAGGTGCGTTTTGCCTTGGCAGCACCGGCGCCCAGCTGAACGGCGGTGTAGCCGTCTTTGTCAGCAGTGCGCTGTGCAACGACCTGCAGATTGTCCAGGTGAAGAACGGTCACAGGGATCTGCTTGCCGTCTTCCATGAACAGGCGGGTCATGCCAACTTTTTTTGCGATAATACCAGAGCGCATAATCTATACCCTCCGATCTTACGACTGCAGCTTGATCTCGACGTCCACACCAGCAGCGAGGTCGAGCTTCATCAGCGCGTCAACGGTCTGGGGGGTCGGATCAACGATGTCCAAGAGACGCTTGTGGGTGCGGATCTCGAACTGGTCGCGGGATTTCTTGTCAACGTGAGGGCCACGGAGAACCGTGAACTTCTCGATCTTGTTCGGCAGCGGGATCGGGCCGCGCACGTTCGCGCCGGTCCGCTTGGCAGTGTTGACGATCTCTTGCGTGCTGGCATCCAGAACGCGATAGTCAAATGCCTTCAGCCGAATACGGATATTTTGGCTTTGCATAGATACAGCCTTTTATCAGGCGTTGAGGTTGAGAGGAGGACAGACGCGCATCGCCAACCCTCATCGAACCCAAAAGGCGGGAATCACCCCGCCTTGACGTTCTTGTTGAGAACTCGCGCGTATTAGTGGGGTTGGCGGGGTTTGGCAAGGGGGAAATGGTTGACCCTGACAATCCGATAGCCACCAAAGAAGTGCGCCTCAGATTTAACCGGGCTTTTGCAGTCTTTCGTAAAGACCAGCGGCCAAATTCATGTCCCACTCATCTGATGGAACCGTTCGCCACTCGTTGCTTTCTAACCAAACGCCGTTCCGACACTGGGCAAATAGAATTCTCAGGAAGTCTGGCTCAAATGAGCACATACTTCCTTTCAATTTTTTTAATGTCTGTACTGGCAGATTTTCGAGTGTAGCGGCGATACTTTCGTCATCCGCAACCTCGTACTCTGATAAACTCCAGCAGCATTCATACACCAGCCAAGGCCCGAATGCATCTGTCCAAGCCCAGCCGCGTGGTGTCCTTTCTATGTAGTCGCAAGCACGAAAGGCCTCGCATATTCTTGTCGTTGAGTTGTTTTTGGGCACTACGGACACGTAGTGGTCAGCAAACTCGTCTGCGTAGTGCGAATGACAAGCGAAAGCCTCGAGCAGTTCGTCAAGATCATCACGTCGATAGTCTGTTGGCAGCTCGATGCTTTGACCGGCTTCCCAAGTAAGCAAACCGTAGATTCCCTCATTGCGCATTAACCCCGCCCGGGACAAAACGCTAAACCCCTTTTCAAAGTTGGATTGCCCACCCGCGTGCAAAAGCGTTGGTGCTGGTGACATGTGCTGCGAGCGCCAAGACATCTCATGAGCAAGCCAAGGAAGAATGGATAATGCCAAAGACCGCTCGTTGGAACTAAGCTCTCGATTCATTTGGGAAATTCCATGCTTTGCAATTGTGTTTGTGGGACCAGTTACCAATCTGACCGCGAGATTGTCCATCGGTAGAAACATGATGGAAACCTCTCAACCGAAAAGGCCGCCCCTGAGTGGGACGGCCTTCTTTAGTTCTTTACCGAGTTGCTCCCGGCAGATTTTCCCGTGGAAAATCGCCTGCTGCAACCAGGCGCGACGAGCGCGCCTTACTCGATAATTTTAGAAACAACACCTGCGCCAACGGTACGACCACCTTCGCGGATGGCGAAGCGCAGGCCGTTTTCCATCGCGATGGGCGCGATCAGCTCAACGCCGAACGACACGT
>NZ_JBQFXS010000026.1:0-46064 GCF_056541025.1 Ruegeria sp. AK4
ACCACATGCGCCATCTTGCTGCGAAACACAACGCGCAGTTTGTAGCTGATGCAGATATTGTTGAAGCAATCTTGCATCCCAACTGGCCGACGCCAACGTCATTTGCCATTGAGATCATCGCGGAAACCAGGGCACACTCACATCTGCTCTTTACTTAAACGACCAATGGCAAGCCGCGTATTGTTGCCGTTTCAATGGGATTCAGTGAACGACCGCTTTCCGCCCTTGTTGTTTCATTGATTAAGTTCTTTTTTCTTCGATGAGTGGTCGTGCAAACTGCTTGTTCCGCTTCACACACATCGAGATTTATCTCCTGAGGTTGTCATATGCACAGCATCGAAAGAAACCAGCGCTCCTTTGGCTTGGATTACGTGGCTGGCCAATTGGCAGCCCAGTAATATTCCTGCGCGGAAATCGCTTTTCTCCAAAACACTGAGCAAAACGCCAGCGTTGAAACTATCACCAGCGGCTGTTGTATCAATAGCGGAAGTTTCCGGCCTAACGGACACCTCCCCCCTAATGTCTCCATCTTGATAAATCACTGAATGCTCGCCGTTCTTTACAACGATCCGGTCCACACCAAGTTTTGCATATCGTTCAAGTGTTGCGGTCGGACAGTCGTCCTTAAACCACTCGCTTTCGTCGTCAAAAGACGGCATCACGATATCCGAGAACTCTGCAGCGCGCATGATTGCAAGTTTCATATCTTCGCCGTTCGGCCAAAGGGTGGGCCTGATATTTGTATCGAAGGCCACGGTTTTCCCTGCTTCACGCCCCCTTTGAAGTGCGCCAAGTAGATTTGCACGCGATTGCGTACCAAGAATCCCCAACGTAATTCCCGAGTAGTAGATCAAATCTGCTTCTTCGATTGCCCGGTCAAGCGCATCTGCGTCGTCCGCAAGCCGTTTTGCCGCAGATATGTTGCGCCAATAGGAAAAACTACGCTCACCATTGGCAAGGTGGATCATATAGAGACCCACGGTTCCACCGGAAATCTCTCGGATGTGAGAGGTGTCAATGCCCGTGCTGTCAATAAAGTCTCGCATTTCGCAAGATAGCGTGTCGTCACCAACTGCCGTGAAATAGGCGACCTCGGTATTCGGCGATAATTGTGCCAAATACCAAGCCGTGTTGAACGTATCGCCCGCATATCCAACCTTGAATTCCCCTGGATCGCCCAAGGGAGCAAGCTCCGCCATGCACTCACCGATTGCCAAAATACGCATGGGTTCTACAAAAAATCGTCACGCCGCGGAGTGAAGCTATCCACGAGCATTCCTGGTTCCAGGCAAACACATCCGTGGGTTTGATCTGAAGGAATGACAAAACTGTCTCCTGGCCCGAACTCTTGGTCACTTTCGCCCAAAGTGAACCGGAACCGGCCACTTTCGACATATGTTGACTGGACATGCGGATGGCTGTGCAACGCGCCTATCGCACCTGCTTTGCTGAACCGAAAGGCAACAACCATGAGATTAGGATGATCAGAGAGAACTTGCCGTGTGACATTCTCTCCTGTCGAGACAACTGGAAATTCAGGCAAGGTGTACCTCCGCTACACTATGAGAAAAGCATTCCACCATTCAGATCGACATTAGCTCCTGTAATGAAAGCACTGTCGTCGCACGCTAGGAATAGGACAAGGTTTGCGACATCCTCAATTGTGCCCTGACGTTTCATTGGCGCAGCGGCTTCAAAGCCGCGACGTCCTGCGTCCGGTGTGTGGATGTTATGAAAATCAGTATCAATCATCCCAGGGCACAGCCCATTGACCCTGATATCCGGGCCCAGCTCTTTGGCCAAACCCCGCGTCAGCGTCATGATCGCGCCCTTTGAGGTCGCATAGGGAACTGAGCCGGGGCCACCGCCATCGCGAGCAGCTTGGCTTGCCAAGTTGACAATTGCACCGCTTTTCATATGAGCCAAACAGGCGTTCGTCATCATGAAGTTGCTGGTCAGATTCAAGTCCATCACATACTGCCAATGTTCAAGTGAGGACTCTGCGACTGTTTTACGGGCAACCAAACCGCCCGCATTATTGACCAAAACGTCGATACTGCCGAATTCCGCGAGAGATCGCGCCACCAATGCGTCAACGTCGCTTTTCTGCGTTAGGTCTCCTTGAAGCGCGAATGCGGTCCCGCCATCTGCTTTGATCTTGGCCACAACGTCCTCAGCGCCTGCGCTGCTGGCAAAATAATTTATTGCGACGTTTGCGCCCTCGGAGGCAAGCTTGAGACCGACTGCTGCACCGATATCGCGGCCGGCTCCAGTTACAATTGCCGATTTTCCAGCGAGTTTCATGCGCATCCCTCATCTTTGCTCAGCGTTGAAAGTTGTCGTGTGCCATTGTGGGCCGCCTAAGCTGCACCGCGTTTGACGAACATGTCGTAGATTTCGGGTACATTCCCTTCGCCCATCCCTGCATCAAGCGCCGTTTGAAGATTTGCGGAAGTGCCTTCAGCGATTTCGGAGCGGGTTCCAATGTCAGTGATCATCTGAACGAAGTAGGCGATGTCCTTGTTGGCATTGCTGATCGAAAACCCAAGATCACTTACACCATCGACGGCGTAATTCTTGCAAAACTGCATGAACGGGGAATTGGACGGGCCCGCAGACATGATCTCAAAAAGCTGCTGGCCATCGATGCCCGCTTGTTTTGCAACTGCAAATGCCTGGCTCATGGTACACGCTGTTGTCATACCCATGAAGTTATTGATCAGCTTGGTCGTATGTCCCGCGCCGAGCGCGCCAAGATGGAACACGTTCTCGCCCTGCACATCGAGCACAGGTTTGACTTTTTCAAACGTTTCGATATCGCCCGCTGCCATGATGTTCAGCAAACCGTCCTTGGCGTGCACAGGTGAACGCCCCAACGGCGCGTCGAGCATCCCGGCTCCTTTTGTCGCAAGGTCCGCTCCAATTTTCTTTGTTGACGCTGGAATGGACGTGCCAAAATCTATGACCACCGCGCCTTTTTGGATCCCGGCAAGAATACCATTCTTACCGTAAATCAGGCTTTCGACCACGTCAGATGTTGTCACGCAGAGCATGACGATATCACTGGCCGCGGCGAGTTCCTTAGGGGTGCTCAACTCGACCGCGCCGCGCGCGACGGTTTGGGCAACTGCCGCTTTGTTGCGGCCCATCACCACAAGATCAAAACCATTTTTTTGGAGGCATTCAACCATCTTGCTGCCCATTTGGCCTAGACCAATGAAACCGATTTTTGGATTCGACATATTCGCCTCCTAAGCGTTTGGGTTTTTCATTTTGGAAAAGTCATCGGCCCCAGCTTGGGCGACGTCATGATCTTGCGCAGGCGAGCCTGAGCTTACACCAATGCCACCGACGACATCAGAACCCGCAAGCACAGGAAGACCGCCGGCAACGGTCACCATACGTCCGCCTAAGGCCGAAGCGATGCCATGCGCTGGCATTCCCGGTTGACTGACTTCACCTAAGGCTTGCGTGCTCTTTTTGATGCCGCATGCGGTATAAGCCTTGTCGATCGCCAGATTGACGCTGGTAATCTTGGCGCCATCCATTCGCTCAAATGCGATAAGGATACCACTCTCGTCGGTAACAGCGATACACATGGGCACCCCGATATCTTCGGCTTTGAGCCTAGCGACCGCGATCAGCCGTCGCGCCTCTTCAATGTCCAATCGTTTGATATTCAGCATAGCGGCGTCCTTTGGGCTTTATGGGCCGATTAGGAGAGTCGGAAGTGTGAGCGAGATGGCAGGAACGAAGGTGATCAGCATCAGCGCTGCGAAGATCGCAAGGTAGAAAGGCCAGATCGTTCTAATGGCTTTTTCCATCGGCAACTGGCCGACCGCACAGCCCACAAACAGACAGGTCCCGACCGGAGGCGTGCAAAGCCCCAGACCAAGGTTCACCAGAAGGATCATGCCGAATTGCAGCGGATCGATCCCCAGCATATTCATCACCGGTAAGAAGATCGGCGTGCAAATGAGGATCAAGGCTGCCATATCCATAATCATGCCAAGCAGCAAAAGAACGGCATTGATCATCAGCAAAATCATGATCGGGTTCTCGGTTATCGCCAAAAGAAACTCGACCGTTTTGGTTGGTACGCGGTTGTAGGTCAGCATGTAGGCGAAGGCCCCGGCGCAGGCGATCAGGATCATGACCATCGAAGTTGTGCGCACGGATGAAATTACAGCAGTCTTGAAGGCATCCCATGACAGGCTGCGGTAGACGATCAGCGTGACAACAAAGGCATACATAGCTCCGAACGCGCCGGACTCTGTCACAGTAAAGATGCCTGATAGGACACCACCGACAATAATGACCGCAGTCAGCAGGCCGGGGATGGAGCCAACAAATGCGTATGCCAGCGCGGTCCATCCTGGAAACCGTTCAGCCTGATAGCCGCGCTTTACTGCGACCACATACGCAGCAATTGCCAAGCAACAGCACATCAGGATGCCGGGGATCACACCCGCCAAGAACAGCTTGGAAATTGATACCGCACCGCCCGTGGCAAGAGCAAAGATGATCATATTGTGACTGGGTGGAATGATGATCCCGGCGATGGAAGACGTCACCGTCACATTCACCGCATAGTCAGCATCGTATCCCTTGTCCTTCATAACGGGGATGAGAATTGAGCCCAGCGCGGAGATGTCCGCGATCGCCGAACCTGAGATCCCGCCAAAAAGCATGGAGGAAAACACGTTCACAATGCCAAGCCCGCCGCGCACGGCACCGACAGCAGCTTGCGCGAACCTTACCAATCTGACGGCTATGCCGCCATGGAACATCAGTTCGCCAGCGAAAATGAAAAACGGGATCGCCATAAGCGAAAAAACGTTGATTCCTGCGACTATTCGTTGAAAGCCGACGAACAAGGGCAAGCCTTCAAACCAAAACGCAGCCAAGGCAGAAATCCCGAGTGCGTAAGCGACTGGAGTGCCGATGATGACGGAAAGGGCAAAGACCCCGAGAAGAACTGCAAGTCCCATGATTAACCCTGATCTATACTGTCTTGGCGCGCATCCTCGCCCAGAAACAGGCGGATCAGATGACCGATGGAAAACAGAAGGACCAATGCTCCGCTAATGGTCATAGGCAGGGACCTCAGGCCCTCGGGCCATTGAATAAGTGGGATCAACGTGCCCCATTTGAATTCGGTCAATTCAAGCCCATACCAGAACATCATCGCGCCAAATCCGGCGAGCAGCATATCTGTGATGCAGACAAAGACTGTTCGTACTTTCGGTGGCACCATGCCCCGGAAAAGAACAACAGATAGATGGGTGTGGTTGTGCACTCCAGCTGCTGCGCCGAGGAAGGCAATGACCATGACAAGTAAAAGCGATACCTGTTCAACCCAGGTGGGGGTGTCATTGAGGACGTACCGGCCAAAGACCAGCCACGCGAAGATGGCGGTCATAGTCACGATGGCGACGCCGGCCAACAAGGTACAAAGGCTGGCGAGCAGGTCGAGGAAGAAATCCATCCTCCGCAGAAACTCTGATGTCTTGCCTGAAACTTGCATGCCGCCCCCTTTTGGGTTTTACGTGTCCGGCTTCTTTGAAGGAAACCGGACGCGATTTTTTTGGTATTCGCTTTGGCAAATCACTCGGTGGCCTGGGCCATCTCGACCAACGCTTTCATATCAGGGTTCGCAGCGAGGTAGTCAGCATAGACTACGTCCATCGCGGACTGGAAGGGGCCCTTGTCTGCGATTTCGTTGACTGTGATGCCAGCCGCTTCAACGTCAGAACGCGCTTGCGCAGATCCAACGGCCCACAGTTCGCGCTGGTATAGAGCCGCTTCTTGAGCCGCACTGCGAACAGCTTCTTGCAGTTCAGGGTTAAGTGCGTTGAACTTGGCTGTATTCACACAGATGCACTCGGGGATGATCAGATGCTCAGATAGGGAATAGTGCGATGTGACTTCGTAATGGCCTACGTTTTTGAACGACGGGAAGTTGTTCTCCGCACCATCAACGACGCCTGTCTTCAGCGCCTGTTGTACTTCCGAAAACGCCATGGGAGACGGATTTCCACCCATCGCCGAAATCATCGAAGTGTAGAGATCGTTGTTCATGACTCGGATCTTCAGGCCTTCCACATCGGCTGGAGAGTTGATCGGTTTCTGGCTGTAGAATGACCGTGCTCCTGCGTCAAAAAATGCAAGTGGAAGGATACCCGCTTCACCCATCGCTTCGGCAACGACCTCGCCTGCGTCACCTTCCATCACACGGAACATGTGAGGAACGCTTTTGAAAATGAACGGAAGCGATACAAGGTTTGCCTCTTTGACCATCGGACCAATCGGGCCAAGGTTGAAGTTACCAACTTCGATGGCTCCAATACGCACTTGCTCCAGCGCATCGGGCTGCGAGCCAAGAACGCCGCCGTGGAACACATCTACCGTGACTTCACCATCTGTGGCTGTGTCTACAAGCTCAGCAAACTTGTCCATTGCCGCCGTATTGGGGTGGCCGTCATTGTGAATGTTCCAAGCGCGCCAGCTTTCCGCCGATGCTGATGAGGCTATCAGTGCAACGGTTACTGCTGCAAAAAGCGATTTCGTAGAAGTCATGGGTCTCCTCCCGTTTTTTTGGGCAGCAACAGGCCAAAACGTGTCGTCTGGAGGATGAAAGTCGCAAAACTTCCTGCTTCCTCCCAAAGCCGGAATCACTGCTGAACCCATAAGGACACTAGTATCCAAGTTATGTCAACAACTCGTTTGAAACATGTGACGGCCTTGACTCTGATGAACAGAGGCTCTTTGATGTCACCAGAAAAAAACGTACCTTCAAGTGAACGCCAAACTAGTTTTTATCGACATATAACAATTACTTAAATCAGTCGTAATCCGTGGCAGTAGAACTATGAATCAGAGGGTGAAAGAAAAAATCGTGGACGGAATTAGGACCCGAACAACCACAGATGTCGTCTACGATACACTACACGATCAGATCGTTTCGCTCCAAATTCTTCCCGGTACAAAACTGTCCGAGACCGAAGTCGCACGCCGATTTGGCGTCTCCCGCCAACCTGTACGCAACGCCTTCACCAGGCTAGGCAATGAGGATTTGCTGCTCATTCGGCCACAAAAAGCGACCGAGGTGCGCGGGTTTTCGATGGATCGATTGGAGCTTGCTCGTTTGGTTCGTAGGGCTGTCGAACTTGAAGTTATTCATGGAGCGATCGAAACTTGGAACGCAGAGAAAGATGCGAAGCTTGGCGAAAACCTCGCCCTTCAGGAGAACGCCCTGACCAATGGGGATCTACCCGCCTTCCATGCGCTTGATTATGATTTTCACAAACTGATCTATGTTCTGGGCGGCAATCCACTAGCATTCGAAGTAATGCTAGAATGCAAGCAAAAAGTGGATCGTCTCTGCATGCTTGGCCTTGGGAAAGACCGCGAAGCGAATTCCATTTTGGAAGACCATTATGAAATCGCAAACGGGCTCGCTTCGCGGGATTTGTCAAAAGCGCAGACCGCAGTTAGAAAACACTTGTCCCGCCTCGATGACACCATTGCGTTTATTCACGAACGCCATCCGGAGTATTTTGAGTAATTTCTGAAACTTGTACCGCTAACTTCATTTAATGTCTAGTCCCGACAAAGTGCTTATCTTGCCAGCCGGTTGTTCATTAATCTTGTCGCTTCTTGGGGGCCAATACTGTCTTTGCCTCCTAAAATTGGGCCACTACTTTGGCCGAGAAGGGGGAACAAGAGATGGCTCGGGAGCGAAACTCGGACGAAGACATGCTGAAGCTGCTGCGTGAGATGTTCCACCAATAGCGGACGGTTTCATGGCTGACCTCGATCCCGCGCTCGTGCAGCAGATCTTCGACATTCCGAAGCGAGAGCGGGAAACGGATGTACAGCATCACCGCAAGGCGGATGATCTCGGGACTGGTTTTAATGTAATTGAATGAGGCAGGTCTGGTCATGGACAAAAGCTACGAAATCCCCCTGCCCGCCTCAAGGCAAGTTCTTCTGACAAGACCCTGCACATTCCTGCAAACAATGCAATATCTCAGAAAACTGACCATCCGGTCTCCTGACTCAAATAGGTGGCTGCCCGTGTGCCAGCATTTGAATTGCCATAGAGATTCAGTCCTGGCGACCAAATACCGATGGAAGCGATTTTGGGTGCAATAATGAGGATTCCGCCGCCAACGCCGCTCTTTCCAGGCAAACCAACGCGAAAAGCGAAATCGCCAGAACCATCGTAGTGACCGCAGGTCATCATCAATGCGTTGACACGGCGCGCGTGATTTGGGGACATCACTCCTGGCGCACCATGTAAACCGGCAAGAACACGTCCGGCCCGCGCAAGCTGGACGGTTGTCATTTCAATTGCGCATTGATGGAAATACGTGCCGAGGACGAGATCTGGCGGGTTCAAGAGATTTCCATAAGAAGCCAGATAATGAGCAAGCGCCTTGTTTCTGGCCCCTGTCGCTTGTTCGGACCTGGCCACGGCGCTGTTGATATGAATGTCATCATCCTCGGTCATCGCGCGCAAGAGATTCAGGATTTCTGCCAATGCAAATTTTGGTTCCCTGCCAGACAATAGTGAGTCTGTAGTGACAATGGCCCCCGCATTCACAAACGGGTTTCTGGGATGACCTTTATCGCTTTCCAAAAGAACGATTGAGTCGAAAGCAGTACCTGAGGGTTCGCGGTCGACCCGTGCCCACAACTGGTCGCCGATCCGTCCCAAGGTCGCAATAAGTGCAAAGACTTTGGAGATGCTTTGTATCGAGAAACGTTGATTGGCCAGCCCCGCGGAATAGGTCATCGCGTCTGCCGTGCAGACACTGATGGCAAACTTGGCGGGGTCAATTTCGGCAAGATCCGGGATGTACTGCGCAGGCTGCCCCCAATCCGCTTCGTAGTAGATTCGATCTGATATGCTTGTCAGCAGCGCCTGTAAGTCGAGCATCAGCCAATCCTAATTTTAGCAGTGACGTTTGTTGTCCAGTACACCGAGGCCGGCCTAGCTTACAGCTTCTCTGCGCCGCCTACAAAGATCGGCAGATCGTGACGGGCTGCGAATTCAGATGTGGCTTTGCGAAATGCTCGTTTTAGGTCAACATACAAAGACACATTTGCGTTTTCCGTCGGCATCACAAATTCCATCTCAATGGTAACCCGCGGTTCAAACCTGCGCGCAACAATGCCATGCGGCGTAAATAGCGGCAGGGAAAACGGCTCTGCAATATTGACGTTTCGCTTGTTGGCAAGCAATGCATACCGCATAACCGATGACTGACACCAAATCCGCTTGGATATGCTGCCGGACACTTCGCCAATTAGCCGTGTCTCATCATCATTGGGCAGAAACATCGTTTCGCTTTCAAACCCCACATGGCTATGTCCGCTGAGATCTGTGTTTCTGATCACCTTTTGCGCGGCCAATTCATGATCCTTGTGCACAGCGAACACATAATCGGCAACCGCGAACGCCTCGGTGTGGATCCCTTCTATATGACCAACCTTATGGGTTACGGCAAAATCGAGCTTCCTTTCGTGGAATGCTTCCACAGTTTCCTTGGCATGCTGATCGTAGATGTCGACGAAAGCATTCGGATAGTCCCGGTGAAACGATTCCAGGACTGCCGGCATTACAGCGGCACCGATTGTTGGCAAGCAAGCGAGGCGAACCCTTTCTTCGATCCCCGCACGGATTTCAGCAGCAGCACGTTGTAACGACTCGGCACTATTGTACACACCCTCAGCAATCCTAAAAAATGCCATCCCCTGCGTTGTCGGCGTGACGCCACGGCCCACGCGGGTAAAAAGCTCGAACCCCACATTCCGGGAGAGTTCGGTTACAAGTCGACTTACGCCCGACTGCGTTAACCCCATATGTTCCGCAGCGGCCGCCAATGTCCCGGTTCGCACCACCAGCAGAAATGCCTGAAGTTGCCTAAATGTCATTGTCCCACTTTCTTCGAGGAATGATCAAGCATGGCGTGGCCAACCGTTCGCTCTGGGTCTTTTGAGTTTAGGAAAGCGATTCCTGATCGAAATTGGCAGGGCGTCGATTATGGTCAGAATACGATGCACCACATCGATTCACAAGTTGATGACGCGTTCCTGAGCGACAGCTGTCAAGAAACGATCCACACCATGCCATAGATCAACCTATTGGAAAATATGTGATAATTTCCTATAGCTGACCATAGGTCAACCATCTTGATGATTCAGCAAGAATCGAAGCAGGAATTGTTTGCTACCAAAACAACCACGTTGAACCACAAGGCACAGCGACGCAAACAAAGAGACCCGCCAATCAACCGCTCGGGTGATCTTGCGCACCATATTTGCTGATGCCGTTGTCCAGACACGGAGCAAACATGACCTCGAAACGCGCACTCGCACTGTCCTCCGTTTTTAGCATCTCGTTGCTTGCAACGCCTTTGATAGCGGATGTCCATCCAGTTACAAATGAAGAGCTGGCAGAAGAACAAGTGTTCACTTACCGCGTCGGTGATGAATTTGCTTCGATTGATCCGCAACTGGCGGAAGATGTACAGGGTGGTGAATTCATTCGGGACCTTTTCGAAGGGCTTATGAACCAGGACGCCGATGGCAATTTGGTGCCGGGTGTCGCCACTCATTTTGAAGCGAATGCTGACAACACCGTCTACACCTTTCAATTGCGTGACAACGCAAAATGGTCGGACGGCAAACCTGTGACCGCCCACGATTTTGAGTATTCATGGAAGCGACTTGCCGATCCGAACACGGCCTCTCCCTATTCCTGGTTCGCTAAGGAAATGGGACTGAAGAATGTCAAAGCTGTTATGGCCGGAGACATGGATCCGTCCGATCTTGGTGTAAAAGCCCTGGATGACCACACTCTGGAAGTTCGGTTGGAAAACAGCATGGGGCACTTTCCCCTGATGACGACGAGCGAACCGACATTCCCGTCTCCGAAATGGGCGATTGATGCGCATGGTTCGGACTGGACCAAGCCCGGGAACATCGTATCAAACGGTGCCTATGTTCTGACCAAACATGTCCCCCAAGAAAAATCCGTGCGCGAACGCAATCCGCTTTATTGGAACGACGAGAACACGATTTTGGAACGGGTCGAGGCTCTTGTCATCAGTGACGACAATGGTGCCCTGACGCGCTACCTAGCCGGTGAGTTGGATCGCACAGAGGTGCCCACTGGGCAATACAATGCCCTAAGCCAAAAACACCCAGACGACGCGGTCAGCTTTCCGCGTCTTTGTGCTTACTATTACTTCATCAACATGACTGAAAACACGCACCCCGCACTGCTGGACCCGCGTGTTCGCGAGGCGCTTTACCTCGCCATTGACCGAGAGGTAATTACCAACGCGATCCTACAGGGTGGCGAATTTCCGGCCTATACGTTCACGCCCGAGGCGACTGCGAACTTCGTCAGCCCAGACACGCCGGCCCGTAGTATGACGCAAGCCGAAAGAGACGCGCGCGCGTCGGCTTTACTGGCCGAGGCTGGCTACACTGGCGAAGAGATTGAGCTGGATCTTCTTTACAATACCAGCGAGGCACACAAGAAGATTGCGATTATCGCGTCCCAGATGTGGAAGCAGAAGCTGGGTATCGATACCGTCCTACAAAACATGGAATGGAAGACCTTCCTCGAAGCGCGTTCGAACCAGCAGTTCGACATAGGCCGCGCCGGATGGTGCGGGCCGTATAACCTGGCATCGTCCTTCCTTGACTTGATGAGCAGTACTCACGCTTATAACGACGCGGGCTATGCCAATGCCGAGGTTGACGCGCTGCTGGAAAAAGCCAAGACCAGCCCCAATCCGTCTGCAAGTTTTACGCGTATCGAGGAAATCTTGGCCACCGACTTCCCGATCATTCCGATCTATCACTACGCAGGCGTTTACATGATGAACGACGATCTTCGGAACTGGCCCGTTGGGAATGTCGAGCAGAAATGGTACTCGCGCGAGCTCTATTTCGCAGCTGACTGACTGAGTGGCACCGGGCCGCGCACCACGTCTCTGGTCCGGCACGTCATCCCGAATTCGCCCCAAACATTCCCTTTCTACGGGAGGTCCCAATGACCGAGTTCATCATCAGACGTCTGCTATCCGCGATCCCTACGCTGCTGGTTTTGATCATCTTCTCCTTTCTGCTGATGCATTCAGCACCCGGCGGCCCGTTTTCTTCTGACCGACCCCTGCCCCCTGAGGTGTTGGCCAATATCGAAGCCAAATATCATCTGGACGATCCCCTGCCCTTACAAATTTGGAATTACGTAGTGGGCATCGTCACTCAGTTCGATTTCGGTCCCTCCTTTCAATACAAGGATCGGACGGTGAACGAGATCATTGCTCAGGGTTTTCCGGTGACTTTGACTTATGGGTCGATCGCATTTGTGGTTGCCGTTGTGTTTGGGTGCGCCTTGGGCATCACGGCTGCGCTGAACCAGAACTCTTGGCTGGACTACTTTGCCGTGGGTATCTCTATCGGCGCACAGGTGCTGCCAAACTTTGTCATGGCACCAATCCTGGTGCTGATCTTTACGCTATGGCTGGGATGGCTGCCCGGCGGCGGATGGAACGGTGGGCAATGGCCTTACCTGGTCATGCCGGTGATCGCATTGTCGACCAGTTTCATGGCGTCGATTGCGCGGATCATGCGGTCGTCGCTGTTGGAAGTGATGCACAGTAACTTTATCCGCACCGCGCGCGCCAAGGGCCTGCCGGCACGGGCAATCCTGTTTAGACACGCCTTGAAGCCGGCGATGCTGCCAGTGATTTCCTACCTCGGTCCGACCTTCGTGATCATGATCACCGGTTCTGTCGTGATCGACCTCTATTTCACTACCGGCGGTATCGGACAGGCCTTTGTGAACTCGGCCCTGAACCGGGATTATTCGGTGATGATGGGGATCACAATCCTGATCGGCTGCCTAACCATTCTGTTTAACCTGGTCGTGGACATCCTTTACGCCTGGATTGACCCAAAGATCAAACTATAGGAGGCCGCACTATGTCTGACACCGCTATTGTAGATCCAAACGGCCTTGTGGAAGCACCGACCAAAGGGCGTTCCCTCTGGCAGGATGCGCGCCGTCGGTTCCTGCAGAACCGGGCCGCCGTCATCAGCCTGTTCGTGCTTAGTTTTATATGCCTTGTTGCCGTTCTTGGCCCGTTTATGGCCGCGTGGAGCAACGAAGAGGTGGATTGGAGCGTGTTGGGCGACATCGCGACGCTAGGCGCGCCGTCATTCGAAAACGGCCACTATTTCGGCGTCGATGAACTGGGCCGGGACCTCTTTGCGCGCGTTATTCAGGGAACGCAGGTTTCCCTCATGGTGGGGATCGTCGGCTCGTTGATCGCCGTCACATTCGGGACTCTTTACGGCGCGACCGCCGGATATGTTGGCGGACGCACCGACAACATCATGATGCGGCTTGTCGATATCCTGATGTCGATCCCGTACATGTTTGTGCTGATCCTATTGTTGGTCGTATTTGGCCGCTCGATGTGGTTGCTGTTCGTAGGCGTCGGTTTAATTTCTTGGCTGGAAATGTCACGGATTGTACGCGGCCAGACGTTGGCTTTGAAATCCAAGGAATATGTCGAGGCGGCGCTGGCCATCGGGGTCAAGCATCATGTGATTGTCATCCGGCACATCATCCCGAACCTGCTGGGTGTGATCGTGATCTACGCCACCCTGCTGGTGCCTCAGATGATCCTGACCGAGAGCTTCATCTCGTTCCTTGGCCTCGGCGTTCAGGAGCCCAACACAAGCTGGGGAGCGCTGATCTCCGAAGGTGCCTCGACCCTGCAATACGGCACCTACTGGCAGCTTTTCTTCCCGCTCGCTTTTTTTATTGTGACGCTCTTTTGCTTCTTCTTCATCGGTGACGGCCTGCGCGATGCGCTGGACCCCAAAGACAGGTAGGGACCAATCATGAGCTTGTTGGAAGTCAAAAATCTGTCCGTTGAATTCGACACGCCCGATGGACAAGTACGTGCCGTGCAGGACGTCAGCTTTACGCTCGGAGAACAGAAGACGCTGGCCATCGTCGGCGAAAGCGGATCAGGGAAGAGCCAGACAGCGTTTTCAATCATGGGGCTGATCGCGGGGAACGGGCGCGTGACCGGTTCGGTCAAATTCGACGGAACCGAGATCTTGAATGCGTCGGAAAAAGTGATGAACACCTACCGCGCTGCGCAGATTGCGATGATCTTCCAGGATCCAATGACCTCGCTGAACCCGTTCGTCCGAGTGTCCAAACAGATGGCTGAGGTACTGATGCTTCACAAAGGGCTTAGTAAAACAGATGCCATCAAAGACAGCACCAGAATGCTGGACGCGGTGAAAATCCCCGATCCGGCAAGACGTGTACACATGTACCCGCACGAGTTTTCCGGTGGTATGCGACAGAGGGTGATGATCGCGATGTCCCTGCTATGCCATCCCAGGCTGGTCATCGCCGACGAGCCGACAACTGCGCTGGACGTAACTGTTCAGGCGCAAATTATGGATCTGCTCAGCGACCTGCAAAGCGATTTCGGCATGAGTATCGTGTTGATTACCCACGACCTTGGCGTTGTGAAGGGATCATGCGAGAACACGCTGGTTCTCTATGGTGGGCGCGTCATGGAAACCGGCCCGACGAGCGAACTCTTTGCCAGACCTACCCATCCCTATACCCGTGGATTGCTGCACGCGGTGCCTCGGTTGGAGTCAAATGACACCAAGTTGGCCACCATTCCCGGCAACCCGCCCAACATGCAACACCCGCCCAAAGGCTGCGCTTTTTCCCCGCGCTGCAGTAATACCATTGACCGCTGCATCGTTGAAAAGCCCCGACTGGAACGCTTCGCGAGGGATCGCAGCCGCACTTGTCATTTGTCCCCGGAGGAACTCGCATGACTAGCCCCGAAACACTGCTGACGGTCGATGATGTCAAAGTCTATTTCGAATACGGTCGTGCCGTCTTCGCAGCGAAACAAGAACAGCGGTACATCAAGGCAGTTGATGGGATCAGTTTCGACATCAAACGCGGTGAAACGCTGGGTATCGTGGGCGAAAGCGGTTGCGGTAAATCCACACTGGCCCGCGCTGTCATACGGATGGTACCTGCGCATTCCGGGCGGGTGTTGTGGATGGGGCAGGACCTGTTGGAATTGGATAGCAACGCCATGCGCGACCAGCGCAAGGACCTGCAGATGATCTTTCAGGATCCTCTAGCATCGCTGAATCCGCGCATGACTTTAGGTCAGATCATCGCCGAACCGTTAAGGACACATTTCCCCCAGATGCCCCGATCCGAGATCCGCTCGAAAGTGGCTGCCATGATGGCGCGGGTTGGCCTGTTGCCCAGCATGGTCAACCGCTATCCGCATGAGTTTTCCGGTGGCCAGTGTCAGCGGATCGGGATTGCGAGGGCACTGATACTGGAGCCCAAGCTGATCATTTGTGACGAGCCGGTTTCTGCGCTGGACGTCTCGATCCAGGCGCAGGTGATCAATTTGCTGATGGATCTGCAGAAAGAGATGAATCTCTCTCTGATGTTCATCGCCCATGACCTGAGCGTTGTAAAACATATCTCCACACGCGTAATGGTTCTGTATCTGGGTAATGTGGTGGAACTGGCCGACAGCGACGCCATATATCGGAACCCGTCGCACCCATATACCCGCGCTTTGATTGCTGCTGTGCCGGATTTGGACAAGACTGCTCCAGCGGACCGGGCGTCATTGATGGTCGACGGGGAACTGCCGTCACCGCTATCGCCTCCGTCTGGGTGCCCGTTTCGCACGAGATGTCCTGTAGCTCAAAAAATCTGCAGTGTTGAGAAGCCGAAGCTTGAAACATCCTCCGACGGTCACGGTGTCGCGTGTCATTTCCCTAAAGTTGCGCAGCAAGACAACTGAATTAGTCAATGAAAATCCCGCAAACCGGTTGAATTGGAACCATTCTGCTGTTCGTTTGAGAAACCTTTCTAACACCACGATTGGGCCGCAATGCGGATGCTCCGAAGTGTGGGCTCTTCGCAGTCGTTAGATCGAACGCAGCTTGATTGCCGGACAGGGCGCACTCCTGCAGCAGGGACGGCCCAAAGCTGCCGTTGAAAAAAGGGTACGGTCGCTGCGGTGTGCTCGTCAGAGGAGACATTCGCTGCAGTAGCGAAGTTTGGCGGCTGGAAAGCGCGCACCCCACGCAACAAAGTGAGAGTTCGCCGCGGTTATCCAGCGAAATTCGACCAATACGTGTGTGGGTAGTTGAATTGAGACCACTCGTCTGGTAACTGGATGAACCGGAAACCCTGATACAGGAGAGATCAGATATGATGAATTGTCAGACCTCAATGCTTCGCGCGGTAGGCGCAGTAGCCCGTTAAAGCGGTCTGACAGGTTTCCGATCTGAAGGCCGCCTCGTGAGCGGCCTTTTTTGTGTTTTTCTCATGTGGCGGCTTTCCATCATTTCATGGAGAGAACAATGCCAAGCTTATCACTTTACAATCCAATCAACCGGTCGCGTGGCCTCTTACTGCGGCTAACGGCTATCTTCGCCCGGCGATCCAGCGCAGAACAGTCTGTTCTACGCAGAAAAGCCGAGCTTGCGGCTCACCTGAGGAAGGACGTCGGCCTTCCACCGGAGGTTGAACATCCGCCTCCTTCACACCATCGGTTCCCTTTTTAAGGAAACAATCAAGTAAGGGCAGCTTTCTGCCCTTGCTCTTAACAATCGCTCCGTGTCCGGAGCGAAGCCGACTTCGGAACAGACGCAGCACATACCCCTGCTCCGTTTCCCTCAAAATATCCCGTCCAAACCGGCAGTTCCTGCCATTCGTTTGATGCCATAGTGTAGCCTATTAAAGCAGACCTTGATCTGCCGTATGGCAATCCGCGTGGGTCGAAATTACAAATCGCGCACCAAGCAGTCATCCGAACAAAGTCGTTCCAATTTTATCCAGCACGAATTCAACCCGCTCGCTCACGGATACCCTTGGTAAAACCAAAACCTCGTAACCAAGGTCATTCAACGCACTTTCTAAGCGATGATACTCCTCTACCGCAGCTTGAAAATCATGTTTGCGTACAGCGTCACTTTCGAAAATCTCTTTCCAAGGTGGAAACAAGACTACTGGCGCCGAGTAGACACGAGCAGCGCCAAGAGTTTCACCAAGCGATGGTCCGCGCGAGTATTCTAATGCGACCGCCGCATCAATGAGACCTCTGTCAAAAAACACTGGACCGCATTGTAGTTGAGCCGCTTCTAAGTCAGACCGAGCGATTTCGATAGCCCGCATTGCGAAGGCATTCATATTGATCCATGGCAGGGCTTTACCGTCACCAGCAATCTCTTCCTCGACGATACGCCGACCCGGTTCCGATACAGTCGAGAAACCGCGCTTGCTCAGAGCATCGAGAAGTGCGGATTTTCCACCACCTGAGCAACCCGTTAGCAAGATGAACCGATTTCTCAAAGATCACACCTCTTCATCTGTCCAATTCAGGATCTAGCTTGAAAACAAAGCAGTTTTCCGAGCTACGATAAGGCTTCAGCTGCACCTACGGTAGTGTGACTCGCTGAACCTGCGAATTCGCATCCTTCATATCCAAAGCTGTAAGATTGAAATCAACAAAAGCAGCGCCATGGCAGCGTTGAACATCTGCCAATGCCGGTCAGAACGAAGTAAATTTGCGATAAATCCTCCCGCCATAGCCCAGAGCGATAACGAAAGACAAGCCGACAGTACAAAGATGATGGAAAGAATGCAGCCAAGCAAAAAGGGAACTGAGACCATGTTGGAGAAAGACGAAGCGACTCCCACCGCCATCGCCCAGGCCTTTGGATTGACAAGCAACAGCGCCGCCCCGACGAGGAAACTCATGGGTTGTGCCTCGCTTAAGCGCGTGGCCGAAGGTGATCCGGCCAATCCAATTTTCAGTGCCAGCCAAACAAGGTACCCTGACCCTATTGCTTTAATAGCAGAATTCAGATTAGGCGTGGATTGCAGCGTGGCCGCAAGACTGGTTCCGGACACGGCCACCAGCAGCGCGAGTGCAATGGCGGGTGCTGTCAGACGAATTCGAACCAGTCTCAGTTTGCTGCGGAAACCGTGAACCTATCCGGAACAAAGTTGACGCCACTCGCTGAGAGCGGCGGCGCGGGTCAGTTTGAAGGTGTCTCGGCTGGCTAGCGATCTTTCCTGGTTGAAGTGGTTGTATACGGAGGAATGGACGGAGGCGAATTTCTGTAAACTTCGCATGCGCCTGAAACGTTGCATGGCGCGTTCGCGTCGTCGAAACGGCAGGTGCGAATTCTCGACTCGGTTGTTGAGCCACCTGCCCGTCTGTTGTTTTTCGAGCGCGCCCATTTCTCTGAGCGCGGCTTTGTATGAGGCGAAGCGATCCGTGACGACGTTTTCCGCTTTACCGTACCGCTTCATCAATTTCCTGAGGAATTTCAGTGCTGCAGCTTTGTTTCGGCGTTTGGTGACAACGGCTTCCAGCACTTCGCCTTCGTGATCGACGGCACGCCAGAGGTAGTGGCGTTTGCCGTTCACTTTCACGAATACTTCGTCTACGTGCCACTTCCATTTTGAAAAGACTCGGAGTTGCTGAACCCGCTTTCTTCGGATCTCCGCAGCAAAAACCGGACCGAACCTGTTCCACCAATACCGGACAGTTTCGTGACTCACATCGATGCCTCGCTCGTGCAACAAATCTTCGACATTCCGAAGCGAGAGCGGGAAACGGATGTACAGCATCACCGCCAGGCGAATGATCTCGGGGCTGGTTTTGAAGTATTTGAAGGAGGCAGGTTTGGTCATTGCTAAATGCTATGCAACCACCCTGTCCCGCTCAACCAAAGTTCTTCTGACAAGACCATCCGGCTCTTGGACGCGTCAAGCAGTCGCTGAACGGCACAAGCAACTGGCGCGGATCGGAATGTCTGCGCGGGCAACGGCTTGGTCCAGAAGCAATTTCACATGGGGCAGTTCCACAGATTCGCCTCTGCGCTCAAGGCACTCATGAAGCCCATGTAATGCCCAGACATTGCGAGGATGCTGGCTCGGTCGCGGCAATTTACCATCAAGACCCAAATCAGCCCGATAGACGGCCTCGGCTTCCTCATATTCGCCCGCCTCCATCAGAAGGGCCCCAAAAGCATGGCGGGATGGTTGCGGCCACGACCACGGCTCTTCGTATTCAAGCCCGTCATCCAGTTCGACCGCTTTGCGGAGGTGACCGAGACCGTCTTTGCGGTTGCCGGCTTTGAACTCGATTTCTCCCTTCATCATTTCCTCGGCCACGGCAAGTACGTCACGCGCTGAATTGTTGAAAAGCATACGGCTTTCAGGCACTTCGGCGTAAGCGGTGGTGAAGTCCTGCATAGTTGACCGAGCCTCTTGGTGACGACCGAGATTAGCCAAAGCCACGGCTTTGGCGTAATAAATCAACGCGTTGGTTGTAACGTACAGCTCTTTATCTTCTGGCTGCTCAAGCTCAAGTATATCTGTCCACATTCCAAATCGGATGTAGACATGAGGTGCGGCCGCGACAAAGGTCTCGAAAATGTCTGGATAGGAGCGAACGACCTCATCAGGAACTTCTGCGCGCAGGCAGGTTACGGCATCAACTGCGGCAGCTTTTTGTCCCAGAAACATCGCGCCGAAAAAGGCGAAATGCAGGTTGTGAATGCGATACAGGGCGTAAAAATTCGCGGCCCCTGCATATTCTTTGAACACATCATCGACTTTGGCCGCAGCGAGATTACGGTACAGGACATTCTGATAGTCCCCGCAAAGGACATCGATATGTGTGCCCATATGCACAAGGTGCCCTGCATCGGGCACAAGATCCTTCAGCGTGTCGCCATGGCGCAGTGCCTTTTCAGGGTGCGGGGACATTTCCATCAGATGAATGTACATGTGTAAAAGACCAGGATGGCTCCAGGCGCCTTGTGTGCGTTCGAATGCGCGTTCTAGCACTTGCATAGCTTCGACAGTTGAGGCTTCCGGGTTCGGCACGCCTTTCTTGAAGTCCCAGAGTTGCCAGGGCGTCCTGTTCATCAACGCCTCTGCGTAAATGCAAGCTATGTCCAAGTCGTCTTTGTGAGCCTCGTACACTGGTTTCATGGCTTCAGCGAAACCATCGTTAAATGGTTGGTAATCTTCGATTTCAGGGTCCGTTGGATAACGCAATGCTAATGCCTCAATCAGGGCGGTTTCTGCCGGTTTAGCGTCCTTTAGCGCCAACCCGTCCCTGAGCGCCTGATGCGCCTTTTCCAACGCTGGCGCTTTCTCTTCCGGGGTGAAAACTTCCCATGGCTTATTGTAATTTGGCCCAATGGAATAAGCGATTCCCCAATAGGCCAATGCACACTGCGGATCAGCAGCGATTGCCTTCTCAAAGCAGACAATGGCTTCTTCATGATTATACGCAAATACCCATATTAGACCACGATTAAACCAAGTTTGGGCATCTGGAACTGCGCTGGCGGGGCGACTGTATTTTCCCAGATCAAAATAGTCAGACATGAAAAGCACTCCCTCACAAAGGGTGAACTCTAACACGATTCGACCTATTTCGATTTGTCTTTCCCGAGTTAAGTTGCACTTGGCTTACTTGCAGGACTAATCCACCTTCTAATCCAAAAAGAACCAGAGGCACTCGCTAGAGCGCAAGCATATTGAAACTCGGTCATTCTAATTTGAACGACCACTTTGGGCTCGATGCGGTCATTCGCTTTGCTCGGCGTGAACGATCGGAACGCGGACAAAGCTGCCGATAAGTCAGCTTGTTGGGATGTGTAATGACGGCCCAAAGCCGACATCCGGCTCAACGCAATGATGCTGCAGTTGCAGCCCGCATTGCTGACTTTCGCTGCGGCCGCTAAATTTCTGTCTTAGGCGAGGTCTGGAGTGCAGGACGAAGCCGTACTTAAGTAGGCCGATGTGAAGTTCTGCATGCTGCCTAAAGCTGACATTTGCCGCCAACCTCGAATCTTTAGTGCAGCTTGACAATATCTGGCGTTCGCAGTGCCTCTTTGCCTTAGTAACTTGGTTCCCCAGACCACAGTTTACACGCCTGAAACGGTTATGCGGTCTTCCTCGAATCCTACGCAGTTCCTCATCCAAACAATTAGTCGGTTCAGGTCAACGCCGGTTGACGAAGCTGGCTTAGCGGCTGCGTCACAGGACGATGCTTGGATTCCTAAAAATGCGCGTCCAGTACGTTTTCGTCTTCGTCGCTTGGCTTTGTATATCCTGCGTCTTTGCGCAACTCAGACGGCGACATGCCGAACTGCTTTCTTATGCTGCGTGAGAAATGCGAAAGGCTTTTGAAACCGCAGTCAAAGCAGATGGCCGATTGCGCTTTGTCCGAGTGGATCAGAAGCTCGCGCGCACGTCTTAGCCGCAGTCTCCACAGATACCTAGAGGGCGTCGTCCCCACGTTTTTCTTGAAAACTGTGATTAAGTGCTGCTGAGTCACACCACACCCTGCGGCAACAGAGTTCAGATTCAGTTGCTCATCCGCTATACCCGCCTCGATCAAGCGCAGCGCCTTTCGTACGACTTCCGGCAGTTGACTGTGTCGTTCGCTGTGCAATGTCCTGTGTAGAAACCCCCGCACAGTCGCGAGCCCAACTGCGTCACGGACCGCGTTTAATGACGGGCTCGATTGCAAACCCAGCCCCACTCCGATTTCCATCAGGTCCCGAAGCAAATCAGGCGTCTCGATCGGCGCATATGTTTTTGTCAGTCTAGCAAAGTCTTTGTCTGACAGGACTGGTAAGAACCCCTCGCACCATCGAGCAGACGTGGATTGCCCCCGTCGATAACGAAATTCGAACCGAGTGTTAGACGCCGCAATCCCGATTTGCCCTTCCGTCACCTCAACCCTGTCTTCAGGCGTAACCAAGGTACATGCGCCTTCCGACACTTCGATGAGAGACAAGTAGGGTCGCTGGATTGGGCCGAAAACACCGCCGTTTTCGTATGTCATCCCGCCAAAGGAAAAGCCTCGAACATAGGTAACTAGCTGGTCCAACGGTGAATGCCTATTTCTTGGGCGCGCGATCGAGTGGCATTTAGAAAAACATCATAAATCTTAATCTCAGTCAATAATCGCTCCATTTGGGCTTTGTTTGCTTGGTTTGAATCAATGACAGTTAACAGATCAGGGGGTTTTGCCCGATTTCAGGATCGACGTTCGATGTTTCAATCAGTCAATCATTCCAAGTTTTCAGACGACCTCCCGCGCGATTGCACCTTCGACGAGAGCGATTGGCGCATCCTTGCCTCGTTCTGGCACCCGGTCGTATTTGCGCATGACGTTAAGGACAAGCCCGTCAAAGCACGGCTCCTCGATGTTGATCTTGTGGTTTTTCGTACATCCGAGGGCCTGTGTGTTGCACGGGACATCTGCCCACACAGGGGCACTCGGCTCAGCGGCGGTTTCATCCGCGACGACCGGTTGGTGTGCCCGATGCATGGTCTGCACTTTGATCATAGTGGCGCCTGCACGAAAGTACCTTCTGTCGGCGACCCGAACGCACGCATTCCACCGCGCCTAAGGCTTTTTTCCGTTCTGAGCGAAGTCCGCTATGGTATAGTGTTTGCGTGCCTGTCGGGAGAACCATCCCATGCATTGCCCGTATGGCAAGGTATTGAAGACGACCGATTGGAAAAGATCTACATTCCCAGTGACACATGGCACGCCGCCGCCAGCCGCCATGTAGAAAACTTCAACGATGTTGCGCATTTCCCTTGGGTCCACAAGGCTACGTTCGGAGGATACGAGGCGGATCCAACGCCACCCTACGAGGTGCACAAGACCGACTATGGCCTCACCTTTGATCTGCCGTACTTGGAACAGGGCAACCGGTTCCCGGACAATGTCGAGGCGGACGACCGGCAAGTCACCTATCACTATGAACTAACGCTACCGTTCTCTACCCTTTTGGTGATTGGTCCGGATGACAGCTCATACCGCCAGTACTTTGCCGATACGGTATGTCCGGTATCGGCACATCAAACGCGCATATTCCAGGTCTGCACAGACACGACTGGCGCGCCTGACCACGACTTCCTCGTCAAAGAATCGCTGCAGATCAATGACGAGGACAAACCGATGGTCGAGGGGCAGCACCCCGAAGATCTTCCGCTGGATCTGACAGAAGAAATTCATCTCCCGTCTGATCGTATGTCTGTCGAGTACCGGCGCGCGTTAGCGAAGCTAGGTCTGGGTGCCCCGATAACGAGTTGAGCTGGGTCCAGGAATGACGGAGGCCGCGCGGCCAAACCTATTTTGATCGTCGCCTGATGCGACGACTGGCTAATGTGAGGAACAAAGGAGAAAGAAATGAAGAAACGAACTTTTCTGGGTCTGGTTGGCGGTGCTGCGATTGGCGCAGCGT
Organism: Ruegeria sp. AK4; assembly: GCF_056541025.1. Classification (NCBI taxonomy): domain Bacteria; kingdom Pseudomonadati; phylum Pseudomonadota; class Alphaproteobacteria; order Rhodobacterales; family Roseobacteraceae; genus Ruegeria; species Ruegeria sp. AK4. The sequence goes on from NZ_JBQFXS010000026.1 coordinate 23,407, forward strand.
CTCTTTTGTCGACTACATCCATCGCATGGGCCGATGACCCCACCGATCTGAACGTTGCGATCATTCTGTCGGCTGGTCTGGAATCTGCCTGGGACGGCTCGCTTATCAGAGCCTTCGAACGCGTAAAGGCAGACGAACCCTATGGGTTGGACATCACCTGGCAATACACCGACCCGCTTTGGGGGGACGATGCAGGCGATGCCATGCGCCTGTTCGCAGAATCCGGGCAGTTCGACATTATCTGGGCGCATTCGACCTATTCGGACCAGGTCAAGAAAATGAAAGACGAATTCCCCAACATCATGTTCGTCGTTGTGGGGTCCGGAAACGAAGGGCTGGGTGGGAACCAGTACTGGGTTTACAAACGCGTACACGAACCAGCTTACGTTCTGGGGGTGATGGCGGGGACGCTTACGGAAACCGACACACTGGGTGTTGTCGGGACCTTCCCGGCCGATGACGTGAATGACGAGATCAATGCATTTTTCATGGGTGCACGTTCGGTCAATCCAGACATCACGCAGAAAGTCGCATTCATTGAAAGCTGGTACGATCCGGGCAAGGCGTCGGAAATGACATCCGCCCAAATCGCGACCGGCGCCGACATGATCTTTTCGCTCGCCGGGAATTTCCAACCTTGCGAGGAAAACAATCTGCTCTGTTTCGGGAACTTCGCAGACCAGCATTCGTTCTCACCCGATACCGTTTTGTCCAGCGCTTTGGCGGATTGGGAACCTGACGTAAAGTGGATTGTCAACGAATGGTGGACTTTCAAAACCGGAGCAGGTTCACTTGACGGCAATACCGAGATCATCTGGCGCGGCATGGCCGAAGGCGGCGCGGCGATTGCCAGTTTCAACTCGTTGGCCGATCAGGTTCCCGACGATCTCAAGGCCAGCGTTGATGAACTGGTCGCCAGCATCTCATCTGGTGCATTTGAGGTGCCGCTCGACGTCTCGGAACCGCTGTCGGAGTAGGGTTGAGGCGTCCAAGGGCTTTTGCCTGGCACGTCCGACCGTGCCGGGTGGCCGACATCCGAATAGGTAACCTATGACCGCTGTTCTGAAAGTGATGAACCTGACCAAGCGATTTCCAGGAGTGATCGCAAACGAAGACGTGAGCTTGGATCTTCATAAGGGTGAGGTTCATTGTCTTTTTGGCGAAAACGGCGCCGGGAAATCGACGCTTTGTTCTTGCCTGTTTGGGTTTTACCAGCCCGAGCGGGGGGACATTGAGATCAATGGTGAGCGCGTAAAATTCAGGTCCCCGCGCGATGCCATCGAAGCGGGCATCGGCATGGTTCATCAGCATTTCGTTCTGGTTGGTGAGTTTACGGTTCTCGAAAACATTGTGGTCGGCACGCATCAAAGAGGTTGGGCCTTACGCTTGGGCGCGGCGCGCAAGCGTGTTGAAGACCTGTGCGACGAATACGATATTCAGATGGATCTCGACGCCCGCGTTGGTGATCTGACGGTCGGTCAGCAGCAATGGGTTGAAATCCTCAAGGCGCTCTTTCTCAACGCAAAGGTTTTGATCCTGGACGAACCCACGGCGGTTCTGACACCGGAAGAATCTCTGCGCCTGTTTCGAATAATCGCGCACATGAAGGCAAAAGGTCTGTCGATCCTATTGATCAGCCACAAGATTGCCGAAGTTATGCAGGCTGACCGCGTGACGGTTCTGCGAAAAGGCAAGGTGGTGGGTACCGTGCGCCCGTCCGAGATCACGGCCCAGGATCTGACACGTATGATGGTGGGGCGCGACGTCGAATTGCGTCTGGTGCGTGATGATCGCATTTTGGATTCAGATCAGGACATCGAAACTGTCCTCACCGTTGATCGTGTCAGCTATCGGGACAAGCGCGGCCGGTTGGCACTCGACACTGTCAGCTTTGGCATCGGCCGGGGCGAGATTCTCGGGCTCGCCGGTGTGTCGGGCAATGGACAGAAAGAGCTCTTTGAGATTCTCTCGGGTGTGCTTGTGCCCGAGACTGGGCAAGTTACACTTGACGGCGAACGCGTAGAGGGGCTGCCGTCCCGCCACTACATGGATCGCGGCGTGGGGCTCGTGCCAGACGACCGTTTCCGAGAGGGACTGATCCCGGATTTCGACATCCGCGAAAACATGATCCTGGGATGGCAACGCCACGATGACTACACGCGCGGCGTGTTTCTCGATCGACGGCAGATCAGCGCAAAGGCGGACGGTCTGATCGACGCGTTTCAGGTCATTGCTCCGTCGGGCGAGACTCCCGTAAATCACCTGTCTGGCGGCAATGCGCAAAAGGTGATCCTGGCCCGCGAGTTCGCGCATTCCAACAAACTGTTGCTGGCCAACCAGCCAACGCGCGGCCTTGATCTGGGCGTTATCGAATATGTTTACCGGCAAATCCTCGCGAAACGGGCGGAAGGCTATGCAGTTCTCCTGGCCTCCGAAGAATTGGAAGACCTGTTGAATCTTTCGGACCGGATTGCCGTGATCTCAGGCGGTCGGATCATGGGCATCGTCGATCCCGGCGCCACTTCAATTGCCGAAATCGGGCTTTTGATGGCCGGTGAACGCCTGCCGGCAATCGCATCATGACCATGGTCACGCCGCAGCCCGCCGCACGTCCACGCTGGACGATCGAGACACGGATCAACCCAAGCCTGCCGTGGACCATTGGCGTGTATCTGCTGGCTCTCCTGGCGGGTTTTGGACTGACCGCGCTTTTGCTGGCGACAAGCGGCGCTGATGTTGTCCGAGCCTTCTCGACCTTATTCAATGGTGCCTTTGGAAGTCAGAACGCACTCATGGCAACCTTGGCCAAAGCAACACCCCTGATCCTAACGGGCCTCGCCACTGTAGTCGCGTTTCGCGCGCAGGTCTGGAGCATTGGACAGGAAGGCCAGGTCTATGCCGGGGCTATGGGCTCCTATTTCGGCTTCCTGACGTTCGCGGGGCTGCCGGTTGGACTTTATCTTAGCCTGATTGTCCTGTCAGGGATGATCGGCGGTGCCTTACTGGGTGGGCTCGCCGCGATCTTAAAGGACCGGTTCGAGGTGAATGAGATCATCTCGACCGTCATGATGAACTATCTGATCGTGTTTCTTTTGTCCTATCTGATTGGCGGCGGGCCCTGGACGGAGGTATCGTCAACGGTCGTCTACCAACAGACGGGCCCAATCCCAGATGCGGCCCATCTGCCGCATATCCTAGGCAGCAACAAGTTGCACCTAGGGTTCGTCTTTGCGTTGGTGTGCGCGGTCCTTTGCTATGTCCTTCTGGAAAAGACACCACTGGGTTACGAAATCCGCGCCATGGGCTTCAACCCCATCGCGCTTGCGTATCGCGGCACAAATATCGGACGCACCACGGTTCTGATCATGCTGATCAGTGGTGCCATTGCGGGGCTCGCGGGCGTATCCGAATTGTTCGGGACAACGCATCGGCTGCGCGCTGATACGCTGTATAACATTGGGTATACGGGGATTATTATTGGTATGATCGGGGGTTTGCGCCCCCTAGGTACAGTGGTCGCCGGAATTGCCTTTGGGGGCTTGGCAGCTGGCGCGCTTCCCATGAAGCTTTTGGCCCAGGTGCCGGCGGCTCTTGTTCCGGCCATGCAAGGCATACTACTGCTCACCTTTCTCTGCGCCGGTGTTGCGGCCCGCTACAAGGTCGTAAAGGTTCGCGCCGATGGGTAGCCTTTTCGAAGAAGCCATACTTATCAGCATTCTGGCGGGCACCGTTCGGATTATGACCCCGATCCTGTTTGCCGCGATCGGAGAGCTTGTTACGCAGCGTGCCGGTATCTGGAACATGGGTGTGGAAGGAACGATGCTGATGGGGGCCTTCACGGCCTATGTGGTTGCTACATCAACGGGTTCGATCTGGCTTGCGGTTTTGGCAGCCATGGTCGCGGGCGGCACGGTCGGGCTTTTAACGGCTTTTATGACTGCGACTATGCGGGTGGATCACTTCATCACCGGACTCGGGATCAACCTCTTGTTCGCTGGGCTGACGCTTTATTGGTTCCGCATGTATATTCAGGGGCGCGCACAGCCAACCTTTAGCGGGTTTGAGACCGTGCCGATCCCAGTTCTGTCTTCGATCCCCTATCTGGGAGAAATCCTTTTCACCCAGCGGGCACTCACATATGTGGCGTTTCTGTCCGTCCCGGTGGTCTGGTTCCTGCTTTACCGCACGCGTTGGGGGTTAGAGATCCGGTGCTTGGGCGAAAACCCCAAGGCGCTGGACATCAAGGGGCTGAGCGTCGTGCGCCGCCAATACGCTGCCGTCCTCTTTGGCAGTGTGATGACGGGTCTTGGCGGCGGGTTTCTGATGCTGGGCTTTTCCGACCGGTTTTTGGCCGATATCACCGCCGGTCGAGGATGGCTGGCCATCGTGGCCATTATTGCAGGCCGTTGGATGCCCGGTGGGGTGCTTGCCGCCGTCGCGGTTTTCGCCCTTTTGGAAAGTCTCGCAACCCATGTTCAGGTCCTCGGGCTCGATGTCCCACACCAGATCTTTTTGGCTCTGCCGTATTTGGCGTCCATCTTGCTTCTCGTAGTCCTGCGTAGCAGATCAGGTGAGCCCGGCAGGCTCGGTATCCCCTATTTTAGATAGACCGGAAGGAGAGAGTTCATTGCTCGGAAATACATGCACAGACGCAGTCATTTTGAACCAATGGCACCCTCTGAGTTCGCTCGAAGAACTCGACGTCGGCATCGTTCAGAATACACGCCTTCTTGATCGTCCGGTTTCCTTTGCCGTTGATCACAACGGCAGCCCCGCGGCATGGGTCAGTGCGCCCGGCCAGGGTGCGGGCGCCCCCGTTGACGTGGCCTCAGTCGCAGAACCCCTGCCGGTAAAAACAGAATACGGGTTCTTGTGGACCTGTCTTGGCACGCCACCGTCGGATTTGTTTTTGATTGATGAGTTTTATGAACCTGACCGTAAGAACGTGCCAACTGGCGTCTTTGGCGTCCATGTTTCGGCTGGACGTACGATCGAAAACTTTCTCGACATGGGTCATTTCCCCTTTGTCCATACCGGCATTCTAGGTGAGGAGCCCCACACTGAGGTCAAGGAATACCAGGTCGACGTCGATGAGACCCGAGACGAGGTCATTGCCACTCAATGCCAGTTTTACCAGCCACAAGCTGCGCTCTCATCTGAAGGTGGGGCGATGGTCGACTACATTTACCGCGTACCGCATGTGAATTGCGCACTTCTTTACAAGTCCAGCCCAATCGACGAAGAGCGGATGGACGTTGTTTACATGTTCCTTCAGCCGATGGGCGAAGAATACGTCCGCGCGCACACAGGCATGTGCGTGCTCGACGATGGAAACCCCGCCGAGAGTCATCGGTACTTCCAGCAGACCATTTTCGGGCAGGACAAGCCCATCCTGGAAAACCAGTATCCCAAGAGGCTGCCCCTGGACCCACGCGCGGAAACGCCGATCCGCGCGGATAAGACAGCCATAGCATTTCGCCGCTGGCTGAGCCGTAAAGGACTTACCTACGGCGTTATTCCCGTTTCCTCCTGAACCCGCGAGCGATTATGTCAGAGCATCTTGAACACTGGTATCCTGTCGCTTCCAGCAGCGACCTTCCCTTGCGGCACGTTTATCATGGCCAGCTTTGGGGGCGCGAAATGGCCATCTGGCGTGCCGATGACGGAAACGTCAATGTCTGGGAAAACCGATGCTTGCATCGAGGTGTACGCTTGACCATCGGCCTGAACGAAGGTCGCGAATTGCGGTGCGTCTATCATGGATGGCGTTATGCCAACCGCACAGCCGGTTGTACCTACATCCCGGCCCACCCGGCCGATGCACCGGCGCGCACGATTTGCAACAACACCTATCAGACCGTTGAGGCGTGCGGCATGATCTGGTCTGCCATTGATCCGATTTCGGCCTTTCAACTGCCGGACGGTTTGCAGGGCCAGGAATCTCTGGTTCTCCGCCCCATACCGGTCAATGCAGCGCCCGCGCTTGTTGAGCGCCACGCCAAAAATCATCGCCCCGAGGGCCGGATGCGCCTAAATGCCGAGGACAGCTCTGAGACGATGCTGCACTATGTAAACGCCGACACCGGTATGCTCCTCTTTATCCAGCCCGTGGATGCGAACCGATCTGTTCTACGCGGCGTCCTGATTGCCCCCGTAGGCGACGAGATGGCGCTTTTGCGCAAGCACAACACCGAGCTTGCAGCCTTGCGCGATGCGATAGAGGCAGAGGCCGCTTTGCATCCTGTAGAGCCACCGATTGAGGTGACCTATTCCAAAGTCGACGCCGAACTGGCCGAGATGCCAAGCCGCTCAAAATATGGACCCAAGGCCACCTTGCGCGTCCGAGTAGCCGAGAAGTGGGAGACATCTGACGGGGTCATGGCGTTAAGGTTGGAAAGCACTTCGGGCCCGCTCCCGACCGTGCAGCCAGGTGCCCACATCGACGTTCACATGCCCAACGGGATGACACGGCAATACTCTCTAACCAACGGGCCCGGAGAGCAGGATCACTATACCATCGGTGTCAAACTTGAATTTGACGGTCAGGGCGGGTCCGCCTGCATGCACCACGCGGTTCAGGCCGGCGACGTGCTTGCGGTGTCAGCACCCCACGCGAATTTCCCACTGCGCCGCGATGCAACGAAGACCATACTCATTGCGGGCGGGATTGGGATCACGCCACTGTTGGCGATGGCCCAGGCTCTTAACGCGCAAGAGTTGCCTTTTGAGCTGCACTACTTCGCGCAATCTGGCGCGCATTTGTCGTTTCAGTCCATCTTGGAACAACTGGGCGACGGGCTTATCCCGCACCTCGGGTTGAACCCGGCGGACACCGAGGCGGCGATCAAGGGCATCCTGCGCGACTATCACTTCGCAAACCACCTCTACCTTTGCGGGCCGGTTCCCATGTTGGAATCGGCGCGCCGGATCGCCGGCGATTGCGGCTGGCCGGAAGAGGCGGTGCATTTCGAGTATTTCAAGAACGAGACTGTGGTAGATACGTCAAGCAGTTTTGAAATCGCGCTCGCCAAATCCGCTCTGACCCTGCAGGTGCCCCCGGGGCGTACAATCCTTGACGTTCTTCGGCAAAACGGGATCGCGATCCCAAGCTCTTGCGAACAGGGAGCCTGCGGCACTTGCCTTGCGACGGTTATCGAAGGCGAGCCAGACCATCAGGATGTCTATCTCTCCGACGGTGAAAAGGCCTCGAACAAAAAAATTCTCACTTGTGTTTCACGCTCGAAATCCCGGCGTCTGGTTCTGGATGTTTAGGAGGGCTTGCCAATGAAACTCTATGACTACGAGCTGTCGGGCAATTGCTACAAAATCCGGCTGTTCCTAAACGTTCTAGAAAAGCCCTATCAGACGCAAACCGTGGATTTTTATCCCGGCGGCGAGCATAAATCGCCCGAGCTGATGGCTCTGAACCCACTGGGCCAGCTGCCCATTCTTGAAGACGGCGGCAAAGTGTTTCGCGACGCGCAGGCCATTCTGACCTATCTGGCCGTGAGATACGATCAAAGCGGCGCTTGGTACCCCGTGCATGATCCCGAGCAGATTGGCGAGGTTGCGCAATGGCTGGCCTTTGCCGACAGCCTGACCACCACCGCGTCGGCAGCACGGTTGCACGATGCGATGTTTTATGACCTTGACGTAGAGGCCGCCCGCGCAGGTGCCCATCGGCTGTTCCGCGTTCTGGATGAACACCTCTGGTTTGCGGAGCGTGTGGGCCAGAATTGGATCTGTTCAGGTGCCACCCCCACGATCGCAGATATCGCGTGTTTCCCTTACGTTGCGCTTTCCGAAGAAGGTGGCATCTCTCGGCAGCCTTACCCGGCGATACGGCGCTGGTGTGACCGGGTGAAACGGATCGATGGGTTCGTGGGGATGTCGGGTGTCTTTGGCACCAGCCCCGATTTCGAAAGCAACCTTCAAGCAGAAAGTCGTTAGGAAAACCAAATGGCGGACCACTTCACAGGATCTCCTTTCCATACGGCGACAGCCGAACACGTGACATCCTGCCTTTGGTATTCGTGGGATTCCTTCGTCGTGCCCGACATCTATTCATCGATGCGCGCAGAGCTGTCGGCAATTCGTACGAGCGCCGGATTGATTGATATGTCACCCCTTCCCAAAACAGAGTTTCGCGGACCGGATGCCGGCGCTTTGCTGGATAAACTGATGACGCGACCGGTGCAGTCGTTGACCGAGAGACGGTGTCTCTATTCGCCATGGTGTGACACTGATGGGAACATGGTCGGTGACGGTCTAATCTTCCGTGTCTCCGAGGACAGCTATCTTGTGGCAGGTGAAAACAGCCTGCAATGGTATGAAAGCCAAAAGGGAGGGTTAAACGTCGAAATCCTCGATCGAACAAAGGACTACGGCATTCTATCACTTCAAGGGCCAAAATCTCAGCAGATTCTTTCCAAAGCCGTTGATGGTGACTGGAAAGATATCGGGTTTTCTGAATTGGCCTTTCACAGCATTGCAGGACAAGAGGTCATAATTGCACGACAAGGTTTCACCGGCGAGCGCGGTTATGAAGTTTGGACATCTGGTGGCGATGCAGACGTGTGGCAGGCGATCTACGCCGTTGGGCTGGAATACGGTGCACTGCCTGCCGGGGAATTTGCGGTCGATACCGCGCGTGTGGAAGCTGGCCTTATACTGGTCTCGGCCGATTATACTGGAAGCGGCCCCGACCACAGAACTGCAAATGTCGCCGTGGACGGATCTCTGCACATTACTCCCATCGATGCTGGTTTGGCGCGGCTTGTAGATTTCGACGGCGACCGAGACTTCGTCGGCAAACAGGCTCTTGTTGAAAAACGGGTGACAGACGAAAACCTTCAATCCTTCGTCGGATTAAAACTGCGCTCCGAGGATGTTTTGATGCTCGCTCAGGGCAATGGAGGACCTGGTGATGTACTAAGCCGCGTCTATTGGGGCTCTACGGGCGTATTCTACAATGGCGATAGAATTGGTCGCGCCTCGAGCCACTGCTGGAGCCCCACGGTCGGTCACGCGATCGCATTTGGCTGTCTTCGCGCGAATGAGTTTGAAATCGGTGACACCGTGCAAGTCGAAATGCCAACGATCGAAGGAGAAATCATTGGCCTTATCGAGGCGGAGATTGTCGACATTCCATTCTTTACCCTAAGGCGTTCTGCACAGTAGGCGGCCCAGTCGGGGACAAGGAGGTTTCTGCCGTGTAGACGAAGGCTCCCATCTGTTGCGGAGGTCTGTTTCCCGCCCATTTGCGTCGAACGCTGCGCGAACAATTGAAGTCGCTTTTGGGCTCGAAGCGGTCGTTCGCTGCGATCTGTCTGAGGGACCGCTATGCGGACTTTGCTGTCATTCGATCTGTGGCTTTCGCTGACGCAGCATCGTCTCGCAGGAGCAGCACTGAATTAGTTTTGTCACAGCAAGCCTCGCCACAGCGGCCGTTCAAACCGCGTACAACGACCATGATCGAGAACGTACCTTCGCCACGTAGCCGGTTATGCGAACGACGTGGGACTTTGCCGCCATCGTCCCTGCGGGTATTGGCTGGCGCAGTACTTGCTCGCGTATGCAACACCTTAGTTTGGGCTTCCCGAAGCGTCGGGAGCGCATCGATCAGCAGCTTGTGCCACAAACTCGGTACGGCACCGATTTCCAACGACATGTCACAGGCGACCGGCAGAGAGACATTGAGCCGTGCTTGAGACCAGGTTCGCACCAACGCCCGGGTGTGTGAAGAAACTGGCTTCCTGCGGGCGTTAACTTTGCTCCGCCCTTCCCGCATTCGAAGACAGGCTGACCTAGCTGATATTCCAGAGGACGAACGCGAATGCTGACCGTTGCTTGTGTGATGTGCACAATTTCAGCGGCACCAAAGAAGCTGCCGGTCTCAACCTCCATGGGGGTTGTTCGTGCAAATTCAATGTCCATACTTACCTATCTGTAATTCCGATATCATCGTCAATATAAATTTGTTTTTCAAACAATTCGATTGACCCCATATTGTCTGTGTAGCGGTCAGGAGCAGTCACATGTTCGGAACACGATCTATGATATTGTGAGAAGTGTCGCACCCGATCTCTCGTGACGCCGACGCCTGAGTGAGGAGTTTCACGGTCCCGCTCTTGGGCCGCTACATCAACAATGAAGATCTCAACCTGGGATCCTTTGGATGCCCCATTCATGGAGAAAAACATGAGCCGCGTATCAATAGGTGCACTACTCGCGATGCTGATGGTGATATCGGCTTTTGCAATGCCCGCAGAAATCGATACCGATGGTGATGGAATGGCGTCTTTTGCCGAAATCCAGGCGTTTTATCCTGAAGTGACAGAAGAACTATTCGGAGAGATCGACCTTGATGACGACGGATACGTCAATGATGAAGAATTCCTGGAAGCGGTCGGAGAGGAACTCATCCCTGATCCGGTAACTGACGCGTAGCCAGGAGGTCGCAGAGTGTTTGACACATGTCTAACAGCACACGGATCAAAAGACTGTTCTTAGCTGCAGCAGGCTTCTCGCTGCTCCTGTCCCCCTTCGTCATGCTCAGCCAGGCCAGCCCGTCCGCTGGAACCTCGGCCCTGGTAGTTCTTGTTTCGATGTCCATAGGTTTTCAGGCGTTGGTGACAGCAGTATTGAATTCGCAACATTATTGCTGGGTTCGTGGCGCTTTGGGAATTGCATTGGGAATTGCAATACTGGGAGGTACGTCGGCGCTCGGCGACGCCGAACAGTACACGGTCGCACTAAGTGCCAGAATCGCAGGGGTTACTATCATCTCAATCGCAGTTGCCGAGTGTTTTGGTAACAGTCAAAACGGCCGCTCCCAGGCAGGTGAAGGGCGGGAAATTTCCCTGTATTCATTGCGCTACTGGCACCGGCTGGGTGAGCCACGGAAGGCTCCAGAGACGATCTTAGCCTTCAGGTCAAGCTGTCAGAGGTCAGGTAAGCCGACAAAATCGATCCACCCTGTGACGATCAGCGGTTGACGTACTGGTAACTGGTGCTTTGCCGTCAAGAGACCTCGTAAGAAAACCACGCCGACAGGTTCACCGAGATCGTTAACTATGTATCGGGAACTTTATTTCACCCCGTCAACTTAGGAGCCAGATGTCCGAAAAAGACTGCGTCCAAGGAGTATGTATTGACAAAACGAATATCAACGCGCAGATAAATTCGCTTTTCAGAATTCCGTGGCGCGCGTAGCTTTGAGCAATGATGCAATCGTTGGTCTGAGGAATCAGAGATGGCCAAGCAGAAACCCGTAGATAAGTATTTCCGCGACCAGGATCGCAGCCCAACGAGCATCTTGTCTCGCTTGAAGTCAAAAAAACAGATGCGCAAGTTTGCCAAGAAACACGCCAAAACCTGGCGTGAAGATTTTTACGGTTCACCCGCCCAGAACTAGCTTTCCGGCTACTACTTGAGTCCAACAGGGGGCATGAAGCCTGCATGCCGCTAAAAAGCGCATGCAGGCATCTTTTGCTGCATTATCCGAAAATTTGGCTTCAGCGATAGAAACACTCACATACCAAACGTCCTTGAAACACCAATAGGAGACATTGCAATGACAACACTCACCATGAAAGACAGACGTCTTTGGATCGCGGGTGTCGCGGCGACCGTTGTTCTTGTTGTTGCCGCCGCGTACTTCGGCGGCTACTTCGTCGACGGCGCGACTGACGCTGTGATACCGACCAGTCCTGAGGTTTCATCACCGGAGGGATGATCTACTAGCATTGTGATCGGATGCGCTGATGCAGTACATGTCAGCGCATTCACTTTTCAACGACCGGCAAGGATCGTGCGAATTCCCTAAGATAGGTGGCCGCCTGGCCTGGAAAGCTGTCGCTTTGTTCTTTGTTAAATACTGCATGTGCTGCGTAGGCAAACCGAGGCGCATTATCTACCAACCACAATGATCCGTCCTTGATGCCTGTTTCAACAATTCGGCGCGGAAAGTAGCCCGACGCAGGAGTGGACATCAGGTATTGTAGTCCAAGTGTTCCGATCTCCAGATGTAATCCCGGCGTAATAAGATCAGGGAAGTTCAGCAGGTGATCCGCCCGAAATTCGGGACCCCAATCAATAAAGATATAACGTCCACCGAGCGGATCTTCGAAATTTTCCATGTCACTGCTGACGAGGACAAACTCGTCTTCAAAGAGTTGCAGTGCAACAAGCCCAATCGTATTTCTGGGACGGTACATGACTGCGAGGTCTAGAATACCATCTTCGACTTGCTGGTTCAGATCGACTGCGTTGGCCCAGGACGCTTTGACGGCCACGTTTGGCAGCGTGTTCTCCAAGCCTGGCATAGCTGTGGTCAAAAACCCATCCCACAGGCTGGGGAATGCACCGATTTCAAGTGAGGCATAGAGTTCGGCAGGCAATGCGGCATCCAGCTTTGCCTGCATCCACGTTCGAACAAGCGTGACTGCATGCCGCTGAAAATGCACTCCGGCTGGCGTCAAAGTTGCCCCTGTCTTGCTCCGTTCAAAGACTGGGTGTCCAAGCTGTTGTTCAAGGGTTCTGATGCGCATGCTTACCGTCGATTGGGTAACGTGCACCTTATCTGAGGCTTCGAGAAAGCTACCGGTTTCGACGACAGCAAGAAAGGTTCGGGCGAGTTCGATATCCATACGGCACCTATTTGCATCTACGATAATATCGTCATGTTAAATTCGTTATTCAAGTATGAACGAATGTGAGAATTTGATCCTGCGAGCGACTCTCGCTCGCTGTGATCAGGAGCATTTCACATGAAATCGACATCCAAACCCAAGCCCAAACCCGCGTCGAAACCGGAGTCCAAGGACAAACCAACGGTCGGCGCTGCCAAAGCCGGACACAACTCGGATCGCTAAGCGCCTCCGAGATCGCCCCAAAAACAACAAGGGCTGCTTGAGGGCAGCCCAATCGAGAAAGGAGAATACAATGAATTGCTTTTTCTACGCTATTTTCCTCGCTTCTATTCTTGCCACAACGGCTGGCGCAATGACCGCCGATGTTGACACGGATGGCGACGGCTTCGCGTCGATGGCGGAACTTCAGGTGGTCTACCCTGACCTGACAGAAGAGGTGTTTCAGGAAATCGACACTGATGGTGACGGTCTCGTCAATGACGAAGAGATGCTCGTTGCCATCGATGCCGAATTGATCGCTGACCGCGACGACGACACATAAAGCCGACCGGTGAACGCTTGCCATGTAAACATTTGATCTGTTCCGATGGCTCGATACCACATTTGGGCTCTGGTTGATCCTGTCCCCCTTTTTGATGTTCAACCAGCCCTCCCTGTTTCGAGGTGTGGTAACCAATGAAGCGGTGACCTTGATGGCATTCGGCCTGCTTGCCCATTTTATCGCGGGTGCCAGCTACAAGAAGCACCGAGCAATTCAGATGGCCATAGGTGGCGTTCTCGGAGTCGGACTGATCATATCGCCCTGGTTGTTCTGGTTTTCCAGTAACGCCTCGGCGGCATGGCACACCGGACTGATCGGTCTTGGTGTTTTGGTGACAACTCTGTTTGCACTGGTGAATTGCACTGGTGAAGTCTCAAACCGAGTTGAGTTCTTAGTAAGTTTTTTACCGAGGGGTGGGAAACCGCCCCTCACTCCTTTGGACCATTCCGGAACGCATGGAAGTAGCTAGATGGATATTAAGTTTGCACGAGCATTTGTCGCGATTGTCGAAACCGGCAGTTTCCGAAAGGCCGCGGCAAGACTGAGCCTGGAGGAAGCGACGGTGCGCGATTAAATCGCAGCTATGGAGCGTCTGTTGGGCAAGCAGGTTTTCAAGGAAAACGGATCTGCCCCAAATCTGACGTCAGCTGGTCGGCATTTCCTGCCGCATGCTAGGGCGTTGATACGCACCTGGACAAAGGCAAAACTGGAAGTTGCGTTGCCAGAAGACATCGAAGTTGCGCTGGAGATTGGAACGACCTCCTATCTGTGGGAGCATCTGCTCTTGCCTTCCTTCTTCAGGATCAGAAAAGAGCTACCAAAGATTGCGATCAAGACAATCATCGGCACTCCGGAAACGCTTGCCCAACAGTTCAAATTTGGAAGCCTGGATGCTGTCATTACGCATGATGCATCGCTCTTTGATGTGGGTGAACGTGCACATCTGTTTCGTGATGAATATGTCTTGGTGGGTCATGACAAGAAGCAGTCATCGCCAGACAATTCCTATGTGTTCCTCGACTGGGGTCCGCAGTTCAGGGCCGAGCATCTTCTGTACTTTCCACATCTTGTGACACCGAACCTGCAGTTGGATGCTAGCCCGGCCGTTGTCGATTATGTGGAGGACGTTGGAGCCAGTGGCTATTTCCCGCATCGTTTGATCTGCGAAGACCTGTCAGATTTGGTGTTCGATGTTGTCACGGACGCACCACGCATTCCCTATTCCGCCTACGCAATTTTTGATCGCGAGATGAGCCAGAATGTGATGGCCGTTCTGAAAGCGATCCTAACCGAGACGTCCAACCCTGCAGTGACAGCAATCCAACGCAAGATGACACTCGTTCATTAGGGTGCTGACGATGGTCAGCCACTGTTCTGGCACAAGCCATCGTCAAAGAGGGCATGAACCCCATGGGTATCAAACGCGGGATCGACAAGGTCGTCGCGGCTGTTGTGACCGAAGTGAAATCGATGTCTCCCCCGTTGGTGACACAACCGAGATCGCAAAAGTCGGCACAATCTCTGCCAATGGTGAGGCTGCAATTGGTCAGCAGATTTCTGATGCGATGCGGGAATGCCGTCCTGCAGGCGTGAGTGTCGCGCCAGATTTTACACGCTCGAACACAAGCTGACCAAGCTACTGCTCAAGCGTTCGAATACGCATGCTTACCGTAGACTGGGTGACGTGCACCTTGTTCGCAGCGTCGAGAAAAGTACCCGTTTCAACAATGGCCAGGAAGTGTGGGCAAGTTCAATGTCCATGGATCACTTATTTAAGTATCCGATATTATCCGCGAGAAAAATTCGTTATTCAACACGATTGGTGCGTGCCATATTTGTCATGTAGCGCGAAAGTGTCCCCACCAGGTCGGAACGCATTTCAACCGTTCTCATATTGTAGTGGAGGTCCCGATCTGCGGAGCCGTTGCAATCTGGGTGCCAGAGAAACCCAACCGACGCCCACGCGCTACACCAACCCCAAACTGGGCACGCCATGAAAGGCAGCCCATATTCTCATGGAGAAGAAAAATGAGTCGGGTTTCTATTGTTGCTCTGCTCTCTTCGGTGTTTGCCCTTCCGGCATTCGCAATGCCTGCCGATCTTGATATGGACGGTGATAGCTTGGCGTCGCTGGCAGAGCTTCAGACCAAGTATCCTGAAGTCTCGGATGATCTCTTCCTGGAGATCGACGCGAATGCCGATGGTTTCATCAATGACGACGAGTGGATTGCCGCTGTCGATGCAGAGCTTCTCCCTGGTCCCGCAGAGGATCAGTAGGCAAAGGTCGTCACGGTCATGAGAAAGCCAATCCCACCCCACAAATGGCTGCTTGCAGCGATGGGTATCTGGCTGGTTCTGTCCCCATTTCTCCTGTTTCGTCAGGAAACCCTGTTACAGGGTATGGCTGAATCTGAAGCTCTCGTCTTCATGGCCGCTGGCTTTGGTGCCTTGGTCATGGCTGGCGCTGGCGACCGGAGCCACCTTCTCGCACGGGTGGCTCCGGTATCGGCACTGGGGTTTGCGCTAATCGCCGCTCCTGCGGCGCTGAACTTCACCGGCCACATTGTGGCAACGGCAAATGCATGGCTATCGGGATCGGCGCTGATCGCGCTCGCTGTTTGGGAGGTAAAGGCGAGTCGCAGATTGGGTGCAATCTCGTAGACTGGCGCGGGGCGGGACGTCCGCCCCGCGTTTTTTATCAATTCGTCACGACCTCCTAAACTATCTCGACTTCTTCGAACATCCGATCGCCTTCAAGCTGTTTGGCAATCACGTCAGCCCGCATTCCAACATCCGCGCTGGTCGGTGCCGCAATGTGAAACAGCGCGTCGCCCTCATGTACGACACCGTCAGCAAGACCCTTTACCCAAGAGACGAAGATGAGCGGCACAGACACCATTCCTGGGGATATTGAAGCGCAACTGCAGCAGGCCTTGTCAGACGGCGATGGGGCTGCACTTGCAAACTTGCTTGATCCGCTGCCCCTAAGTGACGCTCTGCGCGAATTACTCAATCTGCCGGTGGAGCTGCGGAGCGCCGCCCTGTCATTGCTGCCACCGGAACTTGCCGCCGAACTCGTTGAAGAAGCACCAAACGCGCTGGCGGTCGATCTGGTCGAACACATGGTGACGGAGCAGGCAGCAGAAGTCATCGAAGAACTGGATTCGGATGTTCAGGCCGACGTCATCGGTGAGCTCGAAGACGCGGACGCCGAGGCGATCCTCGCCCGCATGGACCCAAAAGACGCTGCGGATGTACGGCGTCTGGTCGAATATGACGATGATCTGGCCGGCGGCCTCATGGTTGCGGAAGCCTTCACCTTTTCCGAAACCGACACAGTGGGAAAGGTACTCAGGCGGTTTGCCGACGAGGAATTCGATCTCGAACGCTACCGGGGCCAGCACCCTTATGTTCTGGATGCAAATGGCGCACCGACTGGCGTCGTCTCGCTGCGCGGCCTTCTGTCCACCAGACGTAGCGCCCAGCTCACCGATATCATGGTGCCTCCAATCACGGTCCCGGCGACCCTGCCACTGGAGGATCTGGAGGACCTCTTCGATGAACATCCGTTCCTGGGGCTGCCTGTTGTCGAAGCGGACGGGCATCTGGTCGGCGTCATCTCCCGCTCTGCAGTAAATGAAGCCTTACTGGAACGCGCGGAATCGGCCAACCTGAAACGTCAGGGTGTTTTCGGTGATGAACTTCGCTCGATGCCGCTGCCACTTCGGGCGCGGCGGCGGCTTCAATGGCTTTCGGCCAATATCGTCCTCAACGTCATCGCAGCCAGCGTAATCGCCGCCTATGAAGAAACGCTTGCCGCCGTGATCGCGCTCGCCGTGTTCCTGCCGATGGTATCGGACATGAGTGGCTGTTCGGGCAATCAGGCCGTCGCCGTCAGCATGCGCGAGCTTTCGCTTGGCCTCGTGCGGCCCATCGACGCCATGCGGGTGTGGATAAAGGAGGTGTCGGTCGGCGTGATCAACGGGTTCGTTCTGGGACTTCTGATCGGCGTCGTGGCATGGCTCTGGAAAGGCAACCCGTTTCTGGGACTGGTCATCGGCGGCGCGCTTGGGCTCAACACAATCATAGCTGTGTCAATCGGCGGTGTCCTGCCTTTGCTATTGAAGCGCATCGGTCAGGACCCAGCGGTCGCCAGCGGTCCCTTGCTAACGACCATTACGGATATGGCGGGATTTTTCCTCGTCCTGAGTCTGGCCACCGCAATGATGCCACTCCTGGTTTGAATGCGACGTGACACTTTGGTCGTGCGTATATTTGCTATTCTGAAATCCAGGATGAATGGCGGTTGAACGGGCACGTAGCCTTGGGGCCTCGACGCCACGAAACTTTCTGCCCAAAAAAGAAAAAAGACGTCGCTTTCGAACACTTTGGTCGAAAACGGCGCAGCGACACATGCGCGTTGCCGCAATATCCAACGACAGTCTGGAAATGGTGTTCAGAATGATGGAAGTACATTCGATTCCCGGCGCTTTCACGGCGCGGGAATGCGAGCAAATTGTTGCCTCATCAAAGCGGGTCCCTGCAAATGATGCATTGCTGGTCGGCCAGAACAGAGATCACAACTTGCGCAAGTGCGATGTGACTTGGTTGGACGACGTCACCGGCACCGGGTGGGTAATGGCGCGTCTGATTAGTCTGGTGCGTCGCTCCAACACTGATAGGTTTGACTTTGATCTGCGGGAATTCTCCGAGAGCCCGCAGGTCGCCTGCTACAAAGCCTCAGATGGTGGCCATTTCTCTTGGCACTCCGATATCGGAGATAGCCCGACCGCTCGAAAACGAAAATTGACGCTAATTGTTCAGCTCAGCAAACCCGGATTGTATGACGGGGGTGATCTGGAAATCATGCCAGATGCCTATGCAGTGACAGCCAGTCGATATCAGGGAAGCGCGACGGTTTTTCCGAGCTTCTTGCTACACCAGGTGACGCCGGTTGAGCAGGGCGAGCGATACTCGTTGACGGTATGGGCGCATGGCCCGGCCTTCCGGTGAGCAATACATACAGCGGACCGTTTTCTGCTCTTTTCATACGTGCAACGCGGCGCGGTTTGAATCTATCTCGGCCGGCAATCGGTCAATTATTTCGCGTCGGCCTGGGCGCGTCTTCGCCAATGCTTATAGCATTCCTAAGCTATTGAATACTAATGTTTATATTGCAGCCTCACAAAGCCAAAAAAATTTTCAATCATGTCTCTTGAAACTATGCTTTCACATCCCAAAATCTCGTCTGTTAGCACTCCATAGTCGAAAGTGCTAACTTGTTGAATTGCCAATTGAGGAGCTACAAAGATGGCATTCAAACCTCTACATGACCGTGTGCTGGTCCGTCGCGTTGAGAGCAACGCCAAAACCGCAGGCGGCCTGATCATTCCTGACAGCGCTAAAGAAAAGCCCAGCGAAGGCGAAGTCGTTGCAACCGGCGAAGGCGCACGCAAAGACAACGGCGAACTGATCGCAATGGTCGTTAAGGCCGGTGACCGTATCCTGTTCGGAAAATGGTCCGGCACCGAAGTGAACATCAACGGTGAAGAGCTGCTGATCATGAAAGAAGGCGACATCATGGGTATCGTCGAGAACTCTGCAGCGGCGAAAGCTGCCTGACCCGACACAACATCTGGATACAACAAAGAGTTATCTAAGGAGCAAGCCAAATGGCTGCAAAGGACGTCAAGTTTACTACCGATGCCCGCAACCGCATGCTGCGCGGGGTCAATATATTGGCCGACGCGGTCAAGGTGACCCTCGGCCCGAAAGGCCGCAACGTGGTTCTGAGCAAATCCTTCGGTGCGCCACGCATCACCAAGGATGGTGTGACAGTGGCCAAGGAAATCGAACTGGAAGACAAGTTCGAAAACATGGGCGCGCAGATGGTGAAAGAAGTCGCCAGCCGCACCAATGACGAAGCCGGCGACGGCACCACCACTGCAACCGTTTTGGCTCAAGCCATCGTTCGCGAAGGTCTGAAGCAGGTTGCTGCTGGCCTGAACCCGATGGACCTGAAGCGCGGCATCGATCTGGCAACTGCCAAGGTTGTCGAAGGCATCAAAGACGCTTCGCGTGAAGTTAAAGACAGCGCTGAAGTTGCTCAGGTTGGCACCATCTCGGCCAACGGCGAAACCGAAATCGGCCAGCAGATCGCAGACGCGATGCAAAAGGTTGGCAACGAAGGCGTCATCACCGTCGAAGAAAACAAAGGTCTGGAAACCGAGACCGACGTTGTCGAAGGTATGCAGTTCGACCGTGGCTACCTGTCGCCTTACTTCGTCACCAACGCAGACAAGATGATCGCGGAACTCGACGATTGCATGATCCTGCTGCACGAAAAGAAGCTGTCCTCGCTGCAGCCGATGGTTCCGCTGCTGGAGCAGGTGATCCAGTCGCAAAAGCCGCTGCTGATCATTGCTGAAGACGTTGAAGGCGAAGCGCTGGCGACTCTGGTTGTCAACAAACTGCGCGGCGGCCTGAAAATTGCTGCTGTCAAAGCACCGGGCTTCGGCGATCGCCGCAAAGCCATGCTGCAGGACATCGCAATTCTGACCGGTGGTCAGGTCATCAGCGAAGATCTGGGCATGAAGCTCGAGTCCGTCACCATGGACATGCTGGGCACCGCCAAGAAGATCGAAATCACCAAAGACGAAACCACCATCGTCGACGGTGCGGGCGAGAAAGCCGAGATCGAAGCACGTGTTGCTCAGATCCGCACTCAGATCGAAGAAACCTCGTCGGACTACGACCGTGAGAAGCTGCAAGAGCGCGTTGCCAAACTGGCTGGCGGTGTTGCCGTTATCCGCGTCGGCGGCATGACCGAAGTTGAAGTAAAAGAGCGTAAGGACCGTGTGGACGATGCTCTGAACGCAACTCGCGCTGCCGTTCAGGAAGGCGTTGTTGTTGGCGGTGGCGTTTCGCTGGTTCAGGCCGGTAAAGCTCTGGAGACTCTGAAAGGCGCAAACGCTGATCAGGACGCAGGTATCAACATCGTTCGTAAAGCAATCGAAGCGCCTCTGCGTCAGATCGCCGAGAACGCAGGTGTCGACGGTGCGGTTGTTGCTGGCAAAGTTCGCGAATCCTCGGACGCGTCCTTTGGCTTCAACGCGCAGACCGAAGAATATGGCGACATGTTCTCGTTCGGCGTCATCGACCCGGCCAAAGTTGTCCGGACCGCTCTGGAAGACGCGGCCTCGGTCGCTGGCCTGCTGATCACGACCGAAGCGATGGTTGCTGACAAGCCCGCCAAAGAGGGTGCTGCCCCCGCAGGCGGCATGCCCGACATGGGCGGCATGGGCGGCATGATGTAAGCTAAGTCTCAACAAGGGGGCTTCGGCCCCCTTCGTTCTTTTTGTTGGCAACGGGCTTCATCGACCAAAGTAGGCTTCCCGCACCCGCAGCGAAATTCGAGAACCTCTATAAACAACAAACGTCCTGTACACGGCCCGCTGCCTCCTGAACGAATGGCAGGTGTTTGTGCGCGTTACATTGCTAAGGTTCCATGCTGGTGCAGCAATTTTGGTGACGTTTGCGCTCGCAGTACGAAAGTGAAATGACCGGGGAGGGCTCCGAGCGGTCATCCGACGTTTCCGGTCAGGTTCACAAGCAAGTCCGACGTGTCTAACGGCGGCTCGGCGACGAAGCCGTCGTTGTCCGCCTTTGTTACCTGGCGCGGGCGACGATCAAAGATGCAGGAAGCGGCGCGTGCCACTTGTCGCCGTGACCGAAGCGTTCGCGAACTTTTTCGGCCACCGCTGCCTTGATTGCCGAGTTGTTCTCTGTTGGTTGCTGCGACAGCAAGTAGCCACCGCGAGGAGCCCCGTTCTGGAAAATCTCAGCTAGGGATTCCGGACTATCCAATACCCAGAAGCAGTCGATCTGTTGTTGAGTTTCCACATCGAACCCCGCATCCGACAAAATAGATCTTGCCGCTTCCTGATTTGCAAATTGATGGAAGTTCGGGCTGTCAGGCATCTTAACAGAAGGGTCACCGTGTTCTTGGACGCAGCTGTAAAATACCTGAAAGACCGGGGAGACATTCGGACCACACCATGACGTCATAATGAATTGCCCATGAGGCTTCAGAACCCTGCGAATTTCCGAAAGTGCTTTTGGCTGATCGGGAACGTGCATTAAACCAAAGCTGCAGACGACACTTTCAAAGCTCCCATCGTCGAAAGGCAGGTCTTGTGCGTCAGCTTCAATGAATTCTCCGGCTGGAAATCTATCGCGTGCGTGCGAAAGCATCTTTGCAGAGAAATCTGCCCCAGTTACTGAGCGCCCGGCCTTGGCAATTGCTTCGGTGACATTGCCTTGTCCGCAACAGAGATCGAGAACTCTTTCATTGCTGCCAATACTTGCCAAGATCGAAGGAATGGCCATGTCACTCGCTGCGGAGAACATAGTCACGTAGCCTGATGAAATTGTATCGTCAGACCAACCTTTCGTTTCCAATTCCGCAAAGCCCGCATAGGTAGCCATTCTAACCCCTCCAAATTTACTTCGTGCTTATGCCACCAGCATGAACAATCGTATATTAATGCGCAATTCTCGGAACAAAATTGTCTGCCTTGGGCTCTGTTTGGTCATTCGACAAGTTCGGGTAAACAGCCGCCAAGCGGAAAAAATGGGCGCTAAAAGATCGCTAAGCAGATAAAGATAGGTCTCGAATTATGTTGTTATGGCACCAGACCTAGCTGCCGAGCTATAGAAGCTGCGTCGTAGTAATCTCGACCTTCAACTACCTTGCCATCTTTGACCCGCATAACGCTGCAATATCGAGTCTCTTGCCAGCTACCTGTCGGCTTGAAAGATCCAAGCGAGGATTCAAGAGGGCCGGTATGCGTTCCGCGATTGATAAACTCGACCACCGCTCTGTCGCCATCGACCACCACGTTGGTGACCTTAACCTCTCCGTCGGGGAACGCGCGTCGCCAGCGTTCATAGTCCATTCGATAGCCCTCAGGCCCGATCTGGCTCTCGCCACGTGCGACATCCTCAAATTGGCAGTCGCTCGCAATAACAGCGACGCCGCGTTCGGGATTACGCATGTCCCAAGATTCGTGGAATTGCCGAACGATCTTTTCTGTCGGATGCATTGCTAAGTTCCTCTGCGCGTATGAACGAGAAGATTATCGAATGGATTCGGCCTGTCCACTAGTAGGTCCAAAAGGGCTCGGTGCCGACCTTCGAGCAAGCACAGCATCGGAGTTCGCTTGGCGTCAATATACGTCGAAGACGGCCCTTACCGGTCATTGAGCTTTGCCAACTGATGCTGCGAAGCGGCCCGTCGAACCCGCCGTTCGCTGCGTGCGCGAAACTTGCAGGCAGTTGCGCCCACGGTGTCGAACAAAGAAATTAAGTGTGTCGTAGTCGTCCGTCGCTCGTTCTGACTTAGAATTTTGCACAGGTCGAGACCTTCTGCGACTGCGCAGTGTAGACTACAACTTGGAACAGGT
>NZ_JBQFXS010000027.1:0-42289 GCF_056541025.1 Ruegeria sp. AK4
TCCAACCAATATAGATCGCTCATATCACCGCTCGATTTTCGACCGGTGAATCACGCCGACATACAGAAATCAATGGGTCCTGACCCTAAGCAACCGATATTTGTAAACTCTTCTCTTCTTGTACAATATGTTGAGTAGGCATTGCGGAGAACGTTGAACTCACAACAACTCGGCAAGGCCACCAGCCGAATTTATTGCCTTTACTTAGTTTTTTGTGGTAGCACTGACCTAAGCCACGAAGTTGCATTTTCTGTCGTGTCTCTCACACTCAGGAAAGTGTCCCACCGCGTCGACCAGTTGTGACCCACCTCACATCCTCAACCCCTCCCACCTGCTATTGTTGACGCAATGGAAACACTCCTTCGGAGGCTCCAATGTCCGCGTCCATGATCCCCTTCATCGCCCTCGGATCGGCTGGTCTTTATTCCGTTGCCATGATCGCGATGAAGTTCTGGTGGAAAATCCCCGGTATCGGCCTCGGGCTGCTGATCGTCGCAGCTCTGCTGGCAGCCGCGACGCTGGAACTGGCCGCGCTGCGCGAGGAGCGGTTGGGGATCATCTATACCGGCATTCTGGGGGCCGAGGTCATCCTGATCGCCATCGCCTCGTACTTTCTGTTCGGCGAGAATTTCTCGTACCGTGAGGTTTTGGGCATCGCTCTGGTCCTTGTTGGCACCGCGCTGGCATGGGCCTGACCGCGATCTAACGCGTAGCTGAACCCAAGATGAAGTCTGCTTTAGATATGTTGTAAGCGGCTCGGTGCCTCCCGATCTGTTCAGCAGGCCAGCAAGGCCCAGACCTTTGGAGGAGAGAGCCAATGACCAGATACATGACTGCCGGAGCAGCCGCTCTGGCCGCGTCCCTCACCCTTGGAACGGCCGCGCTGGCCGATGCTTCGCCCGATCTGCGCGGCACATGGGCGGGCGCGTATACCACCGTGTCGCCCTCGAACCTGACCACCGGCGATGCGCCCCGCTTCAACAGCGCGGAATGGGTGCTTCAGATCGAAAAGCAGCAGGACAATGTGTTCTGGGGGCCCAGCATGTGGCGCCGCAATGCTGCCGATGACTGGACCGTGTACGAGGCCACCGGCACCGTCAGTCTGGACGGGTCGGGCAGCATCGGGATCGTCGAAAGCTCGCCCGAACCGGCGATCGGAGTGAACGCGCTGATCGATGCGCGGTACGAGGATGGCAAGATTTACGCCGATTTCCGTAGCCTGCGGTCCGGAACGACCTACAGCACCGTTCTGGAACGTCAGGTGAACTGAAGCGTCTCTGGCCCGACCGGCTGTAGGGGGTACAGACTGCCGTTGATCCAAGACTGCGGCAGAACGTAGTAGGTAATCCCGGTCGGGTCGGGGCGCTTCTCAAAACACAGTGTCTCCAAGGGGAGGAGACGGGCCGGGCGGCCAGTGCACCGTCCGCGAAAAGGTTCGGATGGCCTTGTGCAAGAATGCGGCGTTCCTTGGCACGGGGCATCTAGATCTCGCGAACCTTCAGCGCGGCTTCGCGCGGTGGTGTGTCTGCTGCCCGGCCCCGATTTCGACATGCGATTCGAGTCGTCAGGGGGCCGTGCAACACGTTAGTCCCGCAAATCCGGCCCAACGCACTGTTTGCACCCGCAGCATCGGTGGATTTCGAGGCGCGAAAACCGCTTTGGAACTTTTCCCTCACCAAACCCGTCTGGTGCCAGAACTTCTCGGCTTATCCACAAAGCTATCCCGGCGGATACCAACATCTTATCCCCGTCTAATTCTCATGCTGCAGTGCTATTTTCTTGCCGGTTGCCGGGCGTAATGTAACAGTCCCGTTACCGCACAGGTTCTTCGGAGCCAAAGGTGGAACGCAAAGGCCAGGGGGTCTTGGTCGAAGAGGTTGGATCTTAGGATTTTTCTTGTTCGGCAGAGGCTTACCGGTAGTTGGTTGTTCGGATAGGGGGCTGGCCCCGTGTTCGAGTGATCAGCTTCTCAGACGGCCTGAGCATGCCGCGATGACCCTCGGGTTCACAGCGGCGGCTGCAGTCCTTTCGGGGGCTGGGGCGACTGGATCGGGGTGTCCTTCGGGGCTCGTCGGCCCGGTAAGGCGTCAGGAGTGTCCGAAAGGATGCATGCAAAGACCGCGTCTGCGCACCTGACGCCTTTTCTTTTGCCGGTTCCACGGCTTCATACAGGCTACCCCTCACCCCCTTCGGAATGGGAACGGGGCTCTTCTGCGTGTGCAAAAGAGCCCCGATTTAGCGTCAGATGATGCAATGCCGCGTCTATGCACCTGTATGGATAGAATTAGCGGGTTTGCGGCCATGAAGCAACCATATATCGCGGGCTTGTTTTCTGACCCCGCAATATATGGGCTTTGATCAGATGTTTTCCTGAACGTCCGTGGCGGCGTCCTGGATCGCGTCGCCGGCTTTCTCGATATCCTTGCCGGCACCTTTTGCGGTTTCGCAGGCGGTCAGGGCAAACAGGCTCAGGCCAATCAGAATTGCGCGGATCATACTCGTCTCCTCAGTGCTCGATCTTCTTTTCGGTAGCACCTTTTTTTGCGGGGAACCAGTATTTTGGAGACGCTGCTGCCTTGGGTGAATATTGAATTGCCGGAGTGGCAGACGGGCCTGCGGTGTCCCACAGTTTGGCAGCAATCGAGGTCAAAGCCCCCGGGCCCCCAAGTCTCAGTCCTTGCCGTCGTTGCAAAACAGTTCGTAGACCACTTCCAGCATGCGGCGGGGGCGGTCGTCTGCAAGCCGGTAGTAGATCGCCTTGCCTTCGCGGCGCGGTGTGACCAGCCCTTCGAGCCTCAGGCGCGACAATTGCTGGGAAACGGCGGCCTGCCGGGCGGACAGCAGTTCCTCGAGTTCGGTTACGGATTTTTCGCCGGATACAAGGTGGCACAAGATCATCAGCCGTCCTTCATGGCTGATCGCCTTCAGGAAATTCGATGCGCGGGTTGCGTTGCCGACCATACGGTCAAGGTCGTGTTTGGACATGTCCGGGGACAACTGTGGCAGTGCCATCTTCTTCTGTTCCTTCGAGCCCGCCTTGCGCGGGCGTTGTTTCCTTAACCCAAGTCGCGTTGGACGGGCCACCTAAGTACAAGTTTCGTACATTTAATTCCATATGCATGAATCAAAATACCGTGATGAGAGAACGGAAGCTGGCTGGAACTTGCCGATGCCCGATCTTGTACAGCGGGGCTGCCGCTGCCCCCGGACCACCGATTTCAGTGCCCGGCGGGAAGGATAACCACAATAGGCAAGCGAAACCGGCGGCCCCCCTTGCAGCCCCCCGGTGGCGACACTAAGACTCGGGTAACTCTTGTTGGGGTAACGTCCCGATCCATAGCAAAGCAGGCAGGTTCCGAATGTTCGATCCAGTAGACACTTACATGAATACGCTCGTCCCCATGGTGGTCGAACAGACCAGCCGGGGCGAACGCGCCTACGACATTTTCTCGCGTCTGCTGAAAGAGCGGATCATTTTCATCAACGGTCCGATTCACGACGGGATGAGCCATCTGGTCGTCGCCCAGCTGCTGCATCTTGAGGCAGAGAATCCGAACAAGGAAATCTCGATCTACATCAACTCGCCCGGCGGGGTCGTGACCAGCGGTTTGTCGATTTACGACACAATGCAGTACATCAAGCCGAAATGTTCGACACTGGTGATCGGTCAGGCGGCCTCGATGGGGTCGGTTCTGTTGGCCGGTGGCGAAACCGGGATGCGTTTTTCGCTGCCCAACAGCCGGATCATGGTGCACCAGCCAAGCGGCGGCTATCAGGGTCAGGCCAGCGACATCATGATCCACGCGGCCGAGACGCAGAAGTTGAAAGATCGCCTGTATGACATTTACGTGCGCCATACCGGTCAGACTAAAAAGGCGGTTGAAAAAGCGCTGGACCGCGACAATTTCATGAGCCCGGAAGAGGCCAAGGAATGGGGCCACATCGACGAAATCGTCGAAAACCGTGCGAAAATCGATACGGACGAGGCCTGAGTTCAAATCCTCGCGCCACCGGCGCGAGGTGCGATTTTGAGATTGTAGCCGCCCCGGTGCTGCCCTAAGCTGCACCAACAGGCGGCAAGCGGCCCGAATTAGGGCGGCTAAGGATGGAGCCCGAAAGGTAGATCATGGCGACGAATTCAGGCGGCGACGGCAAGAACACGCTCTACTGCAGCTTCTGCGGCAAAAGCCAGCACGAGGTCCGCAAGCTGATCGCGGGACCGACCGTGTTCATCTGCGATGAGTGTGTCGAGCTGTGCATGGATATCATCCGGGAAGAGACCAAGGCCAGCGGGCTGAAATCCTCGGACGGTGTGCCGACGCCCAAGGATATCTGCGAGGTTCTGGACGACTACGTCATCGGTCAGGCCACCGCCAAGCGGGTTCTGTCGGTTGCGGTGCACAACCACTACAAACGCCTGAACCATGCGCAGAAAGCGGGCAGCGATATTGAACTGGCCAAGTCGAACATCCTGCTGATCGGTCCGACCGGCTGCGGCAAGACCCTGCTGGCCCAGACGCTGGCGCGCATACTGGATGTGCCGTTCACAATGGCGGATGCAACCACGCTGACCGAAGCTGGTTACGTGGGTGAGGATGTCGAGAACATCATTCTGAAACTTCTGCAAGCCAGCGAATATAACGTCGAACGCGCGCAGCGCGGCATCGTCTATATCGACGAGGTCGACAAGATCACGCGCAAGTCCGAAAACCCCTCGATCACGCGTGACGTATCGGGCGAGGGTGTACAGCAGGCGCTGCTGAAGCTGATGGAAGGCACCGTGGCATCGGTTCCGCCTCAGGGCGGGCGCAAGCATCCGCAGCAGGAATTCCTGCAGGTGGACACCACCAACATCCTGTTCATCTGCGGCGGCGCCTTTGCAGGTCTCGACAAGATCATCGCGCAGCGTGGCAAGGGCTCGGCCATGGGCTTCGGTGCTGACGTTCGCGACAATGACGAGCGTGGCGTGGGTGAGATCTTCAAGGATTTGGAACCCGAAGACCTGCTGAAATTCGGTCTGATCCCGGAATTTGTCGGCCGTCTGCCGGTTCTGGCAACGCTCGAAGACCTGGACGAAGACGCTCTGGTCACGATCCTGACGAAGCCCAAGAACGCTCTGGTCAAGCAATACCAGCGCCTGTTCGAACTGGAAGATGCAGAACTGGCCTTTACCGACGACGCGCTGAAAGCCATCGCCAAGAAGGCGATCGAACGCAAAACCGGCGCGCGCGGGTTGAGGTCGATCCTCGAGGATATTCTGCTGGACACGATGTTCGAACTGCCCGGCATGAAAAACGTGACCGAGGTTGTGGTGAACGAAGAGGCGGTGACGTCCGACAAGCAGCCCCTGATCATCTACGAGGACTCGGCGGAATCGGCCTCGGCGGGTTAATCCGACTGGGTTGTTTCTTAAAAATGCCCGGGTCAGGGGGGCGCTGCCCCCGCCGCGGCAAGCCGCGCCTCCCCCGGGATATTTGTGGACAGATGAAGCAGGGGATCCGGACTTCATCTGTCCACAAATATCCCGGAGCGCGAGGCAGAGCCTCGCTTTTGTACAGCCTTCTCGGCGCGGGCGAAGGGACGTAACAGAGAGAACCAGATGATCAGACGCATTCACTCCGGCGGCGAATACGAAGAGAAGGTTGGCTATTGTCGCGCGGTTGTCGCCAATGGGTTCGTTTTTGTGGCTGGAACATGCGCGCAAGGCGATGACCGGCCCCGGGATATCGTTGGTCAATGCAAATCCGCTCTGGACGCAATCGAACGCGCCCTGTCCGAGGCTGGCGCGTCGATGGCAGAGGTCGTGCGGGTGAATTACTATCTGCCGAATATGTCTGAGTTCGAGCTCTGCTGGCCTTTGCTACGGGACGCGTTCGGCTCCAATCCGCCAGCGGCAACAGTGATCGAATGCAACCTGATTACGCCCGAAGACCGGATCGAGATCGAAGTGACCGCCGCTTTGCCGGAGTGACGCAGCCGCCCCCGTTGCACTGGACCTTGGCGAGCCTTTGGTCCATACCTTCACTCAACCGAAATGCCGGAGTCAGATGATGGGAATCGTTAACACTCTTTTGCGGGCCGTGACCTGGTGGAACGGGGCCACCCTGAACACGCAGATATTCACTGCACGCAAGGGCGTCAAAGTCGGCGAAGACGATGAAGGCAATGTCTTTTATCGCACCGCCGATGACAGCAAGCGCTGGGTGATTTTCAATGGCGAGGCCGAGGCCAGCCGGATCGATCCCGATTGGCATGGCTGGCTGCACCGGACCTGGGATGAGCCGCCGACGGACAAGCCGCTAAAGCACAAAGCCTGGGAAAAACCGCATCAGGAAAACCTGACGGGCACTGCGCTGGCCTATGCGCCCGCAGGCTCGCTGCGCCGGGCCGACCCGATTGAGCGTAAAGATTACGAGGCCTGGAGCCCGGAATAAACGAGGCGAGTATGTCGACCCACAACTGGACCGAAGTCGTTGTCGGCGGTGCCGTATTGGCGTGCGCCGTCGCATTTGGCGTTTACGCCAGTCAATCCACCGGCCTGTCGCAAAGCAGCGCCGGGTATGAGCTGGGCGCGTCATTCCGTTCGCTCGAAGGGGTTGGGGTCGGCACCGATGTGCGTCTGGCCGGTGTCAAAATCGGCACCGTGACCAATGTCAGCCTGAACCCGGACACCTATCGCGCCGATACAACGTTCTCGATTGCCGACAGCATCCTTGTGCCGGACGACAGCGCCATCGTGATCTCGTCCGAAGGGCTGCTGGGCGGCAATTTCGTCGAGGTGATGCCCGGCGGATCGCCGTTCTTCTTTGAACCCGGCGACCAGATCGAGGACACGCAGGGCGCGGTCAGCCTGATTTCACTGTTGGTCAAATTTGTGGCCGGAAGCGGCGACGAATGATGCGTTGTGCGTTGATAGCTCTGGCGCTGATGGCGACCGGCGCGGCGGCGCAGCAGAAGGTGCAATCCGGCCCCGGCGCGATATTGCGGGGGCTGGACAAGGTCAATGGCCAGACCATCGATGTGGAAATGCAGAATGGCGCAACGCAGCCCATCTTTGGTCTGGATGTGGCTTTGGGCGATTGCCGGTATCCGGTGGACAACCCGACCGGTGACGCCTTTGCCTATTTGACGGTCTGGGAAACGGGCAAGGCGGATCAGCTGTTTGACGGCTGGATGATCGCAACCTCTCCGGCGCTGAACGCGCTGGATCACTCCCGTTACGATGTCTGGGTGATCCGCTGTATCACCCCGTCGGCTGACTGAGCCACGGTGGCCGAAAAGTCGGCGCCGGCGCTGATGGCCTCATCCAGTTCTTGCCGGTATTGGCTGCGCGGGATCTCGATTGCCCCGAGCGTGGCAAGATGGGCCGTCAGGAACTGGGTGTCGAACAGTTGAAAACCGGTCTGCCGCAGGCGATCGACCAGATAGGCCAAGGCGATCTTGGACGCATCCGCGCGCCGTGAAAACATGCTTTCGCCAAAGAACGCGGCACCGAGCACCACGCCATAGACGCCTCCGACCAGCCGGTCATCCTCCCACACTTCCAGAGAATGCGCATGGCCCGCGCGGTGGAGTTGTTCGTACAGGTCACGCAATTCGGTGTTGATCCAAGTATCCGCCCGGTCGGCGCAGCCATCCACGACGCCGGTGAAATCGGTATCGATGGTGATCGTGAACCCGCAGTTTCGGATGCGGCGCGCAAGGCTACGCGACATGTGGAATCCGTCCAGCGGAATGACCCCCCGAAACTTCGGGTCGACCCAGAACAGCTCGGGGTCGTCGCGATGTTCTGCCATCGGGAAGATGCCGATGGAATACCCATGCATCAACAGTTCGGGGGACAGGCTCATACGGAACGCCCAAGGACCGGCCGGGGGGCCGGTCCTGTGTTCTTAATCGGCCATATTCTCCGCAAGCCAGTGCTCCAGCCAGTGGATGTTGTAGTCGCCGCTGTGGATGTCAGGTTCCTGCAGCAGGGCATGGAACAGGGGCACGGTGGTGTCGATGCCGTCCACGATCAACTCACCCAACGCGCGTTCCAGCCGGGCCAGAGCCTCGGCCCGGTCGCGGCCCTGCACGATCAGCTTGGCAATGAGCGAGTCGTAGTAGGGCGGGATCGAATACCCGTCATACAGAGCCGAATCCATCCGCACGCCAAGACCGCCGGGCGCGTGATACGCCGTGATCTTGCCGGGGCAGGGTGAGAAGTTGGGCAGCTTTTCAGCGTTGATCCGAACCTCGATGGCGTGGCCGTTGATCTCAAGATCGTCCTGACCGAACGACATGTCCTCGCCTGCGGCGACGCGGATTTGTTCCCGCACCAGATCGACGCCGAAGATGCCTTCGGTCACCGGGTGTTCCACCTGCAGGCGGGTGTTCATCTCGATGAAGTAGAACTCGCCATTCTCATACAGGAATTCGATGGTGCCCGCGCCGATATAGTTGATCTTGGCCACGGCGTCGGCGCAGATCTTGCCGATCCTGGCGCGCTCATCGGGGGTGATGCAGGGGCCGGGGGCCTCTTCGAACACTTTCTGGTGGCGGCGCTGCAGGGAACAGTCGCGTTCGCCCAGATGCACCGCCTTGCCCTTGCCGTCGCCAAAAACCTGAATTTCGATATGGCGGGGCGTGGTCAGGTATTTCTCGATATAAACCTCGTCATTGCCAAAGGCGGCCTTGCCCTCGGCGCGCGCGGTCATGAAGGCGCTTTCCATCTCATCGGCGCTGTGCGCGACTTTCATGCCGCGACCGCCGCCACCAGCGGTGGCCTTGATGATGACGGGATAGCCGAATTCTTCGCCGATCCGCTTGGCATCGGCCAGCGTGGGAACGCCACCGTCAGAGCCCGGAACGCAAGGCACGCCCAGTTCCTTCATCGTGTCCTTGGCGGTGATCTTGTCGCCCATGACGCGGATGTGCTCGGCAGTTGGGCCGATGAAGGTGATGCCGTGATCTTCGACGATCTGCACAAACTCGGCGTTTTCGGACAGGAACCCATAGCCGGGGTGGATTGCCTGTGCGCCGGTGATCTCGCAGGCCGAGATGATGGCGGGTACGGACAGATAGCTTTGCGGGCTGGGCGGAGGGCCGATGCACACCGATTCGTCCGCCATGCGCACATGCATCGCGTCGCTGTCAGCGGTCGAATGCACGGCGACCGTCTTGATCCCCATCTCACGCGCGGCGCGGATGACGCGCAGGGCGATCTCGCCTCGGTTGGCAATCAGGATTTTATCGAACATCCGCCCGCCTTACTCGATGATGACCAGAGGGGTGCCGAATTCCACCGCATCGCCATCGCCCACGAGAATGCGCTTGATGGTGCCCGATTTGGGTGCGTGGATATGGTTCATGGTTTTCATCGCTTCGACGATCAGCAGCGTTTCACCCTCGGACACGGATGCACCGACCGAGATGAAAGCGGGCGCGCCGGGTTCGGGCTGCATGTAGACAGTTCCCACCATGGGCGAGGTCACGGCACCCGGATGGCTGGCCGGATCATCGACCGCGGCAGGGGCTTCCGCGGGGGCCGCTGGTGCGGCTGCAGGCGCAGCAACCGGTGCGGCAGTGGGAACAGCCACCTGAACCGGAGCGGCCACGGTTTGCGACATACGGCTGACGCGGACGTTCAGGCTGTCTTCCTCACCGTATTCACGCTTGACCTGCAATTCGGTCAGGTCGTTTTCGCGCAGCAGTTCGGCCAGTGCCTTGATGAACGCCACATCCGCTTCGTGTTTGGTATCTGTCATGAGTGTCCTCGACGGTTCCCCTTTGGCCCGTCTGTCCTTCGCGGGCTTTGGTCTGATTACGCGGCGTTATAAGCTATGCGCCCGGTCATGAAAAGCGCAGTCTGGACTTGGCAAACCGCGTTTCAGACAGTTTGCGGCCCGTCCCGGGCGCTACAGGGGCATGCCCGACAGTTTTGCCACCAGTTCCGGCAGTTTGCGCGCGCCGAATTTTTCCAGAAGCCGGGCGCGGTAGGCCTCGATCGTTCGGTAACTAAGCCCCAGTTCCACGCCGATTTCCTTGGCCGACAGGCCCCGGCAGGACAGGATCGCGACCTCGCGTTCGCGCACGGTCAGTTCGACCAGAGGGCGTTCTTCGGAAATGTCCGAAAAGCTCCAGATACCGTGCCGGAACGGGTCGTCGGGCGTCAGGGATCGTCCGCGCGCCCGGCACCAGAACAGATCGCCATTGCGGCGGCGCATGACCCGTTCATCGGTGTAATAACCGGTGTCGCGCATCACTTGCAGGCTGCGCTGGCCGATCCTCTCCCAATCCGCGACCGAGGGGTAGAGGTGCAGCAGCGGCATGTTGCGATAGTCGCCCTCCTCTCCGCCGAAGGTCCGGGCAAACTGTAGATTGCAGCGCCGGATGATCCGGTTTTCCAGTTCCACCAGTCCAATCGGGGCGTATTCGAATGCGGGATCGCTCATCTATTCATCGTGCCGGGAAACGGGGCGGAAATGAAGGGGCGATTGGAAACTTGTTTACTTTGGGTCGGGGTCATCGGGAACAATATGGGTGCAGGGGTGGTTCGGTTTGTGTAAACTATGTAAATCCCGATTGAAAAATTCGTCATAACCAATAGAAAAATAGGGATGGTTGTGAAAACTCTCGGGCAAACCCGGACGGGAGAAAGCGAAAATGCCAACCGCGCTGACAGGAAGCCGGATACGGGAACGCAGGCTGATCGCGGGTTTGCGGCAGGCCGAGCTTGCGCGGCAGGTTGGAATCTCGGCGTCCTATCTGAACCTGATCGAGCATAACCGCCGCCGGATCGGGGGCAAATTACTGGTCGATATCGCCGGGGCGCTATTGGTCGAGCCCTCTCTTTTGACGCAGGGGATCGAGGCGACGCTGATTTCCGCCCTGCGCGAAGCGGCGGTCGATGCGGTCGGCCAGCAGGCCGAGGTGGACGGACTGGAAGAGTTCGCGGGCCGCTTTCCGGGCTGGGCCGGTGTTCTGGCCCATATGCACCGCCGGGTCGTGTCGCTGGAGCGCACAGTTGCAACCTTGTCCAACAGGCTGACCCACGATCCGCATCTGGCGGCGTCCATGCACGAGGTCTTGTCCACCGCAGCCGCAATCCGGTCGACTGCCGCCATTCTTGCGGATACGCAGGACATCGATGCGGAATGGCAGGATCGGTTCCACAAGAACCTGCATCAGGACGCCGAACGCCTTGCCGACAGCTCCAAAGCGCTGGTCACCTATCTGGATGACAGTGACTCGGCCACCGATCCGCGCGGCGTGCCACTGGAAGAGGTCGAGGCTTTTCTGAGCGCGCAGGGGCATCACTTTCCTGAAATCGAGGCGCAAGGGGATTGGTCCTCGGTCGCGCTCGAGGCGCTGGAAACCACTGCCGCGCGCGCCGTCGCCGAGGATGCGCTTCGGACCTATGCGGCGGATGCGCGGGCGATACCCTTGGGCGCGCTTACAGACGCGCTGGACGGGGTCGACCCTGACCCGATGGCACTGGCGGCCCGCTTCTCGGTCGATCTGGCAACGGTTTTGCGGCGTCTGGCCTCTTTGCCCGAGGGGGTATTGGCGCGCCCGGTGGGGTTGGTTCTGTGCGATGCGTCCGGCAGTGTGTTGTTTTTAAAGACGATCCCCGGTTTCTCGGTTCCCCGCCACGGGGATGCCTGCCCGTTATGGCCCCTGTTCGCGGCGCTGAACCGGCCTTTGGTTCCGATTCGAAAGCGGGTGCTGCAGACCGGGCGCGCTGCTGCCGAGTTTGACTGTTTCGCGTTTGCCTGGCCCCAGCCCGTGCCGGGGCACGATCTTGAGCCGGTCTACCGTTCGATCATGATGGTGCAGGCGGTTCCGGAAGGCCGGGACGGCCCCGCCGCAGCGGCACAGGTAGGCCCCGGCTGTCGGGTGTGTCCAAGCGCGGATTGCCCATCCCGTCGCGAGCCGTCGATTCTGAGCGAAGGTTTTTGACAGTTTCCTGACAGAACGCTTAATCTGACTGCGACGGGTGGCAAGTTGCGCGATCCGTTTTGGGAGGAAGTAAACATATGAGCCGCAAGGTTCTGCTGATAGAAGATGAGCCCAACATTGCCGAGGCCATCCGTTTTCTGCTGACCCGCGAAGGGTGGCAGGTGGATACTCATGGCGACGGGGCCGACGCGGTGCAGGTCATTCAACAGGCGCAGCCCGATCTGGTCATTCTGGACGTCATGTTGCCGGGCAAAAGCGGCATGGACATTCTGCGCGACCTGCGCGAGCTGGAAGATATGCAGGGCTTGCCGGTGCTCATGCTGACGGCGCGCGGTCAGTCGCGCGACCGCCAGATGGCCGAAAGCGCCGGGGTGAGCCGGTTCATGACCAAGCCGTTTTCAAATGCCGAAGTGCTGACCGCCGTGCGCGATCTGCACGCTCAGGCCTCGCGGTTATGACCGGGGGCGGGGGCACAGGTCGCACGCCTCCGGGGTCAAGGCCGGCGCTTTTTCTGGAACGGCAGAGCTATCGCCGCAGAAGGTTGACCGATGCGGCCCGACTGTTGCCCTTTATCGGCGCGGGGTTGCTGTCGATCCCGCTGCTTTGGCCTGATCCAGCGGCCGGGGATGGCGGAGCGGTGACGCTGTCGTCGGCCATGATGTACATATTCTCCTGTTGGGCGCTGATGATCCTTGTAGGTTTGGTCTTTGGCTTCGCCGCCCGGTGGTTCGGGGCGCGCGATGACGCGGATTCGGACGCAGACTGATGGCCACGCTGAACGTCCTGATCCTGGTCTGTCTGGGCTATGTCGTTTTGCTGTTCGGGGTCGCCTTTGCCGCCGACAGATTGGCCACCGCAGGGCAGGGCAGATGGCTTCGCTCGCCCCTGATCTACACGCTGTCGCTGTCGATATACTGCACCGCCTGGACCTTTTACGGAGCGGTCGGCAGCGCTGCGCGGTCCGGGTTGGAATTTGTCACGATTTATCTGGGGCCGACACTGGTCATGGTCAGCTGGTGGTGGGGCCTGCGCAAGCTGGTGCGGGTCGGGCGCAGCCAGCGGGTGACCTCGATCGCTGACCTGCTGTCGTCGCGCTATGGCAAGTCGAACACGCTGGCGGTCTGCGTGACCATCCTGGCCGTGCTGGGCGGTACGCCCTACATCGCGCTGCAATTGCAGTCGATCACGCTGTCTTTCTCGATCTTTGCCGAGGCTGATCCAAACGGCCTTTATCGTGAAGGGTCCAGCGTTTTCTGGGTGGCAGCCGGTCTGGCCGTGTTCGCGATTCTGTTTGGCACGCGCAATCTGGACGCAAATGAACGCCACCACGGGGTCGTGACGGCCATCGCTTTGGAAGCTGTGGTCAAGCTGTTCGCCTTGCTGGCCGTCGGGATCTTTGTCGTCTGGGGCGTGGCCGGGGGCATCGGGCCGATGCTGGACCGGATCGATGCCTCGGAAATCGGGCAGTGGAATGTGGATGCCGGGCGGTGGACCACGCTCATCTTTCTGTCTGCTGCCGCCTTTGTCTGCCTGCCGCGCATGTTTCAGGTCATGGTGGTCGAGAATGACGATGAAGGGCATCTGAGAACCGCAGCCTGGGCCTTTCCGCTATACCTGCTGTTGATGAGCCTGTTCGTGGTTCCGATTGCGGTGGTCGGGCTGGACCTGCTGCCCGCAGGCTCGAACCCCGACCTGTTTGTCCTGACGGTGCCGCTGTCGCAGGGGAATGAGTGGCTGGCGATGCTGTCCTTTATCGGCGGGTTTTCGTCAGCCACATCGATGGTGATCGTGACGGCGATGGCGCTGTCGATCATGGTGTCGAACCATGTGGTCATGCCGATCTGGCTGAGCACGCAGGAAGGGTCGGGCTCGGTATCAGGGGACGTGCGCAACATCGTTCTGATGGCGCGCCGGGTGTCCATCGCGGTCATCATGGCGCTGGGCTATTTCTACTACAGCCTCTCTGGCGGTGGCGCGGCGCTGGCCTCCATCGGGCTGATCGCCTTTGCCGGGATATCGCAGATTCTGCCGGCGATGGTCGGCGGGCTGTTCTGGCGCGGGGCCACAAGAACCGGCGCACTGGTCGGCCTGACGGTTGGGTTTGTCCTTTGGATTTATACCCTGCTGCTGCCGGGTATTGGTGGCACCTGGATGCCCGATGCGGTGTTGCAGAACGGTCCCTTTGGCATTGGCTGGCTGCGCCCGCATGCGCTGTTCGGCATCGAAGGGATCGACCCGATGGTACACACAGTTCTGTGGTCGATGTCGCTGAACACCGTCGCGTTCTGTGTTGCGTCCCTGCTGAGTTTCCCCAGCCCGCTGGAGCGTTTGCAGGGCGCCCAGTTCGTCAATGTATTCGACCACTCGGTCGCGTTGCGCGGATGGACCGGATCGGTGGCGCAAAGCGAAGACCTGATGATCATGACCCAGCGGATTCTGGGTACCGCCCCCGCGC
The DNA here is from genome assembly GCF_056541025.1 of Ruegeria sp. AK4. NCBI lineage: Bacteria > Pseudomonadati > Pseudomonadota > Alphaproteobacteria > Rhodobacterales > Roseobacteraceae > Ruegeria > Ruegeria sp. AK4. Next base: position 14,399 of record NZ_JBQFXS010000027.1, read on the forward strand.
AGGAGTTCTTTCGCGCCGAGGCCGAGCAGCAGGGCGGCCGGACCCGCCTGCCGGAACCGACGCCGGGCTTTCTGGAACGGCTTGAGCGCGAGTTGAGCGGCTCGGTCGGGGCTGCCACGGCGCATGCGATGATCGGCCAGATCGTGGGCGGATCGTCTGTTTCCGTCGAAGACCTGCTGGCTGTTGCGGACGAATCCGCCCAGCTACTGGAATATTCCAGCCAGCTCGAGGTGAAGTCCGCCGAACTCAGCCGCACCGCCCGCAAGCTGCGCGAGGCGAATACCAAGCTGACGCAGATGTCGGAGCAGAAGGACAGTTTTCTCAGCCAGGTAAGCCATGAACTGCGGACGCCCATGACCTCGATCCGCGCGTTTTCCGAGATCATGCGCGACACAAAAGGGCTGAGCGGTGAGGACCAGACCCGCTATGCCGCCATTATCCATGACGAGGCCCTGCGCCTGACGCGCCTGCTGGACGATTTGCTGGACCTGAGCGTTCTGGAAAGCGGGCAGGTCAGTCTGAATGTGGGCGATGACAGCCTGCGGTCTGTTCTGGACCGGGCGGTGTCCAGCGCGCTGGCCGGGTCGGATCAGACGCTGAAGCTGCAGCGCAGCAAGGCCTCGGAACGCATCGCGCTTCATACCGATCTGGATCGGCTGGGACAGGTGTTCATCAACCTGATTTCCAACGCGCAGAAATACTGCGATGCGGATGATCCGATGCTGACCATCTCGGCCCATGATGTGGGGGGGCAGGTGGTCGTCGATTTCATGGACAACGGCAGCGGCATACCACCCGATGCGCAATCCATGGTGTTTGAAAAATTTGCCCGTGTCGGCGTAGACAAGGCAGGCGGGGCCGGGCTGGGGCTGGCGATCTGCCGAGAGATCATGCACCGCCTTGGCGGCGAGATCAGCTATTTGCCGGGGCAGGGCGGGGCCGCCTTTCGCGTCAGCCTGCCGCTGGCCTATCGGCAGGCCGCGCAGTGAGGCGCTTTAGAACTTTTGTAACCCTTTGCGGGTTAGACCAGTAGGCGATCCTGAGAACATCGAGTGAGCCGCAGATATGGCACAGCCCCTCAGCCCAGCTTTGGCCCGCAAAATCTCGGCAGGGCGGGACGACCCGACCGAGGGTGCGCATTCTGTCCCCCGCGCCCTGCGGTTGGGGTTCGCGCGGGCTGCGAGTGATCGGTTGAACCTGCCTTTGGCGGTAATAGGCGCGAAGCAGAGCCAGCGCGCGCCCTCGGATCTGACGGGGGTGATCGGAGAGGATTGGTTGTTGTTGACGCTCAGCGGTGCAGAAGGGCTTGCCGCTGTGTGCCTCGACCCGGCGTCCGTTTCATCAATCGTCCAGATGCAGACCATAGGCGAGGTGATGCCCGGCGCGATTTCCGCGCGGGCTTTCACGGATACTGACGCGGCCATGGTGGCGCCTATGATCGAAGATGCGTTAAAACGCGCGTCTTTCCTGGTTGAGCCTGCAGCAGAGCAGGCCGAATTGTCGGGTCATGAATTCTCGTCCCGCGTTGCGGATCTTCGGTCTTTGTCTCTGGCTTTAGCCGATGAGGACTACCGCGCTTTTGAGTTGACGGTCGATCTTGCGGGCGGATTGCGGCAGGGGCAGATCGCGGTTCTGCTGCCAATCCGGCCAAGCGATTCTGAACCGGGCGACGATAGTCAGATCGATACGGGGCCAAGGCTTGAACAGTCTTCAGGCGTTGTCCGGGCCGAACTGAATGCCATTCTGAGCCGGGTCACTCTGCCTTTGGGAAGCCTGTCCGGCATGGCCGTGGGCGAGGTGCTGCCGCTGACCGGGTCCCGGCTGGACCGAACCGAAATTCTGACCATCGACCGGTCACGCGCCGGGGTCGGGCGGCTTGGCCAATGCGGCGGCATGCGTGCGGTTCGCTTGAATGAACAGGCACCGGTGCCCGCGCTGACGGAAGGCCAGGAGTTTATCGAAAGCAGGGCGGGTGTGCGACAGTCGGATATTAGCGATGCACCTGAATTTATGCCGGATACCCCCGGCTATGACATTGAGGCGGTGAGCACGGATTTGAACGAACCACAAAGCGACCTCGGGCTGGCGGATTCAGATAAGCTCGCCGCCGAAATCTCGCAACTGGCAGGCTTGGCCGATCGCGAAGATTAAGTCGGATCAGTCTGTGGTATTGCGTATCTGATCCAGAGCGGGGCGCAGGTTTTCCAACTGGTAGCCCGCGTTGGTTGTCGCGGTCAGGATGTCGTCTGTGCTCATCCGGTCGCATTGCCCCAGCGCCCAGACGACCGAGCATCTGGTGCCCGAGGCGCAATAGGCCAGAACCGGCCCGCCGCAGCTTTCGGCCATGTCCCGCTGCCGCGCCACGTTTTCCGGTGTCATTGTCTGATGCGTCAGTTCCAGCACTTCGTATTCCAGACCCGCCGCGCGCACCGCGTCCCCGATCGCGTCCGACTGCATGTCCGCGGGAACCTCGACATTGGGCCGGTTGCAGATGACCTTGACGAATCCGGCTGCGGCGATGGCTGGCACATCATCCACGGTGATTTGCGGCGAAACGGCATAGCGGGGTGTTATTGGTCGAATCTCCATGACAAATCCTTATGTCGCGTTTCGGGCCCTGTCCAGCCGCGCGCCCACGGGCTGGGCCAGCAACATTCCCGCGATCATCGCGGCCAGAAACACAACGCCGCCGAGGCCGCCATAGCTCAGCGACGCAATCGCAGGCCCCGGGCACAAACCCACCAGGCCCCAGCCGATCCCGAACATCGCCGAGCCTACAATCAGCCGCCGATCCAATTCCGGCCGGGACCGTGCGGGAAACTGCCCGCCGGTCAGCGGGCTGCGCCCTGCGGTCAGGCTCCACGCCACCAGCATCGGCAGAATGGCACCTCCCATCACAAAGGCCAGGGTCGGGTCCCAATTCCCGAAAATGTCCAGCCATCCCTGAACCTTGGTGGTGTCCGTCATGCCCGAGATCAGAAGCCCCGCGCCAAATAAAGATCCGGCAATCAGTGAGATGAACAGGCGCATTAGATCAGCCCCCAGACTTGGCGCAGCAATGCCACCGTGACCGCTCCGGCACCGATATAGACGACAGTGGCGATGATCCCGCGCAGGGAAAACCGCGAGATACCGCAAACCCCATGACCCGAGGTACATCCGTTTGCAACGCGGGTGCCGATGCCGACAAACAGCCCGGCGATGATCACAAGCGCCAGATTGCCTGTCAGGTGGGTCTCAGCCTGCGGCGCAACAATAGGACGCAGCAGCAGGGGTGTCCCAACAACACCGGCCAAAAAGACCAGACGTTCCGCATGGCGCGCGGGCTCAGTTCGGTCCACAAGGCCGCCCAGAATTCCGCTGGCCCCCATGATCCGGCCATTGCCCAGCAGGTACACCGCCGCCCCAAGGCCAATCAGCAGACCGCCGAGCCCGCCCCACATCCAAGCTGCGTTCATGTCAGAGAGTTCCTTTTTTGCTGTGTCTGATTCCGTTGATGGGCTTTGGGGCAAGGGCAAAACCCGCTTGGTCCCCAACGCGCGGCGGGTATGCTCGCAGATATTTCAAAGCTTCACTGGGCAATAACATGTTCCCGTCCCGGCCTCGTGGTTCCGACGGGTGTTACATATATAAAAAAAAGAATATATTGCAACGGGCGAAGCCACTTTGACACCTGTCAAGGACAGGCATGTTAAACTTGCCTAAACTTTAGCCAAACCGCGCCAGATTGCCAAAAAAGCCGAAATGCCCGGCAATATTCCGCACAACGTATAGTGAAATACTTCGAGTCTTATTCTCGTTACTTATATCTGTCATAGTGAGACATCGTGGGAGGATGGAATATGGCACAAACAAATCTTTATTCCGAAGCCGAGCAACTGGAGCAAAAGCTGCAGAACGCCTGTCTGGATACGCGTCTGGCCTTGCAGCCGAGCGTCAGCAAGGTTGTGGATCGCATGCGTCAGCAGGGCATTCACATCCCGTCGCGTCTGCGTCGGTTGGATGCGGCGCTGTGTGAAGACGCCATGGAAGCGCAGTTCGACAACCTGCCGGTCTAAATCAAACGGTCATCCGAAGGATATCCCGAGGATGACCAGCATCAGCCCGATCACCGACAGAAACAAAGACGCCAGGTTCCAGGGCAGAACGCCCTGAACCGCAGCCCTCAGTTCATCATCCGACAATCCGGCCTTGCGCGCTTTCATCACGCGCAGAATGCACCAGATCAGACCGGCAAGCCCGGCCAGAGACAGGGCAGCCCCGCCCCAAGTGATGAATTCGAACATGGTTCCCCACATTTTCTTGCCGATTTCCCCCGCGCTTAACGGATCGGGTCGGCTGGTACAAGCCTGCCCCCAGGATTGCATGCTTGCGACCCGCGCGGCTGCGATGTATCCGGCATCTTGCCCGATGTCACAGCATCAGAATTCAGCCCTTGGGAGAGACGCACATGGAAGACATGACCGAAGATCAGGCCACCGCAAACTACCGGGTGACAGCAGGCGAACTGCGCCAGTTCATCGAACGGTTCGAGCGGCTGGACGCGGAAAAGAAAGACCTCGCCGAGCAGCAGAAAGAGGTCATGGCAGAAGCCAAGGCGCGCGGTTACGACACCAAGGTCATGCGCAAGGTCATCGCGTTGCGCAAGCGCGACAAGGACGACATCGCCGAAGAAGAAGCCGTGCTGGAAATGTATAAGGAAGCGCTGGGCATGTAAGGCCCCGGCGATCACCGGTTTAACGTTTCAAAAACCGAATATTCGGCATCGCCCGGATTTTGGCCAGATCCTGCTGGTACAGTTCCGAGAACGCGTCGACCACCTCGGCGCTCCAACCCGGAAGGTGCAGTTCTTCCTCGATTTGCTCTGGCAGGGCGTGCTCTTCAAAGATGGATTCCAGTTTTTCCCGGCGGTCGTCGGGATGCTGGGCTGTCTCTTCCCGGATAAGCTGCAGCAGCTGTTTTTTGCCCGTTTCCGTCAGAAGCGAGGCCAGCAGCGCGTGTTCGTCCTTTAGCGCGACATCGTCGGCCAGACCGGCCATGGCGCGCAGGATGTCGCCCCAGATCAGCGGCGTATCCTCGTTTTCCCACAGCGTGAGCCGGACTTCGGGGGCCAGGTCCTGTAAATCCTCGATCATGCCCAGCCAACTGAGGCAACTCAGATCCGTGCTGTGCAGGATCGCTTCGCGCTGTGTTTCGTGCAGCGACATCAGCACCTTGGGAATAAAGCTTCCCGGGTTCATCAGACCGACAAAAAGTTCAATGTCATCGCCTTCAAGCAGTTGCGCTGTGTATGCCGTCCGCTGACCCGCAAAGGGGTAAATCTGTCCCTGCTGCAAAGCCGTCCGTCTGGGGCCAAAGAATTTGTCACTGGACAGAACCACGCGCCGGATCGCCTCACCATCTGGCAGGATACGCCGCAGAGTTTCCCGGGCTTCTGAGTTCGGCCTGTTTTGCACTTGGGAATCCGACATCTCCTTGACGAACTGCCTGCAGTGACGTGGCCCCAGCACGGCAAGGCCCCGGCCCGCCAGACCGGACCGGTTCGCCAAAAGAGACCCCAGCAACTGCCCGCCATCGGTAAAAGCCGCACCGGCGTGAATAACGACCTGCATTGTAAACCCTGCGCCCTGACGTCCTGCCGCGAGTGTTACAGCCTGTTTCCCGGTCCGTAAATGCTGCGCCCCGGGCTAATGCGTTTTGCCAGTTTCTCAGGAATTTGAACAATCTCCAAGCCAGAGCGAAAAATGTGACTTGCAGTCCTGCGCCAGAGACAGTAATCGACAGCCAATGCCCCTATAGCTCAGCTGGTAGAGCAACTGATTTGTAATCAGTAGGTCCGCGGTTCGAGTCCGTGTGGGGGCACCACTTCAATCAATTTTATTTATAAAAAACAATAGATTGCGGTATTTTTTTAGTATTCCATCCACCCTTTTACCCACCCACCAGTGATTCCATACGGCGGTTGAGAATGGAGCAGCCTCAAGAACGCCTTTGACTAGCTTCAAAGCGGGATCTTGTGAGGAAAAGTAGACCGGCTCGATGCCACCAATGATGCCGTGTATTGAAATTTGCTGGGCCGTCGAAGCAGGTTTTCATCAACACACCGCGTTGCTAGCTCCCGCTTTTATGTCAATCTGAAAGCAAATCACCAAATTGACGGTCAACACCATTGGAAGTCTTGAACCCAATCTTTAAGAAGAAGAAAAAACAATTGGGGCTGGAAAAGCGTGGCAATCAAGAAAACAGAACTCTACGCGACACTATGGGCTAGCTGCGACGAACTGAGGGGAAGCATGGATGCCTCGCAGTACAAGAATTACATTTTGACTCTTTTGTTCGTCAAATATGTATCCGACAAATACGCAGGGCAGCCTTACGCGGAAATCGAGATCCCCGAGGGTGGATCGTTCTCCGACATGGTGGCAGCCAATGGGCAGACCGACATTGGCGAAAGATTGAACGTTGTAGTTGGCGCATTAGCATCTGCAAATGACATGGGCTGGCTTCAAAGCCCGGACAACGACTTCAATAATGAAGATCGCCTGGGCAAAGGCAAGGCGATGGTCGACCGGCTCTCGAAGCTGGTTCGCATCTTTGACGGGCTTGATCTCGGGAAAAACCGTGCTGATGGCGATGACCTTATGGGAGATGCCTACGAGTATCTCATGCGTCACTTCGCGACTGAGTCCGGAAAGAGCAAGGGGCAGTTTTATACCCCGTCAGAAGTTTCGACCATCCTCGCCAAGGTGCTGGAGATACCGGTCGATGCACCGCGTAGCACCACTGCCTACGACCCGACATGCGGATCTGGCTCTCTGCTGCTCAAGGTGAACGCCGAAACCCGGAACGGCCTGTCACTAAGAGGACAGGAAAAAGAACAAGCAACGTCTGCCCTTGCTAAGATGAACATGGTGCTGCACAACGCGCCGTCATCAGAGATTTGGCAGGACGATACCATCTCCGATCCCCATTGGAAAAACGCTGAAGGTAAACTCGAAACCTTCGATTTTGCTGTCGCCAACCCGCCGTTCTCTCTCAAATCTTGGGACAATGGCATCACCGTTGACGCGGATGAGTTCGACCGGTTCGAATATGGCCTACCGCCAGACAAGAACGGCGATTACGCCTTCCTTCTGCACGTCATCAAATCGCTGAAGTCCGAAGGGCGCGGGGCGGTCATTCTCCCTCATGGTGTTCTCTTCCGAGGCAACGCAGAGGCGGAGATCCGTCGTAAGCTTATCCAGCAGGGCTACATCAAGGGGATCATCGGGCTGCCCGCGAACTTGTTCTATGGCACCGGCATTCCTGCCTGCATTGTTATTATCGACAAGGGAGCCAGCGGGCATCAAAAACCGATCTTCATGATCGACGCCTCAAAGGGCTTCGTCAAAGACGGTAACAAAAACCGGCTGCGCGCTCAGGATATCCACCGGATCGTCGACACCTTCACCAACCAGATCGAGACTGACCGGTACTCGCGGCTTGTGCCCTTCGAGGAGATCGCTGCCAAAAACGAGTTCAATCTGAACATCCCTCGCTACATTGATGCCAGCGCGCAGGAGGACATCCACGATCTGAGCGCGCACCTCAAAGGTGGTATTCCGAACTCGGATATCGACGATCTACAGGCATACTGGGATGTTATGCCGGATCTGCGAGCGCAGCTTTTCGGACAGAGTGATCGAAAAGGATACTCTTCGCCACTCATCGCGCCGCGCGAAGTCAAGCAGACCATATTGAAGCATCCACAATTCTTGGCATTCAAAACCGCTGCTATGGCGCGGTTCGAGGCTTGGCGGGATCGGCAGAAACCGCGTTTGGAGCACGTCGGCTCGGATGACCATCCTAAAGAGTTGATCCACGAGATTTCAGAAGATCTGCTCGCCAGATTCCACGGGGCCGATCTGCTCGACAAGTATAACATCTACCAGATCCTCATGACCTATTGGGAAGAGGTGATGCAGGACGATGTCTATATGCTTGTTGCCGATGGCTGGGCAGCTGCAAGCACCTTACGCAAGCTGGTGCCTTACAAGGACAAGAGCGGGAATAATAAGTACCGGGAAGACGCGGACTTCGAGACCGGCACCGGAAAAAACAAGGTCAAGTGGCGCTCTGACATTGTCCGCCCGTATCTGGTCGTGGCGAAGTTCTTTGCGGCTGAGAAGGCGGCACTGGATGCTGCAACCCAAGCCAAGGACGACGCCATTGCCGCGCTGGAGGCTTTCATCGAAGACAACAGCGGAGAAGAAAGCCCGATAGAACGGGCGCAGGGTGATAACGGGAAATACGCCAAGGCGGAAGTAAAGCGGCAAATCAAAGAAGGCGGAGACCCTGAAGAGATAGCTGCGCTGCGGAAGCTGCTGGCTCTTCAGGAAGACGAAACCGCTGCGAAATCGACTGAGAAGAAGCTGAAAGAAGAGCTGGACGATCTGACCTTCGCCAAAATCCCGGCGTTGAATGAGGAAGAGTGCAAAGAGCTCACCGTTTCAAAAAAATGGCTGGCGACGGTTGAAGCGCAGATTGGAGAAGAGATTGAGCGTATGACCCAAAATCTATCCTCTCGTGTCCGCGAACTGGATGGACGTTATGCCCGGACGTTGCCGGAACTTGACGGCGAGGTGAGCAAGTTCTCTACGAAAGTGGAAGAACATCTACGCAAGATGGGGCTTTCGTGGTGACGGGCTTGAAGACACATGAAACCGAGCTTGGTTTGCTACCATGCGACTGGGAAGTTCTACCTGCCGATGACGTTTGTCACAAGGTTGTGGATTGTAAGAACAGGACTCCACCCGTTATCGATGGCGGCGATTTTGCAGTTGTGCGTACAACCAACGTGAGAAACGGACGTTTTGTAGAAGACGGCCTGCGCTTTACTGACGAAGAAAGCTTCAAGATTTGGACCAAACGGGCCATTCCTCAGACTGGCGACGTCATGATCACGCGGGAGGCTCCCTTGGGTGAAGTTTGCCTGGTGCCGGAGAACCACCGAGTTTGCCTCGGTCAACGCATGATGATGTATCGGCCTGACACCGACAAGGTCGGATCTGAGTATCTCTTGTACGCTTTGCTCTCAGAAAGAGTTCAGAGGAATCTGCGCGATAAGCTGGGTGGTTCGACCGTGGGGCACGCACGGGTCGATGACATACGTATGCTGAAGGTTCCAATTCCTCAGGATGTGCATGAGCAAGACGCTATCGCAAACGCTCTTTCAGACGTTGATGATTTGATAGCTGGGTTGGAGGCGCTGATTGCGAAAAAGCGCGATCTGAAAACCGCCACCATGCAGCAACTCCTCACCGGAAAAACCCGCTTACCGGGATTCGGCGGCGATTGGCAGGCCCTTACCCTTTTTGACGCAATGGATTGCCTCGACAATTTGCGAATTCCACTGAATTCAAATCAACGCAAAGCGATGCCGGGGGACATTCCGTACTGCGGTGCAAACGGTGTCGTGGACTACGTCGGTCGGCACACACATGAGGGAGACATAGTGCTCATTGCAGAGGATGGTGGGTACTTTGACGAGTATGCCACGAGGCCAATTGCATATAGGGTTTCCGGAAAGTCATGGGTCAACAACCACGCACATGTTTTGGTTGCGAAGCCCGGTTTTAGTCAGTCCTTCTTGTTTCATTCTCTTGTTCACAAGAACATCTTGGATTTTTTGGCCAGCGGTACTCGTGCGAAGTTGAACAAGGCTCAGATGTGGAAGATTCCGCTCTACTTGCCGGAGTGCGCCGATGAGCAGGCCGAAGTGGCCAGTGTTCTTGATGACATCGAGAATGAAATCGATGCCATCTCCACAAGGGTCAACAAAGCCAAAGCCCTCAAGCAAGGCATGATGCAGGAGCTGCTCACTGGGCGCACGCGATTGATTTAAGGACATTTTGATATGGTTGGCATTGGCGAATTAGAGCGCAAGACCCAGAATCGGGTGGTCCAGATATTCAAGGATCACTTGGGCTATGGCTATCTGGGCGATTGGCACGAGCGCAAGGGGAACAGTCATGTTGAAAAGGGACTGCTCACCGATTGGCTTAGCGCTCAAGGCCACAGCCCCACGGTTATTGCCCGCGTTCTGCGAGAAGTCGAAATCGCCTGCACGGTCGGGGGCGGCAATACGCTCTACGATGCCAACAAGGCATTTTATTCCCTGCTGCGCTATGGCGTGAAGGTCAAAGACGAAGGGCAGGATCAAAACCAAACCGTTTGGCTGATCAACTGGACCGAGGTCGACAAGAACAGCTTCGCCATCGCCGAAGAGGTCTCGATTAAAGGCGAGAACACCAAGCGTCCTGACGTGGTGATCTACGTCAACGGGCTGGCGCTGGCGGTGATCGAACTTAAGCGTTCCAGTGTGTCGGTAGGTGAAGGCATCCGCCAAAACATCACCAACCAAGAGGGCCAGTTCATCCGCGACTTCTTTACGTCGATGCAGTTCTGTTTCGCTGGAAATGACACAGAAGGCCTGCGCTACGGCACCATCGGCACGCCCGAGAAGCACTACTATCGCTGGAAGGAAGACGTCGAAAACACCTTCGACAGCCCGCTGGATTACGAATTAAGCCTGATGTGCGGCAAGGCACGGCTGCTGGCGCTGATCCACGACTTCATCGTTTTCGACAAGGGCATCAAGAAGCTCGCCCGTCACAATCAGTACCGGGGAGTAACCAAAGCACATGAGTACATCCATGGCAGGCGGAACGGGATCATCTGGCACACGCAGGGCTCAGGTAAGAGCCTTACGATGGTCTGGTTAGCTAAGTGGATCAGAGAGAATGTCCAGAACCCGCGTGTGGTGGTGATCACTGACCGAACAGAGCTGGATGATCAGATCGAGAAGGTCTTCAAAGGCGTGGATGAGGAGATCTATCGGACCAAAAGCGGTGATGATCTGATCTCTGCCCTGAACAGCAAAGAGGAGTGGCTGATCGGCTCGCTGGTCCACAAGTTCGGACGACAAGGCGAGGCGAGCGAAGAAATGGCAATGGACGCGTATCTGAGCGACCTTAAAAGTGCCTTGCCGTCTGACTTTGAGGCGAAAGGCGAGATCTTTGTCTTTGTCGATGAGTGCCACCGGACACAATCTGGCAAGCTCCACGAGGCAATGAAGGCCATTCTTCCGAAAGCAACCTTCATCGGTTTCACGGGCACACCGCTACTCCACACGGATAAGCGCACCACGATGGAAGTGTTTGGCACGTTCATCGACGAGTATCGTTTCGACGAGGCCATTGAAGACGAAGTCGTGTTGGACCTGCATTATGACCCTCGGGACATCGATCAAAACGTGTCGTCTCAGGACAAAGTCGATCAGTGGTTTGAGGCAAAGACGCAAGGCCTTACAGCCTCTGCGAAGGCGCAGATCAAGCTTCGTTGGGGTACGATGCAGAAGCTGCTTTCCAGTCAAGGACGCTTGGAAGAGATCGTCAAAGACATCGTTTTGGATATGAACACCAAACCCCGCTTGGTGAACGGTCGCGGCAACGCCATGCTTGTGTGTTCGAGCATTTACGAAGCCTGCAAAGTTTACGAAATTGCGCAAAATGCGAGCGAGCTGAAAGGGAAATGTGCGGTCATTTCAAGCTATGCTCCGCAGACCAGCGACATCGCCAATGAACATACAGGACAAGGCGATACTGAGACGATTTTCAAGTACAACACCTACCGCCGAATGTTGGCTGAGTTCTTCGAAGAGAGCGAAGACACTGCTATGAGCAAGGTCGAGGAGTTCGAAGCGAAAGTGAAGCAAAGGTTTCTTGAAGAACCGGCGCAAATGCGCTTGCTGATCGTCGTGGACAAACTTCTCACCGGATTTGACGCTCCGTCGGCGACATATCTTTATATCGACAAGAAGATGGAGAACCATGGCCTCTTCCAGGCTATTTGCCGGGTGAATCGACTAGATGGCGAGGACAAGGACAAAGGCCATATCGTCGATTACAAGGATCTTTTTAACTCGCTAGGCTCAGCGATTGTCGACTACACAAGCGAAGCTTTTTCTGGCTACGAAGAAAGAGACATCACTGGGCTTTTGGCTGATCGATTGGAGCGCGGCAAGGAACGCTTAGACGATGCAAGGGAAGCAATTAAGGCGCTTTGTGAGCAAGTCGCTCAACCGAAAGAATTTGAGAATTATAGAGATTATTTCGTCGGCGATCTTTTGGACAAAGCAGCAGTCGCACTCAACGAAAACAAACGTATAGCACTTTATAGGTGTACCGCTACATATACGCGCGCTTTTGCCAATCTAGCGAACGAGATGATCAGCGCTGGTTACACGTCTCCGCAAGAAGCCGCGATTAAAGCTGAGGTTTACGAGTTCAGTCACCTTAGTGGTCAGATCAAGCTGGCTAGTGGCGATTTTGTCGATATGAAGCAATTTGAGCCTGCCATGCGTCAGTTGCTCGACATGTATGTTCGAGCAGAAGACAGCGAAAAGCTAACAGATTTTGAGGACATGGGTCTTATCGAACTTGTCGTAAAGTCTGACATTGAAACCCTCTTGGACACCAAGGAAACGCCTTTCGAATCCGAAGACGCTATGGCTGAGGCAATCGCGACAAATGTCAGCCGAAGGATTATCGATGAGCGACCCGTCAATCCTGCATACTATGATAGAATGTCTGACGTCTTGGTATCGTTGGTTGAGGAGCGTCGACAGGACGCAATAGACTACAAGACCTTTCTCGAAGCGGTGAAACAGCTTGCGGAACAGTTTAGCAGTTCCGGTGGAGCAGGGTTTGCAGATTACCCTGAATGTGTCGACACAGCAGGTAAAAAAGCTTTGTTCGACAATTTTGGGAAAGACCCAGATTGGGTGCTTAAGGTCGTGCAAGCGGTCATGACCGCAAAAACTGCTGGTTGGGTTGATTCACCGATGCCGCAACCCAAACGAGCGGTCATGAAGGCGATCTATGACGCTGTCGGCGAACTACATGATCCAAAAGAAGTTCTTGATATCGTGATGGCTCAAAATGAGTTCAAGTAAAACCAATCTGAACGTCTCTGACATGAGGGTCGAGTTTATCAGGAAGGACATCAAGAACGTTCATTTGTCGGTTTTACCACCAGACGGGAAAGTACGGCTTTCAGCTCCCATGAATATGACGGAGGACAGCGCACGCCTTGCAATAGTTACCCGCTGGAGTTGGATCAAGAAAAAGCAAAAGCAGTTCGCTTCCCAAAGACGCGAGACACAGCGTGAATTTGTTGATGGAGAAACCCACTATTTCGACGGGAATAGGTATCTCTTGAAAGTGGTGGAAACCACCAGTCGCGCCTCAGTGAAGATCAAAGGAAACGGGCGCATTGAATTGAGTTGCCCCAAGGGAGCCAGTCGGCAAGCTCGCCAAAAGGCATTTGATTTCTTTTATCGATCCTACCTTCAGGCTCTTATCGAGAGAAAGCTCAATCAATACTGTTCCGCTCTGTCGGTAGAGCGTCCAAAAGTGCAGATCCGTCGAATGAGGACCAAGTGGGGGAGCTGCACTGCCGTTTCGAGGCGGGTTCTTGTCAATCTTGAGTTGGCAAAGAAACCCGCAGCTTGTTTTGAGTATATTCTGGCTCATGAGCTGGTGCATCTTCGGGTCAGACGCCACAACGACCAGTTTAAATCACTATTGGAAGACGTTATGCCTGATTGGAGGCAGCGTCGGGACTTATTGAATTCCTTGCCTCTAGCGTATGACGAATGGGATTACTAAAAGTGAGTTTTTGCTGAAAGACTGAGTTTTCGTGCTCCATATTGGTCGTGAATTCTGCCAGCTCGCTCGTTCTCGACAGGTCCGAAGTATTTCGCTGTCAACTAGTCGCGTCCACCAGCACGCCATGCTATCGGCTTGAGGTGTCGAACTTTAGTTCCTCATTTACGAATGCCTGGAGGTGAACGGTTGTCAGGTTGCAGACCAGGTTTTTGAGGTTCGCTTTCTGTTTTAAGAGATTTGCGCAACATCGCTGAAAGCTTCATCATTAAATTTGGGTCAGCAATATCAGGTGGGGCGTCAATGTTTGAACCAGTCAGGTTGTTGTTGAGGTTGCACGCAAGCTTTCGCGCCAATGGCTCCAGATCGGCAGCAGCAAGATCCAGCTCAGCCTCCTCTCCCTTTAACTCTTGGCGATCACCGATAGGATTCGCAGAAGCGCATTCATTCGCATGATCAACTCGTTGTTGTTCAGGTGAATCTGTTCTTGCCCGTTGATGATCTCCAAAAGTAAATCTCGGATTGGGATCTCGTTCGAGATCTGGTTTTGGTTCGCTGGATCTGAGGTCATGTAAAATCTCCTGTGCTTCCTCAATAAATTTAGGCACTTCTGCGGCTCTTACTCGCAAAGTGCGGTTTGCGTTTTGGGGCTTGATGCCCTCGCCAAGCTCGATGTTTATCCGGCTGCGGCCCCTGCCTTCCTGAACAGCAGGAGCCAGCTCTAAGGCCTGATCATGGATCAACTCAGCCAGTGCGCGGGCCTGCTGATCACGTGGAAGCTCGGCCAGCTCTTTGAGCTGCTGGCGTAGTCCCGGCAGGTCAAAATTCTGACGCTTGGCTTGCTGATGTTCATTGTGGCTGAAAGCGGCCCAACTGGCGTGTTCCAGTTTTGCCACCTGCTGCGCGTAATCGGCGCGGTCCATCTCCTCAAAACGTTGAGCCACAAAATTATTGTGTGCGCCGCTTACCAGTTTGTGACCGAAATCCAGCTCAAGGAAACGGCTGACCACTTCGTCTCGGCATTTGGACTTGTACATTTTGTACGTCTTACCCGTGTCGCTATCGGCAGCTGGTCGCACCCAATGCCCGTGCTGCTGAATTGTGCCATCAGATCGGCGGCTTTCATGGATCACGAAAGATTCAGGATCGTCAGGATTAATGCCGTATTCATTCCTGATAGCTTCAAGCGTCTGTTCCCACTCGGCTGGCGTCAGTTCCTGGCTCGGTGATATGATGATGTGCAGCAAGCCGTTCTTACGGTTTTTAAGCTGCGCAAAATCGTCAGCGACCAAGAGCTGATCGCTGCTGTCCTTCAAAACATGGACATTCTCATTGTCACCCTTTCTCGTGACATAGGAGCAAATGCGGGGGCCATCCCCCGCTTTTATTGTGCCGGTTTTGATGATCATTTTGCGGCTGGCCTCAGCTTCGCAAACTCGGCCTTCAGCTCGTCCAGAGGCTCGGCCCATGCTTCAAGGCCATCCCTTACGGCCTTGTGCATTGCGCCGATTTGAGTGGCGTTGAGGATGCCGCTTTTCTCGGCTCGATTGATCGCGGCCTGACACTGATTGATGTTGGTGCCGATCCCGACTAACTGCCGGACGATTGCCTCCAGTTTGCTGGCATCAGGCAAGCTGTGATCAGTCTCACCGAGTATTCTAAGCCGTCCGTATTCCGACTTAGAAAGCTCGTGCTGGTGCGCCATGGATTTCACTCGCGCATCCTGTTCAGGCGTCAAGTGAATCTTAAGCGTCTTGGTTTTCGGGGCAACCGGGGCCAATGGGGTCTCTGGTGCAATCGGGGCCATTAAAAAAGTCCTTATTTTTTTATGCGGCCTGTTGGGGGTGAAGGGGGAGCAATGCTCCCCTTTCCAAGTGTTCGGATGGCCCTTTAGGGTCAGACGATCCCACTTGCTTCCCTTATTCGGGCCTCTGAATATTAAGTTGTCGGGAATCCGAAAAATGCAAATACGTCATGGGGATAGAGGGACCAAAGGGGCAAACGAGGCCATTCGTGCCAAAGAGACAAGGCATGACAAAGAATGATCAGATTCAACGGTGGTTAATCAGGCTGGTAATTGGTGAATAAGGATTGCGCCAGCTCGATGATTTGGCAGCTCTTGAGGCGATGAGAGAGGCGCGTATTGCCTATCGACGGTTCAAGGAACTGGAAGACCAGAAGGACGCAGCAGAGGCCGCTATGAAGGCCCAAGGATCGGTGCAGGCCCGCGCATTAATGAGACACGGTGAGGTCACTAATCTACTGTGGCCTGGTCCTGAGTATCGTGCAAGGTTTCGGAAAGATTAACACCGGGTTGCTCTGTACCTCCTGCTGCGCACCTGAATTGGAGGCAAAGGAGGCCAAAAATGATAAAGAAATCAGACGTAGAGCATGAAGATTATTTTGCGTTTAAACGGGCGTATGAAATCTTTTTTCGTGAGCAAGTTGGATTGCTGGAAAAGCTCATTGATCAGGAGGCCATAAACGGACGCAAACTGGATGCGTTGCTTGCTGTTTTTGGTGCCGCTTCTGAAAAGCTGGGGGCGAAAAAATGAGGGCGCTTTTGATTGGAATGTTTGGTATGGGCATTATACTAACCATGAAGCTGAAAACGCATATGAGAGAGGCTGTCCGGGCGTCTGCTGGCCGGAATATCCCGGCCAACACTGCCGTTAATCGTGCCACTGCTGCCGGGATGCTTGCCGCGTTTGCCATGCTTTCCAGAGCAAAGCGCGATGTGGCCTTTTACAGTCGATTGAACATGTGAAGAGTTTTGAGGCGGGCCATGTGACCCGCCTTGCTGCCTATACGGCAGTGAAAAATAGCCATCCCGAGAATGGCTGAAAGCCTCGGACACCAGCTTAGGAGCAAAAACAGCTTTTGTTTCCTTAGTAATCACGTCCGAAAACATAGCTTAAGTCCAATAAACACGCATATAGAATTCAGGTGTTTTGTCTTCAACAAGAAAACCACTTAAGTATATGTTTTTATTAAATTGTTACCCATGTGGATAACAATCAACTTAGGGCTTCATGGCGTCGTTGATGATCTTGTCAATGTCGATGCCATCTGAGCCTAACCCGGTGTCGTCGGGGTTCCAGCGGTCGCCCATCTCTTCGAGTAGTTCAACCATGCGTTTCCCTGTTACCGCTTGGGCCGCTTTCCACCAGTCGGATGAGCAGCGGCCAAGGTGAGCAATGGAATCTTCGATTTCCGACAAGGGTTTTTGATAGGTCATTTTGCGGGCCTCCTTTTTTACCCGTCAAGCAAATGTGCGGGCGCGTGCAAGGAACCGTAAAAAAGGGGCGCTGACTGCCCCATGAATATTCTCGAAGAATTGCCGTATGAACCCCAATAAACCTGCCGCCCAACCCCGTTAAGATCTTGCATCCAGACCGATGGCCCCTATCACCGTGCCACCGGTTTCCTAGCAGGAAAGGCCCTCATTGCTGACGTTCGGCGCGGGTTTGAAAGTTGGCAACTTATGCACTTAGGCTTGGCTTGACTTGGACGAAACCGATCACGCGGCATGTGAGCCCGTGGCGAATGCTTCCGCTGTGCAGAACGCCTCAATTTTGCTAACGGCGCGCCTCTATGACGATTCAGACTCTTTCAATCTTATGACATTTGGTTTCGAAGTCAGATCAATCGCGACATCTAACGGTATCGGGATTATCCCATGCATCTCGCGCAATGCTGCTGGAGACCGCCAAGTACATTAGGTACAGTGTATCCTCATTTTTAGGGAACTTCTTGATTTCCCCATCCTGATTTTCGAACCCAACTTCCATAAGCGTTTTGATGGCTTCGGCCATTAGGATTGAGCTGTCGTCGAACGTAAAGTCAGTGTCCGGTTCAACATTGCACTTACGTGCGACAAAGAACCAATCATGAACAATAAATACCGGGCCGTACGCCCAAGGCGAGAAACGGTTGATAGCGTGAAGGGGAAGCGGAATGCTCCCGCCATCTGTGTCCATCGGGCCTGGTGTAATACGTCTTCCTTCCGAGGTGATGTAGCTAAAACCTGATCCGGCATAAACAAATGTTGGGCGACCTTTCACATCGTCATAGGTATCCCAAGTCACGGTTGGAGCGCCTACAAATTGCCCAGTGCCTAACTTGTTGTAAAATCGATCAGCCAAGAAAAGTGTTGCTAGGGATTCATCATTGCTGATGTCGACTTCAGGCTCCGCTTGGATAGCTCTTTCAAGTTCCTCCTGAACCGCTGCTGCTAGGTCCTCTGGGAACATATCAATTGCTTGTGCCGTTAATTGATATGGATTTGAAAACTGCTCGGCATTTGCAGCGCCCACCGGGGCAAGATGGATTGCTAACATGGCCGTCAAAAGTGTTCGGCCAAACGCGTAAAGTATGTGTCTCATGAAAAATGCCCTCTGGTAAAAATGTCTGCGACTAGTGTCTCATATCCGACTAGATTTTCAAGTGCAGGTTGCGCATACTTGGAGCACATTTGATACCCAACGACTTGTAAGCATCCTTTACACTAGGAGGGATGAATGTTCCATTTTTTCAATAGATTATATGCGCTCTCTGGGTTCGCCATAATTGCGCTTTCGGTGTCGTCAGTGCGGGCCGAGGCACAGCAATACTCCATACAGTCTATGATCGATTGCCTTGCGCCCAGCCAGATCGACATCGTCCCTAGGTATGACTTTTATAAACCCAACATTGGAACATCACCGCGTGTCGATTGGTGGAGCCTAGGCAACCAGTTCGAACCAGTCAGGCCAGAAACCGTAAGGCCAGGGATCGAGTATTTCGAACCTGGAAAGTGGTATCAACCCCAGCCGGATGCCATCATTGACTATAACGACATCACTCAAGGCTATCAGGGTGGAATTACCCAATACGATTGGGAAGGTCCGACGGTTAGAAACCCGGCGCTAGAGTACTTTCAGAACCGCAGTATTTATCCTGAAATCGAAATCCAACCAGGTGCGGGGATTTGGAATCGTAGATATGATATCGAAAGCCCTTACGAGAATTTTAATCAGAATTTCAATAACTATAATGATGTGCCAGAACTGGGCGCAGGCAATAGACAGCGAACGAATGAGATTTTTGCAGACCTTCAAAGGGAATGGAATTTCTCTCTGGAGGAGTGGAATGAGCAGCCAATTGAAGCTTATGTCGAAGACGTTTTGCCTAAGTTTCCGTGTCCTGACGTTCCCGCAGAGCCCCAGCGACCTCAGTTCTTGCCCGGTGAAGGTGAAGGGTGCCCGACATGTGCGACTACAGAGCCCGGCACTGTTGCAACGGGCGTGACATCCGGAGCCGTCGCATCGTTGCCTTCTAGTGCATCTGCTGCCGTTGTCGGGTACGCAGAAAGTGATGAGGGTAGGAAATGCTCGCAGTCCTACATTGATGGTCGAAAACCTTTCATGTTTGCGGTTTCTACTGCCGTTTGGCAGGAACAATATAAAGCTATCGAAGACTTTCTTGAGCATTGCCTTACGGTCACGGAAACGTCATCACTTATCGATCTCGTTGATCCAGGTGTACTGGGTGAACTATCGCAAGTGGTTCTGCGTGATCGTGGTGAGATTTATAATCAGGTTGTGCAGTACAATTTCGTTCCGGGCGCACCTGGAAACTGTCATGGCCTCTTAACAAGAAATGGTCAGGGAAGCCTCGTATTTCTCACAGCCCGTCACTGCCTAGTCAAACCAAAAGAGCTGGAAACCGCGCCATTTGATAGCTTCGAAGTGCGTAACTTAGCCGGAACATCGTTGCGGTTCGTCGCTTGCGCCCAATGGGAAATGTTGGAGGAAAAAGACTTTTCCAGCGCAGAAGATCAACTTGTCTTGCCAGTCTGTTCAGTGATCAGATTGAGTGATGGTGCGGATATCGCTAACAGCGTAGGTAGAGTTGCCATGGATGCTGAGGTTTCCAACGGTGATCGATTGCTCATTGCCAACCGCATTCGATTTATCGACAAACAATCTGACCTGGCTCGGTTAATACCTTCTTTGGCTTCAGAGGAACGCTTTCTGTTTGCAGAGGATGATACACCGCTATGCATGGTGTTTGAAACTCAATCTCCATATTTGATGCACAATTGCCAAACGGAACGTGGATCAAGCGGAGCTCCAATTTTCAAGATCATTGAGATCGAAGGAAAGGTCACGCTAGCGCTCGTCGGCATCCATGCGGGCTTCACGGCAGAGTTGGGTAATCAGACCACAATCGATCCGCAATACATCCGGAATTATGGTCTGGTTGTAAATCGTAGTTAGTGACGTATCCGTGCGTTTCAGTGAGAGTAAATCGGAAAACAAAAGTCAAAAAAATCGGCGGCCGGCGGGGATGGCTCAATGCTGCCTTTCTTTGCTGTAGGCATAGGCTGGTTGTGAGCCCTGACCAAACTTTCATCAGCGGCCCGAGCTCCGCTCATGCAGCATTACGCGGACCACCTTAGGGACGCAAGTTTAAGAAGCAGGTTGATAGAAATGCATGGACAATTCCTAAATCTGAGTGAAGCCGACCTCGATAAGAACATCTACCGCATCATGAAACAGGACTATGTGTTTGATCTGTTCAACAAGAAAACCAACGTTCTGAGCCAGGTTCACAATTGGAAGGACAAGTTTGAGAACTTTCAGATGCGGCTGGGTGGAACACTTAATGGTGAGCGGTTCACATACGGATTTAAAGATGATTTTGTCGGTCAATGTTGGACGACATCCTATCTATCAGAAGCCATGTGGGGTATCTATGCCAATGACCCTAAACAGCGGTTTCTTCGGATACGTACTACGCCGAGAAAACTGCTGTCCGCGCTAGAATCTGCTCACCCAGAAATGCCGCAAGACACATGCTTTGTCGGAAAAGTCTCATATGCGAGGGAAAATGAGCTTCGGAAATTCGCGGAGAACGAGGGTTCACTCGAAGTAAACTCAAAGCGCTTTGCGAGCGCCCTGCTTTTGAAGAGAAAAGCGTTCAGACACGAAAGTGAAGTCCGCATTTTGTATTTTGGATCGTCTAAGGACTACGATTCAAAGGGGCTCTATCGCTATGAAGTGGACCCGCATTCAATGATCACTCAGATCATGGCGGACCCCAACCGTGATCGTTCAGTTTGGATTTCTGACAAACAAACCATTCGTAGCAAGACTGGTTTCTTAGGATCGATCAAGCGTTCGAAGATCTACGATCCACCGGAATGGAATCCCCCCAATTACATACGGTAAGATTTGCCTAGAACTTAGCTACAATCAGAACAACGGGGGAAGACCTTTGATGGCGGTGGCAAGCCACTTCACGGCCAGAATGCCAACTGTGGTCACACCGGCAATAATCGCCGCAGCTAGAGCCTTGCTTCCCTGACTTTTCACCTGATTTTTGGTCATCACCAAGAAATCCGTGATTTCTTCTTTCACGGTTTGGAAGACACCGGCAGATTCAACCACTGCTTCAATATCGGGTTCTTCGGATTCCAATTCATTCTGAAGAATCGTTATGTTGTTTGTGACCACTACCGAAATGTTTGCTGGTAAAACCATTTCATTTGGTGGGTGGTTGTGGCCGATGCCTCCGTGAGCAGGAGTTGGTGACGCCCTGGCAACCAGTGGCTTTAATTCCTCAAGAACGGCCAAAAGGTCTGCTTTGGCGCTGGTTTCGTCGTCGCTACCAAACTTTGGTCTCGCACCCTCTGAAATCAGTTTTCTTAGGTCGCCGAGCGAAGGCTGCTCAGCTTCTCTTTCGGTCGATGCATCATCATCTCTGCGCCGCATGTCAGGATGATTTCTACTTGGTGCCCATTCGATGATTCCGTCTTTATCCTGTACAATTTTAACAGCGGCCTCAATTTCATCGTCAGAAGCCACATAGGAAAAGTTGTCCCCTATCTGCTCGGAGGCGTCATAGGGTCCGCCCCAAATGTACTCGTAGTTGTAAGGACTTTCCTTATCTATGGCATATGGCGTTTGGTTTTGCGGGTCTTCGAACATCGACAAGAACCACTCGACCATGTGGTTAATCCGGTCTTCGCGATCAAGTCGTTTTAGATCTTCCTCTTCCTCATCGGCGCTAGCGCCCTCGAAATCGAAGTTGCCGTCGTCTCGCGTCTCTTCGTGCTCCAAGCCGTAAGTAAAGTCTTGAACTAAAGTGTTGGCGCCAACATCCGTGGACTGCATGTTTTCGATACCCACAGGGTACTCCCACAAGTTCCATGTCAGAGTGCCCAAGCTTTCGTGTTCGATGCTCGCTTGATAGTGCGTTTCAGGTCCCATCAAACGATCACTACCGCCGACGGCATCCCATACCAGTTCATCCGCTTCAATATCAAATTCTTCGCCCGTCTCAGGGTCAGCAACAACTGCTGTTCCGCTACACTCAATAGTCATAGGAGAATTCCGAATTTCAGTTTCAAGACTTCTAGTCGAAAGATACGCACAATCTGGGTTCTACATCTGCCCGCCAAAATTTCCCAAGTAAGAAAATTCTTGGGTTACGAGCTTTCAGACACACGAGCCATTGACAACTTAGTTGGGACAGAACCCCACCTCTGCTTATGGGAAGCCGCAACGCGGCGTGCAAGAACACATAAAATTTTCGCATTAAGGGGCGGGTGTTCGCAGATTGCCGGGTGAGCAGGACACTTGACCCGGACTCAAGAATGCCCCCAGCAAAAAGCCAAAGCTGGGGGTATTTTCTGTCTCAGGTTTCGCGGCCATGGCGTTCAGCCCAGATCATATCAAGCTCACGCCAGTGCGGGTTTTTGCGGCGATACTCAACAATCCTTTCTTGCTCGCGTTTCCAGCGGTGTGATTGAAGTGCAAGCTTTTCATCAAGAGTTAGATGAAATTCTGGGTGCGTCGGCTGCTTCTTGGGGTCGAGCTGATCAAGTAAGCTTTCAAGAGCGTCATCTGTGAATGTCCTCGCCATTACTCTACCTTCGCCAGCCGCTTGAAATAGATAGAAAGCTGCTCGTGCGCTTCGCCCCACATATTGAGTTTATAGAGGTACTGTCGTTGCTGGTCGGTCAGATTGTCTGTCGGCACCTGTTGCGACATTTCTTCAAGCTCATTCATCAGTTCGTCTGCTTGTCGTTCGTAGAAGTCGATCCGCTCCATCTCTTCGAACATCTTGTCGAAAACGGTCGCCGTCGTTTTTGTGGTCATTGGTAGTTTCCTGTTTTTGTTTTTTTGAAGTCTTACGTTCAGCAGGTTGACAGCGAGTTTGCTGTTCTTTTCGATAAGCTGCTCTAATCTGATCTGCTTTGCATCGGCGGTAGCGGTGTCACCACTTTGGATACCCTACATTTTGAAAGTATGATCGTAGTGCTCGGACCCGTCGGCCAACGGCTCTAAAAGGCTGCATTTCTTGGCATACAGAAAGCGCAAATGGCGCTCACTGTAATACAAGTCAGTCCACCCGGAGGCTTCTTCGGCGGCGTCGAATGCTTTGGCAATCTCGTCGTCGATATTGTCGAGGTCGAGTAGATCGTATTGATATTCAGACATATTTTCTCCTTGTTCTGTGGGTATGACGCGTGCTGCAAATGATGATTTTGTAGTCTCAGGAAAGACCGCGGGAGATTGTGAATCTCCCCTTGCGCGCGTGGTTGCCTTCGATTGTGCCTTGGGGGGCATCGTAGTTTCGGCGTGCAAGGCGACCACCGAATTCCCGCCCTCTCTCGGGTTTTCGAACGTTGTCCACAAGCTGACCACGGAAAACTCTCTGGGAAGGCTCGGATTTTCCGCAGTACGCAGCTATCCAATAACCGGGGAAAGGGGCGTTCCCCTTTCCGTCATCGATGGCAACGTGCCAAGATTCAAGCTCACCAACCGCGATCTCTCCTCTTGTTTTTTTGTGGCTATTGCGACCACCACCTTTTTTTGCCTCTCCAGTCGCCCTCTCAAGAAAAGCAAGAAATCCACCTAGATATTGGTTTGGAAGGTGAAGGCCTATGTGAAGGTGCTCGCCTTCCGCATCGGTGCTTTCTCGGGTCCAGAAATATGCAGTGGGAAATCGACGAGTTGGTCGTTTCGACCAGCGCCTTAGTTGACCGATGAAAAGCTTGACCCCTTCATATCCCCCCGGAGAAACAAGCGGGCAGTTTCCGTATTGGAGAGTGGAAGCACGAATGGTTGCTAGCGTGTTTATTTCGTGGCCCTTTTTGAAGCCGACCCAAGCTGCATCCATCAGCTTATCTTGAGTGCCAACTTCAAGGGCGTTCGAAACCTTGGGCCCTGCGATTGAGCTAGAATTCAATTGCTTCGAGCTATAAGCTTTCAGCCTATTAGAATTGGATTCCAAACAACGGTTGTACGTCCAATGAAGCGCGCGATCTTCTATATATAGGGGGGGTGTTCGCAATTCGGCGTTTTCGTTGGGTGCCCCGGTTCTAACGCTGGCACTATGGTGACTCTTTTCGGTTGAATTTAGAGCGGGTTGTGCTGTCTCAGGTTGTTGGTTCGTGTTCATTTTCATTTCGCAGCAAGAAGCCAGCCGCCCAAAACGGGCGAGCTTAGCTGTGGATTTCGGATAAGGTGAAAACGCTCAGTGTGACGTCTCATAGAGACCGACACTGCTGTTGCAGGTGGCTACCGAGGTTAGGTTGAGCGGATCGAGCTTAGAACTGCACTACAGGGTGCAGTTAACCATCGCCTCGTCAATCTGGCTTTCGAGCCAGTACAGCCGTCCACCTAGTTTGGTTGGCTTAGGCAGCCGACCAAACTCGATGTCGAGGTAAATGGCCGAGCGAGAACGGCCACCTAGTTTGCTACGAAGTTCAGAAAAGTTAAGATAACGCATGATACCATCCTTTTTTTGTTAGGGTCGCGACTGCTTGCCGAAGCTCGCAAACCCATATTCAAGATCGCCTCGGATGGTTCGATGATGTCCAACTTTGCCACTTGTGTCGTTTGTTATAAATTCAGGCGTATTTTTTCACAAAGTTCCGAACGCCAGTTTTCGTCGATTTGAAGTTTCGCTTTGCCCCTGGAAACACTCTCTTCAAGTGAGGTCATTTGCACGTTTCTTGTGAAAACGGGTTTGTTACTAAAGATTTTTGGATTGAAGTTTTCAGCAGTGATCGCTTTTTCAATCACGAAGCGGTTTGTTGCAGTAACACCAACGCTGGGATCGAAATCCATTTCGAACCCGCTTGCGACGGCCACCCGCAAAAGATGCCAGCAATGAAAGGCACGTTGGCTATCTTTGTCTGCCAAAGCGTGTCGTCCGTTTTTAGGCCTTCCCCGGCTCTTTTTTTTCTGCTTTGCAATGGCCTCATCTGCATTTAGAACCAATTGCATTTCATAAAGAAGGCCATTGAGAACCAGCTGATATGCCCGTTCTGATCCTTCCACACTCTTCAGGATTTCACCCATTGAGTCCGGTCCTACCTGCCCATCATCACGGATCAAAAGAGATGCATAAGCTCGGGTAGCAAGGTCAGCGCGATACCCGATAAACGCCCAGCGCGTGGCCTCCTCTGTAGCTCCGTGCCCTAGTCCGGGAACAAATTCCGGACTTGGGTCAGGAAAAGACCAGTCGAACCCAGACATTTCGGCGAGCGCGGCTTCAACCCACGTATTTACTACAATTTTTTTATTGTCCTTCTTTGACAATTCTAAGTACCTTTCCTTCATTTTCCACAACATGCAACGCCCAACGATCCATTATGACACGCCGTTGTTCCAAGTAGTCTGTACGCCTGTATGCTCGCTCTACAGTTGACCCAACAACGTGCGCAAGGACTGCCTCAGCAATATCCTGAGGAGTGTCCGTAGTCTCCGCGATCCAAGTACGCAAACTAGACCGGAAGCCGTGTGGTTTTTCCGTCATTCCGCGCCGCTTCATAAGGCCCGACATCGTACCGTCCGAGATCACTCCTTTACGCTGGGAAGGAAAAAGAAAACCTTCGCGTTCGAATGGTCTAGCCAGTTCGATTACCTTTAAAGCTTCTCTGGAAAGCGGAACGCGAAAGTCATCTGTCTTCCCTTTAAGGCCCTTCATCGATTCAGCGGGAATTGTCCAAACGTCTCCGACAATCTGGTCTGCGTGAATGTAGCGAAGGGGATAGGATCGCACTCCAGTCAAAATAAGTAGGCGTAAGGCAAGGTTTGAAACCGAAAGCTCTGTCAGCGTTGAATAGAACGCTGGGACGTCAGACCAAGGCATCGCTTCAACGCGCTTGGGTTTATGACGAGATTTCCCGAGTAAAGCTTGAGCTTTCTTGGCGGCACCTACATCGACATCGAGCCCAAGCGCAGCCCCGTGCTGCAAAACTAATCCTATTCTGTTTAGGGCTTTACGAGCGGTTTCAGCCTTCGTGTGCCAAATAGGAGCTAGAACGTCTTTAATGTCACGTTGGTCGATTTCCTCAATGGGAACCTTCCCGAGTTTTGGAAGCACGTGCAGCTCAAGCGGTGAAAACCATCGGCCCGCTTTGCCATCGCCCTTTAGCTCCGCCTTTTTGGCCTCAAAGGTTTCTTCAGAAATTATCCGAAGTGTCGTATCGGCGCGGCTCGCTTCTCGTACCTTACGCTCCCTTTCTTTGATTGGATCAACACCAGTTTTGGCCAGAGCACGCCAATGGTCTGCAAGCTCACGTGCCATCTTAAGTGAAACGTGTTGAACTCCCCCAAGTCCCATTTCTCTTCGACGGCCATGGATAGCTACGCGAAGTATCCATTGGGCACCACCATCTTCTCTCTTGTGAAGCCATAACCCACCTCCGTCACAATGCTTGCCGACTGGAGCTGACTTGACAAATGCCGCAGAAAGCCTGTGTTTGCCAGCCATATCTATCCCCCTTTTTATCCACCCTTTAGTATTGGATAGAGTTGGACAGAGCAAGACAATCTAGGACAGTTAAGGTGCTGTAAAATAGCATTTTTTGAGATCGCTTGGCAAGCTTGGTCAGCCATGAACAACAGTTCGTTGCCGTGTGGGGGCACCACTCATAAATCAATTACTTACGCGACTTATCCGCTCACCCGTTGCTCCACTCACGATGTGCTGGGGGACATATGGGGGACAAAAGCACCATTTTTGCGGCATTTGACCAAGCTCACAGGAATCGAAGCCCTGGCTCTGCCCAGCGCCTTTTGCTGCATAACCTTCCCGCCCGTCAGGCTTAACCGTTATTTCCCGTTAAAATATCGGTCAAACATGAAACAACCGGCCCAAATTAGGACCGACTGCAGGCGTTGGGAGCTCGGTGTCTTTGCCAAAAAAATTCGCCAGACCCAGCATCCCGTCAAGCCTGGCTTGGGTCAATTCTAAATTCCGTTCTAAGGTATTGTTAGGTCGCGATAAAACTCTTTCCGTGCTTTAGTGATGTAATCCGGAGAGAGTCATCATGATCAATTGGGAAATCTCTTCGCTCCAATAATACCCTTAAATCAGTCCAGTCTGCCAGGCCAAAGTGTCGAGACTTTTCCCTAGCGCTAAAAGCCAAGATTTCCAAAGCGCGCTCCATTACAAGCTTGCGTTTATCCAAAGCAAACAGATCAATGTCTTTTGGAGACAAACCAAAGGTTCTGAAAGCAAGAGAAAGCGGCACTTTTAAAGAGTACCTTGGTGCATCAATAAAGAGTCGGCTCTTCAGAAAAGGAGGAACGGGAACTTTTCCTTTTCTTACGACCAAAACGTTGTTTTTTTCACCGTCGATGGCATTTGAAAGAGCTTCAGACAGTTCCTCTCTACACCATCGGGAGTTCTGAGAGTTGGTGCTAAGTACAATGCAAAATAAACCCGCAGAATTTATGGCTTGCCCGATGCGGTCGAACAGCGAGTCTCCAACCTGCAATTCCCAGTCAGAAAACCACGGCTTAACTCCCATAGCTTCGAGGTCTTGGGCAAGTCTTCGCACATACTCTTTATCCTTGCTGCTATGACAAAGAAATATGTCGCGAAGTGATAAATCAATTTGCATCTTGCCAACTCCCAAAGCCAAAACCACCAGTAAGTGTTATTCAGAACAGGATTACTTTCAGTATGAACTAGAAATATGTGTATCGCGTTGAAGATGTGCAAGTTCGAACCCGGAATTGCCACTGGCCTA
Source organism: Ruegeria sp. AK4 (assembly GCF_056541025.1). Lineage (NCBI taxonomy): Bacteria > Pseudomonadati > Pseudomonadota > Alphaproteobacteria > Rhodobacterales > Roseobacteraceae > Ruegeria > Ruegeria sp. AK4. The sequence goes on from NZ_JBQFXS010000027.1 coordinate 42,143, forward strand.
TTTCAAAAATTCTATGAATGATTTTTTTTGTTTTTTGGCGCGGGCTGACTGTTCACCCTCGCGCCACCACCAACGGCGGTTCCTTTGGAAACGACCGAATATCAAACCACTTGAAGCACGTGCCATCAGCGTTGCGCTTGTCACCCA
>NZ_JBQFXS010000028.1:0-35278 GCF_056541025.1 Ruegeria sp. AK4
AGTCGCTGTCTTTCGACATGATCGGCGGCGCGGCGCTGGATGTGTTCGACGGCGAACCGCGGATCAGCCCGGACCTGCTGCAGTGCGACAACCTGGTGTTGCTGCCGCATCTGGGCAGCGCCACGCGTGAGGCGCGCGATGCGATGGGGTTCCGGGTGCTCGACAACCTCTGCGACTTCTTCGCGGGTCGCCCGCCCCGTGACCGCGTCATCTGACCTATCTCTGTTTCAAAGGACCAAACCCCATGAGCTTTCATTCCATCGACCAAGCACCTGCCCGTCTGAACCGCAGCGAACTGGCCGTTCCGGGCAGCCAGCCCGGCATGTTCGAAAAGGCCGCCAAATCGGATGTGGACGTGATCTTCCTCGATCTGGAAGACGCGGTTGCGCCGGACGAAAAGGAACAGGCCCGCAAGAACATCATTCAGGCGCTGAACGAGATCGACTGGGGCGCCAAGACCATGTCGGTCCGGATCAACGGGCTGGACACCCATTACATGTACCGCGATGTGGTCGATGTGGTCGAACAGGCCGGTGACCGGCTGGACCTGGTCATGATCCCCAAGGTCGGCACCGCAGCCGATGTTTATGCGGTCGACATGCTGGTGACGCAGATTGAAGACGCCAAGGGCTACAAGAAACGGATCGGGTTCGAACACATCATCGAAACCGCCCTTGGCATGCAGAATGTCAGCGAGATCGCAGCCGCGTCGAAACGCAACGAAAGCCTGCATTTCGGCGTCGCCGACTATGCCGCTTCGACCCGCGCGCGGACGACCATTATCGGTGGCGTGAACCCGGATTACTCGGTGCTGACCGACGCCGACGCGGACGGAGGCCGCCTGACCCATTGGGGCGATATGTGGCATTACGCGTTGGCCCGCATGGTGGTGGCCGCGCGCGCCAATGGTCTGCGCCCCATCGACGGGCCGTTTGGTGATTTCCAGGACCCCGACGGCTATAGGGCCGCCGCCAAACGCGCCGCCGTTCTGGGCTGCGAGGGCAAATGGGCCATCCACCCCAGCCAGATCGCCCTGGCGAACGAGGTGATGTCGCCTGGCGACGCCGAAGTCACCAAGGCGCAGCGCATTCTCGAGGCGATGGCCGAGGCCGAAGCCGCAGGCAAGGGCGCGGTGTCGCTGGACGGTCGCCTGATCGACTATGCCTCGATCCGTCAGGCCGAGGTCATGGTGGAAAAAGCCCGCCAGATTGCGGCAGCCTGAGCGTTTGGGAAAAGCGGCCATCAATTTGCGGGACCGGGTGACGGGAACATCGCTTTGCCGGGGCGGCGCGCAGGTTCTGTCGGGTGTTGGAAGTCCAGCACCCGGCAGAGGGTCTCACATGCCCCTCAGACAAGCAGGTGCGCGTATTGGGGAAACAGGCTGGCGGCGATCATCATCAGGCCGAATACCGCCCACAGGGCAACGATGACCCAAAACAGAACCGGGTCCTCGGCGCGGTTGATTTGGAAGACCAGAAAGGCCTGTCCGCTCATGACGGTCGGGACGATCCACCAGACGAACAGCAGCCCCCAGACCCAGTACAGACCCAGCGCCGTGGCGACCAGCAGGATGGGCAGGGCGATATAATTCGCTGTTCTGGCGCGGCTCATGGCGTGGTCTCCAGCGTCGACGCCAGCAGCGAGGCCGCCAGTTTCAATTCCGCCCGCCAATCCTCGGGCGCGTCCAGCGGGGACAGGGCGTCCAAGCTGACAAAGATTGCCGAGATGCCCTGCGTCACCGCGCGAACGGTTGTGTCCGCCGCATCGGGGGCCGCGCGTCTGAGGATATCCTCGACCACATCAAGAAAGTCGGTCAGGCTGTCCATCAGCGCCTGCCGCAGGTCCGGGCGATCTGGAACGGTTGTCACCAGCGCCTGATAAGCCAGCATCAGGCGCGGGTCGGTGTCGCTGTTTTCCGCAAACAGCGCGTCCACAAGGTCAGACGGCGCGGCCCCCGCTGGCAAGGCCCGGCGCAGCCCGTCCAGCGATGCAGCGAACCCGGCAACGACATAAGCGGCCAGGGCAGAGATCATCTCATCCTTGTTGCCCAGATAGTGGCGCAGAAGCGGGCGCTTTACCCCGGCCACACCGGCAATCCGCTCTTGTGTCGCGCCCTCAAGTCCGAACCGCGCCACGCAGGTAAGGTAGGCCTCGAGGATCTCGTGCGATCTTTGATCTTTCATCGAGGGTCTTGCCATGTGCATCCCTTTGATCGTGCCCGCCGAGACATAGCAATTCACCCTAATTTGTCAACGTTGACAGTTTATCTTTCGACACCAACAGGGCCGATTTCCGGTTCGGATACTCTGGGGAACCACCCGGCGCGACCCTGTTGGGTTTGTGAATCCGGCTTTCGCGCATAAGCTACGGGCAGTTCATTTTTCAACTGGCATTGGATTACTGGCATGGCACCCCAACACTGGACCGTCGGATCATATCTGGCAAAAAGACTGCAAGAGGCCGGAATTGCAGACTATTTCGTAGTTCCCGGTGACTATAATCTGGTTCTTCTGGACGAATTGCTGAGCAATCCGGACCTGCGCATGATCTCTTGCTGTAACGAGCTCAATGCGGGCTACGCCGCAGACGGATACGCCCGCGCGACCGGAGGGCCCTCGGCAGCAGTGGTCACTTATTCGGTCGGGGGACTGAGCCTGTTGAACGCCGTCGCGGGCGCCTATGCCGAAGACCTGCCGCTGATCGCGATTTCCGGCGGGCCGAACACAAACTCCGAAGCCGAATGGGAATACCTGCATCATACGCTCGGAGAGGTCGACTATGATTACCAGCGCGAAATTTTCGCCCGCGTCACCGCCGAGGCCGTCACCATTCACCACCCCTCGCTGGCACCTGTGGCGATCGACAGGGCGATCGACACGGCAATGCTGCGGCGCAAACCGGTGTACATTGAGATCGCCTCGAACATCGCGGGTGCGCCCACATCCGCCCCCGTGCCGCGCAGTTTCGCCCGGCAACCCAACAGCGACCCGAACACGCTGGCAACTGCGGTGGCGCAAGTGTCCGACTTCCTGAACGCGGCAGAGCGGCCCGTTCTGGTCGCGGGCAGCAAGGTGCGGGCCGGTCAGGCAGAACGCCCGTTGCGCAAGCTTGCAACCGCCTGTGACTATGCGCTTGCCTCGATGCCCAATGCCAAGAGCTTTCTGTCGGAAACGGATGAAAGCTTCATGGGCATCTACTGGGGCCCGGTCAGCACACCGGGCTGCGGCGAGATCGTGGATGCCGCAGATGGTTTGCTGTTCGTCGGCCCGGTGTTCACCGATTACACCACGACGGGTCACCAGCTTGGCTTTGATCCCGGCAAGGCGGTCATGGTTCATCCCACCTCTATTCAGTTGGGCGATACGCATTTCAGCAATGTCCGCATGGATGAGTTTCTCGATGCCCTGACCGACAAGCTGACGCCGAACAAGGCGGCCGTCACGGCGTTCGAACGGGTCCGGACCGAACAAAGCCCGCCGGACCCCGGTGCCCCCAACACACCGGTCACCGTGCGCCAGCTTTTTGCCCGGGTGCAGAAGATGCTGAATCAAGACAGCACGCTGCTGGTCGAGACCGGGGATTCATGGTTCAACGGAATGGAAACCACCCTGCCCGAGGGCACCCGGTTCGAAATCCAGATGCAATACGGATCGATCGGCTGGTCCGTCGGCGCATCGCTTGGATATGCGTTGGGCAACCGCGATCGCCGGTTGATCTCATGCATCGGGGACGGGTCGTTTCAACTGACCGCGCAAGAGATTTCGACGGTGATCCGCTATGACGCAAAGCCGATCATTTTCCTGATCAACAATGGCGGCTACACCATCGAGGTCGAAATCCACGATGGCCCCTACAACACCATAAAGAATTGGAACTACGCCGGTCTGATCGACGTGTTCAGCGCCGGTGAGGGCAACGCCTGGGGATGCCGGGTCACCACCGAGGGCGAGTTGGACGCGGCGATCACCAAGGCCATGGGTCATGACGGTCTGTGCCTGATCGAAGTTCAGATCGACAGGGACGATTGCAACGTAAACCTGCTGCGATGGGGCAATCAGGTCGCGCGGAACAACGGCCGGCCCAACCGCTGCAGGTAAGGTGTAAACCCGGAACACACCGGCGCACCCGTTCGACAGGGCAGGAGGAACCGATATGCTGAATGGCGCGATGCTGGTGTGGTTTCTGCTCACCGGTGCCAGTGTGGGCTTTGTCATCTGGGATTCGATCAGCAACGGCGTGACCAGCTGGGTGCAACGGGCCGCCTGGATCCTGGTCACGCTCTACACCGGCCCAGTCGGCCTGTTCTTCTACCTGCTGGCCTGTCGCCGCCCCTTTCCGGGCGGTCATGACCAATACACGCGCGCGATCTGGAAACAGGGGATCAACAGCGAGATGCACTGCGTGGCCGGGGATGCCACCGGCATCATTTTTGCCGCCATCCTTGTTCATTTTCTGGCCCTGTCGAATGGCTGGGACATCACTGTCGAATACGCCTTTGGCTTCGTGTCCGGCCTGTTCATCTTTCAGGCCCTGATGATGAGGCCAATGTTCGGAAGCTACGGGCAGGCTGTTCGCAAGACGTTCTTTGCGGAAACCGTGTCGATGAACATGGTGATGACCGGAATGATCCCTACGATGGTTCTGCTTGCGGCTGCGTGGCCGGGGTCCGAAGACCCGCTTAGCCCGCAATTCTGGTTCCGCATGAGCCTGGCCACCATTGTCGGCGCGGTTGTCGCCTTTCCGATCAACCGGTGGCTGGTGGCAAACCACCTCAAACACGGCTGCATGACGCTTCCGGGCGCTGATGGTCCTGCACCCAAAATGGGGCATGCACCTTTGGAACACGGTGACATGGGCGGGGAAGGCGGGCATCACATGGCGGGCCACCATCACATGAGCATGAACAGCCTGCCCACCGGGACGGCAACGGTCTGGGTTCTGTCAACCTACGCTATCCTGATTGCAGCGCTTTGGCTGACATCAAGATTTATGCCGATCACGTTCTGAATGACCCGGTCAGGGCGGCAACAGGGCAACCCGCTGGACTTCCGGGGCCGCGCCCGTAGATTTACAGCACCGTTCGAAAGGGGTGCCCGCGTATTGGTCAGGACCGCTTCCATCGTTTTGTCGGCTTGGGTCTGGCTGTGTTGCGCGGCCCTGCCCTCTGCCGCAGACGTGCTGCATCATTGGGTTCAGCTTGGGCCTGACGGCAACATTGTTATCCGCGCAACCTCAACATCGCCCGACTGCCCCTTATTGCAGATCGACGGCCGGCCGGTCGCCATGACCCTGCGTGCGCCACCAGACGATCTGTTTCCGGAAATCGTCTGCGAGCATCGCACGCGGAAATCCCCGCAACAGATCACCCTCGACGGCGCAACGCTGCCAACGCTGAGCACAGACGTTCAGCGTATTGCCGTGATCGGAGACACCGGGTGCCGCATCCGGCGCGGCCGGGTGCAGGCCTGCAATGATCCGGCGGCGTGGCCGCTGAAAACGATCGCGGCGGACATCGCAACCAGATCGCCGGATCTGGTCATTCACGTCGGCGACTACCTCTACCGGGCGGCAGAATGCCCGGATGCGGAGAAATGCGGTGGCTCAGCCTTTGGCGACACGTTTCCGACCTGGTCCGTAGACTGGCTGGACCCGGCAGAACGCCTGTTCCAGAGCGCACCGTTTGTGTTTCTGAGAGGCAATCACGAAAGTTGCCAGCGCAGCAACAAGGGCTGGTTCCGCTATTTCGCATCCGGGCCCGTGCCTTCGGTCTGTCCGGCTGTGACCGACCCCTGGATCGCCTCGGTCAACGGTCTTGACCTGATCTCCTTCGACTCCGCGGCCGGCCCCGCCGCAGAAAGCAACCCCGCCTTGTTGAACGTCTACGCGCAGATGGCGAGGGATATGTTTGCAAAGACCAGCGGCGAAACCTGGCTACTGACCCATCGGCCCCTTTGGGTCAAAATGCGGGCCTTCGGGGAGCTGATCGACGGCGACGACACCCAGCGCGCAGCGTTTGCTCAGGCCATCCCGGACCGGGTGAACCTGATCCTGTCGGGCCATATTCACGCTTTTCAGGCCATCGACTTGCGGGACGGGCCGGTGCAGGGCATCAGCGGCAACGGCGGCACCCAGCTTGATCCGATGCCGACGGGCGTTACCACCGATGTTGAAATTGCCGGACGCCTGGCAAGCGTCGTGGCCAACAATGGCGATTTCGGCTTTCTGATGTTGACCCGGCAAGCCAATGGCGGCTGGTCGATGGAGGCAATTGACGCAACCGGAAATGTGCGAAACCGCTGCCGCCTGACAGGCCGCACGCTGTCCTGCTAATGACCCGGGACCACAACGGCGGGCTGCGAAAAGGGTCTGGACTATGCTCTTGTCAGGCTTTGGGGCTGACCATAGGTACTGTCCCGCAGCATGGCGTTTAACACCGAAAGCAGATGCGATTGCATCACTTCGGCCACAACGGCGGACAGCAGCGACACGCATGTCCCCTGCGGCAACCAACGCTTCGTAGATCGCCTTTTGGATCGGATCGTAGAACACACTCATTGCTAGGCCTCCCGGATCTCATATGTGCCGATTGTGTCAGGGCAGGCTGAAATCGCGATACCCTGCCCTAGCATGGCGTCTTCCAATCCGTAACTCAGGCAATTTCTCGTCACGGCCGCGAACTTTCGGCTCTCAAAATCAATGAATCTGGAGCCTGGATAAACGTCAGCCGTTGGGAAAATTGAAACAGATCTGACCAGTTTACTTCAAAATTAGTTTATTGTTTCAATTGGTAAGACAATTGGGCGGCGCGAGTTCAGTGCCGGTTGGGGCTGGCTGCAACCAGAACCTATCGGCAGATTCCCGCCAGCGATTCCCGAAAAGGTAGCAACTGTGCAACCTATGGTTCACTCTTAATGTACAACCATAAATCGAATTTTGAGCGCATTAGTACAGACTGTTTCCTTCGGGCCCGCATAATTGAGAGGCCTTGGAATGACCACACCTTTGACGCCCGGAGTCTATGTCCGTGAAGCGCCAGGCGGCGCGCGGGCAATCGAGGCGGCCCCAACAGCCGTCACCATATTTGTCGGAGAAACCGAACGCGGGCCCGTTGGGCCAACACCGATCACAAGCGCGATCCAGTATCAGCGCATGTTTGGCGGATATTCGCGTCTGGACGCAACAACCACAACCGCGCGGCTGTTCATGCCCTTCGCGGTTCAGGGCTTTTTCGACAATGGCGGGCCGCGGGCCTACGTGCTCAGGCTGGTCAGCGGCACCAACGCAACCTCGACCCTTGCAGTCACGGATGGCACCGACAGTGCGGCCATCGACGCCAATGCGCCGGGGGTTTGGGGCAACAACGTGCGTATCGCCATCGCGGATTCAACGGATGGAGATGCGGCCCGGTTCAACCTGCATGTCTACTACGAGGCACCGGGCGAAGCGAACCCTACCGAAGTGGAAACGTTCGAGGGCCTGTCCGCCGATCCACTGGACGAGAAATACCTTGTCGATCAGCTGGCGCGTTCCTCTTACATACGCTGGAACGGAACGGATATCTTCAGGCCGGGTAACGAGGGCGATCCAACCGCAACCCCGCCGGGAACACCCCTGGCATCGGGAACCGGCGGTGATGCGGCTGTTGCAGCCACAGCATATGCGGCAGCCCTCGCGGCCCTCGATGGATTGGATGATGCAGCGCTGATTGTCAGCGGGTCCGACCTGATGCTGAACGCAGCAAACGCGGCAGAGCATAATGGCATCCTCAATGCGCTTTTGGCCTATGTCGAGACGCGCCCGCAACGGGATCTGTTCCTTGTGGCGGATGCTCCACGCTCTACTGCCGAAACGGATCCGGTTGGCGCTGCGGTCAGCGAAGCCCGCAACAACATCAACGCGTCCGACCATCTTGGGCTTTACTGGCCGCGTATCGTGGTGGGTGATCCGGTTGGGCTGGGCCGCAATCCGCAGCTTGCAATTCCTGCCGCCGGCCACGTCGCCGGGCTTTATGGCCGGACCGATGGCCGCCGGGGGGTGTGGAAGGCTGCCGCGGGTGTCGAAGCCACAGTTGCCGGTGCCACCGGAATTGACTTCAACATCATTGACCGCGAACAGGACAGGATGAACCCCCACGGGCTGAATGCCCTGCGAACGGTGCCGGGCGCGGGCCGGGTCGTCTGGGGCGCGCGCACGCGCCGGCCCACAACCGAATGGCGATACATCAACGTCCGTCGAACCGCGATGTTCCTGCGCCGCTCGATCTACAACGGCATTCAATGGGCGGTTTTCGAAGGCAATGACGAAACGCTCTGGGCTGCATTGCGGGAATCCATCGGTGCATTCATGGACGCCCAGTTCCGCAATGGCGCCTTTGCCGGAGAAACCGCGCGCGAGGCGTATTTTGTCAAATGCGACAGTGACACCACAACGCCTGACGATCAGGCCGCCGGGATCGTGAATGTGCAGGTTGGCTTTGCCCCGCTGCGCCCGGCCGAGTTCGTGATTGTCACGTTGTCCCAGAAAACCGCAACATCCTAAAGGAGCGCTCCAATGCCCATGTTTAACGTGAATGCGCACCGGATCGATCCTTACAAGAATTTCCGGTTTCAGGTGGTCTGGGATGGCCAGGTTGTCGCTGCCTTGTCCAAGATGTCGGCTGTCAAACGGATGACCGAAGCTATTGAATGGCGCGCCGCCGGCGACAGCGGAATTGTGCGAAAAATGCCCGGTCGCACCAAGATAGAGCCCGTTACGCTGGAACGCGGCCTGACCCATGACAGGCAGTTTCTGGACTGGGCCAATCAGGTGCATAACCCCGACGGGGCCGCGGCGAATTCCCTGCTGCAATACCGCAAAACCGTGCGAATCGTCGTGCATAACATGCAGGCGACGCCGGTGATGGCGATTAACCTGCGCCGGGCCTGGGTCAGCGAATTTCAGGCTTTGCCAGAATTCGACGCAAATGCCAACGCGGTCGCCATCGAAACGCTTAAACTAGAGTGCGAGGCATTTGAAGTCGATAATTCCGTGACTGAACCGACGGAAACCTGAACCGGGTTCTACGCCTTTCGGGTGGGACTACGAGATGAACCAGATCACCGGTCGACAGGAAATGCGCTTTCTTGCGCAGGCAGATGGCGACGCTGCAAAGCTGGCGGAGCTGGCCATCGGGCTTGGCGTGCTGGACGCCGGGGCTGATCCGACGATAGCGGAATGGGAAAGCTGCCTGCTTGACGTGCATCGTGCGGCCTCGGGCTTGCGCGTGCATGCCGAACTGACCTGCCCGGGCTGTGGCGAGGGGGTGGCTTTGATTTTCGGGGTAGATGATCTGCCACGGGACACCGATCAGAAGCCGCCTGAATTCGAGGGCAAAACCACCCGTCCGTTGCGGCTGTCACATCTGAAAGCGGCGGAAGCCCTGACGGATGCGCCCGGGCGCCTGCGCCTTCTGCTCGCCGAGGCAACAGGCCGGACCGAGAAATGGGCGGCAGACATTCTGGCGTCGGACAAGGCGTCCGAGGCGGTCTCGACACTGGAAAAGGCGCTGACCGGGCTGGATGTACAACTGGCGACATCCTGCACCGAATGCGGCGCGGAAATTGTGCAGCCTTTTGATATTCAGAGGTTTGTTTCCGAGGCGCGCATGGCAGACGCGCGCAAGCTGCTGGACGAGGTCCATATGATCGCCCGGGCTTACCATTGGTCGGAAGCGGATATTCTGGACCTGCCCCGCCAACGCCGACTGTCTTATCTGGACCGGATTGAGCGCGACATTTTGCAGATTGAGGTTCAAGATGTCCGGCGTTGATCCGACAATGGCCGAGCTGGGCCCGCGTCTTGCGCGCATCTTGTCTCCGGTTATTCCCGGACAGCGCGAGGCCCTTCCGCAAACAGTGCGACCAGCGAGCCAGAGATTATCTTCTGAAAAAGAAGAAATGGCCGTAACGGCTGAAGCATCAGCGCCAGCCGATAGTTCGGCAGTTTCCGAAGCGCCCGCCTTGGACAAGTCAGTTCAGCCTGCCATCGAAAGACATGTCCTTACCCCTCCGCCGCCTGCACCACCCGCCGTCGACGACAAAGTTCAGTCGCGACCTCCACAAGTTTCTTCAGAAGAACTACACCCCCGTTCCGCCGCGCCCGATCCCCTGCCTTCCGGGGACGAAGCTGCGCCGGTCCAGCCGCCATCACTCACGCGTTCAAAAGAAGAGCAACGCCAGAACCAGCCTATCGACCGGATGGTGCGTTTTGCCACGCCCGACCGGGTCGAGCGGATTGTGATGCCTGATCCGGCTGAGATGCCTGACCGAAAACCGGTGTCAACACATGCTGACGCGGCAGAGCGACCGGCTTCTGTGCAAGCCACTGAAGTACCCCGCTCTCGGGTGGATGGTCGCGCCGGGCCCGCGCCACACCCGCAGCAACACGGCTCCACCGACCCCGAGAAACGCCGACCCACCGCAGAAGGCAAAACTCCTGCAGAGCCCTCCGATGCGATCCGCCCCGTGGCGCAGGATTTGGGCGATGATCAGTTGCCCACGCCAATTTCAGCACCCGAGCCCGCGCTCGCCAACGAAAGCCAACCCTCCGCTCCTGTACCGGACCCGGCCCCACCCGTCCCGGTTGTTGAAGCCAAACCGGCTGCCACGGCACCCGTTGCGGCCCCGGCCAGCCCCCGGCCCGGACCCGAGGCCGAAACCGCACCGCGACCGACGCAACAACCGACACCGCCTGCGGTGCGAATTGAAGTCGGGTCCGTGAATATCTCGATTCAGTCTCCGAAATCGGCCCCTGCCCGGCTTAAAACTGCCCGGCGGGCACCGATGGCCCACGCCATCCCCCTGCCGGGCTTTGGAGAGGGTTAGGTGATGGCGGTTTTTGCCAATCTTCACGATGTCGGTCAGGCCTTGGCCGGATACCTGCGGCGCAACCTGTCCCCGGCCCTGACGGATGTCATCGCAGCGCCGCCTCTGGAAACAGCGACAAGTTCGGCCGAGGCGATGCGGGTGTCGTTGATGTGGGTGACGCCTCAGCCAACACATCGCAACGATCCCTGGATAGTGGGCACCGACGGGACGGAAGAGCCTCCTCCGGTTTCACTCAGCGGGTTTTATCTGGTCACGGCTTATGGCGCGACCGACGCGGGCGAACCGGCTCAGGCCATCAACCGTCTGGGTCAGGCGATCCAGATTTTTGAAACCGGCCCGGTGCTGCAATTGCCATTGGCGGACGATCCGGCAACGCCGGAAAATGATCCGTCCGGCGGTGAGGGCGACCTGACGGTTGTCTTCGTGCCCACGGCGGCGGATTTGATGGAGAAAATCTACACGCCTCTGCAAATGCGCCATCGCCCCTGGGCATTGTTCGAGGTCGGGCCGATCCAGCTTGTACGCCTGAGCGCACCGCGACCGGCACCCGATGTGGTGCAACCGGGCGGGGTGCGTCTGGGTGATGTGCGCCCGATCGCACCCGCCCGCATTCTGCGCGCCATACCGCGCCGCGTCCGGGCAGGAGGCCGCATCATGCTGGAAACCGCCGAGGCCGGGAATGCGCAAAGCCTGCGCATCGGGGCTGCCGAGTTTACCTTCGCCAACACCCCCGCCGGGCCAACGGAGATTGCACGCCCAGACGCTGTCGGACGGGTTTGGGCCACCTACCCGGCTGCAGATCCTGCTAGTGACTTTGATGCCGTCATCCGGGGCGATCAGACCGGGTCGGACCCGGAGCCTGTCACGGTAGAGCCCGCGACAACCCCGGGGTTGGACGCGCCTTTGGTGCCGCATGTTTTGGGCGGCAACCTGACCCTGAGCGGCGGCAATCTGGGCGATACATCACGTGTTTTCCTGTGGCCCGACGCGGGAATTCGCGTCCCGGATGAAGTCATTGATCTGCCGCCCGACAGTCTGGCCGCCGGGTCGATCACGCTGAATGCCGCCTCGCTGACCGGGGCGGGACTGCGCGCGGTGCCCCATCGCGTCAGCCTGCGCATGGCCACGGGACTCTTTACGCCGTTCATCCTGCTGGAGGTCACAACATGACCTTGTTCGAGCAACAGACAGACTGGATGCGCCGCGCCGTCATCTACGCTGCGGAATGCCTTGTGCGTCTGCCCGACAACGCGCCTGTCGATCCGCGCATACCGTTCTCGGACCATGTTTTCGGGTGGGACCTGCTGGCCAAAGCCGCGCCCAGGGCTGAATTGCAAGACTGGTTGCTGGCCGCCCTTGCCGCGTCCGAGCGGCACCCGGATGCCGCTGCGGGGTTTTCCATTCTCGCCGAAGATGCGCGGCTTATGCTGCCGACTCCGGCCAGTTTTGCCCGTATCGCCTGTGCCGGGCTGGGCGCGGATTACGACACAGCCCTGACGCTTGCTTTGTCCGGCAGCCCGCTGCACGCCACAGGGATGATCGCCCGGGTCGAGCCTGCCGGCAGTGCCCTGCCCCTTGCGCAGCACGGGTTGCGCCTTACACCGGAACATTCAGGAATTCTGTTCGGGGTCAAGGCGGCACAACATGCGCAAGACGTCGAAACCAAGCCTGAAATCGTCCTGTTTCCCCGCGCGGCCCGCACCGCGTCGGACCTGTTGCAGGCGCAAAGCGCTGTCTGGATCAGGGCGCGCGCACGCCGGATCGCGCGGCAATTCGCCCTTGATCTGGCAGGTGTTCAAGGCCGCAATGTGCAGTTTTTCCGGTGGGGCGAGAACCAAACTGCACCGGTCAGCGCGGATGGCGCGCTGACGGTCATCGATCTTTTTGATACGGTTCAGGTTCCCAGCCTGCCGCCCGACGGATTTGCGGTGATCGCGCCGTTCCGGTTCGAACATCCCGGCTTTGCAGCCGTCGATGCCCCCGAACCCGGGTCACGCGATCTGCAAGCGCTCTGGTCAACCGTCCCGCTACCCGAGCAGGACCGGGCGCACCTGGCCCGCCGGTTTCACCTGACATTGCCGGAAATCCGCGCAGCACAAAAAGAGGCCGAGGTGATCATGTCGATCCGCCATCCGGCAAATGGCGTTCCAACCCCGGCGCCCGACGCGGATGCGCTGGCCGAGGCCGTTCTGAATGACGGCGCGCGCCGTATGGGGCCATCGGTGACCCGCATTCAAAGCGATGTGACACTGGATGACCTTGTCGTGCGCCCCGAAAACCGGCGCCAGTTGGATGATGCGGTCAACTGGCATCGGCATGGCGCACGTGTCTGGGCGGATATGGGCCTTACACGGGATTCCGCCGATGCGCGGGGGTTGTCGCTGCTGTTTTCCGGCCCGCCGGGCGGGGGTAAAACCTTTGCCGCGCGGTGTCTGGCCAACGCGCTAAAGCTTAACCTCTATCGCATCGATCTGAGCCAGGTGGTGTCAAAATACATTGGTGAGACGGAAAAGGCTCTGGCCCGTGTCTTCGATGAGGCCGAAGCCGGGCACGGCGTGCTGTTTTTCGACGAGGCTGACGCGATTTTCGGCAAACGCTCGGAAGTTAAAGACGCCCATGACCGTTACGCCAATATCGAGGTCGGGTTCCTGTTGCAGCGGATGGAAAGCTTTGACGGGGTCATGATCCTGGCGACCAACCTGCGATCCAACCTCGATCCAGCCTTCCTGCGCCGCATTCGCTTTGTCGTGGAGTTCCCGATGCCGTCGCGGTCCGAGCGGCAGATCCTCTGGGACCGCAACCTGCCTTCAGCCGCCTGGCGGGACGAGGCACTGGATATCGAAGAACTGGCCCAGCGGTTCCGTCTGTCCGGCGGCAACATACGGAACGCGGCTGTTGCGGCAGCGCATCTGGCAGCCGCCGACAATGCGCGGCTCGGGCCCGATCATCTGGCCCGCGCTCTGATCCGCGAACTGGAAAAATCCGGTCTGCCACGCGGCCGGAAAGACCTTGGCCCATTCGCCGAATTTGTGGAGGGAATGCAATGACCCGCCCGCTGATGCTCGATATCGGTTCTGTCCGCATTGACGCCGAAGGCCGGCCCGAAGATGCCGCGCGGATCGAGGAAACCCTGCGCGCCGCCCTGAACGTGCTGGGCGACAAGCTGGCCGCGTCGCCATATGCGCGCGACCCGCGTGCACTGGGTTTCGCCATCGAACAGATGATAATCGGCGATCTTAGTCCCGATGACTGGCTTGGCGAACGCGGTGCCCATCGCGTGGCCGAGGCGATGTTTGCTCAGATCGACGCCGCAGGGAGGACGGACTGATGGCTGATGACACGATTTCCTTCCAGCAGGGCGCTTTGGCAGTGTTCGATCAGGACACGGGCAGCGAGGCCAACCAGATCTCGCGCTTTATCCCGTTCCGTTTCAACCCCGAGGACCTCAGCCGCCAGCTTTCGATTGAACAGGCCGAGGGGCAAGGCGCGCAGGCAGGCGGCGGCGGTTCCGATGGCAACTCTGCCGATCAGGGGGCGGATGCGGACAGCGGCAGCCTGAAAGAAGCGTTTTCGATCACGCTGCGCTTTGACCTCGCCTTTCGCGAGGAACGGTCGAAAAACATGCCGGTCGAGTACGGCATTCTGCCCGAGATATCTGCGCTGGAAGACCTGATGCACCCCACCGAAAGCGAGACGGACCAGCCCTCGGACGGGAGCGAACCAACCCGCGCGCGCGGGCGGCGGCCCATGGTGCTGTTTGTCTGGGGCGAACGCCGCGTTGTGCCGGTCAAGATCACGGGCATGGCGATCAATGAACAGTTCTTCAACGGCCAGCTTTATCCGACACGGGCCGAAGTCGAAGTCTCGTTTGAAACGCTGGGCGAGGGCGATGCGCGCGACAATACCCGCGTGGCCTCATCCCTGAAATTCACCGCCGACAACCGCCGCAAGATGGCGCGCGTCTATCTTGATACCACCGCCTCGCAAGGGGCCAATATCAGCCTGCCGGGTTAGGGGCCGCAAATGTCCATTGATCGCAAAAGCCGATACGAAAAATCCCCCCGCGTCGCATGGAAGCGCGCAGACGGCTCGGATGTGGAGCTTGTCGGGCTCACCCATCGCCACGACAGGCCATCGGTTTTTTCCACCACGGTTACCGACAGCGACCGGCTGGATACGCTGGCCGCCCGCTACTATCGCGACCCCCTCAAGCATTGGAAGATCGCTGACGCATCGGACCAGATTGATCCGTTCGACGCGCTGGAGCCGGGCCGCAAGATCAACATCCCGCCGGACAAGTAGAGAGAACACATGGCCACTGGACGCATAGCTCTGTACCGCGACGGCACCGCCATTGGCGGCAATATGCTGTCCCGTCTCACGGAACTGGAACTTCGTCAGGGCGACGATGCGGTTGGCATGCTACGGTTGCGATTTGCACTGGCTCAGGGGGCTGATGGCACCTATCCGCTGCTGGATGCAGACGGGATGGAACCGGGCACCGAGCTGTCCTTGTCGCTGGCAGCCCCGGGGGGCAGCGATGCCCGCGTGTTTACGGGATATCTGGCCTATATACGCCCGCATTTCGAGCCGATTGAGGCCAATTCCTATGTGGATATCGTGGCGCACGATCCCGCGATCCTGATGGACGCCGAAGAGCGCGCAGCAAGTTATCCCGACGCCACAGATGCTGATGTGGCCAGGGAAATCGCCGCCCGCTACGGCATCGAGGTCGAAGCAGCGGATACCGACGCACAGTCAGCCGAAGACGATCAGCTTCTTGTCCAGCGCAGTACGGATTGGCGCTTTTTGATGACATTGGCCGAGCGCAACGGCCATTCGGTCTTCTTCAAGGCCGATCCCTCGGACGGCACTCCGATCTGTGTTTTCAGCCCGCCCGATCTGGAAGCCCCGCCGCAGGCCGATCTGACGATCCTGCGCGAAGGGGCCAACCTGACATGGATCGACTTCCAGATTTCTCACAATCACCCGGCCAAACGCATAGGGGCAGCCATCGATACGCTCAACAAACGGCTCGTCAGGGTCGATTCCGAGGCTGACGTGGCCGTTCTGGGCGAAGACCTCTTTACCCGGTCCAGCGCGGGCGGGCTGGGGCGCGTCGCCTCAGTCTCGGCGCAGCGCTTTCTGCGGGGCGCAGCCCCGCGCGACACGGCGCTCAACGCACATGGGCGCGGGCAGATGTCACGTGACAGCCACGCAATCGAAGCACGCGGTGCGCTTGACCCCGGCCTGTACCGGAACCTGCTGAAACCGCACCAGCCGGTGCTGATCAAAGGCGTGGGGGACCGCCTGTCAGGTATCTACTACGTCCAGTCGGTACGCACGCTGATGGTCGCAGGCGAACTCACGCAGTCCTTTGTTGCCATCACCAATGCGCTGGGGCGCTCCGGTTCCGAGGCCTTCGGGCAATCCGCTGAAGAGGAGCCTGCGGCATGACGCTCGATGAACTCGCACGCGCCTTCCACGCCCTTGTCGAAAGCCGGTTTTATGGGAAGTACCCCGGCGTCGTCACCGATGTGGAAGACCCCAGCGGCGTTGGCCGTATTCGCGCACAGGTGCCCGAAGTTCTGGGCGAAGACACGATTTCCGGCTGGGCCACGCCTTCGGCCCCGGTTGGCGGCGGGCACAATCGCGGATTTTTCGCGCTGCCGGATGTGGGCGACACAGTGTGGATCGAGTTCGAGGCAGGTGACATCACCCGCCCGATCTGGTCAGGCACTTTCTGGGGTGCACCGTCATCCACGGGCGGACAGGACGATCTTGGCAGTTCCACGGGGTCGGAAGCTCCCGAAGGGGCCGACACCGCGGCCGGACCCGGCCAGAACGTCTGGCGCACCTCGTCGGGCCATGTGATCTCGATGGATGATGAGGGCGGCATTGTCGTGGTGGCCGAGGCCGCAGGCGCTGAAATCCGCATCACATCCTCGGGCGAAGTCACCATCAAGGCGGACAAAATCAAACTGGGCGACAGCGCGGGCCAGAAACTCGTGCTGGGCGACAAGTTTATGCAGCTTTTTAATTCGCACACCCATCCCACCGGGGTCGGGCCCTCGGGCCCTCCGGCGCAACCCATGACCGCGAGCCATCTGAGCCGCGTGTCCAAGACAGAGTGACCGAAGATGCCGCTTGATCCCAATGCACTTGCTGACGCGCTGGCCGCAAGCTGGTTGCCGGGGGATGACGGCCCCTATCCGGACAGCGTATCCCAAAGCGCCGACGCCTTTTCGCAGGTTGTCGCGAACTGGTTTCAATCCGCGTCGGTTCTGGGCGTTCCCAATGTAACGGCACAAGTGGCCAGACCGATCCTGATGAACATCGCAACCCCGGCATTGTCGGCACAAAGCCCCGCGGCCTCGGGTGCGCTTTTGGCCAATGGGGTCGCGCTTTACATGACCGGACAGGTCTTTGGCCCGATGGTGTCCTCTGGCCCGGTTGCAACGCCTCTGGGCCAGTCTGTTTTTACAACTGTTTTCAGTGTGTTGGAGCTTGATCGCGACACTCGGGCGCAAATGATGGGGCTGGCGATCTTCATAATGGCCATCTCGACCATGGCTGTGGGGCCAGCACTGGCAGGGCCGATCTTATGAGGAAAGCGCCATGACAGACCGTTTCATCTCTTACCCCTTCGTGCTTGGGCCGCAACTTGCCCGGCAAGATGTGGTCCCGCAACGCGAAGGCGTGGCCGAAACGGATGACCCGGATGTGCATCTGCGTTCCAAGATCATGTCGATCCTGTTCACCGCACCGGGCGAACGGGTGATGCGACCGACATTCGGGGCCGGGCTCAATCGTTCAATCTTTGAAAACCTCTCGCCGCTGGCACGCCCGGCGCTGGAATATCGCATTCGCCAAAGCCTGGATCGTGATCTGGGCCCCGAGGCGATACTGGAAGATGTCGATGTCACCCTCGACCCGCCCGGCGGCACGGTGCTGATTGCAATAGACTACACGCGCCGTTCGGACCGGACGCAGAACCGGCTGGAGATCGTCATATGAGCGGCAATGGCGCATATGGCCTGATCTGGGACCAGGCAGAGATTGTACCGGGCGGGTGGCAAGGCATTTCCGCGCTGAATTTCACCGATCCGACGCCCGCTGGGCTGGCGGCAGAGTTGCGGATCGATCTGGCCAAGGTCTCTGACGGGCTGACCGCTCAATCAGTTGAGGTCGAAGGCCCGGAACCGGATGAGCTGGAAATCACCGTCACTGTGGCCGACGGTGATCCGGCTGTCACCGTGCAGTTCCTGCCGCCGGCCTCGGGTCGTCTGCCGCGCGGGCGGCATATTGCGCGGCTGGTCACGGGCGGGAATGATCCGCTGCACCCGTTTTTTGCGCAAAGCCATTTTGACTTCTACATCGACTGCCCCGCCGGGGATTGCCGCCCCGCCGAAGATCCGGCTGCCGGAGCAGGCTCGCCGGAACCGGCCATTGACCTCACGACTAAAGACTATCGCGGATTTGTGCAGGTGGCGCAGGACTGGATCAGGTCAACGGACCCGAACTGGTCCGATCTCGCTCCGGCTTCGGTTGAGGCGACGCTGGTGGAACTGTTGGCGCACCACGCCGACATGCTGTCGCTGCATCAGGACCGGGTCGCGCAAGAAGGATTTATCGACACCGCGCGCGAGCGCATTTCGCTGACCCGGCATGGGGCCTTCCTGGGCTACGATCTGGATCAGGGCGCAACCGCGCAAACCGTGATCGCACTGGATGTGGCCAATTCCGGATTCCTGCCCCAAGGCATCCCGATCGTGCGCCAAGCCGAAGGCGGGCGCGTTACCACATGGTTCGAAACGGCAGAGCAGGTTTTGCTTGATCCCGTGTGGAATGCCGGACTGCTTGATCCGGCGGACGGGCTCGGCCTGCGCGCTGCTGCCTGGCCCGGCGCGGCGGATGCGATCCTACCTGCCGGGACGCGTGGGATTCTAATCCTGGGCTGGGATCTTGGACTTGTGGAAGGGCAACGCATCGCGTTGATGCAGGGCCCGCGCACCCATGTGGGAATTCTGACCGGTTTGCGAGAGTTCGAGGCCCCCGGCTGGACTGCAGATCCAGGCGATCCGTTGTTGCCCACGCCGGTTCAGGTGACAGAGGTTCAGTGGGACGCCCCCACGTCCGAGGCCTTTGCCCCCTGGTCCGACAGCTCGGGCCTGCCGATGCTGATCACGGCTAACCTTGTGTCCGCACAACACGGTCAGACCAGGATCGCAGACAGTTCCGGTGCTGCGGGCGCTATTGGTTTTGGCACCGGGCGGGCCGATCTTATGACCGCGAGCGATCCGGCCACCGGACAGTTGCTGCTGCGCGCGCTGCGCACGCCGGAAGGCGACGTAATGACAGATACCGGCACGCCGCCGCGCCCTGCAGTCTCTGTCACCATCGGCGACGAAACGTATCAATGGCAGCCGAACCTGCGCAGTTCCGCCGGGTTTGACAGACACTACACAAGCGAAAGGGACAATGACGGCTCTATCTGGATCTTGTTCGGGGATGGCGTGCAGGGCCGTGCGGTACCAATGTCGGCTGCTGCAACCTTGCCGGATGCCGGTCTGCGCGTCACCTATCGGCATGGCGACCCGGCAGCGGGCAATATCGGCGCATTTGCCCTGAACGCTATTGGGCAACTGGCACCGGATGATCCGCGAAATACCGAAATCTCCAACCTCGCCGTGATTGCCGCCACGAATATTACACAGGCTGGCGGTGGGCGCAGGCCGGTATCGCTTGACGTGGCGCGTCAGCAAATCCCCGAAAGCATCCGCCATCCGGCCCTTGAACGATGCGTCAGCGCAAATGACTATCGCCTTGCGGCTGAACAGGTACCCGGCGTGGCGCAGGCAGTCGCCAAACCGCTGGGCGGTATCTTCAACACCATCGCCATACTCGTGGCTCCGGAAGAAGGGGACGTGCTTGAACCCCCGCTTGCCGACGCGGTCTGGAACCACGTCGAACGTTTGCGCATGGCGGGCCGCGAACATCTGGTGCAACCGCCCGATTACGTGCCGCTGGATATTGACCTTCTGCTATGCCCTGCTGCTGGTGCCGGGGTGGGGCAGGTCCGCGAACAGGCCCGGCGCGCGCTGGTGCCCGGCACCGTTGCTTCGCCCGGGTTCTTCCACCGGTCGCGCACCAGCTTCGGGGCCGAGGTGCGCCTGGGCGACATCCTTGCTGACGTGCAGCGCCAGCCCGCCATAGGTGCCGTGCGCGCGCTGGCTTTCCGGCCGCTTCTCGACGCGGGTACGAATCCGGTGCGCCGGGCCATCCGCCTTGGCCCCACCGAGATCGCCCAGTTTGCCGGGGAAGACGCGCGGCCGGATCGCGGGCGGCTCACCCTGCGCGTGGAAGGGATCGATCCACCCGCTGGCCCGCCTGATGCCTTCGTTGTCGGCGGTCCCGCCGCCGAGCCAGCAACTGGAGTGTCGTCATGAGCCGCCCTCCCATCTCGCGCCAAACGTCATCCCCCCGCGGAACCGATCCTGAACTGGGCAAAACCACCTATTTCGGGCTGCGATTTGCCGATCTGGTCGCGCTGTCCGAGGCTTTGGCACGCGACCCGTCCGGCGTACCCGAACCTGGAACAGGCCGTACCATTGCACCGGGTATCGTTGAGATACCCGCCAAGGATCGCGGGCTGGCGCGCACCCTGGTCGAGATACCCGCTCTTTTTGCGCATATACTGGGCGAGCATCAAAGCCACTACGCGGCTGAAGCCTATCTTGGCACCGCCACGCAGGTCCGAAACCTTACGCTTCACGCGCGTCGGCTTGCCTACGAGCCTGATCAGGGGGTCGCCGCAACGGGCTACGCCGTGTTCGAGGTGAAACCCGAACTGGCGGGCACTGTGCCCAAGGGATTTGCCCTGCAATCCGAGCCCAAGGGCGACATCAAGGCACAAACGTATGAAACGCTGGAAGCGCTCGAGGTTTCTGATGCCTGGAACGCCGTGATGCCCGATCTGGCCATGGTGCCGACAGAAATCACCTTCGATGGCGATCTTGTCGATCTGCCCGTGGCATCCTCACCCGGGCTCGACCCCGGTGAGGTTGTCCTGCTGCAAGGGGGCGGGAAGTCGGCGGTCTGCGAAGTTGTTGTGGAAGCTCCAGGCCTGATGCGCCTGCGCCGCCTGTCTCAAGGGTCGGAAAGCACCGGGTCCTGGCCTGAGTTCAATGCCAGCGCACCCTACGAGGTGCTGTGCCACCCCGATACCCAATTGTGTGTTTTTGGCCACAATGCCGACCCGGTCACTTTCCCGCCGAGTGCCATCAGCAACCCGGCGACATATCCGTCAATGCAGCCTGCGGCCCCGGCTACGGCCTTTGGCTATGTGATCAGCGGATTGAGCGAGGGCAGTTATGCACCGGGGACCTCGCTGATCCTGTCCGAACCGATGCCGCCGCAAGAACCTGACGCACCGATTGCACTTGTCGGCGCATCGACCGCCGCACCTTACGCCGTGAACAACGCCCGCGAAGCGGCCGTGACGTTCCAACGCGGGCAGCTTGTGCCGATCCCGCAGCCTGCCGATGCGCCGGCGGACTTTCCGACCGAACAGTTGATCCGGCAGACATTCAGCGCCCGCGCCGGGCTGCTCGATTTGCGCAGCCCGGGTGGGTCGGTCGTAACATGGGGCCAACTGCCCCTTGATGCGGTGATCTACGCCGACTGGCAAACGCGCGTGCCCGTCGTTGCCCGGCAACCGAACGCCGCGCCCTTCACGGCGACCGCCGAATTTGCAGCCGATCTCAGCGGCATCCGCCCCGGTCGCACCATCATTCTTGAACGGATATCTGACGGGTTCGCTGCCTCGGCCACCATTTTGCGGCTGGCAGCACGGGGGGACGCCTTGTGGGAACTGGTGCTGAGCCTAGACGATGGGATACCGGCTTCCGGTTTCGCTTTGGGCGACATGATGTTGCGGTTCAACGTGGGCCGAGTAAGCCATGGCGAGACCAAATCAGAAATTCTGGGTGCATCGGACGGCGTGACCCCGCACCAGAGTTTCACGCTTAAAAAACAAGGCGTAACACGGATCCCCGGACCGCAAGGCGGAACCCCGGAACTGGACGTGCGCGTTGATGGCGTGTTGTGGGACAGGGTGACGGATTTTCACTACAGCACCCCCGAGGATCGCCATTACAAGACCGAAGCAGGCGCGGATCAGACGTTATCCGTGGTGTTTGGCGGCGAGAACCGCGCCGCTGTGCCGCCATCCGGCACCCGCAATATCACCGCGGAATACCGCATCGGAAACGGACAGGTGGGCGATGTCGGGGCCGGACGGCTAACGCGAATTCGCAAGGCGTCACCGCTGCTGAAATCCGTGTCGAATCCGCTGCCGCTCTATGGCGGCACGGATCCTGCCAGTCCCGACGAGATCCGGCGGCAGGCCACAAGGCCAATCCTGACATTCGACCGGGCCGTCTCGCTGCAAGACTATGCCGATCTTGCCCTGCTGTTCCCCGGCGTCGCACGCGCGTCCGCCCGCTGGCTGGATCGTGGCGCGATCGAGTTGATCGCCGCCGATGCAAATGGTGGCGCGGTCGCCGATCAAACCGCGCTGCGCGCATTTCTCGACGCGCGCCGCGATACCGAGTTGCCGATGGTGCTGCTTGCCCCACAACCTGTCGATATCTGCGTGACGCTTCGGGTGGAACGCAACGCCGCATGGCTGGCCGATGCCGTGCGCGCTGAAGTCATTGATGCGCTGCTCTCCGATGATCGTGTGGCGCCGGGGATGTTTACCTTTGCGGGCCGCGCCTTTTCCGCGCCGCAATCGCTCTCTGGTCTCTATGCGCGCCTGCTGGAACGGGAAGCAATCTCGGGGGTCGAGGCCACTTGCTTTGACATCCTGCCAGACACCGGCGTGACGGACATCATACACGCAACTGACCGACAGTGGCTGCGCCTGTCGCCGAACAACCTCACGGTCGAAATGGTGGAGCCGGGCGCGTTGATCCCGGATGTCGAGGAGGGCAGCGTATGACCGGATATAGCTACGATCCCGACCGCCTTGCGCGCACTGCGGCGCTGCTTTATGCGCATCTGCCCACCCACCTGAAGGCACAGGACGCGAAAAACGCAGCGGCTGTTCCGCCCTCGGACGAAGAGCTGCGCACCTTTGTCGACATTCTCGCCGCGCCGCTGGCCGCGCTGCGGCAA
This sequence comes from Ruegeria sp. AK4, assembly GCF_056541025.1. Lineage (NCBI taxonomy): Bacteria > Pseudomonadati > Pseudomonadota > Alphaproteobacteria > Rhodobacterales > Roseobacteraceae > Ruegeria > Ruegeria sp. AK4. The sequence goes on from NZ_JBQFXS010000028.1 coordinate 23,046, forward strand.
AGCATCGAAGAGCTGCAAGGCGATTTCTTCGTGGACACGGCCGGGAACGAGATGCTGCCACTGCTGGCCGAAACCATCGGGCTGCAACTGGTCTTTTCCGATGCCGAGGCAAACCGGCGCGATCTTGCGGGCACGGTCGCCCGACGCAGACGCAAGGGCACACCAGCAATGCTGGAAGAGATGGCGCGCACACTGGCAGACCGGCTTGTTGCCACCAACGAAGGCTGGAAACTCGTTCAGATCACTCAGGACCTGAACATCCTCCGGCTGGAACGGACCGCCCTTGACCTACGCGCGCCGTCGGTGGCCGAAAAACTCAATGGCCCGCTGGCCAGTCTTGCCAAATCCGTTGACCCCCGCGCAATCACGGCCAACAGCGGGCGGGTCCACCCGCGTCACATGGCGCATTGGCTGCATCTGTCACAGTATTTCCCGCTCAGCGGGGCTTCGGCGCATCGGCTGCCGGATGGCGACGCGGATCTGCGCTTTGCCTTTGATGCCGAAAACGCATGGCGTCCGCTGCGCTGCCGCCCGACCGGTGTCGAGGATACGCTGCGCACGGATCGCGTGCCCGAACGTATCTTTTCCGAAGATCCCGGTGCGTGGTTCGAGCAGGACGGGCGGTTTTCCGTACGGATTGCCAACTTGCCCGCCGCCGCATCCGCACAAGACGCACCGCGTACGGCGCGCAACATTCCTGCCAGCGACGGCATTCTGACAACCAATCCAAGCATCGACGTCATTGATTATGACGGCGCGCGCACCTCTGGGCCTGTGGCGGTTTCGGTCATGGCGGTTCCGGTTGTGGCCGGGTTGCCCGATACCACGGCCGCCGTCCTGCGCGCCGGTATCGTGATGGATATCACCGGCCAGATCGGCACCTTGCCCCCCGCCGGCGCGATCCCCGCCGATGCCGTGCCCATGCTGCGGTTGTCCACAACAGGCGGCGCGGCCAGCCGCGTCTTCGCCGGGGCCGTCTTGCGGATCACCGGCGGATTGATCCGCGCGCGCCATCCCAGCCCCGTTGGCGAACTCGCTCAGGAAGGCTACCGGAATGGCGCACTTTACGTCTCGGTGCCCGCTGTCCGCCTGACAGATCAGCGCTGGTTCTATATCGGTGCCGATGGCGGGCTGCATCACGCCGACACCGGCGCTGGGGCAGGTGTGACTGTGCCGCTGTCGGGTTCCAACCTGCCGGACCGCGCTTTGACCTCGCCACCTGTCGGTCCGATCTGGCCGCCCGCGCCCACGACTGCTGACCGCCGACCTTTTGCAGCGCCGCTTGCCGCCCCGGGTGCCGCACCGTTGGTGGTTCACGGGGCGCAGGCGCTGCACCCGTCGGGCAACTCGGTCTTGCCGGGCGGCGAGACCTCGGCGCTCAGCTTCGCGCTGGGTTTTGCAGCACTGGGGCGTCAGTTCCGGCCCATGCTGCGGCTGGTCTGGAGCGGTGCCGACCCCGCCGCAGGCACCTGGGAAGCGCTTGATGAGACAGGTGCCCCGGCACCGGATGTGGCGGCGCGCTGGACCGAACTGGCCGAAACCGTGGCTGCCGCCCCGGCTGATCTGTCCATCTGTCTGAGGTTTGAAAGCGAACGCGCGAATGCGCGGCTGATGCCCGGCGAGATTGCCTTTACCGGTCAAGATGGCCGCGCCGTTCTGATCCACACACCGGAATTGATCGCCAGTGAGATCGGCGGGCCGTGGCCAATCGGGCCTGCGCCACTTGCCGCGCAGTCAGCGGCAGTGCAGGTCGGGCGCGATGGGTCCACCTGGACGGCGGGCACCAATCTTCTGCGCCGCCGCGCTCTGGGGTCTGCTGTCCCACTGCCGGGACCCATCGCACCGCAAAGGCGCGTACTGCGGTGGCGCGTGCTCTGCGCCTGGCAGAACGAAAGCCCGCCAGATGTGCTTGATCCCGCATTGCCCGGCATGCTCGACATCGATCCGGCACATGGGCTTTTCGCGATGGCGGCCAGTGAACCGCCGCCGGACCATCCCGCCGGGCCGGTTCCGCAGCCCGATAGCGTTTCGGTCGCCATGCAGACAGGTTCCACGATGAGTGTGGGCGCGCTTCCGCTTGACCATGACAGAGTGCTGGGTCGTGCGCCCGAACCGGCCACACGGCTGGTTTCCGCGTCCGGGCACCTCTCCAAAGGGGCTGTGGCGGTCGCGGCGGGCCAGACGCTCCACCGCACTCTGGCCGAAGCCCTGACCGCGATTGCAAGCGATCCGCAACCCCGCGAGGTCATCGAAATCGCCGATAGCCGGTTCTACCCCGGTGAAGTCCTGACCTGGCCCGCCGGGCCGGATGACATCGTGATCCGCGCCGCGCGCGACACGCAGCCGATTGTGAGTGTGGCGAACTCGGTGCCCGGTGGTGTTTCTTACCGGTCTCTGGAATTGACCGGAATCGCGCTCACGTCCGCCGTTGCACTGACGCTTAATCTACCGCAGGCGCAATCACAGATGTTGAATTTCGTGACGGTCCGGCGCAGCGATCTGACACTGGCGTTCAGCTTCTTCGAAGATACCGGGGCCGAGGCGCTTGCCATAACGCGCGCGGTTCTTGGCCCGATCACGCTTGCCGATCCGGGCCTGATCCGCATCGCTGACGGTGTGTTGGATGCCGGGGCGGGCGGGTTGACGGATGCCATTGTTGCACCGGAGGCGGATCTTACCATGGACCGCGTGACCCTGCTGGGACCGGTTCAGGCCCGGCAGGTCGATATCTCGGATTCGATCCTGCGCCACCCGGTCACGGCAGGCGAACGCTTTGCCGGCTGCATCCGCTATTCTGCGCTGGCCCCCGGCGGGCAAACGCCGCGTAAACACCGCGTGGTGCGCCAGCCCTTCCCGCGCTTTGTCACCTTTGACAGGCGCGACCCGGCGCATCTGCGACTGGCACAGGACACTGACAGCACGATCCTCACCGGTGCGTCTGACGGCGGTGAAATGGGAGCCTTCAACCTTGCAGGCCTGCCCGAACTTGAGCGCGCCGTATTCCAGCGGCTGAGTGAACATACACCCGCGGGTCTTCGAACCGGACTGATCCGACAGAACTAACGAAAAGAAAGGTGGTCTGCCATGAAGGGAGATTTTACCAGAGGGTTCAATCCAGACACCAAACGCGGTGAACACTACCGCCGTGTTCTGCTGCAGCAGGGCCGGGCCGTACTGGACTCGGACATGGCGGCCCTGTCCGATGCGATCGAAGGATCTCTGCGGCAAAACCTTGCGATGGTGGCCGGTGACGCCGGGTCGTCCGATTTGGGGTTGCTCGTTACGCCGGGACGCTTGCTGACGCAATTCGACGGCACGCTGGGCAATGATTTCATTGCGTCCGGCGGGGCCGAAGTGGTGCGGGACTATTCGCGTAAGTATCTGGACTGGTTGCCCGGGTTGCGCATGGGCACCGGCGGTCAGGTAAGCATTGCGCTTGCAACGCCGCTGGAAGGGCCGACCGACATCCGGATCTGGGCGCGCGCGGACAATGGCGGGGCCAATCCGCTGGTGAACGGAACGCCCGTTGCGGTGCCGTCCGGGCCGGATTACCAGCCGGTCGATGCGACGGTCGACGGGACGGATATTGTGATCGATATCGATCCGGCATCGCGGATCTGGGTCGCCATGATCGAAACCCGCGCCGACAGCACAACCGATCCCGTCCTGCACGGTGCTGCGGGAAATTACGAAGTCGGCGGGCTGGCCTTTGAAACCCAGGGCGGCGCGTGGCCTGCGTTGCCCGATCCCGCCGGGGCTGACATTGTCGGGCAATCCTCGCCTGCTGCACCCGGCACGCGTTTCATAGCATATGTCGAGGTCTGGGAACGGCACATCTCCGCGCTGGAGGACCCCGGCATTCGCGAAACCGCCCTTGGGGGCGATCTTGACACCACCACCCGGACAGAGCTGCGCCATCAGGTGAAGCTGGCCGAGATTTCCGGCCTTGCCGATGCAGATGCTGTGTCTGATGCCTTTGCCAACCGGCTGTCCCCGACCGGCACGCTGACATTGGGCACCGCTACGGAAACTCTGACCGCCGATCCCTGTGACCTGCCCACACCGGGCGGCTATACCGGTCCGGACAACAGGCTGTATCGGTTGGAAACGCACGAAAACAATATCGGAGCCGTGCTTTTCAAATGGTCGCGAGAAAACGGGTCCGAGCTATATCGCGCATGGTTCCCCGATGATGGTGGCATCCCGCCCCTTGCGGCCAGCCTGTCGGTGCCTGCCAATTCCGATCTGCGTGATGGCGATCTTGTGGAACTGCTCAGCGATGCGACCGATCTGGGCGACGCGGCCCCCGGCACGCTTGACGCCAGCGGCTTTACCCGGCCGGAACGCCGGGTGGGCAGGCTTCTGCGCCTGTCGGGCGGTGAGGAGATTACTGGCTCCACCCGCATCTTCGATCTGCGCGATCCGCTGGACGAAACCTCCGTGACCGACATCGCCACGGCTGAGCACGACCCCGGCAGCCTCAAACTGCGCCGCTGGTCCGGGCTGATCCGGCACAGCGCCGACAATGTCTACGAGCTGGAACACGGGATCGAGGCGGATATCGCAGGCACCGCGTTCGAGCCCGGCGATTGGTGGCAATATGAGGCGCGGGTTTTCAGTGCCAACGCAAATGGCCCCGTCCTCCCTGCCCCGCATGGGCCGGAACGGCTGTTTGCGCCGCTTGCCATCCTGCAGCAGACGCCCGCGGGCAACCCGATGCTGCTGGAAGCATGGCTCGACAAACGCTTTCCGAAACTCTGCGAGATCGAGGCGGATGACGTCTCATATGACGGCGCGCGCGTCGACAGCGACAGCATCACGGTGCAGGAAGCGCTGGACGAGTTGTTCGAGCGCGAAACCGGCGATGGCTGCGGCGAAATCCCGGTGCCCGAAGGCGGCGATATCCGCGATATCATCGACGCGATCCCCGATGGCGGCGACGCCAAGATCTGCCTCGGTCCCGGCACACGGCCCGTGCCGTCGGTGATCGAGGTGTTTGACAAAGGGCACATCACCATCACCGGCATCGGGCTTGGCTCTTTACTGACGGTGCGCAGGCCCACGTTCTATTTCCGCAACTGCCGGGCGGTGACTCTGGTGGATTTCTCGATCGATGCCGATGGCACCGGGCAAAGCATCCTGCGGTTTGACGATTGTGGGCAGATAGACGTGCAGCGGCTTGTGATACGGTCACGGGCCGAAGTCTTCGACGGCGCAGCCGCGATCCGCATCACGACCAGCGATGATGGCCGCACCCGCAGCGCCAGACTGCGCGACTGCCGGATGGAGCTGGGGCACAACGACACCGGCATTCTGGCCGTCGGTGTGCGCGATGTGGAGGCTTCGGGCTGCGATATCGAAGTGCCGGGCAACCGGTTCGATCTGAGCGGACGCGTGGCGAGCGATGACATATTTGCCTCAACGGTTGGCCACGTGTTTCTGAGCCAGCTCAGTTTCAACGTGGATACTAATATCTTCGTCGGCGGATCGGTGGTGTCGTTCAGCAATGTGGATTTGGGACGCCAGAATATCGCAATTGCAGGTTGGGGCCGCGATCCACTGCGGTTTTCAACCCATAATCTGATCACCACCAGGAATTGGGACGATCTGGCCGATGCCAACCCGCCAGGCAACCCCTCGGGTGGCCAGCCCAGCATGCGGGCTCATATCCGGCGGTTCCGGCGGGGCCTGATACGCGCCGCGCTGCAGCTTCCGTCACCTGTGACTGTCCCGGCAACGGCGCGGGGGCGGGTCCGGGCCGTTGGTATCGCCATTAGGGCGAGCGGCACGCTGACGCACGGGCAAACGGGCATCGTGATCGCCGCCCCGCGCGGACCGACGATTGCCGGAGAGCGCGACCCCTCGACCCTGATCGACCGTCAGGATGCGCAATCGGTCCGGATCAACGGCAATCGCATCTCGGGCTTTCAACAGGGCATCCGCATCGCGGGCAATGCCCGGAACACAGTCGGGTTCGATACGCAGCGAACGGTTTTCCGCGATGTCGAAGTCGATGGCAACCGCGTTGATATCCGCCCGCCGATGTATGCCCGCTCGCGCTGGGGAATTATGGTCGGAAGCTCTGTCAGTGTCGCGGTGCGCAACAATCGGGTGAACAACCTGATTGCCGAGACCGGGATCATTGATCCTGACCGGCCCGTGCCGGTTGGTCTGGCACCAACAGATGGTATCCGGCTATGGGGGGTGTTCGGCAGCTATGTTCAGCTTGAGCGAAACGCCTGTTTCGGCACCACACACGGAGTACGGTTCCGCGCGCTGAATCCTCAGCCTGATCTCACCCGCTCGGTCTGGAAAATCTCTGACCAGACGGGTACTGCGTCTATTCCGGCCAACGCGCTTTCCGGAGGCCCCGGACAGGCAGAAATCGTCAATATACCTTGATCAGAGACTGAAGCTGTGCCGAAAACCACTAGGACATACAAGCAACTTGTGGTAGTGTCCAAGCTGCATATCCGCGGCGTTTCTCGCAACAGTGGGCTTCGCCAACGTGATATGTATTTATGGTTCACAGAGTTCAAATCTCTGATAGCAAAGGGAAAGCCTCGCTTTCCCTTTCTCTGTTGCCGGGGCCCGGAATGAAACAGGCCGCTGCGAAATCCGCCCCCCAAACCGCCAGGGCCCCCGCCAGACCGGCCCCGACGCCAGCGCCCGAAGCAATGGGTGCGGCAGACCTGTCGACACTTCAGTCCAGCCTGACCGGCGGCGCGCCCCTGCCCCTGTCCACGCGCCAGCGGCTGGAAGCCGGATTTGGTACCAATCTTGGCGATGTGCGGGTCCATACCGGTGGGGCGGCGGCCAAAGCCACATCGCAAGTACAGGCCGAGGCCTTTGCAACAGGGCCGAATATCGCCTTCGCACCCGGGCGCTACAATCCCGGCACCAAGGCCGGGGATCACCTGATCGCCGAGGAGGTTGCGCATGTGGTCCAGCAACGCGGATCAGGCGGGCAGGTTGTGCAGCGTCATGCGCTGGTCTCAAACATCTCGGACAGCGCCGAGGTTTCAGCGCGCGCCGCTGCAGACAATATCGTGGCCGGGCGCAAGGCGAGCCTGTCGCTCTCGGGCCTGTCGACACGGGGGCGCATCATGCGGCGCGCCAAGGCCAGCACCATAGCCCCCTCGCCCGTTGTGGCCGCCCCGACCAGCGTGCTGGGTGCCACCAGGGCCGGTCCGGCCCCGATACTTACTCCGACGATGACCTCCACCCTCAGCCCCGCAGGCGGCAAACTGGTGGACAGTGCATCCAGACGCGACACCAAACAGGCATCCAACGCCCGAAGCGAGCAGTCCGCGAAAGCCCCGGACGAAGCACAGACGACACAAGCCGGCACGGCACCCGGTGCGCCCAATGTGATGACCGCAGGCAGCCCTGTAGGTGCCGCGGCAGAAGGCCCTGCCGCTGCGGCGAAACCAAAACGGGAGGGCAAGAAGGAAAAAGAGCAGAAAACAGACACCGAAAAGGAGAAAAAGGAAAAGAGCCGTAAGGGCGCAAGTCGGGCTCCGCGCGGTGGCGGCGGCGGCGGGGGCGGCACCTTTGGCAAGGTCACGGGCGACCGCGGGGCCGAAACTGCCCGCCAGGCTCAGCGCAGGCTGGAAGATCGCGCCGTGGCGCTGTCGACCAATGAAGGGGCTGACAGCCGGATCGGAGCCGCGCGCGAGGCCGCCGCCCCGCCAGCCAATGCCGCACAGGCCTCGGGCCAGCAAGGCCATGCCACGGCACTGGAAGGCGCGGACGTGCCCGCAGGCGATCCAGCGGCGGCACGCGCCGCCTCCCGTTCGGCCGTATCTGCGGCAACGCCGGGCACCATCGAAGAGCTGGAGGATTTCGCCGGGGCCGGGGGTGCCGCGCGCCGGGCACCGCTGACCGACGCAATTGCAGATCAGGCCCAAAGCCAGACCGCACAGGTGCAATCCAGCCTTGATGCGGTCAATGCCCCACCCGAAGGCGCAGCCCCCGCCCTGGCGGTGCCGCAGCCCGAGCCTATGACCGCGCCGGACACTGCCGATCCCGCCCTGACGCAGGCGGTGCCGCCGCAAGTGAACGAAGAGGCGTTGGATGCAACCGAGTTCAAGGCCGAAGCGGACGCCAAACTGGCCGAACATGATGTGGATGACGAAACGCTCAACAAGGCTGACGAAGGCCCCCTGCGCGACATTGGAAACGACAAAACCAAGCTGAATGACGATGTCGAGGCTGCGGGCAGCCGGGCCCGCGCGACAGAAACACAGGCCCGCGACACGGCCCGCAGCGCGCTTTCCGGGGCGCAGTCCGGCGCGCAGGCGGACATGGTTGGTCAGCGCGAGGCCGGACAAACCGGCGTGTCCACGCAACAGGACAGCACGCGCGTTGGTGAGGAACAGGGCGAGCAGTCGCTGGCCGACCAGATCAACACCACTTACCAGACCGCTCAGACCGAGGTGAACACAAAACTCTCGTCACTCACTACGGACGCGGTTGAGAGCTTTCGTGAACGGCAAGGCGCGCGGCTCGAAGCCTTTGCCAGTGGCGTACGCTCTGACCTCGAAGCGCTCAAGCGGCGGCGATACTCAGGCCTGAGGGGTGCCGCACGCAGAGTGCGCGACTGGCTCCTCTCGATCAACTCCGTGTCAGAGGTAAAGCGGCTCTACGAACGGCACAGGAACCAGTATATTGCCGATATCGATGCGCTGATCACCCAGATCAAGGCCTATATCGACACCACAATCGAAGACTGCAAAACCGCTCTGCGCACCGCCAGAGAGACGATCGAGCAGTTGATGACAGACAATGCCGACCAGCTTGATACGGCGGCACAGGAGGCTCTGACACGGGCGCGCGATGGCTTCACCCGGATGGAGCAGCGCATCGACCAGGCCGCCGAGGCCGCCAAGCGCGCGCTGGATGCCGAGCGCGAACGCGCGATTCAGGCGATGGATGCCGAGTTGGAGAAGATCCGCTCGGAAAATGCCGGTCTGGTGGACCGGATCGCCGGGGCCATTGCCGCCCTTGCCGCTGCATTGGGGCAGTTCATGGCGCTGATGGCGCGGATCACCCGCATGGGCATTGGCACGTTTCTGTCATCCGCGCTGGCGCAGGCAGGCGACGGGATGCGCAATCACCTTTGGGGGCAGTTGCAGGAAGCGTTCAAGCAGTGGCTCTTTATGAAGCTGCCGATGTTGCAGCTTTTGTTATCGCTGCCCCCCAACTGGTACGAAATGCTGACGGCGCTGGCGACCAATATGATCGGGCTGTTTACCGAGAATTTGCCCGCCATGTTACCGGCCATCGGAACGGCGGCGATGATCTGGCTTGCCACGACACTGGCGGCCAAGCTGATCCCCGGGGTCGGAGCGATCATGGCGGTGATCGACGCCATTCGCGGGGCCTACGCCCTTGTGCAAAGCCTGTTTACCGCCGCGCAGGCTTTTTACAGTTTCCTGATGGCCGTCGCGGGTGGTTTGGGCGGTGCAGCCGTGGCCTTTGCCCGCGCGATTGCCTTCGGCATTGTGGCCGCCGTCGACGCCATCCTGACGTTTCTGGGTGTCGACAGGTTGATCCGCCGCGTGGTTGGGGCCATCGCCCGCCCCTTTGGCCGCATCATCCGCCGCATCGGTTCGCGCTTCCGGGCGTTGATGCAACGGATGCGACGCCGCCGCAGACGCGGACGTAGGCAGAGGCAACGGGACGGCGGGCGCGGCGGAAACGCGAACAGACGAGGCGCCGCCCGGTCCCGAGCGCGCACCAGAAGACGCCAGCGCCGGCAACGCCGCTCGCGGCGCAGCCGCAGACGGGACCGTCGCAATCCGAACACCCGCCGCCGGGAAAGCGCCGCCGACCGCCGCCGCCGCCGTCAACAAGAACGGGAGCGCCGTCGGCGCGAGCGGCTGCAACGTGCCGTTCGTGCCATTCGCCCCAAAGTGGCACGGTTGCACAGACGCGGTGTCTCAAGGCTGGGACTGCGAGCGCGTCTGGCGGTGTGGCGCATCCGCTATCGCCTGTCTTCGCTTGCAATAACCGGCGGTCGCATCATGGCGCGGGTGAACCCGGCTTCCGAAGCCGGACGAATCTCGCAAATGAGCCCGCAGCGTATCGGCAATGCGCTTGAGCCCATATTGCGCGAAGCGGAACGGATATTCGAACAACAGCGGCTGCAGAATCCGCAAGTGGCCAGCGAAGCAGCCGCATTTGATCAGGGGCTGGCATCGGGGCGGCACACTGTGGCGGGTCCGAACATGAACGACGCAGACGTCGTGTTCGGAGCCCGTCGGTTCTTTTCCGGACCACGGCAAATGCTGATGCCGTACCGCAGCAGACGCGGCCAGGCCAGCCGGATCGCCTCATTCTCAACGCGCCCCGGCGGTCCACTGGTCACGATCCGGGACAATCTGCGCGGGTCGATGATGGTACAGCCCGGTGCACCCAGCTACGCCGGATTTACGCCGGCCACGCTGCAGACGCCCTCGGGCAATCAATTGCTCGACGTGGTCGAAGCGGCGCGGGCACCCGGGCAATTGGCCACCCGTGCCGTTACGCGCGATCTGGTCAGCGCTGGTATGGTGGATCCAATGCAGGCAGCCAGCGGCGAATTCAATCCGATGGCTCCGCAAGGGGCTTCGGTCGCAGCCGATCAGGAATTCCGGGGCAGACAAGACAGCGGCTCCTTCACTCAGGCCCGGGTCGATCAAGCCTCGGCAACCCGGCGTGAACGCACCGGCCGCGTGTTCCAGAGACTGGATCGCGTATTGCATCAGCAAGCGCGCAGCATGGACATCTACGGCGAAGGGACAGCGCTGCGCGACCTGGCGCAAGCCTTCCGCAGGTGGGCTATCACAAACGTTTCCCGCGCCGGCCGCCGCGCCTCAACACCCGCACAACGCGACGCCGCAGTAGCCGGGTTGATTGCAAGTATGGTCGCCTTCCTTCGAAGTCGGTATCCTTGAGTCATGACCAACCAACTCAGAATCCGCCTTCTGGCGTCTCAATACGATCTGATGTCAGCCGTTGACGCAATCAAGTCCGCGACCACCGCGTTGGGGGAATTTGACCGCGCTCCGCCAGTAGATGACGGGAATGGAACAACAGAAATCACATGGATTTCCGAATCCGGTGAAATCATCGTGTTCCTGTCGGATGATTCCCTGAACCAGATTCTTCGCATTGACATTGCTGCGCCATCAGGCGCCGACGCTGAAAGCCTTGCAAATCGAATACGCAAGCAAATTGACGTTCAGAGCTTTTCAGAGTTGCTGTCGGACGCACAACCGCTTTCCGGGCGTGCATTGGAAGATCGGTTGGTGCGGCTTGCTCAGGTGGCACCGGTTGGCTCTGATCATGAACAGTTGACTTCGCTGGTGCAAAAGGCGCTCGCGGACGAGTTTGCCGGCGCACGAAAATCCGCGGTCTTTGCCGCCTATCTGGTCCGTTCGCCAGAGCTGATTGAATTGATTGCAGGAGCACTCGCACATGAAAGCGACGCGGAGCTTCAAGAACTGATGCGATTGACTGTCCAGCAGGCATCTGAACCGCAGGGGCCGCGCAGTCACGATTTATGACCGGTCAGGCGGAAAACCACCCTCTTTCAGGTTTCACTTAGGCACCTTCGTCAGGCCGCCAACCGGTTCATGCCAAAGCTCCGGTGACCAACGCGACGGCATCCGGCTTCCGACTGCTTTCCGAGGTCGCAGTACCATTTGCCCGTGCCAGACCGAACGTGGCCGGTCCTGAAATTGCGACACAATCTTGGACAGATGGAACAACCAGCAGAACGAGGGCTCTGTTGCATAGCTTTGGCTGTTGACGCGTTTGGGTCTAGCGCGTGGATGGCATTCGGTCCCAACTAGTCGAAAGCCAGCTCATGATCTCGTTTTAAGGCGCGCAATATCCTAAGGATGTGATCCTCTTTTCTGTGTTCTTCTACGTCGGATATGGCGTGTCGTACCGTGATCTTGAAAAAATCATGTCCGAGCGTAGCATTGCGATAGATCACACGACGCTGAACCGTTGGTCTACACGGCATACCGAGTATGACGTGAGTGATATTTGTGGCGCTCCTGATATCTAACCGGGAACGCCTCACATCCGAACAGTAAAACAAGCGACAGACCCACATCAGTGTTCACGCACGACCCAAACCGGCCCACTACGGATGGAGTGGGTGGCTCCTGCTCCACCGGCGTCGCGATGCGCCATACTGCAGTTGTCTTGGACTGCTAGGAAAGGAGCCACCCAATGAC
>NZ_JBQFXS010000029.1:0-34560 GCF_056541025.1 Ruegeria sp. AK4
CACCGTCTCTCCGATGTGTCCCGCCGTCTTTCCAGCGCGTCTCGCCGTCTCCAGCAACCCAGCAACCGCCTCAGCAGCGCCGGTGAAGGGGTATTTACGGATTAGGTTCGGGACCTGCAACCCCCATTTTGAAAAAACTTCACATTTCTCAGCGGAAACACACTCATGTTAATGAAAACAATAGGTTGGCTTAATAATTCCGGTCACCAAACCAGCCAAACATGGTTTCAGACAGGCAAATGAATGACCGTTCGGAGGAATCGCAGCCGGTCACGGCCACCCGTCCCGGACTCACCCAACAGAAAACGCCGCCCGAGGCCCCCGGGCGGCGTCGTTTCGTGAGTGGTAGGGGTGATTACTTCAGATCGAACCGGTCCGCGTTCATCACCTTGTTCCAGGCCGAGACAAAGTCGCAGACGAACTTGCCACCCGCATCTGCCTGCCCATAGACCTCGGCCAGCGCCCGCAGTTGCGAGTTCGAGCCGAAGACCAGATCGACGCGGGTACCGGTCCACTTGACATCACCGCTGGCGCGGTCGCGGCCTTCATAGACGCCATTGCCCGCTGGTTTCCAATCGGTGCCCATGTCCAGCAGGTTGGTGAAGAAGTCGGTGCTGAGCGTTCCGACGCGGTCAGTGAACACACCGTGCTTGCTGTCGCCGAAATTCGCGCCCAGAACCCGCAGGCCGCCGACCAGCGCCGTCATTTCGGGCGCAGAGAGCGTCAGCAGTTGCGCCCGATCTACCAGCAGTTCTTCGGGCGAGACGGTATAGTCGGTCTTCTGGTAGTTGCGGAACCCGTCGGCGATGGGCTCCATTACGGCGAAGCTACCCACATCCGTCTGGTCTTGGGACGCATCCGTGCGGCCCGGCGCAAACGGCACGTCGACATCATGACCGGCGGCTTTTGCCGCCTGCTCAACGCCGAGGCTACCTGCCAGAACGATCACATCGGCCAGCGACACTTTCTTGCCGCCCGACTGCGCGTCGTTGAACGCGGTTTGAACGCCCTCCAGCGCATCCAGCGCCTTGGACAGTTTCATCGGCTCGTTGACGTCCCAATCCTTTTGCGGCGCAAGACGGATGCGCGCGCCATTGGCACCGCCGCGCTTGTCCGACCCGCGATAGGTCGAGGCCGAGGCCCAGGCAGTCGAGACCAGTTCCGAGACCGACAGGCCGGTGGCTGCGATCCTGGCTTTCAGGTCAGCCACATCCGCGTCGTCCACCAGATCATGATCCACGGGCGGGACGTTGTCTTGCCAGATCAGCTCTTCGGTTGGGGCTTCCTCACCGATGTAGGCCGCGCGCGGACCCATATCGCGGTGGGTCAGTTTGAACCACGCGCGGGCGAAGGCATCGGCGAATTGGTCCGGGTTCTCGTGGAAGCGTTTCGAGATCGGGCCATAGATCGGGTCCATGCGCATCGCCATGTCGGCGGTGGTCATCATGGTCTTGACCTTTTTCGACGGATCATGCGCCGCCGGGGCCATGTCTTCTTCTTTCACGCCGATCGGCTCCCAAATCCACGCGCCCGAGGGGCTTTTGGTCAGGTTCCACTCGTATCCGAACAGCAGGTCAAAATAGCCGTTGTCCCATTTGATCGGGTTTGCGGTCCATGCGCCCTCAATGCCCGAGGTCGTGGTGTCGTCACCCTTGCCCGAGCCGAACTTGTTGATCCAGCCAAAGCCCATATCCTCGATCGGGGCGGCTTCGGGTTCCGGGCCGACCAGATCGGGATCGCCCGCGCCGTGGGCCTTGCCGAAGGTATGGCCGCCCGCGACCAGAGCAACGGTTTCCTCGTCGTTCATCGCCATCCGGCCGAAAGTGTCGCGAATGTCGCGGCCCGAGGCCAGAACGTTCGGTTCCCCATCCGGTCCTTCGGGGTTCACATAAATCAGACCCATCTGCACAGCGGCCAGCGGGTTTTCCAGATCGCGCTCGCCGGAATAGCGGCTGTGCGGGTTGTCGGTGGGGGCGAGCCATTCGGTCTCGGTGCCCCAATAGATGTCTTCTTCGGGCGCCCAGATGTCTTCACGGCCACCGGCAAAGCCAAAGGTCTTGCCGCCCATGGATTCAATGGCGCAGTTGCCCGCCAGAATATACAGGTCAGCCCAGGAAATCTGGTTGCCGTATTTCTGCTTGATCGGCCACAGCAGGCGGCGCGCCTTGTCGAGGTTGCCGTTATCCGGCCAGCTGTTCAGCGGCGCAAACCGCTGGTTCCCGGTCGAGGCGCCACCACGACCATCTGCCGTCCGGTACGTCCCGGCGCTGTGCCAGGCCATGCGGATGAACAACCCGCCATAGTGGCCGTAATCCGCAGGCCACCAGTCCTGCGAATCCGTCATCAGCGCGTACAGGTCTTGTTTCAGCGCCTTCATGTCCAGCGCCTGGAATGCCTCGGCATAGTTGAACTCGGCCCCCAGCGGGTTCGAGGCGGGCGCGTGCTGATGCAGGATCGACAGGTTCAGCTGGTTTGGCCACCAGTCCCGGTTCGACCGAGTGCCTGCACCATGCATGACAGGGCATCCGCCCGTGTTGGGGTTATCACTTCCGTCCATATCGATCTCCAATCCTGGCTCAGGTCTTGCCGTTTTGCGTGGTCAAATCTGTAACGAACAAGATCACAGCAAGATGTCGGTACAACCCTTGCCCGGATTAAAATCCCGAAAACAGGGATCTTGTGGCACCGGGCATTACCGATTCTGCCGTCTTTCGTCCCGCAAGACATAGCAAATCAAATTCATGCAAATAAGTTTTGTTTTCGGATCACAATCATAGGTTTTGATTATGATCAAGCCTGAACCGAAAATCCCACATCAACGCGTACTCATCAGCGCCTCGAGCCCGGCGCGGTAATTGGGGTAGAGCAGTTTCACCCCAAGCTCATCCTTGATCCGATCATTCCGCACCCGCTTGTTTTCATTGTAGAAACTGCGCGCCATCGGGGTCAGATCGGCGTCTTCGAAAGGTACGGCGGGCGGCAGAGGCAGGCCCTGCAGCTCGGCGGCGTAACCGATCACATCCTGTGGCGGCACCGGTTCGTCGTCACAGACATTGTAGACAGCGCCCGGATTAGGCGCGGCCATCGACGCGGCCAGCACCTGCGCGATGTCATCCACATGGATGCGCGAAAAGACCTGCCCCGACTTGATGATCCGCCGTAACCCGCCGCGTTTCAGCTTGGAAAACGGTCCCCGACCGGGACCATAAATGCCTGCCAGCCGGAAGATATGCACCGGCAGGCCGGGAATGGCCGACCATTGCTGCTCGGCCAGCATCCGCCAGCGGCCCCGTCTGGCGGTCGGCGCGGGTGGGGTGCTCTCATCCACCCAGCCGCCCTGATGATCGCCGTAAACCGCAGTGGTCGACAGATACCCCACCCATTTGAACTGCCCGGCGCGGTCGGCAATTTCGTTGCCCAGCGCGGCCAGCACCGGATCGCCCTCCGCCCCCGGAGCGGTCGAGACCAGAAGATGGCTCACCCCGTCCAGATCCACGGCCTCTCCCGGCCAGACCAGCGGATCGGCCCCCGAGGCCCGGACTGCGGCGGTGCCTTCGGCGTCGCGCGTGGTGCCGGTGATGTGCCAGCCTTTGGGTTTCAGAACCCGCGACAAAGCCTGCGCGGAATAGCCGTGGCCAAATGAAAACAACGTCTGTGTCATGCCCTTCTTGATGATCTGCGCAGGCCGGGGATGCAAGCGCCGGATGGACGCACTTGATTCGAATCCCCCGATGCGCCTTTCTTTGAAGTATGAGCCAGAAAACACCCGACCTGCACGCCGCCTATGCGCTGACCTCACCGGAAGAGAACAAGCGTCTCTATGCCGAATGGGCCGGGGATTACGACGAAGGCTTTGCCGCGATCGAGGATTATCAGCTGCACATCCACACCGCCCGCGCCTTTGTCAGCGCCGGGGGGCAAGGCCCGGTTCTGGATGTTGGCGCGGGCACCGGGCTCTGCGGTGCCGTACTGGCGGGTCTGGGTGTCGGGCCGATTGACGCCACCGATATCAGCGCCGAGATGCTGGATCAGGCCATGCGCAAGGACATTTACCGGGATGCGATCGAGGCCGATCTGAACGCGGGCATCCCGGTGCCGGATGACAGCTACGCGGGCATCGTCTCATCCGGCACGTTCACCCATGGCCATCTGGGGCCCGATGCGCTTCCGGCTTTGCTGCGGATCGCCCGCCACGGGGCGCAGTTCGCACTGTCGATCAACGCACAGCATTACCGGAAACTGGGTTTCGCCGATGTGCTGCACCAGCTCGGCCACGATCAGATTCGCAACCTGAACCTGTCCGAGGTGCGAATCTACGGCGACCTCGCCGCAGGGCCGAACAAGGACGACACCGCGCTGATCGCCCTGTTTGAAAAGGCCTAGCGCCCCTTCCAGACCGGATCGCGCTTTTCCGCAAAGGCCCGCGCGCCTTCCAGATTGTCCTCGGATCCATACAGCACATCGACGGTGGTCAGCTGCCGCTTGGTGATCCGGTTCATGATGTCCTGAAACTTGGCATCCTCGGCTTCGCGCACAATCTCTTTGATGGCGGCGTAGACCAGCGGTGGGCCGCTGGCCAGCAGCCGCGCCAGCTCCCATGCCCGGTCCATCAACCGGTCAGCAGGCTTGATCTCGTTTATCAGACCCCAGCGATGGCCTTCTTCCGCATCGAACCAGCGCCCGGTCAGCAGCAGCTCCATCGCGATGTGATAGGGGATGCGCTTGGGCAGCCTGACGCTGGCGGCGTCAGCCACCGTGCCCGACCGGATCTCGGGCAGGGCAAAGGTTGCGTGGTCTGCCGCCAGAATCATGTCGGCGCTCAGCGCCAGTTCCAGCCCGCCGCCGCAGGCGATGCCGTTAACCGCAGCGATGACGGGTTTGTTGAGATCGCGCAACTCCTGCAAACCACCAAAACCGCCGACGCCATAATCGCCATCTACCACGTCGCCACCGGCTGCGGCTTTCAGGTCCCAGCCGGGGCAAAAGAATTTCTCGCCCGCGCCGGTCAGGATGGCCACACGCAGTTCGGGATCGTCGCGATAGCCGCGGAACACCTCGCCCATGATGCGGCTGGTGGCCAGATCGATGGCGTTGGCCTTGGGCCGGTCCAGGGTGACTTCGAGAATGGCACCGTCGCGGCGGGTTTTGATCGGACTCATAAGCTTGCCTTTCGGATCAGCGCATCCACTGCAACCGCCCCGTCGGCGGTGCAGATCAGCGGGTTAATCTCAACTTCTTCGACGGTTGCCGCGTTGGCAATCACATAGTTTTGCAATGCATCGACGGCATCAAGGATGGCGTTAATGTCTGCCGGGGGCTTGCCTCGATACCCCGCCATCAGCGGCGCGCAGGCCAGACAGTTCATCGCCCGGCGCATCGCCGTGCGGGGCGCAGGGATCAGGACCGAGACCGTGTCGCGCAGAATTTCGGTCAGGACACCGCCCGCGCTGATGGTCAGAACATAGCCATGCGCCGGGTCGCGGGTGGCGCCGATCAAAAGCTCGGCCACCGTGCCGGTGGCCATCTCCTCGATCAACACCTCATCGGTTCCGACCGATCGTACGGCCTCGGCCAGTTCAGAGGCTGGGACGCCAAGGCGCACCGCACCATGTTCAGATTTATGCGCCAGCCCGACGCCTTTTACAGCGAAGGGGCCGTTCAGGTCCCGAACCCCAGCCGTATCCGTGGGTCTGACCACAACGCGGCGAGGAACAGACAGCCCAAACCCGGCTAATTCCGCCTTGGCCTCCGCCTCGGTCAATATGCGATCTGCTGGCGCGGCTGACGGCAAAAGCACCGGCTCCGTTTCCTCGGGCAATGGTCGGGCTGCGGCCTCGACAGCCGCCAGCGCTTCGTGCAGTCCCGCAAAGGGCACCACGCCACCTTCCAGCAGGCGTTGCGCGACGGTCTCTGGCATCAATTCCGGCAAGGTCGCCGCCACCGCAAAGGGCCGACCGGTCTGTGCGGCGCAGTTCAAAGCGGCCTTTGTCGCGCAGTCCCAATCCGTCGGGTCTGTGTGCGGATAATCCACAATCGCCAGTGTCAGAGCCTTGTCCGGTCCCGTCATACCCGACCAGGCACGGGTCATCGCCTCCGTGTCGCGCCAGATGTAGGTGTGGTAATCCAGCGGGTTTGCCAACGCCACCATGGGGCCAAGGGCCGCGCGCAGATCGGCCTTTTGCGGGTCGGTCAATGGCGGGAAATGCAGGTCGCGATCCTCTGCCATATCCGCAGACAGGCTGGCCTCACCCCCCGAACAGCTGATCATACCCAGCCCATTGCCGTCCAGCCGTCCGGTGACATGCAGCAGTTTCAGACATTCCAGAAGGCTGGGGATGTCATCCAGCCGCGCAATACCCAACCGGTCGAGGAACGCCTGCGCGCCCGCATCCCCACCCGCCAGCGAGGCGGTATGCGAAATCGTCGCCGCCTGTGCGTGCTGCGACCGCCCCATTTTCAGCGCGATGATGGGGATGTTCCGGGCCCGCGCCTTGCGGGCTAGAGCCTCCCATTTGCGCAAATCGCCGAAGCCTTCGATATGAACGCCAATCGCGGTGATGCGGTCATCGTCCAGCAGGGCCGAGGCGATGTCGGCCTGATGCGTCTGCGCCTGATTCCCACAGGTCAGCATGAAAGCCAGCGGCAGCGCCCGGCGCTGCATGGTCATGTTGATCGCGATATTCGAGCTTTGCGTCAGGATCGCCACGCCGCGCTTTACGGGCCGCATGCCGTGCTGATCGGGCCAGACCGCCACCCTGTCCAGGGCGTTGACGAATCCATAGCAGTTGGGCCCGAGGATCGGCATGTTGCCCGCTGCCTCAACCAGTTGTGCTTGCAGATCGGCAGCGTGACCATCCTCGGCCCGCGCTTCGGTGAAGCCAGACGCAAAGCAAACCGCACCGCCCGCGCCTGCTGCTGATAACGCCGCGACCGCCGAAACGCTCGCATGCCGGTTGATCCCGACAAAGGCCACATCCGGCACGCCGGGCAGGTCTTCTATCGCGGCAAAAGCCTGTGCGCCACCAACCTGTTCGGCCTTGGGGTGAACCGGCCAGATGTCGCCCTGAAACCCGAACCTGCGGGCCTGATCGATCACGGCAGCGCACCACGCACCGCCGCCGATCACCGCCAGCGAAGTGGGGTTCAGAATGCGCCTCATGCGCCCAGCGCCCTCAGCAGATCACGGCTGATGATGTGGCGCTGAATCTCGCTGGTGCCGTCCCAGATACGCTCGACCCGCGCGTCGCGCCAGAACCGTTCCAGCGGATAATCGTCCATCAGGCCCATCCCGCCGTGAACCTGAATCGCCGCATCCGTCACCCGCGCCAGCATTTCCGAGGCATAGAGCTTGGCCGAGGCAATCTCGCGATTCGCGGGCAGACCCTGATCCAGACGATCCGCCGCGGCCAGCGTCAGCAGGTCGGCGGCGTCAATCTCGGTGATCATGTCGGCGATCTGGAAGGACACGCCCTGAAACTTGCCGATCTTCTGGCCGAACTGTTCCCGCGTGGCGGCATAGTCCAGCGCATAGTCAAACGCCCGCCGCGCCCGGCCCACGGACATGGCCGCAACCGTGATGCGCGTGGCGTAAAGCCAGGTGTTCATCACATCGACCCCGCCATCGACCGCACCCAGAACCTGCGCATCCGGCAGGCGGCAGTCGTCGAAATCCAGAACCATGTTCTTGTAGCCCCGATGGCTGACGGATTTATACCCGTCGCGAATGGTGAACCCGGGCGTGCCCCGGTCGACCAGAAAGGCGGTAATTCGCTTTTTAGGGCCTTTTTCTGTCTGATCCTCGCCGGTTGCGATAAAGACGATGATGAAATCCGCATGCTCAGCGCCCGAGATGAAATGTTTGGTCCCGTTGACCACCCAATCGCCACCATCGCGCACCGCCGCGCATTTCATGCCGCGCACATCCGAGCCCGCGCCGGGTTCGGTCATCGCCAGCGCGTCCATCCTTTCGCCCCGGACGGCGGGCATCAGATAGCGCTCGACCTGTTCGCCCTCGCAGGCCATCAGGATGTTCTGCGGTCGCCCGAAGAAATGGTTCAGCGCCATCGAACCCCGGCCCAACTCCCGCTCGACCAAAGCGAACTCCAGATGGTTCAGGCCCGCACAGCCGACACTTTCCGGGAAATTGCAGGCGTAGAATCCAAGCTCGATGGTCTTGCGCTTGATCTCGTCCGCAACCTCCTGCGGAACCTCGCCGGTGCGCTCGACAATCTCTTCAAAAGGGTAAATCTCGTTCTCGACAAAGCTGCGCACGGTCGAGGCGATCATCTCCTGCTCGTCGGACAGGCCATATTGCATCTGAAGTCTCCGCATCTGGATTTGCGCGTATCGTGATGCAGGTTGAATTTCCTATCATGCAGAAATAGACAGTTTTCATGCAGGATTGGATTAAATCCCCCGCCGCGCCGCAGCAAATCGGGGTTCTTCTGTTTGACGGGTTCTCGAACCACTGCCTTGCCAACACGGTCGAGCCGTTGCGGGCTGCAAACACCTTGTCCGGACGTGTTTTATATGACTGGCGTTTCCTGTCGCTGACGGCCGGATCGGTCACCTCGTCCTCGGGCTTGCAGGTCGCGCCGCATGGGGTGCTTCAGACCGCAGCCGGGGATACGTTGATGGTGATGCCATCCTACGGTTTCCGCGCCTATGGCGGCTGGCAGACGCAGGCGGGGCTCAGGTCGGCGGCGCAACGGTTTGAAACGCTGGTGGGTCTTGACACCGGCAGCTGGCTGCTGGCGCGCGCGGGCCTGCTGGATGGGCACCGCGCCACCATTCACTGGGAGGAACTGGTCGGATTCACCGAGCGTTTCCCCGAGGTCGAGGCCGTGCGCGAGCGATATGTGATCGATGGCAACCGCATCACCTGTTCCGGCGCCATGGCGGCCTTTGATCTGGTGCTGCACCTGATCGGGCGGGATCAGGGACAGGCGCTGGCGCTTGAGGTCTGCCAGTTGTTCATGACCCGCGATTCCGCGCGGTCGCATTCCGGCGGTGCAGGGGCGACCAGCAGCAGCGTCAATGCTGCACTGGCGCTGATGCAGGAACATCTGGAAACGCCCTTGCCAGTGGCCGAGATCGCCCGCCGGATCGGTCGGTCGCAAAAAACACTGTCGGTGCGGATGCAGGCGGAGCTTGGGGCCGGGCCAGCGCAGGTCTACCGGCGGCTGCGGCTGAATCTGGCCCGCAAACTGGTGTCCGAGACGGATCTGAGCATCCGCGAGGTTGCCCTGCGCGCCGGGTATGACGATCCCAGCGCGCTCACCCGGGCGTTCAGGGCCGAGTTTGGGGTGACCCCGCGCGCGCTGCGCACCTGTTAGGTGTACATCTGCTTCTTGAAGGCCCGCGTGCGCGTCGTCGCCTCGGCTGACCCGTCATGATAGGTGCCGAACCACTTGTCGAACGGGATTTCCGAGGTGCCGTAGTTGCATTCGAAATACCGGTGGTGAAGTTGGTGGAAGAAATCCCCGGCCCGCGCAGCCTCGGTCTCGCCTGCCTTCAGCTTTTCGAACCCGGAATGGGACAGGACCGGGCTGATCTGCTGGAAATAGCTGTGAAACAACAGATGCAGCGGGTGCGAGGGCACGATCAGGTGGATGAAATATGTGGTGAAGTAGAGGATATTCTCGAACCAGTGGTTCGAAATCCCCGACCACGGGCCGATATTGACGTTGCGGTGATGCACGGCGTGGACGTGTTTGTAGAGCTTTGGGTGATGCTCCAGCCGGTGGACCCAGTAGAAATGCAGCCCGGACCACATCGGGATGAACAGCATCCAGATCACGAACCACACCGGCGCGCTGGCCCATGTGACCGTGGGCACATAGCCGTTGGCCATCGCCCAGTAGATAAACCACTGATAAACCGTCGCGACGGTCATGGCACTGCCCAGCGTCCACCAGATATTGTCCAGAACCTGATTGCGGAAGGTGAAGTTGCCGTTGTTGCGGGTCAGGTCGCGGCGGTCGAACTTTTTGTACATGCCCTGACCTTTGCGCATGTACAGCCACCAATGCAGGCTGCCGGCCACCATTATCTGCGGCACCATGTTCAGCAGCCAGATGCGGAACATCCAGCCCGGCGCGAAGGTCTGCACAGACTCTAATGAAGGAAAAAACAGCGCATAGGCGGCAATGGCCAGCAGCATGCATAACGTCAGTGCGGTGATTTGCAGCCACGCGCCACTATACCACCGCAACACGGCTGCCGGTCGTGGCGGCCAGTTGAACAGGGGATTCAATCCCACCGGCCCTTCGGGGTGGTAGTGCCAGCGGGCGGCTTCGGGGTCCTGAGTGGCGTCGGTCATGGCAGTCACCCTTTGGATTGCGGTCACGTCGCGTAGTCCGAGCCTTCGGCATCGAGCATCGCTTTGATCTCACGCAGATGCGCATCGTCCTGATCGGGGTATTCGTCCAGTTCCTGCGCGGTCTTCTCGGCAATCTCATCCGACAGCACCCGCAGGGGTTGGCCGGTCTGCAGCGCACGGATGTAGGTCTCGGCCGCGCGTTCGAAATAATAGAGCCTGTTAAAAGCATCCCCCGGATCACGGCCCAGAACCAGAACCCCGTGATTGCCCATGATCATGACCTTCTTCTTCGGATCCGACAGCATCGAGGCGCAGCGTTCGCCCTCGCTCTCGAATGCCAGACCGCCAAATTCTTCGTCGATCACGTAGCGGTTGAAGAAGGTCGCGGTGTTCTGGTCGATCGGCGGCAGCGTGCTGTCGGCCAGCGACGCCAGCACCGTGGCGAAGATTGAATGCACATGCATGACGCAACGCGCATGGGGGCAGTGGCGGTGGATCGACCCGTGCAAGCCCCAGGCCGTCGGGTCCGGCGCGCCGGGCTGGTTCATCACCGCCGGATCATTGGCATCCAGCAGCAACAGGTCCGAGGCGCGGATGCGCGCAAAGTGCATCTGATTGGAGTTCATCAGAAACTGCGTGCCGTCTTCGTTCACCGCAAGGCTGAAATGGTTGGCCACAGCCTCATGCATGTTCAGACGCGCGGTCCAGCGGAAGGTGGCCGCCAAATCCACACGCTCGGACCAATGGTCGATATTGGGGCGAAGGCTGGCGAGACTCATGGGGTGGCTCCTCTGACAGGTCTAAGGAAAAGCCTGCCTCCGCCCCGGCGATTTGACCAACGAAAAAAACGCACCTATTCCATTAGTGAAACTTATGCCGAGGTTATGAAGATGCAGAAACAACTGCCGCCGCTGGGATGGCTGCGCACGTTCGAGGCCGCGGCCCGCCATCTGTCCTTTACCGGTGCGGCGCGTGATCTGAACATGACGCAAAGCGCGGTCAGCCAGCAGATCAAGTCGCTGGAGGGGCATTTGGGCCAGCCCTTGTTCCTGCGGCGCCCCAAGGCGCTGGAACTGACCGAAGCGGGCATTACCTACCTGCCCGTCGTGCGCGAAGCGTTCCGGACGCTGGTGCGCGGCACCCAGGCCGTCACCGGCGCGCAGCAGAACGCGGTGCAGGTGCAGTGCAACATCACTTTCGCGGTCAACTGGCTGGCCCCGCGCCTGCCTGCCTTTCGCGCCGCGCATCCGGATGTGCAACTGAACATCTTCACCGAATTGTGGGAGCCGCGCGAAATGGCCGAAGGGGCCGCGGTCGAGATCCGATTCTCTCTGCGGCCAGCGGACTCGGTCCGGACCGAACTGCTGCGCCGCGAATTCTACTATCCGGTCTGCGCGCCCGGCTATCCTGTGTCGCTGGATACGCTTCAGCAACAGCCTTTGTTCGATTGCTCGAACCTGCTGTCAAACTGGTCGAGCTGGGCGGAAGATCAGGCTCTGACATGGGGAAATCCGGCCATAACCTATACCACGACTTATCTGGTCTGCCTGTCCGCTGTAATGGCAGGCGGCGGGCTGTGTCTGGCGCATGATGCGATCGCGGGCCGGCTGATCGAACAGGGTCTGCTGGCAGCCCCATTCTATCATCGCGTACCGATGCCCGAGGCGTATTACCTGCTGCTGTCCCCGCAGGCCGAAGAAACACCCGGCGCGGTGGCCTTTGCCAATTGGGTTCGGCGCGAGATCGGGGCAGAGGGGTAGCGCTCCCGCCCCGCGCCGATGCCCCTTGCGGGGCATCTTCCCGGGTTGGGCCGGGCAGCGCTGGCGCGCTGCGGGTGTGCCAAGCCGGACGGGCCGTGCACCGGCTGATGTGATGTTTTCATGATACCGAATAACCGGGGTTGCACCCGGCGGCGCATTCGGGAAAGTTGAGCCATGGACTACACTCCCTTCCCAAGCTGGCCCGATGTCGCCCCCCGTTTAATCGCCGTTGCAGCGGGGCGCGAGGCTGCGGATGTGGTTATTCGCGGCGGTATCTGGGT
Organism: Ruegeria sp. AK4; assembly: GCF_056541025.1. NCBI lineage: Bacteria > Pseudomonadati > Pseudomonadota > Alphaproteobacteria > Rhodobacterales > Roseobacteraceae > Ruegeria > Ruegeria sp. AK4. Next base: position 12,363 of record NZ_JBQFXS010000029.1, read on the forward strand.
CAATGTGCACAGCCGGGAACTGCTGCCGGACCACTCCGTCGCAATTGCCGAAGGCCGGATCGCCTTTGTCGGGCCGGATGCGCAGCACTGCATCGGCCCGGACACGCAGATCATCGAAGCAGAGGGGCGTTATATCCTGCCCGGCCTGTGCGACGGGCATATGCATATCGAATCCGGCATGCTGACGCCCGCCGAATTTGCCCGCGCGGTGATCCCGCATGGCACGACCACGATGTTCACCGACCCGCATGAGATCGCCAATGTGCTGGGTCTTGAGGGCGTGCGCATGATGCATGACGAGGCGATGATGCAGCCGGTCAACATCTTCACCCAGATGCCCTCGTGCGCGCCTTCGGCCCCGGGGCTGGAAACGACCGGGTATGAAATCACCCCAGAAGATGTGGTCGAGGCGATGTCCTGGCCCGGGATCATCGGGTTGGGGGAAATGATGAATTTCCCCGGTGTGATCCATGGCGACCCGAAGATGCTGGCCGAGATCGCTGCCACGCAGCGGGCAGGTAAAACCGTTGGCGGGCACTATGCATCGCCGGATTTAGGGCCTGATTTCGCCGCTTATGTCGCGGGCGGCCCCGCCGACGATCACGAAGGCACCTGCGAAGCCGACGCCATCGCCCGCGTGCGGCAGGGGATGCGGTCGATGATGCGGCTGGGTTCGGCCTGGTACGATGTGGAAAGCCAAATCACTGCCGTGACCGAAAAAGGGCTGGACCCGCGCAACTTTATCCTCTGCACGGACGATTGCCATTCCGGCACCCTGGTCAATGACGGGCATATGAACCGGGTTGTGCGCCACGCGATTGCCTGCGGGTGCGAGCCGCTGGTTGCGTTGCAGATGGCCACCATAAATACGGCCACGCATTTCGGGCTGGAGCGTGAGATCGGCTCGGTCACGCCGGGGCGGCGGGCAGATATCATCCTCAGCTCGGACCTGACGGAATTACCCATCGAGATGGTGATTGCGCGCGGACAGATCGTGGCCGAGAACGGCGCAATCACGGTCGACTGCCCGCATCTGAACTGGCCCGACAAGGCCCGCAACACGGTGCATCTGGGGCATGCGCTGACCGGTGCTGACTTCGAGATCAAAGCCCCCGCAGGGGCCAACCGGGTGCGTGCCAATGTGATCGGAGTTGTGGAAAATCAGGCCCCGACCAAGGCGCTTAAGGCCGAATTGCCGATCATCGGCGGGCTGGTCGAAGGCGAGGGCGACGTCTGCCAGATCGCGCTTGTCGAACGGCACCGCGCCACGGGCGGGGTGACAAATGCGTTTGTGTCGGGCTTCGGGTATGAGGGGCCGATGGCCATGGCCTCGACCGTGGCGCATGACAGCCACCATATGATCGTTGTGGGCACCGACCGCGAACAGATGGCCCTGGCGGCCAACCGGCTGGCCGAGGTCGGCGGCGGCATCACCGTCTTCCGCGAAGGTCAGGAACTGGCGCTGGTGGAACTGCCCATCGCGGGCCTGATGTCGGACAGCCCCGCCTCTGACGTCGCAGCCAAAGCGGAAGAGATGGTGCAGGCGATGCAGGCCTGCGGCTGCACGCTCAACAACGCTTACATGCAGCATTCTCTGCTGGCGCTGGTGGTGATTCCGGAATTGCGGATATCGGACCTCGGGCTGGTGGACGTGCGCACATTCGAAAAGATCGACCTGCTGGAGCCCTTGGCATGACAATCATAAGAACACCTGACGCGCCTGCTCCGGAACAATTCACCGATCCCGCAGCGGCGGTGGCGCGGCTTGAACAGTTGTTCGAACAGGCCACCCGCTTTCTGTGCGACAGTTTCGCCAGCGCGTTGGATGGCAGCACGCCTGCCGAGCGATTCAGAGCCTATTACCCGGAAATTCGCATCAAAACCCGCTCCTACGCGCAGGTGGACAGCCGGCTGAGCTTTGGCCATGTCTCGGAACCGGGCATCCACGCCACCACCGTCACGCGCCCCGATCTGTTCCGATCCTACCTGACCCAGCAGATTGCGCTGCTGATCAGGAACCACGACCAGCCGGTGACAATCGGTGCATCCGATACGCCGATCCCGGTGCATTTCGCGGTGGCCAACAACCCCGATCTGGTGGTGCCGCATCAGGGCGCCGCCGGGTTCACCCTGCGCGACGTGTTCGATGTGCCGGACCTGACGACCACCAATGACGATATCGTCAACGGCGTGTACGACCCCGAGGATGAGGTCGGCCCCCTGGCCCTGTTCACCGCGCAGCGCGTGGATTATTCGCTGGCCCGTCTGGCGCATTACACCGCGACCGACCCCAGCCATTTCCAGAACCATGTGCTGTTCACCAACTACCAGTTCTACGTCACCGAGTTCGAAAGCTACGCGCGCGCGCAACTGGCGGATCCCGACAGCGGCTACACCAGCTTTGTCTCCACCGGAAACGCCGAAATCACCGAGCCCGAGGGCGTTCTGGACCAGCCGCTGAAACTGCCGCAGATGCCGACCTATCACCTGAAGCGCGAGGATGGCTCGGGCATTACCCTGGTCAATATCGGCGTCGGGCCGTCGAATGCCAAAACGGCCACTGATCACATCGCGGTGCTGCGCCCGCATGCCTGGCTGATGGTCGGCCATTGCGCCGGGCTGCGCAATACGCAGGCGCTGGGGGATTTCGTTCTGGCCCATGCCTATTTGCGCGAAGACAAGGTGTTGGACGATGACCTGCCCGTCTGGGTCCCCATCCCGCCACTGGCCGAGGTTCAGGTGGCACTGGAACGCGCCGTGGCCGAGGTCACCGAACTGGACGGGTATGAGTTGAAGCGCCTCATGCGCACCGGCACCGTCGCCTCGGTCGACAACCGCAACTGGGAGTTGCGCGATCAGTCCGGCCCGGTGCAGCGGCTCAGCCAGTCGCGAGCGATTGCGCTGGATATGGAAAGCGCCACCATCGCCGCCAATGGCTATCGGTTCCGGGTGCCATACGGCACATTGCTGTGCGTGTCGGACAAGCCGCTGCATGGGGAATTGAAGCTTCCCGGCATGGCGTCGTCCTTCTATACCACGCAGGTCAGCCGCCATCTGGCGATCGGAATCCGGGCGATGGAACACCTGCGCGGCATGCCGCTGGAGCGTTTGCACAGCCGGAAATTGCGTTCTTTTGACGAAACAGCCTTCCTCTGACGCAAAAAAGCAACGTTTTCCCCATATTTTTAGGGGTTTCAACGCTACTATTCGTTGTGTTCCTCCACAATATCCCGTTACAGTTACGCGGTGAGGCCCAAGACATCGGGCACGTTAAGGAGACCAAGAAATGGCAAAGCCTATGACAAAGACTCAGCTGGTTGCTGCTCTCGCTGAGGAAATGGGAACCGACAAGAAATCCGCGAATGCGGCGCTGGAGGCCGTGACCGGCCTGATCACCCGCGAAGTTTCGGCCGGTGGCGCAGTGACCCTGCCCGGCGTCGGCAAAATCTACTGCCGCGAACGCCCCGAGCGTCAGGTCCGCAACCCGGCCACCGGTGAGACCTTCACCAAAGAAGCCGACAAGGTTGTGAAAATGACCATCGCGAAGGCGCTCAAAGACAGCGTGAACGGCTGATTTCAGCCCTTCTCGGACAAAACGATTGAGGGTCGCCTTCGGGGGACCCTTTTTCTTTTTGCCGCGTTGGTTCGGTTGTGGCGAGTTTGGGTTTGAAAAAAAATGTCGATTGCCGGGCACTTGCACCGCAAAGCGTGGCCCGGATAGAAATCTTCATGCCCGGTCCGGCCCGCACGCCGCCCGACCCCCTGCCCAAGGAGACACATCAAAATGTCGCCTGCCATCGCCTTCAAGACGCCCCGGCTGACAGTCGAGGATTGGCGGTCCTGTGTGCGGTCAATTGATGGGAAACGGAATCTCGCAGAGCAGTTGAAACCTGTCCTGACCCCGCCCGTCCTGCGGCATCTGCCGCCATCGTTTCGACTGGCCGGGGCTGAAAACGCGGTTGAGACGTGGATCGACGAAAGGTCCGCCGAAAGTGATGTTATGACAATCCGCGACGCGGGCGGGTCACTTCTGGGGCTGCTGATCCTTGCCCGGACACCCGGACCCGGACGTCCGGTGACCGTTCACATCGGATACCTCCTGTCCGAGGCCGCTTGGGGGAAAGGCTATGCCACGGAACTCATCGAGGGGCTTGTGAACTGGTATCGCGGTCAGGGCGACGCGGTGCAGCTGTTGGGTGGCGTTGCACCGGAAAATACCGGCTCTGAGCGGGTTCTGATCAAAAATGGATTCGCTCGGGACAATGCCCTGTCCGGGTTTGATGTGGATATGTACGGTTTGTATATAGCCTGAGATTGGCACCTGCTTCGGTCCGTTGTTGGCGTTGACCCCTCGCCCAACGGCATCAGGACCATGCCGACAGCGGGAACCGACCGCCGAAAGTTCCCAGCCTGTTGGCATTATGTGTCGGTACCCTCGTCGATCATCCCAACCCCCGGCCCTCTGGGCGCTTGCGAACCAGTAAAAAATCGGGAACAGTCCGCGCGGTGTGACAAGGGGGCCGAGATGGATTTGCGCGCCATTGCCATGGGGCTTGTGTTTGCCCTGATCTGGTCCTCGGCCTTTACCTCGGCCCGGATCATCGTGGCCGATGCGTCACCGCTGTTTTCACTGGCGCTGCGGTTTCTGATCTCGGGGCTGCTGGGCGTGGCAATTGCACGGGCGATGGGGCAAAGCTGGCACCTGACACCGGGCCAGTGGCGCGCCACGATCCTGTTCGGTATTTGCCAGAATGCCCTTTATTTGGGTCTGAATTTCTATGCGATGCAAACGGTCGAGGCCTCGGTCGCGGCGATCATCGCCTCGACCATGCCGCTGCTTGTGGCGCTGGCAGGGTGGCTGCTGCTGGGCGAACGGCTGCGCCCTCTGGGCATCCTCGGCCTGCTGGCTGGGTTTGCCGGGGTCGCCCTGATCTTGAGCAGCCGGATCAGCGCCGGCGTCGATCTGTTCGGCGTCCTGCTCTGCGGGATCGGCGCGCTGGCGCTGACCTTTGCCACGCTGGCGGTGCGGGGGGCGACCTCGGGCGGGAATTTCATGATGGTGGTGGGGCTGCAAATGCTGGTGGGCTCGGCGATCCTTTTCCTCGCCGCCCCTATCTTTGAGACGATCCATATCCAACTCACCCTGCCTTTCGCGCTGGCCTTTACCTATACCACCCTGTTCCCCGGCCTGCTGGCCACGCTGATCTGGTTCCTGCTGCTGGATCGCATCGGCCCGATCCGCGCCGCGACCTTCCACTTCCTCAACCCGGTCTTCGGCGTCGCCATCGCCGCCATCCTGCTGGGTGAGCAGCTTGGCCCGCTGGACCTGACGGGGGTTCTGATCACCACGCTGGGCATTCTGGCGGTGCAACTGTCGCGCCAACCTGCGCCAAAACCGGCCTGAACCGCCGCACGTCTGCGCGAGGTCATACAACAAGCCTTTGCTTTCGCCCGCCGAACCCCATCTACTGTGGCAAACCAAAAGGAATCGCAGGAGCCATGACCCGATACACCAAAAACCCCGAGGCCATCGCCGCCCTCTCACCCGAGGAATTCCGCGTCACCCAGCACAGCGGCACGGAACGCCCCGGCACCGGCAAGCATCTGAACAACAAGGAACCGGGTATCTATGTGGATATCGTCTCGGGCGAGCCGCTGTTCGCCTCGACCCACAAATACGAATCCGGTTGCGGCTGGCCCAGCTTCACCAAACCCATCATTCACGAACATGTGGAAGAGTTCCATGACACAACGCATGGTATGATCCGGACCGAGGTGCGGTCGAAGCACGGCGACAGCCATCTGGGCCACGTGTTCCCGGACGGTCCGCGTGAACATGGCGGGCTGCGCTACTGCATCAACTCTGCCGCGCTGCGGTTCATCCATCGCGACCAGATGGAGGCCGAAGGCTATGGCGAATACCTGATCCATGTGGAGGAGATCCAATGACCGAACATCGCGCCGTACTCGCAGGGGGCTGCTTTTGGGGCATGCAGGACCTGATCCGCAAGCTGCCCGGCGTCACCCGCACAAGCGTCGGCTATACCGGCGGGGATGTGCCCAACGCCACCTATCGCAACCACGGCACCCACGCCGAAGGGATCGAGATTTTCTTTGATCCCGCCAAGATCACCTATCGGGAACTGCTGGAGTTCTTCTTTCAGATCCACGACCCGACCACGGTGAATCGTCAGGGCAACGACATCGGGATGAGCTACCGCTCGGCCATTTATTATGTCGATGAGGCACAGAAACAGGTCGCTTTCGACACCATCGCCGATGTGGACGCCAGCGGGCTATGGCCCGGCAAGGTCGTGACCGAGGTCGAGCCCGTCGGCGATTTCTGGGAGGCCGAGCCGGAACATCAGGACTACCTTGAGCGCATCCCCAACGGCTATACCTGCCATTTCCCGCGCACCGGCTGGGTCCTGCCCAAGCGCAGCGCTGCGGAATAAAAAAAGGCGGCGCAAAAAACAGACGCCGCCCACTTTTCTACTCATAGACTGGCGCGTTGCCCGATCCTTTGACCAAACTTATTCCGTTGAGGGCGTCAGATTTGTTGCAATACCCTTCGCTGGAATCCGCAACTGTAAGATGGTTTGCGGCTTTCAACGTCCAACGCCAGTCATTGGAACGATCACGGTAAAGTTTAAAGTACATTGCAGTATACTCCTTTATGCGCAGCGAAGAGCCACGCGATCTGAAGAAGCTGCTTTGCGCTTGACCGACAATACCAGATCATGTGAATCTGACATTGTGTTTAGCGACACGATCCGTTGCGAAACAGCGGTTAGCGCTCGGGAATCCCCGGGCGCTTTCATTTTATCCACAGCGCGCCTTGGAGTCGAATCTAAATTTTGAGATACGAACTACAGATAGTGCAACTGAAAGAAGTGACCGCCAGTGATAGTGCCTAGCCCGTCGCAACCCGGGGCCTGCCGCTGGCCTCGACCGTGATCATCGCTTCGACAAAAACGTCCTGCGCCTCGATCCGGGCGGTTCGGATATCGCGGTCCACGACAACCCGGATATCTGCCGCACCGGCCTGACGTACCTCACCTTCCGCCTCTTGCCGCAACACGGTTTCCAGCAGTCCCAGCGCCTCATCCGCCGATGTGAAATCCTGTGGCCCGTCCTCCAGATGCACGCGATAGCGCCCTTCAGCCGGTGAAGTGACGGTGCCGGTCCGGCGCAGTGTCAGCCGCCCGACGACGGCCCCGATGGCGTTGGCAACGCCTGCATGGTCCGGCAGCACCATCCGGCAATGCAGGCGTTCCCCGACAGCGGGGTAATAGCTGGGGGCGGAGGCACCCAAACCCACCACATCCACGTTCAGCGCGGCATCCAGCGCCAGCAATCCGCGATGCTTCGCCAGACTTTTTTGCGTCAGAACATGCCGGGCCAGGTCCGCGGCGGGAAGGCCAAAATCCTCAGCCTCTTCCGCAAAAGCAGTCTCTAACAAGGTCAGGCTGGTCTGTTCGGTCAGCTGATCCACGATCATCTGCGCCAGATCCTCGGGCGTGCTGGCCAGCATATCGCCGGTTCCCACGCGCCGCCGCGCAATCAGTTCCAGCGCCTTGCGCGCCGCGTCTGCATCCCAGGCCTCCAGTCGGCCCAGCACATGGCTGGCATCCGATGGGGTAACGCCCGAGACCTGAACGATCCCCCGATCCACCAACCGCCCCAGCGCGCCGTTTTCCATCCGGGTCCGCAACAGGCTGCTCAGCGGCAGGACCTGATCGCCGAGCCGGTCCAGCAACGCCTCCTCTCGCGCGCCGATCCCATCGGTGCGAATGCCCGGAACCCGCCGGGCAAAGCGGGTGTCATGCTCCCCAACCGTCGTGGCGCGCAGCTGCTCATCCAGAACCGCATGCACCACTTCGGGCGCTTCCGAGGCGATCAGCGAGACTGGCAATACCCGCCGTGGGCCCAGAAACACACCGCCACCCAGACCTTCGGTTACGACATGGACCTGACTGTCGCCGCCCAGACCATGGGTGCGCATCGCCACGGCCTCAACCATGGTCCGAAAGCCACCAACCCGCGCGCCGGCGGGGTCAATCGCCGGTTTGCCATCGCGGATCAAAGCCACATCGGTGGTGGTTCCGCCGATATCCGACACCAGCGCCGTCTCGGCCCCGGTCAGCCAGCATGCGCCGACAATCGATGCCGCCGGGCCGCTGAGGATGGTTTCAATCGGCCGCTCGCGGGCCTGCTCGGCGCTCATCAACGCGCCGTCGCCGCGCACCACCATCATCGGCGCATCGATGCCAAGGTCGCGCAACGTATCCTGCGCGCGCCCGATCAGCCGGTCGATCATCCCGATCAATCGCGCATTCAGCACAGCCGTCACCGCCCGCTTCGGCCCATTCAGCTTGGCCGACAGATGATGCGAGCACGTCACCGGCGCGCCGGTCCTGTCATGGATGATCCGCGCCACCTCTAACTCATGGGCTGGGTTGCGGGTGGCGAACTGTGCGGCGACCGCAAAGCCGGAAATGCCTGTGTGAGAGTCTAAGAACGCCTCAAGCGCCGCCACATCCAGCGGTGTTTTTTCACCCCCGGCATGGGAATGCCCGCCAGCGATCACCAAAGCGGGGTCGCCTTTCAGGGCCTCCTTCAGCCCGTGCTTCTCCAGATCGCTGTCCTTGAACCCGACATAGATCAGCGCCACGCGCCCGCCCTGCCCCTCGACCAAGGCATTTGTGGCCAGGGTCGTCGACAGCGACGCCATCGAGATATCCTGCGCAAACACCCGCGCCTGATCCAGCACCGCCCGTATCGCCTTGCCCACCCCGACCGCCAGATCCGCACGCGTGGTCAGGGACTTGGCCGAGGCGATCACCTCACTCTCATCCCGGATCAGTACCGCGTCGGTATAGGTGCCGCCCGTATCCACCCCCAAAGCCAACGCCATCGGGTCCTCCATCTGTTCGCTGGACATGGGTGTAGCGGTTTCGACCAGCGCGTCCAGCCTGTTTGCGGCACTTAAGCCAGTCGTTTCACCGCCCAGCGCGCCGCATCCGCCACGGTTGGATCAGGATCATCGGTCAGCGATCGCGCAACGGGCTGCAACTCCGCCCGGCCCGAGTTGCCAATGCCATACAGCACATTGCGCACAAACCGATCCCGCCCGATCCGCTTGATCGGAGAGCCCGAGAATTTCGCCCGAAATTCCGCATCGTTCAGAACCGCCAGATCGGCCAGCAACGGCGCCTTCAGATCATCGCGCGCCGCGTATCGCATATCGCTGGCGGCAACCGCAAACTTGTTCCAGGGACAGGCGGCCAGACAATCGTCGCAGCCGTAGATCCGGTTGCCCAGCTTCCCCCGCAACTCTTCGTCTACCGGCCCTTTATGTTCGATGGTCAGATACGAAATACAGCGGCGCGCATCCAACTGGTACGGCGCCGGAAACGCATCTGTCGGGCAACTGTCCAGACAGGCACGGCACGACCCGCAATGATCCATCTCGGCCACATCCGTGGGCAAATCCAAAGTGGTAAAAACAGACCCTATGAAGGCCCAATTGCCCCAATCCCGGCTGACAAGATTGGTGTGTTTCCCCTGCCAGCCAAGCCCAGCGGCATGCCCCAACGCCTTTTCCGGCACCGGCGCGGTATCGACAAACACCTTCACCTCGCCCCCGGCCTCAGAAATCAGCCACCGCGCCAGCCGCTTCAGCCGTTTCTTGACCAGATCGTGATAATCCTTGTTCTGCGCATAGACCGAAATCGCCCCCCGCTCCGGGTGTGCCAATACCCCGGTCGGATCATGCTCGGGGGTATAGCTCTCGGCCAGCATGATCACCGATTGCGCCTCGGGCCAAAGCGCCGCCGGATCGCCCCGCCAATGGGTGCGTTCAGCCATCCATCCCATCTGCCCGTGATAGTCGGCCTGCAAAAACGCCTCCAGACGCGCCGGCACTTCGGGCACATCCCATGGACGACACACACGACAGGACACAAACCCCTCGGAAAGAGCCTGTTGCACAAGCCTTTCCTTCAACTCCGATCCGCTCTTCATCTGTCCACAAATATCCTCGGGGGGAATCGCGCCTGCGCGATCGGGGGCAGACAGCCCCCCTCTACCCTATCAGAAATCCAGATCGGCGTAATGGGGCGGGGGCCGGAAACCCGGCACCTGATCCGCCAGGATCGAGCGGAACGCAGGCCGCGACTTGATCTTGGCGTACCAATCCTTCACCGCCTGACTCCGGTTCCAGTCCACATCCGAGATGTAATCCAGCGCCGACAGATGCGCCGCAGCGGCAAAATCGGCCAGCGTCATCTGATCCCCCGCCAGCCAGCGCCGATGATCTAGCAGCCAGGCCATGTAATCCAGATGGTACTTGATCGCCCGCGCGCCTTCCTTGACGTTCTTGCTGTCCGGATACCCCTCACCCGTCACCTTCTTGTTGACCCGCTCATACAGCAGCTTCGAGGTTACCTCGTGATGGAACTTGTCGTCGAACCAGCCCACCAACCGGCGCACCTCAAACCGCGCCTCGGGGGTTTTCGGCATCAGGGGCGGTTCGGGGCGGGTTTCCTCGATATATTCACAAATGGCGGTGCTTTCCGACATCGTGTGCCCATCCAGCCGCAGCACCGGCACTTTGCCCGCCGGGTTGCGGCGCAGAAAATCCGGGTCCTGCTCCCAGTACCTTTCCTCGACCAGCTCAACCTCGATCTTCTTTTCCGCCAGCGACAGACGGACCTTGCGGCAGTAGGGAGAGAGGGGGACGTGAAACAGACGCGCCATGAGCTTCCAATCGAACCAATGAGTACTCTTCTGCTTTAGCCTTGGCGGGGCGGTGGTTTCAATCCTCGAAACAATCCGCGCGACCATCTGCGCGGATGGTGGCCGCCCCGTCCAGTATCGACGCGGCCCGCCGTCGGGTCCGGACCGACGGGTCCGTGACCGACCGATTGCGGGGCGAGGGCAGAATCGCCGCGATCCGCGCCGCCTGCACCGGGGTCAGCTTAGCCGCGCTGGTGTTGAAGTTCTTGCCCGCCGCAGCCTCGACCCCGAACAGCCCGGTGCCGGTCTCGGCCACGTTCAGATAGACCTCGAGGATACGCTGTTTGCTCCAGAAGATTTCGACAACCGGCGTGATCGAGGTTTCCAGCGCCTTGCGCACCCAGCTGCGGCCCTGCCAGAGGAACACGTTCTTCACCACCTGCTGCGTCAGGGTTGAAGCCCCGCGATTGCCGCCGTCCTCCAGCGCGTCCCGGATGGCTTCGACGTCAAAGCCCCAATGCAGGCAGAAATTAGCATCCTCGGCGGCCACAACCGACCGCGCCATGATCGGAGAGATCTGCTCGATCGGAACCCAATCGCGCTCGATCTTTCCTAGACGCCGCCATTCGGACCAGATGGTATGGGTGACCGGTGGGTTCACCACCGAATAGAGCAGCACAAGCGCCACGACAAAGGTCACCACGCCCAGAACGGCGCGCATCGCCCAGCGGCGAATGCGTTTCAGCACTGGGATTTTCCTGCCGGATGCCTTGTTTTTCTTACCGCTGGATTTGCGGGCTGCCTTCTTTGCCATGGTCCAGCTATACGACGCGCGGCGCGGGTTTGAAACGGCTTAAATCGCGATGGCGCGCGCCTCGCGCGGATGCACGACCGGGCGGGCGGTTTCCGGCAGGATCGGGTCGCGCGCGCGCAATTCGGGGAACAGCCGGAATATTTCGGCCTGCACTTCGCGCTCGGGCAGTGAAACCGCATGGCCCGGATAGTAGCTTTCGCTTTTTGCCCCGTTGGCGATGATGATTTCGTGCTGTGCAAACAGCAGATGGATGTAGTCAACCTCACCGCCTTCGACCCGCGTGACGGTGTCGCCGTTGACCAGGCAATGGGCGGCAATCAGCGCCTCGGCATGGCCGAAATGCAGCGCCGCGCGCCAATCCTCGATCAGCATCCGATGTTGCGGCGACACGATAAGGGGGCGTTCCAGCCCCAAAACACCGGCTTCGAACCGAACGGGGGCCAGTTTCCCCTCGGCGGCGACTGTGGTCTTGCCAACCCACAATATCGGTTGCGGCCCGTTATCGGCGGTCAGCACCAGATCGCCGGCTTTCAGCGCCTCAACCGGGCGCTCCCCATCCGGCGTGGCAATCAGGGTGCCGGGCGTAAAGCAGGGTGGTCCAAGATCGCCACCTGCAATATCGACCGAGCCGAAAGACCCCCCGGTATCGCTGGTATCGGTGAAGGACGAGGATACAAACGTACCGTCCTGAAGAACCTGAGTACCGGTAGGGGTAAATACCTCGCGCCCATCGGCCAGATAGAAGGTGACACCAGTATAGGTGACTTGCGATCCGTCGGCCAATTGGACCGTCACCATATCGTCGAAATAGGTTGCCGTGATGTCGGAGCCATCGACCGAGTCGCCCTGACCTGCCGGTCGAAGCCGGTTGATCAACCCGTCGTCATTCTGATCGACGATATCGAAATTCTGCACCGTCAGCGTCGAACCAACAACCGTCCCGTTCGCCCCCGGATTGGCCGGGTCGAGCACAAAAAACTGGTCCGTATAGGTTGTTGGCATCCGACAACTCCGTTTCACTCATATCCGCCGGACTGCAGGCTGGCTGCAATTCCTGAACAAACTATGACCAAAGCTAGGTGTTTTCTGTCGCAGCGGGCAAGAAGTGGGCGCCACCCATGCGATCAAAAGTAAGCCCTGCGTGTCATTTCAAACACGCAAGGCCGGGGTTTTGCCCGTGTCAGAGCCTATTCGGCAGGCACTGCCGCCGCCTCCGTCGTCAGAGGATGGCTGAGCTTGTTCAGCATCTCCTTCGGGCAGACCTGCAGGAAGTTGGATTTTTCAACATCCCAGTGCTGCAGAATGTCGGCGGCCTTGCGGCTGTGGGTTTCCTGCGCGTGGCGTTCGACCAGGGTTTTCAGCTGATCCATCCAGTGGTCCACCGTCACCGGGCAGGTGACAAGGGTTTCCATGTTCATCAGCGCCTCGGCCCGGCCTTCGGGGTCATAGAGATAGGCCATACCGCCGGTCATGCCCGCACCGAAATTGGCCCCGATATCGCCCAGAATGACAGCGACGCCGCCGGTCATGTATTCGCAGCCGTTGGAACCGCAGCCCTCGATCACCACTTGTGCGCCCGAGTTCCGCACCGCAAAACGCTCGCCCGCACGGCCTGCTGCGAACAGGTGGCCATCGGTGGCCCCGTACAGCACCGTGTTGCCGATGATCGTGTTGTCATCCGATTTCAGCGGGCTGACCTGCGGCGGACGTACGACGATCATGCCGCCGGACAGACCCTTGCCGACATAATCGTTGGCGTCACCCGAGACCTCCAGTTTCAGACCCGGCGCCGCAAAGGCCCCCAGCGACTGACCCGCCGAGCCCTGCAGTTTCACATGCAGATGATCGTCCTGGAACGTGTTCCGCATCCCGAAATTCTGCACGATATGGCTGGACACACGTGTGCCCACGGTCCGATGCGTGTTCTGGATCGCATAAGACAGCTGCATTTTCTCGCCGTCTTTCAGGAACCGGGCCGCGTCGCGCACAATCTCGGCGTCCAGCGTGTCGGGAACCACGTTGCGGTCCTTGTCACGGTTGTAGACGATGTCATGCGCGCCATCGACGGTGATCAGCAGCGGGTTCAGGTCCAGATCATCCAGATGCGCCGAGCCCCGGCTGACCTGAGCCAGCAGGTCGGCCCGGCCAATGATCTCTTCCACCGAGCGCGCGCCAAGGCTGGCCAGCAGCTCGCGCACTTCCTGCGCGTAGAAGGTGATCAGGTTGACGACCTTATCCGCATTGCCGGTGAATTTGGCGCGCAAGCTTTCGTCTTGCGTACACACACCAACCGGGCAGGTGTTCGACTGGCACTGACGCACCATGATGCAGCCCATGGCGATCAGGGCGGCGGTGCCGATGCCGTATTCCTCGGCCCCCATCATCGCGGCCATGACGATATCGCGCCCGGTGCGCAGGCCGCCATCGGTCCGCAGCGTCACCCGGTCGCGCAGGTTGTTCATCGCCAGAACCTGATGCGCTTCGGTCAGGCCCATCTCCCATGGCAGACCGGCATATTTGATGCTGGTCGCGGGCGACGCGCCCGTTCCGCCGTTGTGGCCCGAGATCAGGATCACATCGGCGCTTGCCTTGGCCACACCGGCGGCAATCGTGCCCACGCCCGAAGACGCGACCAGCTTCACCGTCACCTTGCAGCGCGGGTTGATCTGTTTCAGATCATAGATCAACTGCGCCAGATCCTCGATCGAGTAGATATCGTGGTGCGGCGGCGGTGAAATCAGGGTGACGCCCTTGGTCGAGTGACGCAGACGCGCGATCAGGTCGGTGACCTTCATGCCCGGAAGCTGCCCGCCCTCACCGGGTTTTGCACCCTGGGCCACTTTGATCTCTAGCTCTTCACACTGGTTCAGATATTCGGCGGTCACACCGAACCGGCCCGAGGCCACCTGTTTGATCTTGGCCGAGGGGTTGTCGCCATTGGGTTCCGGCACGAAATGCGCCGGATCTTCGCCACCTTCACCCGAGTCGGATTTCGCACCAATCCGGTTCATCGCCACGTTCAGCGTCTTATGCGCTTCAGGGCTTAGTGCGCCCAGCGACATGCCCGGCGTCACGAACCGTTTGCGGATCGAGGTGATCGATTCCACCTCTTCGATCGGCACCGGCTTGCCCAGCGGTTTGAAATCCATCAGGTCGCGCAGATGGATCGGCGGGTTCGACTGCATCTTGGCGGAATACTGCTTCCACAGCTCATATGAGGCTCTGTTACAGGCCATCTGCATCATATGCATCGAGGTCGCTTCCCACGCATGGGTCTCTCCCGATTTCCGCGCCTTGTAGAAGCCGCCGATGGGCAGCACGTCCAGACCGCTATCCCAGCCTTTGGCATGGATTTCCTCAGCCTTGGCCTGAATGCCGGTCACGCCGATACCCGAAATCCGGCTGGTCATGCCGGGGAAATACTCGGCCACCATAGCGCGGCTGAGGCCCACGGCCTCGAAATTCAAACCACCGCGATACGAGGAAATCACCGAAATCCCCATCTTGGCCATGATCTTGAGCAGGCCCTGATCAATCGCCTCACGATAGCGCGCGACGTTTTCGGTCAGCGTGCCGTCGAGCAACCCGCGATCAATACGGTCAGCCAGCGAATCCTCGGCCAGATAGGCGTTCACAACGGTCGCGCCACAGCCGATCAGGACCGCGAAATAATGTGGATCAACGCATTCCGCCGAGCGCACGTTCAGCGAACAGAAGGTCCGCAGCCCCTGCCGGGTCAGATGCGAATGCACCGCGCTGGTCGCCAGGATCATCGGCATCGCCACACGACCCGCACCCGAATTCATGTCGGACAGCACCAGATGCCCCGCGCCCGAGCGCACGGCCTCTTCCGCTTCGGCTCTGATACGGGACAATGCGGCGCTTAGCGCACTGCGGCCGGGTTCGAAACTACAGTCGATCTCGACCAGCGGCGCGTCGAAGTTTTCGACCAGCTTGTCCCATTGCGCATTGCCCACAAACGGGCTTTCCAGCACCACGATCTCGGTCTGGCTGCTGTCTTCGTCCAGCACGTTTTTCAGGTTGCCGAACCGGGTCTTCAGCGACATCACCCGGTATTCGCGCAGGCTGTCGATCGGCGGATTGGTGACCTGGCTGAAGTTCTGACGGAAGAAATGGCTGAGCGGGCGGTATTTCTTGGACAGAACCGCCGAGGGCGTATCGTCACCCATCGAGGCCAGCGCCTCTTTCCCGTCTTCGGCCATCGGGGCCAGAATCTGTTCGAGTTCCTCAATCGAATACCCGGCTGCAATCTGGCGCTTGCGCAGTTCTTCACCTGTGTAGATCGGCGTCTCGGTCACACCGGCAAGGGATTCATCCAGATCGTGAATCTTACCAACCCATTCACCAAAGGGCAGCGCGCGGGCCAGCTTGTCCTTGATCTGCTTGTCGCGGAACAGTTTGCCTTTTTTCATGTCGACGGCCAGCATCTGACCCGGACCCAGCGCGCCTTTTTCGGTCACCGTGGCCTCGTCAATCGGCACCATGCCCGCCTCGGATCCGGCGATCACCAGACCGTCGCCGGTGACGACATAGCGCATCGGGCGCAACCCGTTCCGGTCCAGCCCGGCGCAGACCCAGCGGCCATCGGTCATCGCCAGCGCGGCGGGGCCGTCCCACGGCTCCATCACCGAGTTGCAGTAGGAATACATGTCGCGCCAGGCCTGCGGCAATTCCACCGCCTGTTTCGACCAGCTTTCCGGCACCAGCATGGTTTTTGCCATGGGCGCGGACCGGCCCGCGCGCACGAGAACCTCGAAAACCGAGTCTAATGCGGCGGAATCCGACGATCCGCCTGCGATGATCGGCTTGATATCCTCGGCGTAATCGCCAAAGCTGGCCGAGGCCATGCGGATCTCATGGCTTTTCATCCAGTTGATATTGCCCTTGAGCGTGTTGATCTCGCCGTTATGGGCCAGCATGCGGAAGGGCTGCGCCAGCCACCATTGCGGGAAGGTGTTGGTCGAATAACGCTGGTGATAGATCGCAAAGGCCGACTCAAAACGCTCGTCCATCAGATCGGGGTAGAACACGGCGACCTGTTCGGCCAGCATCATGCCCTTGTAGATGATCGACCGGCACGACAGCGAGGCCAGATAGAGGCCGGAAATCCCGCCCGCCAGGGCGGCTTTTTCGATCCGGCGGCGGATGACGTAGAGTTCACGCTCGAACGTCTCTTCATCGACGCCCTTGGAATTCGAGATCAGGATCTGCTCGATCTCGGGCCGGGTGGCGTTGGCCTTGTCGCCCAGACAGGTCACATCGACCGGCACATGCCGCCAGCCGTAGATGTAATAGCCCATCCGCAGAACCTCGGTTTCCACGATGGTCCGGCATTGTTCCTGCGCGCCGAAATCGGTGCGCGGCAGAAAGACCTGTCCGACCGCGATCAGCTCGTCCATGTTCGGCTCGTGACCGGTGCGGCGGATCTGGTCATAGAAGAAGGGGGCCGGGATCTGCACATGAATGCCCGCGCCGTCGCCAGTCTTGCCGTCAGCGTCCACCGCGCCCCGGTGCCAGATCGCCTTGAGCGCGTCGATCCCTGCATCCACAACCTTGCGGCTTTTCTTGCCATCAAGGGACACAACCAGACCCACGCCGCAGGAAGAATGCTCTTCTTCTTCGGAATAGAGACCGTTTTCGGCCATCCAGGCCCGCTTGGCTTCTTCGGCCCGGACCCAATCGGCATCGTATCTCGTCATTGGTTGTCTCCTTCTTGCGGCGCGGCGACCATGGCTTCGAATTCGGCTGTGGTCATCTGCCGATGCTTGCCTGCGAACGCGTATCCGCCCGGCTTTTTGTCGATAAAGAGTTCCAGTTCCAGCGCATGGCCTGTGTCATCAAACAGGCCCGCTGCGATATGTGTCTGCCCGTGCATCTCGCCGGGCAGCGTAAGCCGGTACCACAGCACCGAACCGCAATCGGCGCAAAAGGCGCGCTCGGCCCAGTCGGACGAGGTAAAGGTTTTCACCGGGCCCAGCGCGGCATATCCGGGTTCGGCCTGAAACGCGATAAACATGGAGCTGGTCCAGCGGCGGCACAGGTCGCAATGGCACGCGCCCAGTTCGTCTTGTGCCGGGGTGGCGGTCACGGTGACCGCGCCACACATGCATTGGCCTTGCAATTCGGGCATCACACGCCTCCTGATTGCTGGGGTTATTCGGCGGCTATGGCCGCCTTCGCATTGAACCGGTCGATGATTGCGTCGGCGCAGTCACGCCCGTCGCGGATCGCCCACACGACCAGAGAGGCCCCGCGTACGATATCGCCGATGGCATAGACGCCGTCCATCTCGGTCTCGCCGGTCTGGAACGCGGCCTTGACGGTGCCCCAGCGGGTCACGGGCAGGTCGGGCTGGCCGAACAGGGTGGGCAGGTCCTCGGGCTCGAAGCCCAGCGCCTTGATGACCAGATCGGCATCCTCGACATAGTCGGCGCCTTCTATCACCTCGGGCGCCTGACGGCCCGAGGCATCGGGCTGGCCCAGACGCATCTTCTGCACCATCACGCCCTGAACCTTGTTGTCGCCGGTGAACCCTTTGGGCGCGCTGAGCCATTCGAAGATCACGCCTTCTTCCTCGGCATTCTGCGTCTCGCGCTGCGAGCCGGGCATATTCGCCCGGTCCCGGCGGTACAGGCATTTGACCGAGGTCGCGCCCTGCCGGACCGAGGTGCGGACGCAATCCATGGCCGTGTCACCGCCACCGATCACCACCACCTTCTTGCCAGCGGCATTCAGACGGCCATTGTCGAAATCTTCAACCGCGTCGCCAAAGCTCTTGCGGTTCGAGGCGGTCAGGAAGTCGATAGCTTTTTCGATACCGTCCAGCCCGCTGCCGGGCATGGACAGGTCGCGCGATTTGTAAACGCCGGTGGCGATGATCACCGCATCGTGCTTGGCGCGGATCTCTTCGAACTTTTCCGCGTCCACGTCGCAATTCAGTTCAAACGTCACGCCGCCGTCCGCCAGCAGATCATTGCGGCGCTGCACGATGTCCTTTTCCAGCTTGAAACCGGGGATGCCGTACATCAGCAGACCTCCGGCGCGGTCGTACCGGTCATAGACCGTCACCTGAATGCCAGCACGGCGCAGCATATCCGCCGCCGCCAGGCCGCCGGGGCCGCCGCCGATGATACCAACGCTTTCGCTACGTTCCGCCGCCGGAACCACCGGTTTGATCCAGCCTTTGTCCCACGCGGTGTCGGTGATGTATTTTTCGATCGTGCCAATGGTCACGGTGCCGTGGCCGGATTGCTCGATCACGCAGTTGCCTTCGCACAGACGGTCCTGCGGGCAAATGCGGCCGCAGATTTCAGGGAAGGTGTTGGTGGCCTGACTGGTCTGATAGGCCTCTTCCAACCGGCCCGTCGCGGTCAGGTTCAGCCAGTCGGGGATGTTGTTGTGCAGCGGGCAGTGCGACTGACAATAAGGCACACCGCATTGGCTGCACCGGCTGGCCTGTTCTGCGGCTTTTTCGGCGGCGAACTCGGCATAGATTTCGTCAAAGTCTTCCTTGCGGTCATCTGCGGCACGCTTTTCAGGCATGACACGGTCGATCTGCACAAATTTCAGCATCGGTTGCTTGGCCACGGGTCAGACTCCATGAATTGGCTTGGTCGGACCTCTTTACGGGATGACTGTACGGATGAAAAGTCAACTATGCTGACCTAAATGGGAAAAATTATGCTGCGCAAGTCAAACGTCCGGAAAATTACCGTATTTTTAGTTCCGATCCGGACCTATCTACGCGCTTTCCTTTTCCCGGTCACACTTATACCCATTGAACACAAACAAAACGGGGCGGCAGCGCGGCAGGGCAGATGAGTCTCTTTCACTTGATTCTCGTGGCAATCATACAGGGAATTACCGAATTTTTGCCAATCTCATCCTCAGGTCATCTGATCCTGCTGCCCCGCCTGACCGGGATGCAGGATCAGGGGCAGGCGATCGACGTGGCCGTGCATGTGGGCACCCTTGGCGCGGTGGTTCTGTACTTCTGGTCCGACGTCAAACAAGCCATCGCCGGAACGCCGCGCGCCCTGACCGGGCGCACCGATACGCCGCAGGCGCGGCTGGCGCTGGGTCTGATCGTGGCCACCATTCCCGCCGTGATCGTCGGGCTTTTGCTGCATGTCACCGGTCTGGCCGTGGCCATGCGATCCATCGCGGTGATCGGCTGGGCAATGCTGGGCTTTGGCCTCCTGCTGTATTGGATGGACCAGAAAGGCCCCCAAACGAAAGAGGCACAGGATTGGGGCTTGCGCGATGCCGCCATCATGGGCCTGTGGCAGGTTCTGGCGCTGATCCCCGGTACTTCGCGGTCGGGCATCACGATCACCGGCGCGCGGCAATTGGGCTATACCCGCGAAGACGGCACGCGGATTGCCATGCTGATGTCGATCCCGACAATTCTGGCCTCGGGCGCGCTGCTGGCGCTGGATGTGATTGCCCAAGCCGACGCAGAACTGGCCAAGGACGGTGCGATTGCTGCGGGTTTTGCGTTTCTGTCTGCCCTGCTGGCGCTCAGCCTGATGATGCGGCTGTTGCGCAGCGTCAGCTTCACGCCTTACGTGATTTACCGGGTTGTTCTGGGCGCGATCCTGCTGGTGATCGCCTATAGCTGATCAGGTCCGCAGATTGTCGGCCGAGTTCTGAATGTCGTCATACTGACCAAAGGGGCGGAACTTCCACAGGTATTCGGGCAGCACCGATTCCAGCGTCGTGGGTTCGATCCCCAGATCGGCAAAGCCGCGGGTCCCTTCTGACACCACATTGTCCCGGCGCAGGTTCTTCAGCTGGTCGCGGGTCAGGATGTGGTTGGGAAAGAGCTGAAAGCTGACGAATTTCACAATGTCCAGAACGCCCGCCATGATCCGGGCGACCCCGAAGGGCATGCCGATAATGACGCGGCGGCGGTGGATCACGTCCAGCATTTGCTGCATCAGCGCGCGGAAGGATTTCACCTCGGGCCCGCCCAGTTCGTATACGCCAGGCTTTGCCTGCCCCAGAACGGCCAATTCGGCGGCCCGGGCCACATCATCCACGTAAACCGGCTGAAACTTCGTCTCTGCCCCGACCAGAGGCAGGAACGGCCCCATCCGGGTCATCCCCGCGAAGCGATTGAAGAACTGATCCTCGGTCCCGAAAATGACCGAGGGGCGCAGGATCACGGCATCCGGCATATGGGCCAGCACACCAGCCTCGCCCAGCGCTTTGGTCCGGGAATATTCGCTGTCCGAATCCGCATCCGCACCGATGGCCGACACATGAACCATACGCGCCACGCCATTTTCCGCCGCCAGCCGCGCGATCCGTTCGGCACCTTCGGCCTGCACCGCGTCAAAGGCGTTATTGCCCAGCTCATTCAGGACGCCGACGCAGTTCACGACCACATCCGCCCCCTGCATCACCAGCGAGACCGAAGCATCGTCGCGGATGTTGCACAGAACCGGTTCGACCTGCCCCACAACGCCGTAGGGTTTGACAAACATCGCCTCGTTCGGGCGGCGAACGGCCACCCGCACGCGCCACCCCTCATTCGCCATGCGCAGCGCGATGTAGCGACCGACAAAACCCGATCCACCGTAGATCGTGACCAGCTTGGACATGAGAAGGCTCCTGCGAACTGACTGCGCCCTAGGATTAGCGCCGGGACCGGCGGCAAACAAGGCGCTAATTCGCCGCGCAACGCTCTGATCCCGATGCCGGATCCAAGCCCGGTTGTGTGGGGTTCAAAAAACTTTCAAGAATCTTCCCGAATCCGGTTGACGCCCCCCGCCAGTCGGCTTAAACGCCCCTCCACGACACCTGCCCAGGTGGCGGAATTGGTAGACGCGCTAGCTTCAGGTGCTAGTGTCCGTATGGACGTGGAGGTTCGAGTCCTCTCCTGGGCACCATTTCTTCCGAACATAGATACTCATAAACGCTCAATTTCATTGAGTTTTTGACTGCTTTTCGGGTATCATTCTTAACATGGTGGAACATAGTACCCCAC
The DNA here is from genome assembly GCF_056541025.1 of Ruegeria sp. AK4. Lineage (NCBI taxonomy): Bacteria > Pseudomonadati > Pseudomonadota > Alphaproteobacteria > Rhodobacterales > Roseobacteraceae > Ruegeria > Ruegeria sp. AK4. The sequence continues at coordinate 33,929 of NZ_JBQFXS010000029.1, forward strand.
CCAATACCCCACAGTTTTGGGGTACCAAACAGGGGTACTGGGACCCGGTTTGGGAGGTGATACCCCACATGGCTCTGTCGGACGTTAAGATCAGAAAAGCAAAGGCAAAGGACAAACCGTACAAGATGTATGATTCGCTGGGCCTATTTGTTCTGGTAAAACCAAACGGCTCGAAGTTATGGCGTCAGAAGTACCAGATTGCTGGGAAAGAACGCACGATTACTCATGGTGCCTACCCTAACGTCTCTCTCAAAGAGGCACGTGGGAAGCGAAACAAAATCCGCAATCAATTGGCCGACGGTCAAGATCCAGCGGTGCAACGGCGTCTCACCCAGATTGAGGCAGAGACACAGGCCCGGAATACCTTCCTGCTCGTGGCCGAAGAATACCTTCAAATGGCGTATGATCGCGAGCTCGCTGATGCAACGATGCGGAAGAAGATTTGGCACATTCACACGTTGGCAGCAGAGTTACACCATCGGCCAATACGCGAAATCACAGCGGCTGAGGTGCTTCACGTTTTAAAGCGCATAGAGCAAAGGGTTCTGTCGCAAAGTTCGCCCTCACCTGTCAGTTCGTGTGCATTTCTGGTAGCGCGCACTAGAACATGACAGGAGCAGGCCGTGACGATC
>NZ_JBQFXS010000030.1:0-28892 GCF_056541025.1 Ruegeria sp. AK4
GTTAAGCTCGATGGTCGCAACTCCAAAATTGAAAGTTTGGAGTATGCGAAAAGTAACTTCAGGCCCATGATCAGAAATTGCCCTAATTCTCAGTAGTTCTGCCAAAACGGCTTTAACCGAATGCACTTGATATCGGTCGTGTGTTGGAGGCCCGTCTGCCCAATTGTCAGAAACCTGAGCCAAACTCAGATGGATCCTGATCCTGCTTGCGGCCTAGCCTTCTGAAATCGTTCGATTGTAAGACAAACTCATGCGGATCGGCTGTTTTTGAAATATATGCCACGTTGTCGCCCAAAAACACGCACTCGAAATCCACGTCTCAAATGTCAGGCTTCGAGTAGAGTTTTGCCAGCGCAAGACAACAGCCGACTTTGCGGTATCCTAAACAAAAGCTAGGTTCAGGGCTTCGGTAACGGGGTCGCTTCAATCAAGCGGTTTTGGGTATAACAATTGATCCGCCGGAGCGGCTACCTTGGTATTGTTAGTGTCCGTTCCACCTTTTCTCGCGGCTTTCGGCTGAGATCCTTCGGGTACTTGCTTCGGTTCGTGGTCAGCGCGATGGCTGCCAACATGATGCTGGTTCGATGTAATTCCGATGTGCCCATCTCATAGGCGTGCTCCCCATCTCAAGATCTTCGCAGATCGTTTGCGTGACGCGGGCAAGCCACACAAAGTCATCATCACAGCAGTCGCTAGAAAGCTCGTCACAATCGCAAACGCACTCCTCAAATCTCGGCAAAACTGGTCGGCTCAGACCCCCTGAGAAATACAGTTGCTAGTATTAGGTCAAAGACTTAGCTCAAAATCAACAATTCGACTATGTACCTATCTGGATGACCTATGCGCCAATGAGCTTTGTAAAGTCTGATTTATGCGCATAGCGGTCGCTCGCGATACTCAGGCGAACGTCTGCGTCGAGCCCAAATTGACCGATGCTGCAAAACGCACCAATGGCCGCTTTCGAGCGGTTTCCTAGAAGTCAGTGAACAACGCGTAAGCCTGATCCCACCGATTGGCGTCTAGGTTGGCTTTGGAAATCCAGAACGTCAGCGATGGATTGTGATGCCCGTCCCAGTCCAAGCCAAGGTTCTCATCGCACACAAGGCGCAACAACAAAATGTTCTCTGCCACCTGCGGATCTCTACTCAGCGGACCACCACCCAGATCAGGCGGTAGTTCCCCGAGAGCTTGGTGCCAAAAATTCCACGGTCCAATAAGGTCAGGCTTGAAGTCTGACAGGTCAATTCCACGGCGAGTGGCCACGTCTTGAATCGCCCGCTCACGCGTTGTCTCGATTGCGCGAAATTCGAGATTGGTTTGCGGCAGCTGGTGGGGCACTTCAACTTCGGATTTCGCCTTGCCGAACAAGTACGACCACATCCCTCCGCCGACGGTTTTGAGGCGTTCGGGTGATGCCAGCGTTTCTTTCGGTTCAGGATGGCTTTGCCACAGCACGCGACATGTGGGTCTGTCTTCAGAATCGACGAATTCTTCCGTATCGAAAAAGAACTGGAGAACCCCATGGTTCGGGAGCGGATTGGACGGGATGGCGCGGAGAATGTCTTCGCAGCTCAATTGCGCGATCAAATGCAACGGATCATCTGGCTTCTTTGGATTGAGTGGCCAAGAATTCTCACCTTTCGTAGGAGCTCCGCCGATGAAACTTAGAGCCGCATCTTGCAGTTTCTTGTTCGGTACGAGAATTGCAGCGCAGTAGCTCTTCACGTTTCGTGCTCCCCTCAATAGATCACCGCAGCAATGATTAGCTTGGGAGATGCAACTTCCGACCAAAGTCAAAGGCTGTCAATGTTATCCGGAATGTCTGATGCGGACAATTCAATTGATCCGATCCGATAGCGGCTTTGTCCGCTATTCGGAACTGCAAAGTTCGGTTTTGAATGTCCGCAAAGGGCTGCTCCAGGCACCGATGCGAAAGTCAGCGGACGTCGACCGCGAGCCCAAAGTGGACGCTCTGATGCCGCAAAAAACCAGGCACTGCTCAGCGCAATTCAATGAATGTGGCATCAACCGAAAATACCGACAGCTTTGCGTTTTTAAGACCATCATATCACTTAATAAGCTTGAATTTTAGGCGTTTCATCTGAAGGCTCCAGCTGACCGATGTTAAATAACTTGAAAATTCTGAGTTGATCGTAAGACTTATGGTATGAGTGAGTATTTTGATGAAATGTTCAACGGCGATGGATCACTCAGAGGTCCGTATGAAGAAATAGGCCGTTGGTTCAACGCAGAGGATGCATCTCGGTTAAGAGCCAAACAGCGCGAAGCCGAAGAAGTTTTCAGGCTGACCGGCATCACTTTTAACGTATATGGCAAAGCCGAGGCCGAGGAACGTCTGATACCGTTTGATATCGTACCACGTGTCATTTCCGCGCGCGAATGGCAGCGGCTGGAACGCGGCATCGAACAGCGGGTGCGGGCAATCAACGCATTTCTACATGACATTTATCATCGTCAGGAAATTGTCCGGGCCGGGCGCGTGCCGGCTGAGATGATTGCCGGAAACGAAGCGTTCCTGCCGCAGATGCTAGGTGTCTCACCGCCCGGACAGGTTTATACGCACATAGTAGGTGTCGATCTGGTGCGAACCGGACCAGACGAATTTTTCGTTCTGGAAGACAATGCTCGCACGCCATCCGGGGTCAGCTATATGTTGGAGAACCGGGAAACGATGCTAAAGATGTTCCCCGAGCTTTTTAGCGCGACCAATGTTCGGAATGTTTCTGACTACCCCCGCAATCTGAGACGGTCTCTTGCGGCCTGTGCACCAGCTTGCGCAGACGGAGAACCAACTGTCGCGGTGTTAACCCCCGGCATCTATAACTCAGCCTACTACGAACATGCGTTTCTTGCTGATCAAATGGCCGTGGAATTGGTCGAAGGTCACGACCTTCGGGTTGTCGATGGACGCGTCTGTATGCGCACCACCAGAGGCTATAAACCCATCGACGTGCTTTATCGCCGGGTTGATGACGACTTCTTGGATCCACTGAATTTCAACCCTGACAGCGCATTGGGTGTGCCAGGCATTCTGGACGTTTATCGCGCAGGCGGCATCACGATCGCGAATGCACCCGGAACGGGTATTGCCGATGACAAGGCTATCTATTCCTACATGCCCGAGATCGTTGAGTTCTATACAGGTGAGAAGCCTCTGCTTCAGAATGTTCCAACCTGGCGGTGCAGTGACAATGTCTCACTGTCATACGTGCTAGACAATCTTTCTGAGCTTGTTGTGAAAGAAGTGCATGGGTCTGGCGGCTACGGCATGTTGATTGGCCCGACGGCCAGCAAAAAAGAGGTTTCCGCTTTCCGGGACAAGCTCAAGGCGCGACCAGCGAACTATATCGCTCAGCCGACGCTGTCACTCTCGACGGTTCCCATTTTCGCGCGTTCAGGGTTGGCCCCCAGACATGTCGATCTACGGCCCTTCGTTTTGGTGTCGCCCGACGGGATCAAAATCACACCCGGCGGTTTGACCCGTGTAGCGCTGAAGAAAGGGTCACTGGTCGTAAACTCGAGCCAGGGCGGCGGGACCAAAGACACCTGGGTTCTGGAGGACTGACCATGCTGGGAAAAACTGCTGGCGGGTTGTTCTGGATGTCCCGATACCTGGAGCGCGCGGAAAACACGGCCAGGCTGCTGGAAACAGGTCAAAGGATGGCGTTGACCCGGACTAAGAACTCCGCCGAGGAATGGGGGTCGGTTCTGAAAACGGCCGGAGTTCTGGATGGGTACCACGCCAAGTACGATGAAATTTCAAAAGACAATGCTGTGGATTGGGTGCTGCGGGATGCGGATAATCCATCCTCGATCAAGTCGGTTATCAAGCAGGCACGAGACAACGCGCGCCTCGTTCGGACTGCACTGACCCACGATGTGTGGAGTGCCGTAAACGCGACTTGGATGCAGATTGACGAGGTCATGAAGCGCCGCGTGAATGAGCGGGATTTGCCCGCGACGCTAGAACTTATTCGCCAACAGGCGGCGCTGGTGCGCGGCGCCACCTTGGGAACCATGCTGCGCAATGACATTTTCGACTTCACCCGTATTGGGACGTTTGTCGAACGGGCAGACAATACCGGTCGCATTTTGGACGTGAAATACTATGTTCTTCTGCCCACAGCCTTCTCGGTCGGCTCGTCACTGGACAACATCCAATGGGAAAGCATCCTCCGATCTGTCGGCGCTGGTGGAGGGTATCGAATGACGCATGGTGAGAAAACACGACCGTCTGATATCGCGCAATTTCTGATCTTGGATCAGCGGATGCCTCGCAGCCTTCACTTTTGCTGCAGAAAGATTCAAGAGAACCTGTCATACCTGAAGAAAGACTATGGCTTTGCCGGGCCTTCGTGCGAGGCGTCTAATGCTCTCTACGAAAAATACCTGGATCAGAAGATCTCGGATATCTTTGAATTTGGTCTTCACGAATACATTCAGGACTTTCTAACCGACCTAGGCAACTTAAGCCGTCAGATCGAGATTGATTACCGGTTCTACGAGTAGACAATGAAACTGCACATTCGACACGAGACACGATACGATTTCGACGCACCGGTTCCCTTCGGGCTGCAACAGCTGAGGAAGACACCAAAGTCCTTTCGCAATCAAAGCATTGAAAGTTGGAACACCGAAATCACCGGCGGGCGTAAAGAACTGACGTTTGAAGACTACCACCGCAACACCGTGGAATTGATCAGTTTCGGCGCAAACACCCAGAGTATTTCGTTGATCTCTGAAGGCGTTGTTGAGGTGAAAGACACCCACGGCATCTTGGGACGTCACGAAGGGTCAACGCCCTTGTGGCTGTTCAAAAGGGGCACCCCGCAGACAACGCCGGGGAAAGGGGTTGCCGAAGTGATAGGCGCGTTGCCCAACGGCGAACCGCTGGAACAGATGCATGCTCTGTCCGAAAAAATTCGAGCTCAGGTCTCGTACGAAATTGGAAGTTCGCACCCGGGCTGGAGCGCAGAAGATGCCCTCAAAGCTGGGCGCGGCGTGTGCCAGGACCACACTCATATCTTCATTACATGCGCGCGAAAGATCGGACTGCCAGCACGCTATGTATCGGGTTACTTGATGATGAACGAAACGGAACTGCAGGACGCGACCCATGCCTGGGCCGAAGTCCATTTGGACGGGCTTGGCTGGGTCGGGTTTGACGTTTCAAACGGGATCTCACCTGACGATCGATACGTACGCGTCGCAACCGGGCTGGACTATGCCCAAGCCGCACCGGTAATAGGGAATAGAATTGGGACAGCGGGCGAGCAATTGACAGTGCAGTTGCAAGTCGCACAGCAGTAACGGAGAATTTGATGACCTATGCTGTGGGCATGCGGCTGAACCGCGGGCTGGTGTTCATGTCCGATACGCGCACTAACGCAGGCGTGGACAATGTTTCGACGTTCAACAAGATGTTCAACTGGTCGGTCGAAGGTGATCGGTCGATCACGATCCTAACGGCCGGAAACCTGGCCACGACTCAGGCCACAATAAGCCTTCTGGAAGAGCGAACTAAAGCCCCGGCAGATCGTTCACCATCGATCTTGGAAGCACCGACAATGTTTCAAGTCGCGCAACTGGTCGCGGCTACGCTGAACGACGTCATCGAGGAGCACGCCCGGTCTGGTCAGCAAGCTGACAGCGCTTTTCACGCGACACTCATTCTGGGAGGCCAGATCAAGGGCGGCCCGTCTCGCTTGTTTCTGATCTACCCTGAAGGCAACTTTATCGAGGCCGGCGACGACACCCCGTTCTTTCAGATCGGAGAGACAAAATACGGTCGCCCAATTCTAGTGCGAGCCTATGATCCGGAAATGAGCTTTCCGGAAGCTGTTAAACTCTTACTTGTAAGTTTCGACTCTACAATCAAGGCCAATCTGTCTGTCGGGGCTCCGCTTGATCTGCTTCTCTACGATGAAGACCGCTTTGAAGGTGGTACGCGATCAAGGTTCGAACCCGACGATCATTACTTTCGAACTATCTCAGAGGGGTGGGGCGATGCGTTAAAAACTGCCCTGTCCAAACTTCCAGAGTACAAACCAGAACGAACACCAAACAGTTGAATGTCCGCTAAGAAGCCATGACCAAAATCCCAGGTGCCACCCGCAGCGAGCCCATTTTGCGTGATGCCGCTTTCCGAATAAAGTCGGCGTCTTCGAATGAGCAAGTGTCCATCCACATCGCTTTGAAGATGCAAGCACAAGTTTTGGAGAATTCGAAATACAGGACAAAGTGCCTATATTGATTTGGCATTTGATCGGCGCAATCACGGAGCCAGTGGGTGGTCTGCCCTCAACAAAAAAACCATTGTGAATAAAGGACACAGTGCGTTGGAGTTTGGCGACGATGATCTCGCCATCCGAGAAGATGCTCGAGACGCTACTCGAAACGCAGCTGCTCCAAGACCTCGGCGTTGAACGGATTTCGCCCAGCGTGGAGCACGTGCAGCCATTCGTTGCGAGGCGTGAGCCGTTCCTGACTTGCGTTAAGCCGTAGCATGTTCCCGATGGAGGCCTCCAGATCGCTCGCCGCGTCCGCCAATGCACCCGACTGCGCCCGCGCAACGGCGCGGCGGTCCCGATAGCGGGCACACACGAAATCCTTTTGGCACAGCGCCACCGCGCGATCGCAGGCCGGCAAGACAGTCTCTCCGAAACCGAACAAGCCGCCGGTGCGACAGATTTCATCGTTGACGGGTGGCCCGCGGTCGGCGGCAAGCACGGTGGCTTGTGCAAGGATCGGCGGCAAACGGTCGAGCCGATCCCGCGCGACCAGTGCGTTCGCGTATGCCACAAGGTCCGCTGGCGCCAACGCGATGTGGGGACAAACAGGCCGATAATTGTCGTCACCGACATACAAGTCCCACTCTGCCCAAGTGAGGTTGCGATTGACGAGATCGCAGGCCCGACGCTGCCAATGCGTCAGATTCAGGTCGAACGCGCGGTCGCCGGCGATCAGCGTCTGCCCATCGTGGCTGAACGTCAGCGGCTCGACCGCGCCACGCCGCGTTATCAACGGCTGGCCTGCCTCCAGATCCCAAATGATGAAGCCTTGGTCGGACTCTGAGGCCAGTAGCCTGCCATCTGGACTCAAGGCGAGGGCGCTCACCTCGTAGGTGGCACTTTTAGTAAGCGCAGAGCCAGCCTGTAACACCGACGTATTGCTTATCGCATCCGGTTGCCAGCGCTGGATATTGCCCCCACCCCCGCCGATGACCACCGAACCGTCACGCGGATGAAAGGCGAGGCTATAGATACGTCCGTTGCGGTCCCATGCGCGTGGTGCCCGGTCGGTTTGAAACGGCTTCGCCCACAACAACACGCGGCTGCGGTGTGTGATCCCGATGCCGGCCGAGGCGATGACCATTTCTTGATCCGGGCTCACCGCAAACTCTTCCAGGTTCAACGCCGGGTCGATTGGGTCTGCCTTTCGCACGGTGTTGCTGTCGAGATCACGCGCGACGCGGCTACCGTCACGACCAAATGACAACAGCGTGTCACCATGTTCGTCGAACATCATGGTCATCACGGCGCTATCGTGATCTTCAAAGGCCTCATCCTGTATTTCCCCGTCCGCGACCATCCAGTTCACGGCGCGGCTTCGCAAACAACGCGCAACCAACCCACGGCGTCGTTCGTTGCCATCGGGGCGAAACATCTCGGCGCATCCTGCAACGGCAATGCGCGTGCCATCCGGACTGATGGTGATGCTGGTGATGTCCTTGATACCCGTGTCCCATGATCGTGTTTCCTCGTCCGTGTGTAACGGCTTGATCGAAACCTTGCCCGTCGGGCCTGCCACGGCAACAGTTGCGCCGTCTGGAAACACGTTGTGAACGGCATTCTCGTGGGTCCAACTCGTTGGATAGCCAACCTTCATTTCAGCGGGATTTCCCAGGAAGGTGGCCCGGTCATGGTAGTTGTGCTGCCACAGAAGTATTCCGCCCCGATGGGGCGCCGCCATGACCCCAAGGTGCGCGGCCCACACGTCGCCGCCAAGGCTGCGTCTGAACGGAACGCCATCACCGACGCGCAAATTGGAAAGTGCAGGCGCAACGTCCCTCGTTCCCATGAAAAACGTCAGGTGGGGATGACCGCTCAGCTCTCGCGACTCGTCGATCTGCGCGCGACCGGGAAGTCGCCAGCGCCCGAACACACCATGTTCGTTGACGGCGACCAAAAGCGTTCCATCCGGGCTGAACGTGATGAACCGCACCGCGTCAAGTTCGGTCTCGATCGGTGCCCCAACGGGTTCACCGCGCGACAGGTCCCACAGCGTGATGGCGCCGTTGGAATCCCCCCAAGCGAGCAGCCCCCCGTCGGGGGAAAAGGCAATACATCGCACCCCCCGGGTCTGCTCTGGCGGCGGCGAACCGGCAGCTGGCTGAAAATGCGTCGTATCCCACAGACGGATTTCGCCGGTTTCCTTCTGGTCGCAATTGCGTGGTCGACAGGTGGCAACCGCGAGCGTCTTTGCATCGGGTGAAAAGGCGATCCCCTGGACGGCATGTTCATGCTTGAGCACCTGACCAAGCGCCTGTTGCGACGCGACGTCCCAAACCTGGACCGCGCCACCTTCATCACCGCCGGCGATCAGCTTTGAATCCGGGCTGAAATCGAGCGCCAGTACGTTGCGAAGTCCGTCCGACTGAAGCGCTGGCGCGATGGTGCGCTTTGCCGGAACATCCCAGAGCACAATCGGATAGACATTACCTGATGCGGCAAGCAGCTGTCCGTTCGGGCTGAAGGCCAAGCTTTTGCCAGAGGTCGAAAAGCCAACGTCCGGATGCATCCACGCGGTAAGAAAGCGATGATGTTCGAACCCTGTGACCAGCGCAGCCCGCGCCTCTGCGGTGTCAAGCGTGGTCGCGGACTCGACCGCCAACAGCATCGCAAGATCGAAATCTTCATCCAGATGGTTCGCCGACTGCAACGCAAGCTGACGGGACTGCGCGACCTGTCGTCGCTGTTCCGCAATTTGCGACTGTTGCACGGCTTCGCGTTGCTGCAGCCAGGCGGTCCCCGCAAACAGCGCGAGGATCACCATGACGGCGGTCGTGATCATCCGGCTCAGCGTTTTCACACGAAACCGATTGAATGCGGCGCGAACGCCGCCCACCACCGCTTCTGATGGTTGCCCGTCTTCAAACGCAGAGCCTGACTCGTTCAGCCACGATACACTCTGCAAATGATCGAACGGCTCCGGCTGCGCCTCGTCCGGCATCAGGAAGTCATCGATACTGATCGGAATGATCTTGCGGCGCGGCTTGCGTCGAAAAAGCACGATCTCTTTCGCAACCCACTGCGAGTCCACCACCCGCGGCTCTGCCAGAACCACCAACGTACGACTGCGACGAATCGATCGTTGAATTACCGCGCCCAGTTGCTCCCCGCCTTCGGTTTCCTCCTGATCCACGAAGCAGGTCAACCCTTCAGCATGCAGGGCATTCTGAAGATTGCGGATGTACGCCGATGCATGGGGGCCCCTGCGGTAGGAGATGAACACGTCGAATCCAAGCAGTAGTGACCACTTGAAGCGGCGCGGCGACGTTCCGCCCGGCGCCAGCGTCGCCGAGACTGTCGCATTGTGTCCTGCGGCTTTCTCCATTAGCACGTACCGATGCCATGCATGTCGTAATCTAGCGCGCTTGATGCGCGGCGCACACGACGCCATTGTAATCCGACAGCAATGGAACTGGCAATTTCGGCAGTTTTGCATGGACGGTGACGAGAGAATTATCAAGGGCGAGCTGAACGACGGGTCTTGTCAGAAGAATTAAGGTTGAGCGGGGCAGGGCGGTTGCGTAGCTTTTGCCCATGACCAAACCTGCCTCTTTCAAGTATTTCAAAACCAGCCCCGAGATCATCCGCCTTGCTGTTATGCTGTACATCCGTTTCCCGCTCTCGCTTTGGAATGTCGAAGATCTGTTGCACGAGCGAGGCATCGACGTGAGCCACGAAACTGTCCGATATTGGTGGAACAGGTTTGGTCCAATGTTTGCAGCTGAGATCCGACGGAAGCGTGTTCAGCAACTGCGCACGTTCTCCAAATGGATGTGGCACGTTGACGAGGTTTTCGTGAAGGTAAATGGCAAGCGGCATTATCTTTGGCGGGCTGTTGATCACGAAGGCGAGGTGCTGGAAGCCGTTGTCACCAAGCGCCGAAACAAAGCTGCAGCACTGAAATTCCTCAAGAAGTTAATGAAGCGACACGGCAAAGCGGAAACCGTCGTCTCGGATCGCTTTGCCTCATACAGAGCCGCGCGCAGAGAACTGGGTGCACTCGAAAAACAAAGGACAGGCAGGTGGCTCAATAACCGCGTCGAGAATTCGCACCTGCCGTTTCGCCGACGCGAACGCGCGATGCAGCGTTTCAGACGCATGCGAAGTCTACAGAAATTCGCCTCCGTCCATTCCTCCGTCTACAACCACTTCAACCAGGAAAGATCGCTCGCCAGCCGGGACACCTTCAAGCTGACACGCACCGCCGCTCTTGCCGAGTGGCGTCAACTTTGTTCCGGATAGGTTCGCGGTTTCCGCGGCACATTGAGACTGGTTCGAATTCGTCTGACAGCACCCTCTGGGATGGACGGCTAAAACCTACTGTGATCCTATGCTGTCGCAGTTCATGGGCATTCAATGCGATCAGCTTCGTATATTGTAGGTATTTTGGTAGCCATTGCCGCCAGCATTGGCCTTTATTTGTTTTCTTACCAGTACTTCGTTTCGGAGGAGCTTTCGAAAGCTCAGGGCCGGCTCTCTCTTTACCAAGGCTCGGTAAACAGCGAACTCGAACGATTTTCCCACCTCACATATGTGCTGTCACAGGATTCCTTTGTAATTGGAACAGCTGAAGGAGACGGCACCGGAGCTTTAAACCGACGCCTCGAGGATTTTGCGGAGCAGGCGGGACTGGATGCGATCTACCTGATGGACGAAGACGGGATCACGATTTCCGCATCGAACTACCGCGACACTGGGAGCTTTGTTGGCCAGAACTACGCTTTCCGTCCGTATTTCCAAGCTGCCATTTCTGGTAAACAGGGCCGCTTCTATGCCATCGGGGCAACGACTGGTCTGCCAGGATACTTCATCGCCAACGCTGTGCTTGACGACCAGGGAGCTTCTATTGGTGTCATAGCGATTAAGATCGATTTCTCTGATCTTCAGGATAGTTGGAAAAACTCGGGCGAACAGGTTCTTTTAGCCAATGAAGACGGCGTCGTTCTGCTTTCTTCGAACTCAGATTGGCAATATCGCGCGTTAACGCCATTGTCAGAACCACAGCAAGAACGGATTCGAGATGCCAGGCAGTTTCCGGGGCAAGACTTAGATGCGTTGGATTGGGTTGAGTTGCCGGGAGATCAGGCCAGAATTGCGGGGACGAAGAGCCTGCATCTTGCAGCTACGGATTTACCCGATGGCTGGTCGCTTCACTATTTTGCAAGTGACGATCAGGCCGTTGCGCGCAGTTGGCTTGTAACATCAGTTTTTGTCCTTTTGGCGGGGCTCGCATTTATCTTCTTTCAGATACAACGCGCAAGGCGCGTAGGCGCGGCCTTGGTGCGGTCCGAAGAGGAAGAAGCAAAGCTGCGGGAGGCAAATGAAAGGCTCGCTATCGAAATCGACGACCGCAAGACAGCCGAGCGGAACCTCAAACGCACTCAAGGGGAATTGGAGCGCGCAAGCCGACTGGCGGCTCTGGGGCAACTATCCGCGTCGGTCACGCATGAACTGGGCCAGCCGATCGCTGCGATGCGCAATCACCTGGTGGCAGAAGAGCTCTCATCTTCCAGTGGGTCTAAGCTACCGCAAAAATTTGGAAGTCTGGTCGACAGGATGGAGGGGATCACGCGCCAATTGCGGTTCTTCGCGCGCTCAGAGAGCGAGGCGTTCGACGACGTAGACTTATGCACTTCGGTCAATGCCGCGTTGGCTCTGGTTGCGCCAAACATCGAGCAGGGTAAGGTGAAAATCTCAGTTGATGTGCCGACCGGGCCGGTCTTTATCCGGGGCAGTGCACTGCGGATCGAGCAGGTCATCACTAATCTTTTGCGCAATGCCATAGATGCTATGGATGAAGCGGAGGCGCCTGAAATCCATATCGCTGTCATGGCTACTGATGATGAGGTCGAGTTGGAAGTTCAGGACAACGGTCACGGGTTGGGCGAGGCAACGCTGGCTGAGTTGCAAGAGCCATTTGTAACCACAAGGGAGAGCGGGAGAGGCATGGGCTTGGGACTGGCCATTTCTACCAGCATTGTCAAAGATCACGATGGCACAATGACGGCCCGAAATCGTGATGGCGGCGGAACGATTTTCCGCGTCACCTTCCCGATAGCCTCGATTACTGAAGAAACGGACGAATGACCCAGCAGCAACCCTTCAAAGTTCTGGTCGTTGATGATGACAAATCGATGCGACAATCCCTTATCGAGTTGCTCGAAGCCGCTGGCTGGACTGTTAGCGCCCTGTCGCGCGCGACCCAGGTGACGGAGTATCTGGCGAGCGCGTCGCCCGATGTCATTCTGTCCGATGTGCGTATGCCGGGTATGTCTGGGCTTGAATTGCTGGCCAGTCTGGACAGGCATGTTGCGCCTCCGGTGGTATTGATTTCGGCACATGGTGACATCCCGATGGCGGTTCAGGCTATACAGGATGGGGCGTATGGGTTCATCGAAAAGCCATATGAGCCACGGCGATTGCTTACGGTGCTGAGGCACGCAGCTGAACAAAACCGAATGCGAAGAAGCAATGCCCGCCTCAAAGACCGGCTGTTCAAATTGTCAGGCCTTGACCGCATACTGCTGGGCCAAACGGACGCCATTACAGACTTGCGACAAGATGTACTTGATCTTGCTGATACTTCGGTTGCGGTTTTGTTACAGGGAGATACGGGCACCGGGAAAGAGCTAGTTGCCCACGCCTTACATGATTTGGGTCGCTCGCCGGAGGCACCGTTTTTGGCGCTGAATTGCGCCGCATTGTCGGCCGATACGTTTGAAGTGGAAATGTTCGGCGTCGCGGGTGAAACCGATGGAAGGCTTGTGGCGGCTTCGGGCGGAACCTTGTTTCTGGACGAAATCTGCTCGTGCCCACCAGCGGCGCAAGCCAAGCTACTAAGGGTCATCGAAGAACAGCAGGTGTTGCCGGTGGGGGCTGTGTCGCCGGTACCAGTAAGCTTCAGGGTCGTGTCAGCAACCAACGAAGACGTTGTAGTGGTAGCCGAGGAAGGCCGCCTGCGTCAGGACCTTTTGTTTCGATTGAATACTGTTGTCCTGTCCTTACCTCCACTACGTCAAAGACGGGATGATCTGGTGCTTTTGGCAACGCATTTCTTGAACGAATACGCGCAGGTTTATGAGATAGACGCGCCAGAACTCGATCAGGACGATTTGGCCGCTCTGCTTGCACATAGCTGGCCCGGGAATGTACGTGAATTGCGCCATGTCTGCGAACGGCGTATTTTGGCGGCCCGACGCGGAGGAGGGTCGGTGGCCCAGGCTATCCAAAGCGATCAGCACTTCGACGAAGTGCCGGATACGCTGCGCGAAGCGGTTGCTGCTTTTGAACGCGAGCTCATCGGCAAAGCCATCAAGGCACATAAAGGCCGCATGGAAGCCGCCGCCGAAGCGCTTGGGATTGGCCGCCGGACGCTCAACGAAAAGATCGTCAAACTCGGTCTCGATAAAGAGGCGCTCTTGTAAGCGAAACCACTCTGCGGATATCCGCAGGGACTCCGACTGTTCACACGCATTTTCCTTCATAGGCAGGCTGCTGCCCATCCTGGATACTCCACACAAGCGAATTGCGTGATCTGGGAGGAGCCATTATGCGCAAACATCTTAACCGGGCGGCCATTGCTGCCCTGTCACTGACCGTTGCATCCGAAGCACTGGCCGTCGAATGGAACGTTTCCCTGTGGGGCAAGCGTCGTGCCTTTACCGAACACGTCGAGAAACTTGCCGAACTGGTGAGCGAAAAGACGGGCGGTGAGTTCACACTCAACATCAGCTATGGCGGCCTGTCGAAGAACAAAGAAAACCTCGATGGGATTTCGATCGGTGCGTTTGAAATGGCTCAGTTCTGCGCTGGCTATCATCGCGACAAAAACCCCTCGATCACGGTTCTGGAACTGCCGTTTCTGGGTGTGACATCGCTGGACCAAGAGGTCGACCTGTCGATGGCTGTCTACCAACACCCGGCCGTTGTCAAGGATCTGGCCCGCTGGGATGCTACGCTTCTGATGCCGTCGCCGCTGCCGCAGTACAACCTTGTTGGCGTCGGTGAAGCACCTAAATCCCTAACCGATTTCGAAGGTCTGAGCGTTCGGGCGACTGGCGGCATCGGTAAAGCGATGGAGACGGTTGGGGCAGTTCCTACCTCGATGTCTGCATCCGAAGTGCGTCAGGCAATGGACAGCGGCATCGTCAAAGCGGTCAGCTTTGCGCCACACGCGCATATGTCCTTTGGCACCATTGAAAATGGCACGTGGTGGACGACGAACCTCAATCCCGGCACCGTCAACTGCCCTGTCGTGGTGAACACGCTGGCGCTGGAAGATCTGTCTGACGAACACCGCGAAGCTCTGCTGGGATCAGTGGAAGAGGCGTTGGATCACTACGTGAGCCACTACCAGACCAAAACGATGGAAGCGTGGGGCCCTGAGCTGGATCAACGCGGTATCGAACGGGTCACTTTCAGTGATGAAGAAATCGCAGCGTTCAAAGAAGCTGCTGCCGCCCCCGCGGCTGAGGCCTGGATTGCAGAAAACACCGAGCGTGGCCTACCAGCACAAGAGCTTTATGACCTTGTGACCGGGAAGATCGCTAACGGCAGCTAATCTACTCACTGCCCGGCGTCAGCTTGATTGGCGTCGGGTGCCTTTTTCCCTGACAGCGGAGTACAACGATGGCCGGGTCATCCCAAGTGCTGTCTGACGACAGCCGTCTCAGCATTCTCGATCAACGCCTCTACAAACTGGAAAGCTTTCTGGCTCTGATCAGCGGTCTTGCGGTTTTTTCGCTGATGGTCATGGCCGTAGTCTCCGTTGGTGGTCGGAATTTCGCCAATGCGCCACTTCCCGGTTACGTGGACTGGATCGAGCAGGCCATGCCGTTAATCGCTTTCATGGGGATTTCTTATGCGCAGCGTGATGGCGGTCATATCCGAATGGACATGGTCGTTGGGGCGCTCAAAGGCCGGACGCTCTATATCGTTGAGTTCATCACGACCGCCGTCATTCTGGTGCTGATCGTCTTGCTGATCTGGGGAAGCTGGGCGCATTTCGCACGCAGCTTTGACTTTGGTGCTCCACTCTGGAGCCGCGACAGCTCCATCGACATAGGTATCCCGCTGTGGCCCGCAAAGCTGTTGGCCCCCGTCGCCTTCAGCGTGCTTTGCCTGAGGCTTGCTTTGCAGCTCTGGGCCTACGGTCGCGCGATCCGGCACCCGGATCAGGCACCTATTGCCGTCCCACTAATAGCCGATGCAGCCACTCAAGCTGCTATGGAAGCCGAGCACGTCTCGGGCCACGACAACTGAGGTTAAATCTGATGGAACCCATTGATATTGGTCTGATCGTCTCGGGCGGTATGCTTGTTCTTGTGGTGTTGGGGATGCGCGTGGCCTTTGCCGCCGCGACAGCTGGCATGGTTGGTCTGATCTGGATCTTCTGGGCCAAGTTTGGGTATGACCCGGCGCGGTTCGGCAAGGCTGTGACTGTGGCCGTCAAAACAGCAGGGCAGGTGCCGCACTCCAAGATTTCAAGCCAGGCGTTGAGCCTTATCCCGACTTTCATCCTGATTGGTTACCTTGCCTATTACGCGGGCCTGACCAAGGCGCTGTTCGAAGCCGCGAAGCGTTGGCTGGCATGGGTCCCGGGCGGGTTGGCGGTTTCGACCGTTTTCGCAACCGCTGGGTTTGCGGCGGTATCCGGGGCCTCGGTCGCCACATCCGCTGTGTTCGCCCGTATCGCCATCCCTGAGATGCTGAAGATCGGCTACGACAAGCGTTTTGCTGCAGGTGTCGTCGCTGCAGGTGGTACGCTCGCCTCGCTCATACCGCCTTCGGCCATTCTGGTCATCTACGCGATTATCGTCGAGCAGGACGTGGGCAAACTGCTGTTGGCCGGGTTCATCCCGGGCATGTTCTCGGCGGTAATTTATGGCTTGCTGATCATCGGCATGGCCGTCGTGATCAAAGGATTTGGTCCTGCGGTCACCGGCTTTACATGGAAAGAACGTTTCCTCTCATTGCCGCCCGCGTTGCCCATCGTGATTGTCGTCGTCACCATCATCTTCTTTGTCTACAACCCGTTCGGCGGAGATGCCTGGGGTACGCCAACTGAAGGCGGCGCAATTGGAGCCTTCGTGGTGTTCCTGATGGCGCTGTATAAGGGCATGCGCTGGGCCGAACTCAAAGATGCGCTTTTGGAAACCGCCAAACTCAGCGTCATGATTTTCACGATCATCTGGGGCGTTTTGGTCTACGTTCGTTTTCTTGGTTTCGCCGAACTGCCAAGTGCATTCTCCGACTGGATTACCTCGCTTGAGATGTCTCCGATGCTAATCCTGATCTGTATTCTTCTGGCTTACGCTGTACTGGGCATGTTCATGGATGCGATAGGTATGCTGCTCCTGACGTTGCCGGTAGTTTACCCCGCCGTCATGGCGTTGAACGGTGGTGAAGCCGTAAGTGCAGCCGATAGCACCTTCGGTATGTCCGGGCCTATGTGTGCCATCTGGTTTGGCATTCTGGTTGTCAAAATGGCCGAGTTTTGCCTGATCACCCCACCCATCGGGCTGAATTGCTTTGTAGTGGCTGGCGTGCGTAATGACCTGAGCGTTCAGGATGTTTTTAAAGGTGTAACGCCTTTCTTTCTGGCGGACGCTGCAACCATAGCGATGCTCGTTGCTTTCCCAGCTATCGTTCTGTGGCTTCCCGGACAGGTTTGAATCACATGGGATGATTTTGGAGTGCGGTTTGCCGGTGCAGCTATGGCCTGCATCAATCAGATGCGCTCCAGAATACATGACACTTGTTCAATGGCCGGTTTGGGCTGTCCGCGATCGGGAGCGGACAAGATCCTGAGCAGATGCTGCACTGCCCCGATGTCCACAACGAGCCCTTTTTTCTTAATGCCGCACTACACGCGAACGGTTACCGGTCTTAATGTTGCATGGATTGCCATGGCAATTCGGACCTTCACTGCCCGACGCGTGAAGGTCCGCTTTGGGCCGGTTAGTCTTGATAGCTATTTAACCAAGTTGCAGAAGCTGAAGCCGCCAATATTATCAAGCTCCAAATGGTCTTGGGTTTTAGCATTTCTAAGATTGGTCATTCTGTTTCTGACGACCGAGCCCACAAGTTGATATCTTCTTCCGAACTGATTGCATCGATCCTTGCCAACTCTTCATCACTGAAGGCGAGGTTATCGACTACGCCTGCGCAATCTACGATCTGACCCGGCCGGGACGCACCAATAAGCGCGGTCGTTACGCGTCCGCCTTTTAACACCCAGGCCAGGGCCATTTGCGCCAGAGTTTGCCCGCGTGCCTCAGCCATGTCGTTCAGAGCACGGACACTTGCCAGAGATCGCTCGTTGATCATGCCATCAAGTAGCGACTTCCCTTGTGTAGCACGGCTGCCATGCGGAATATCGCGCAGGTATTTTGACGTTAGAATGCCTTGTGCCAGCGGCGTGAACGCAATCGATCCTACCCCAAGATCGTTCAGGGTATCGAGCAAACCGTCCCGCTCCACCCAACGGTTAAGCAGATTGTAAGAAGGCTGGTGGATCAGGCAAGGTGTCCCAAGGTCGTTAAGAATCTTCACCGCCTCGCGTGTGCGTTGGGAGTTGTAGCTCGAGATACCTGCGTAGAGCGCGCGACCCGACCGTACGATATGATCCAACGCGCCCATCGTCTCTTCGAGCGGGGTGTCGGGGTCAAATCGGTGGGAATAAAAGATGTCGACGTAATCAAGCCCCATGCGCGCGAGTGATTGGTCACAGGACGCGATCATGTACTTACGCGACCCCCATTCTCCGTAGGGTCCCGGCCACATGTCGTAGCCTGCTTTGGAGGAAATGATCAATTCATCCCTGTAGCCCGCGAAATCAGTTCTTAGGATTTCGCCAAATGCCTCTTCTGCCGATCCGGGTGGTGGACCGTAGTTGTTCGCCAGATCAAAATGAGTGATCCCATGGTCGAACGCGGTCCGACACATTGCTCGCTTGTTTTCGTGCGTCGAGTCCGCACCGAAATTGTGCCACAGGCCCAAGCTGACAACAGGAAGCTTCACACCCGACCGCCCACATCGCCGATAAACCATTCGCTCATAGCGGTTCGGCTCCGGGGTGTAACGAATGGGTTTTGGCTTTGTCGGTCGTTGAGCTTTGGTCATGCGCACATAATCAATGGAATGTTGGGCCTGTCAAACGGATCAACTCCGGTAAGATCGACACGAGTTTCTGCGCGTCCTAGATGGGTGCTTATTGTTAGTATTACTCCAGCACCTATGTCTTACGATTTGATCGATTGCATTCGGTACCGTCGCATAGACGCAGCGAAAGTCCGCAAAGCGGGCTGCAACCGCAGCATCAATATGGCGGGTTGGATGTCGGCTCTGGGCCGATCTCGGTTGTCGCCGGGCTCCATGGATTGGCAACTGCTGCGCCGCCTCCGATGTCGACGTTAGAGTTCTGACCCAACACGCAAAAGAGTAGCTGCGAAACCTTAGCTTTCGCAGGCTTGGTGTCACGCTCCCAGTTTCGTTGAAGGTTACGCTCTTGAGATTTGAAGTAATCGTAGACTTCTCGAACCAGGAAAGTTCTTGTTTTTTGGTGCTTTGCTTCTTCTCACGCTGCAATCTCCTAGCATCATGATGTCGGATTTCTTAAAACATCTGGACAAAACAAACATCAGATGTTTAATATCATCCTATGAGTGAACTTCTATACTATGACTTGAAAGACACTGCGGGTGTGGCGCCTGGCCTCGCAACGCAAGTGTGTCGGGAACTTGGACGGCGCATTGTTGCCGGGCATTTCCCGGAAGGCAGTTTGATTGATGATGAAAACAAGCTGTGTACGCGTTTTGGGGTCAGCAAATCTGTTGTCCGTGAGGCGATCAAGCTGTTGGTTGGCAAAGGGCTGTTGGAAGTTCGTCGCGGTAGTGGAACACGAGTGCGGCGGCGCGCAAGTTGGAATCTTCTGGATGATGATGTGCTGGCTTGGCATCAAGGCATCGAGCCGAAGCCCGAGTTTCTGCGTCAATTGATGGATGTCAGGCAAATGGTTGAGCCCAATGCTGCGGGCTGGGCAGCTCAAACGGCAACGCCAGAGCAGATCGAAGACATTCGCAAAGCACAGCACGACATGGAGCAGGCGACGTCGATCCAGGATTTTGTAGTTGCCGATGCGCTGTTTCACCGCTCTGTCCTGCGCGCCGCGAATAATGAAGTGCTTATTGCTTTGGAGGGCGTGATCTTTTCGGCGCTGCTGAGCTCAATCAAAGTGACAAACAGCGATCCGCGCGAAAACAAACGATCGTTGCCATTGCACCGGCAAGTTTTGAAGGCGATCGAAGCTCACGACAGTGAGGCGGCATCATCTGCAATGCGCGAGCATTTGGCCGATACTTATGAACGCCTTTCGGGGGCTCTGCCGGATTTCAGCGCAAAACGTGGTGCAAAAGAACAAAAGGGATGAGATGTCCACTGTCCGGGAAGGTGGCCGGGCTAGTGGTGACGACACGAGACATGCTTCTACCCAGCCTCGCGTCGTCAGGTTGGCCCGATAAATCGGGAGAACTCCACCAGATAATCCGGCGCAATGCGCCCGAAACATCGACGAGGAGGATATGATGTTTTCAAAGCTTTCGAAAGGCCTGCTGGCCGGATCTGTCGCAACGTCCGCGTTGCTGGCAGCCGGGGCGGCATCGGCCGAGGATATGGTTGCACTACTGCTTCCAGAAAACGTGAATCCGCGCTGGGAACAGCAAGATGCTGCAGCTTTTGTGCGCACTATGGGTGAGATTGCACCCAACGTGAAAGTTGAAGTGTTCAATGCCAACAATGATACCGCCACGCAGCAGAGGCAGGCGGAACAGGCACTGACTCAAGGCGCAAAGGTTCTTGTTGTCATTCCTATCGACGGGGAAAGCTCGGCGATAATTGCGGATACGGCTGCCGAAGAAGGTATCCCAACAATCGCCTATGACCGGATGATCAACTCGCCTAAAACCACGTTCTGGGTACAGGCCGATTTGGAAGGTATGGGATTTGATCAGGCGACCCATGTGATCGAGAATACAAAGGACGGCGACACGCTGGTATTGCTCAAGGGTTCGCCGACTGATCCGAATGCAGCAGTCATCCACAATGGCCAGCTTCGTGCACTCACGCCTTTGTTTGAAAGCGGCGCACGCGTCATGGGATACGAGAACTGGACACAGGGCTGGGACCCGGCCATTGCCCGTCGCTCGATGGATCAGGCGCTGACTCAACTGGATAACAACGTTCAGGGCGTTGTGTCTTCCAACGACGGGAACGCCGGTGCCGCCATCGCGGCGATGGAGGAGCAGGGTATGGCCGGAACTGTTCCGGTTTCAGGTTTGGACTGCACGGTGCAAGCACAACAGTTGATGCTGCTGGGCAAGCAGACCCAATGTGGATGGCGTCCGCTTGAAGATATGGCTGCGGCCGCAGCACAGGTCACAGTGCGTTTGGTCAATGGAGAAGACTTCTCGGATCTCGCGCCGCAAACCGTCACCAACGGTGTCGGAGCAGAAGTGGCCTATGTGCCGGTTGGTTCGTACTCGGCCATCGGCGCGGAAGGTGTTGCCTATGTGATCGAAAATGATGCTTCGATTACCAAAGACATGGTCTGTCAGGGCGAAGCCGCCTCAACCGACTTCTGCAAATAACAAGGTCGAGTTATGACGTCTGAAGACAAAATGGTGGGGCAAGCTGCCCCACCAGCGCATCTTGCTGTGCGTGGCATTCAAAAACGGTTTGGCGGCGTGCACGCCCTGCGCGGTGTTGACTTTGAGGTCGCTCGCGGTGAGGTGATGGCCCTTGTCGGCGACAACGGCGCAGGCAAATCCACACTGATGAAAGTGCTCGCCGGGGCACATCTTGCGGATGACGGTGCGTTTTTTCTCGACGGTAAGCCAGTCGACGTGACCTCACCCAATGACGCAACTGAGCTGGGTATTCAGATTGTCTATCAGGATCTTGCTTTGTGCGAAAATCTGGATGTTTCAGCCAATCTGTCCTTGGGGGCGGAACCTGTAAAGCCCGGTTGGGGGTTTCTGCCGCGTCTTCTTCGCCCTCTGGACGACCTGGAAATGGAAGTGAAAGCCAAGAAAGCCATCGACAGGCTTGAAGTGCGCACTTTGCAATCTGTTCGTGCCAAGGTGGGCGGTCTTTCAGGTGGTCAACGTCAAGCCATTGCGATTGCCCGCGCGGTTGGAGCCGAAAGCTCGGTCGTAATGCTGGATGAACCCACAGCCGCATTGGGCGTCGCACAGACCCGTCAGGTGCTTGAGGTCGTAAAGCGACTGCGCGAAACGAACCATGCGGTCGTCTACATCTCGCATAACATGCGCGACATTTTCGAAGTCTCAAACCGGATCACCGTACTTCGTCATGGAGGAAATGTCGCCACTTACACAACCTCGGAGACGAACCCAGACGAAATTGTCGTCGCCATGACACGCGGCCTGGACACGGAGAATGGCAATGCAGCCTGATGCTAAATTGACGTTTCTCGACCGATTCAGCGCTCTGCGCGAGACGCAATTCGGGGCCTTTGTTCCTGTCCTCCTCGCGTTGGCAGCAATCTGGGGGTATTTCGGGCTTGTCCTGCCGCTCATTGATTTGATGAGCGGCGAAGCAGACAGTTTCCGTGCGATCTTTCTAAGCCCTCGCAATATCTACAATCTGTTTATGCAATCTGCTGTGATTGCCACGTTGGCGGTTGGGATAACAATCGTATTGCTGCTGGGTGACATAGACTTGTCTGCAGCCGCGACTGCAGGGGTTTGTGCCGCGCTATTGGGCGTGCTGGTGCTGAGCGGCGTGCCCGGTTGGCTGGCCTGCATCATCGTGATTTTCGTCGGCATTGTTATGGGCGCAGCGCAAGGTTTGCTTGTTGCCTATGTCGGCATCCCCTCATTTGTCGTAACGCTAGCCGGGCTTTTGGGGTACCAAGGCTTGATGCAAAAGATCCTGCCCACGGGAAACTTGAACGTCGGTGATCCCTTCGTGCGTGGAATAGCTCGGGTTCTTATCCCGGACCTTTGGGGAATTGTTCTGGGGTTGGCAGTTGTCGGCCTGTTCGCATACTCCAATCTGCGCAAGCAACGCCGGCGCAAAGCGCTTGGCTTGGAACAGGAAAGTCCATTCGCTCTTTGGGGTCAGGTGGTCGCGTTTTCTGTCATTGTCGTGGCCGTCGTGCTGACGCTTAACGCTTATCGGTCTCTGCCGTTGTTGCTGGTGCTGCTTGTCGCGATCACTGCACTGTTGGGGTGGATCACAACCAGCACACCGTATGGTCGCTCACTTTTTGCTGTTGGCGGCAATGCTGAAAGCGCGCGGCGCGTGGGGATGAAGGTCAAACGTATTCGGGTCTCGGCCTTCGCAATTGTTGGCCTTATGGCCGCCATTGGCGGAATTTTCGGAGCGTCCCGCTATGGGTCGGTATCTTATACGGCCTTCGCCGGTGGCTCCTTGCTGCTTGAGGCGATCGGCGCGGCAGTAATTGGGGGCACATCACTCTTTGGCGGCCGCGGGTCAGTCTGGAATGCAATCCTTGGCGCTTTGGTCATCGGATCGCTCGGAAACGGGCTGGATCTGACTGGTGCGAGTGCGGCGGACAAGCTGATGGTGTCGGGTGCGATACTGCTCTTAGCCGTCGCGATTGATGCCGTGTCGCGTCCCAGCAACGGAAACGGAAGGTAGGAGGCGGCGATGTCAGAATATGAAAATATCAGTCCACATTTGGCGCTCGATGCAATCCTCAACATCCTTATTCCCGAAAATAGCGATCGAGGAATCCCGTCGGCGGGAGATCTGGGTGTGGCGGCATTCGTCACAGAGGCGGCTGCGCGTAATCCCGCTCTCAACAGCGCGCTCGTCACCTTGATAGCCCGCGCCGGCGAACTGGCGGACGGTATTACTCCCCATACCGTCCGCCAGCTGGAATCCGAATTGCCCGAGGCGTTCAGTTTGCTGCTCATGGAAACCTACAAAGGTTATTACAGTCGCCCGGATATGCGCGCCAAGGTTGGTGTAGGATCGCATCCTGTGCATCCAGCCGGGTACGAGGTTGTCAGTGATCCGCCCGCGCTTTTGAATGAATTGACCGCGCCTGTGCGCGCTCGTGGGCCAGTGTTTCGCGATCCTACCGGAGGTCAGGCATGAAACACGAACCTGTTGACGTTCTGATCATTGGTGCGGGGGCATCAGGCGCTGCGATTGCCTGGTCTCTGTTGGAAACACGGATGCGCATTCTGTGCCTGGAACAGGGTGATCATCTGCTGGACAAAGACTTCCCATCGCGCCGCGAGGATTATGAACTCGCTCGGTACGCTGAGTTTTCTTGCGACCCGAATGTTCGAGGTCTTCCGCAGGACTACCCGATCAACGCGGAGGATAGCTGCATCACGCCGGTCAACTGGAATGGCGTGGGCGGGTCGACAATCAACTTCCTAGGCCACTGGCCGCGGATGCGCCCGTCAGATTTTCGAACCAGATCACTGGATGGCGTGGGTGAGGACTGGCCGGTCGATTATCACGATTTAGCGCCGTTTTATGAAATGAATGACCGCAACACGGGCGTCTCTGGTTTGGGAGGCAATCCGGCTTATCCCGACTATAAGCCGCCGCATCCACCCATTCCGATTGGCAAACTCGGGCAGACTTTGGCGAGTGGATTCAATGAAAAAGGCTGGCATTGGTGGCCGTCTGACGTCGCGATCCTAAGCCGGGATGACGATGGCCGCCAGAAATGCGTGAACGCCGGGACTTGTGATCTGGGTTGTGCGGCGGGGGCCAAGGGCGGAAGCAATTTCACCTATTGGCCGATGCTCGAAAATGCAGGTGTTGAACTGCGCACCAAAGCGCGTGTCCGTGAGATATTGGTGGACGAGGACAGCGGGTTCGCGACCGGCGTGCTCTACCATGGGGCCGACGGGCAAGTTCATGAGCAGAAGGCAGAACTGGTCATTATGGCCTGCAACGGGGTTGGAACACCGCGCTTACTGCTGAATTCCAAATCCAAATTATTCCCGGAAGGTTTGGCGAACCGTTCTGGCAAGGTCGGTAAGAACTTGATGTTCCATCCACTAACCGGCGTTGCAGGAGTGTTTGATGAGCCAATGAAGGGACATGAAGGGCCGATGGCCTGTTCGATCCTTTCACAAGAATTTTACGAAAGCGACCCCGGTCGCGGGTTTGTACGTGGTTATGGTCTGCATTCTGGGCGCTCAACCACACCAATGACCTATGCGCTTGGTGGGTATGGCATCGACAATCCCATCCCATGGGGGGCTGAACACCGAGAGATTATGGACAATGTCTACCCCTACCTCGCTGGCCTGACTGTGGTGACTGAAGATCTGCCGGAAGAACATAATTGTGTGACCCTTGACCCAGATCTGACCGATAGCGATGGCATTCCGGCCCCAAAGATCACCTATCGCTTGGGTGAAAATACGCAGGCGATGCTGAAACATGGCGAGGCCCGCGCCGAAGAGGTTTTGCTGGCCGCCGGGGCAAAGCGCATTCTGCCCAAGGGTGACAAAGTCTGGTGGCGAGCAGGGTGGCACCAGATGGGTACCTGTCGGATGGGCAATGACACCGAGACGTCTGTGGTGAACGGCTGGGGGCGCAGCCACGACGTAAAGAACCTGTTCATCGTGGACGGCTCGATCTTCGTTACGGCTGGAGCGGTCAACCCAACTTCTACGATACAGGCACTGGCGCTCTATATCGGCGACCGGATCAAAACCAACATTGCAACGCTGTTTGATTGAGGTGGCCATGGAATTTCCAAAACAAATCTACATTGATGGCGCACTGACGGATGGCAGCGGGCGCAAAGAGGTCATCAATCCCGCCACTGAAAATCCCATCGCCACGGTCACCACGGCCGGCTTCGCGGATGTCGAGCGTGCGCTACAAGCCGCGAAGTTTGCGTTTCCCAGGTGGGCTAAGACTTCGATTGCGGACAGGCAAATGTGGATGCGACGGCTGCGCGATGAAGTGATCGCCCATGAAGAATTCCTGCGCGACTGCGTGCATCAGGAAATGGGCAAGCCCTGGGCCCAAACGCATGAGGATTGGGACAGTTTGGTCGTTTCTCTCGATTTCTATGCCGAGGAAATTGCCCGCGTTCAGGATTATGGCCTCAGCGACCGGGCTGGCACCCATTCACATCGAATGGTCTATGAACCCGTCGGGGTGGCGGTGGCCTATCTAGCGTGGAACTTCCCTTTGTTGAATCTGGCGTTCAAAATTGGCCCGGCCATGGCGGCCGGGTGCCCGATCATCATTCGCCCGTCTGAAGCGACGCCGATTTCGGCCTATGCAGTGGGGGCGCTTTGCGAAAAAATCGACCTGCCGAAAGGTGTGGTGCAAATTCTCTGTACGGATGGGTATGACGTCGCTGATGCTCTGACCGCCTCGACCATCCCACAAGTCGTGACCCTGATCGGCTCGACCCGGACCGGGCAGCACATCATGCGCACCGGTGCTACATCAATCAAACGCTATTCGATGGAGCTGGGAGGCAACGCTCCGGTTATCGTGTTCGAAGACGCCGACCTCGACCTGGCCGCTGACATCGTGACCGGGGTAAAGTTTTCTAACGCCGGACAGATTTGCGTCTCACCAAACCGTGTGTTTGTGGCCGAGACCGTGCGTGAGGCTTTCACCGAAAAGGTGGTAGCCCGGGCAAATTCGGCTACGGTTGGGTTTGACAAAACAGACGATATCACAACTGGGCCAGTTATTGACGATCGCGCATGGGCTCGCATCAAAGGTTTGATTGATGATGCAATCGCGGATGGCGCGACCCTGCTGGCGGGTGGGGACAGACCCCCGAACCTGAACAAGGGTCACTACATCGCGCCGACCGTTTTGGACAACGTGACCGAAACGATGGGTGTCTATCGACAGGAAACCTTTGGTCCCATCGTCAGCCTAATTCCTTTCTCGGATGAAACCGGGGTCGTTGAAATGGCCAATGACTGCGAGGAGGGTGGGTTAACGGCCTATTTGTTCACGCGAGATCTAGGTCGGGCCGAATATTATGCCGCGCATCTGCGCTATGGCGAAATTCAAATCAACGGGGTGAAGTACGATATCGACTTGCCGCATGGCGGGATCGGTCAGTCGGGGATCGGGCATGATTGCTCAACCCTCGCGCTACACGACTATCTTGTACAAAAGCGGATAACGCGCGCCCTCGATTCCACTGGATTTGGAGGGTTGAACCCATGAAGATCACCCGCGTCACCAGCCATGTTCTCAGCTACGATTTGCCTGAACCGCTGGGGTATTCTCAGCAATATTACCACAAGCGCACGGCACATCTGGTCGAGGTGGAGACTAACGAAGGTGTCACGGGCTGGGGCGAGTGTTTTGGTGCAGGAAATGTCGCCTTGGCAAACAAGGCAATCGTCGAGCAGGTGATCCAGCCGATGGTGTTGGATATGGACCCACTGGATCGCGATGTGATCTGGCATAAAGTTTACAACCTGATGCGCGACCATGGCCAGAAGGGAATGCCTTTACAGTCACTTTCTGGCGTGGACATTGCGCTGTGGGATATCGCAGGCAAAATCGCAGGCTTACCGCTGCATAAACTCATCGGGGGCACCCATCGCGATCGCATTCAGGTTTACGGCTACGGAATGATGCTCCGCCCTGAGAGTGTGGACAGTCTGGTGTCTCGTTTTGAAGACGAAGCCGCCACAATCAAAGAAATGGGCTTCGTCGCGACGAAAATGAAAGTGGGGCTTGGTCCGACAAACGACGTGCGCCTGATCGAAGCTGTGCGTAAGGGTGTGGGCGATGACTATCGCTTCATGATCGATGCGAACCACTGCTACACGACCCATGACGCATTTTATGTTGGTCGCGCGATGGAAGAGTTCGACCCCTATTGGTTTGAAGAGCCCGTCGCCCCGGAAGATCTTGACGGATATCGTGAGCTGCGCGCCGGTTTGAATGTCAACATTTCGGGGGGTGAAGCAGAATTCAACCGATGGGGCTGGCGCGCCTTGTTGGAAAGCCGCGGTTTGGATATCGCGCAGCCGGAGGTTTGTGCTCTCGGCGGCATCACAGAATATCTGCGCGTTTTGGCATTGTGCCACGCGCATTTCACTCCGGTCGTGAACCATGTTTGGGGTTCTGCCGTGGCAGTGGCCACCAATATGCACCTTCTCGCAGCCATGCCGTCGCTTCCAGGTGGATTATTCCCGTGGGAACCGATGCTCGAATTCGATACCACCGACAACAAGTTCCGGGATGAACTGCTTTCTGAACCGCTGAACATACAAACTCAAGTCGCATCAACAGGCGGTTTTGCAGCGATTCCAAACGGCCCTGGCTTGGGCGTGGATCCAGATCGTGACTTTATCAAACATTATTCGAGCTGACGGTATGGGTGATCTGAACGCGCTCGAATTTGTCGGAGTGGATTGGGGGACGAGCACCTTTCGAGCCTGGTACTGCAAGTCCGGGGAAGCGCCAGTCCAAATTCACAAAAGCGATATGGGAATGTCAAAACTCAGGCGCAATGAGTTCGCTCCATATCTTGAAAAGATCCTATCAAACAAAGGGATTTCCTTTTCTGCCCCGGTAATCATTTGTGGAATGGCCGGCGCGCGCGAAGGTTGGCGAGAGGTACCGTATGTTTCGGTGCCTGCGTGTCTTGAGGACATAAAAAATAGTGCTGCACACGTGACAGCCGGCCGCTATGGCTGCACTATCTTACCGGGTGTCTGTATTGCTGAAGAGGGACGCTTTGACGTGATGCGTGGCGAAGAAACCCTCTTGTTTGGCGCAATTTCGAACGGCGTACGGGATGGTATCTTCTGCCTGCCAGGGACGCACTCAAAATGGTGCCGGATCGAGTGTGGCAATCTTGTTAGCTGGCAGACTGTCATGACCGGAGAGCTATTTGCGCTTCTGTCAACAGCCTCAACCTTATCGCAATTCTGTGGCAGCATCAGATCGGAACTCTTCGATAAAACTGTTTTTAGGAATGCAGTCCACGAAGTATTAGCACAGCCAACGTCTGCTATTCACAAACTGTTTTCGATACGCGCTAGGGCACTGTTGGACCCCGAAGCTGACATTTATGACTTTTCGTCTAGGCTATCAGGTTTGTTGATTGGACAAGAGATCGCCGGAGTTCATCTGGAAGAATCTGACCCAGTGTTTTTGATTGCCAGTGGACCCATTCGCGAAGCGTATAGTTCGGCAATCAATATCTCAGGAAGTGAAGTTGAGACTATTGCAGCAGATACATCTGCTATCGCGGGATTGTCCTTGTTTGCTCACGAGCTTCTTAAAACCAATAAGGTGGCATCGCGAGCTCAATGAACTTTCGGGCAGTACGAACCGAAGCGAATCGACAGCAAACCGACCTTTTGAGCATGAACGAGGTCGTTCCTTATGTAGCGCTCTAAAAGCTTGAGATCTTGGTTGCCGGTATCTTACGTCGAGCTAGGTTCTGGACGCATTAAATTTGTTGCTGTTGTCTCGTTTGCATGATTCAAGCCCCTGAGTTTCAGAGGTGTATCATGAGCAATCTATTCTGGCTGACTGACGAACAGATGGAGCGCCTTC
>NZ_JBQFXS010000031.1:0-27718 GCF_056541025.1 Ruegeria sp. AK4
ATAGCTTTCTCCTTGTCGGAAAATATAGTACTTTTTTCTGACATTCAAGTTAGGAAAATATCTGGGTGTTTTTGTAAGTAGGGCGGAAAGCAGTCATTTTCTGCACTTGCCAACTTGATCATCGAGTACCCGGAAAGCGGACGTTTACGTTAATCAGCCATGGGAAGCCTTTGAACCGACGCCTAATGGGATGCAAACGCGGCATCTGTATGCCGTGGTCAAGGTCGGCTCTGGGCCGTCATGGCATCCGGTGCGGCAACAATCAATGACACATTGACCCCTGTTCTACCGTTGGGCGCTTTCAAGATAGAATAGCAGTCCGGCGAGCTCTCGCGGCGTCGGAGTCAGAACGCCGCCGATTTCGACTGGGACGAGGTCTTCTGCCATCGCACCGCCAAACTCAGGCATCACCCGGGAGAGGTGGCTGTTTTGCGGATCGCCATAGATGTAGCTCAAAGCACGTGCTTGCGGAAAACTGCCGCCATTTCTCTCGCTGAGTGTCGTTAGATCCGGCGGAGTAACAGGTAAACTGGCAGCTTCCGGACCACCCCCTCGCGCATCGGCACCGTGGCAAGTCGAGCAATTAGTTAAGAAAAACGCTTCCCCGTCAGCACGTGTGGGCATCGCATTTTCTTCCCGGACGAGTTCCGAACACGATGCAACAAGCGTTGTCATGAGCCACACTAAAGCGAGCCGGCGACAATTGATCATTAGCATCTCCTTTTCTGGAGAGAGACAAAGGCAAAACTCATGCCTCGGGCATAAAGACAGACTGTGTCAGGTGGATAAATTAGTCGAAACACCCGAGTTCTCACATTTTACCAAGCGCGGCGATGAGGTCTCTGGACGCAACCTGGAGTCCACGCCGTCGTGTCACGTGAAGTGACCTGCAGTCTAGTTTGCGCGTTTTCGCGCTTCAGGATGTAGGGCTGCTCCAAGGATATGTTCAGATCGGTGTATCACGTGATTTGCCTGGCCAACTATCAGCGGGTCAGGAGCATCAACAATCTCAAGGTCCTTTCCAGGGTAGTCCAAAGTAGACAAAAAGTGGCGCATACAATTCAGGCGGGCTCGTTTCTTGTCGTTGGATTTGACGATGGTCCACGGGGCATCCGCCGTGTCCGTGTAAAAGAACATCGCTTCTTTTGCCTCGGTATAGTCATCCCACTTGTCTAGGCTGGCTTTGTCAATTGGTGACAGTTTCCATTGCTTCAAAGGATCTGTCTCGCGGCTTTTGAACCGGTTTTTCTGCTCCGGTTGGGTGACCGAAAACCAATATTTGTAAAACCTTATGCCTGATCGCACGAGCATGCGTTCCAATTCAGGAGCTTGTCTCATAAACTCCAGGTATTCGTTGGGATCACAAAACCCCATTACCCGCTCCACGCCTGCTCGATTGTACCAGGAGCGATCAAAGAAAACCATTTCACCAGATGTAGGCAGCTCCTGAACATAACGTTGGAAATACCATTGCCCACGCTCTTCATCGGTTGGCTTGTTCAATGCGACAATTCGAGCCGCTCGTGGATTCAGGTGCTCCATAAATCGCTTTATCGTGCCGCCCTTACCGGCCGCATCACGTCCTTCAAAGAGCAATGCGAATTTCTGTCCGGTCTGCTGTGCCCAAATCTGGACTTTGAGCAGCTCTGCCTGGAGCTTAGCTTTCTCGGCCTCGTATAAGCGTCGGGCCATTTTTTTTCGATAAGGGTATTCACCGGTTTCGAAGGCGTGGCGGACCTTTTCAGGGCTCGGACTCGACTGTATCCCATTCACAACCAGCTTCGCTTTGTCTGATGCCACCGAACTGTTTGCGTCTAGTTGGACGCTATTGGCCGTCGCCATTCCCATGCTTTCATCTCCTGTCCCTATGCTTGCGAGGGCACTAGCAGATCCTGGCTTCCAGCGCTTTGATCGGTGTCAACGAACCGTTACAAACCACGTCTTGGGTGCATTAGAATCGTCGGGAGGGTATCGCGAACCGCAGCGCTTCAACCGAATTGAGGCTCAGAGCGTGCGGAGATTTGGACAGCTTAACCTGACGCGATACCAAACTCTGTTCAATGCTTGGTAAATTCCGTCAGTTCACGTTTTCCGATTTGAATGCGAGATAGGGTCCCAAATCTGGCTGTTCATGCGTAAACACCATTGTCCATTTCATGTTGTGATGCGCCACGCAAATGTCTGCGTGGAATGAAGTAAAGTCGGGATATCGATTGGAGGTACACGAGTAGGCCCAGTCATCGCTCTCGTCGAAAACTAGATAAGGGGCCGGCCATTGCTCCAGATATCGCTATTTCGATTGCAGCAGGATAATCTCCTAAAAACAGTCGTTGGTCTTCTGTGCCGCTGATCCAAGCCACCTTCAAGTTTGGGTCGAAGAGCAATGGTTTCACCTCTACTTGCCTAGTTCTAAGCCAGACAGGTTCAAATTCTCTGTTGTCCTCCAAAGTATCTAGGCTTGTATTGTGTGTACTCGAAGTCCATATACACAAGGCTTACGTTTTTCTTTTTCGACCTGCTGTCTCCCCAATTCGGCGTTCAGTCTTTCGATTCAGACCGACCACGCCGAGTCGCCGCAATGATGCGGGCGGCAAGTATTAGGAGACCTCCACCATGGCAAATGGCACAGTAAAATGGTTCAACTCGACCAAAGGTTTTGGCTTTATCGAGCCTGAAGATGGCAAGCGCGACGTATTCGTGCATATCTCGGCACTTGAACGTTCCGGCATCAGCGAATTGAAGGACGGCCAGAAGGTTACCTTCGACGTTGAAGCGGGCCGTGACGGACGCGACAGCGCCGCCAATCTGGCACTCGCCTGACCTTTTTAGGGCACCCTTATTGGGTGCCCGTTTGAACAATGGGCGACTAAAAGCCGGTGGAGAACTAGTAACTTGCAACCTAAAGACTGGACGCGGGTGCTCGCGCAATACCGTGTGGCCGATGCTAAGCGAAGTGTTATTGAACTTGCGATCACTGTTGCCCCCTTATTCGTGCTATGGGCCCTAGCGTGGTTTGCGTTATCTTTTAGTGTCTGGATCGCAATACTACTGGCCGTCCTGAATGCCGCATTTCTGGTCCGTATCTTCATCATTATGCATGATTGTGGTCATGGATCTTTCTTTAGAAACCGCAACGCATGCAATTGGACCGGCCGGGTTCTAGGTGTTCTTACCGTGACACCCTATGACGTTTGGCGGCAAAGCCATGCGATTCACCATGCCTCAACCGGTAACCTTGATCGGCGTGGTATGGGTGACATCCCTACATTGACCATTGAGGAATACCTGAAGCGGAATTGGTTCGGGCGTGCCGCGTATCGTCTGACCCGGAACCCCGTCTTCCTGTTCGGTGTTGCGCCGATCTATACGTTCTTTATTCAAAACCGTTTGCCTCTTGGTTTCATGCGTTCGGGCTGGCTGTACTGGGCAAGTGCGATGGGAACAAACGCCGCAATTGCAGGGACATTGGCCCTGGTTTTTTGGGCCGGAGGCATTGAGGTTTTGGCGTATGTTTTCCTACCAACCATGATTGTCGCATCATCGATTGGTATTTGGCTTTTCTATATTCAACACCAGTTTGAACACACGACCTGGGACCGGGAAGAGGGGTGGAACCTTCAGAACGCCGCATTCTATGGAAGTTCTCACTATGCCCTACCAGGCATCCTGCGTTGGTTCTCTGCCAATATCGGCGTACACCATGTTCACCACCTTGCCAGCCGCATACCGTTTTACCGGCTAAACGAAGTTTTGCGTGACCATTCTGCGTTAGAAAATTGCCAGCGTATTACTCTATATGAGAGCTTTCATTGTGCACGATTGCATCTTTGGGATGAAAAAAGTCAACGCCTGCTCACATTTTCCGAGGCTTTGTCGAACGCCAATTCCAATAGGCATTTAGTGTAGTCTGGCGCGTACCAGATAGGCTTCGACCGTATCACCGCCCAAGGCGCGAATGGCCTCTAGTCGGTGAAGGCCTTCAATTAGTACAAACCTCTTATTGTCCGAACGTATCTGGATCGGGGTCTTCTGGCCGTTCTTCAGGATATCATCGGCCAGCGTCAGGACTTTTTGCTGATCAAGTGTTTTCGCCCGTTTCACAGGTACATAGATCAGGTCGAGCGGATATGGTCTTTTCTCCAACATAAGCTACGTCAGCAACCTTTCGTGCATTTGTTCCGGTTCAGATTTCGCCTTAAAAGCGCGGGCTAAAACGTACGTCATAGAACCAAACGAACAGCGTCTCGCAGTTCCTGATGCATAATCCAAGTCGCGGGCTCATCGTCACTTTCAATGTGAGAAAATGCGAGGACCTGCGCGGCGCCATCATTCTGTGCCGATCCGGCTTCGGGAAGTTCGAGCTCCAGATATTCTGCGATCAATAGTCCTATTTTCTTAAAAACCTTGATGGACGCCTCTCGCGATTTGTAACCGGCTGCCTGAGACAAGCGACCAATGGTCAGACCGTCCTTGCCCGCGATTGTAAGTGCTTTGAGCATTGTGACCTGCGCAGGGGTGAGCCTGATCTGGCGCAATGCCTCGGTATATTCTCTTTCACTGGGAACGAAGGTGCCGGAGTTTCCCTCCAAACGGCGTTGACCGCTACGCTTCCTGTCTCTTTCTTCCAGAATTTCTTTTAAGGCTTCAATGGCCAATGCTGGTGTTTCTCCAACTGCATCGGCAATCATTGCCTGCGTTTTAGCCGGCGGCTTGGGAAATGCCCGTGCAACACTATTGCCGCTCAGAACGCCAGCCTTAATCAAGTACTTTCCAAATTCTTCCTCAATCACTCCAGATACGTCAGCGTTCCGCGTCGTACGAACACTGCGGTCCTGAAATGCTCTTTGTCCCAGACCACGAGCTGACATCTTTGAGTCCGGGAGGGTTACCTGAGGGGTATTTTTACGCATCAGAGAAACACCACTACAATTATCGCCGCAACACACACTGTTGACGCAATAGATATCTTAATCCTGTAGGACCGGCGACGCGCCTTTTCGGCTTTGAGGCTCTTTCCCAGGTTTTCGTCAATCGAGTTATGGTTCACGGCTTAGTCCTTCCGGATTTGTCAGGCGGCTTTGGTTTCCACCAACTTATTGTCGCGGCACACTTTCGGTGCACGTATCGTTCTGTCGTGTAAACGGCCGATTACATTCCCAACCATCACCTCTTCGATTTAAGTGAGCATTTGCAGGGACAAGGATCGCGACGCACCTGTCCCGGTTTGCGCGAAAACCACGTTCGCACTTCCATCCAGAATAAGTTTCAGGTGCAAGATATGCATGCTGTGGAATTGCTATAGGTTTACAGCCGCTCTCCGCTGCCCAGTAACCTCTGAGGCATACCCATCCATCCGAGCTTCTTTTGTCGCTCAGACGGCCGTTTTCTGGGACCTCTATTGCAACACAATCCTGGTTCTCCTTACGAAATCCCCAGTTGCAGTGTATTTCCTGCACGCCAAACCGGGTTTCGACGTACCCATTTTGAGGCGGAATCACTTCTTCACATTCTTCTCCAACACGCTGGAACAGCCGATTGCACTCCCACTGATCTCCTGTTGATGTAAGATAGGCATTTTCAGGAACTCTTATTTCCTCACAGAGTTCTCCGACATTCTGAAAACCGTGATTGCATTCCCAGCCGCTGCCATAGGCGCTACCCGTCAAAAATGCGTTTTCTGGTAAGTCTGTTCTTTGGCAGGATCCGTTCTTGTTTTCGAAACCTTCGTCACAAACAGACCCATCGGCATTGCCCGCGACCTGAGCAGGAAGCTGCGTTCCTGAGAGAAACACCAAAAGTGTCGGGATCAAACAAAGAATGCAGCGAGCAAACACGATGAATGAATGGTCGAAACGGAGCCTGAGACCTGATCTATCGGGCATCAAGCACGCAATTTAAGAGCCATGTGTTGTTCATACGGCGCCTTCTTTCCTAGGTCACGCGGTGACAGGGGCATGTCAGGTGACAGTTGCAAATGCTTGCGAGCAACGAGCTCATAGCGAAGACCCCAGCGGAACCCGTTCCTATGCTGAGGCACATGCTACAATTAGTCTGAAGGCCATTGGATTATCGTAACCGGCAGCATCGCGGCGGCGAGTAATTTTTTACCAATGCACTCTTGTCGTTCCTAGTCTGTGAAGAGTCAAGGACGCACGCTCGTCAAGAAGCGTGTGCTGCGGAATGGTCAATTTTTGAGACCGGCGAGTTATTAGGTGGTTAAGAGAATAACTGAGAGGCAAAATTCACTTTGGGGCAATTTAGGTTGACAATTCATCTGTGAAATCGCCGGATTTCTTGGGCAACAATCTTGGAGGTGGTGAACGCTCGCCGCTCCAGCCTATTGCCGACACCGAACTAGGAGATTCGCAATTTCTATCGACAGTTTTGCGGACACTGAGATTGTAAGACACCTGGCCGACGCTGCACGTCGTTGCCGCATGGTTTTCTTCACTGGATTACCAGCATCAGGAAAGTCATTCCTGTTGCGTCAGCAGATATCCATTTCGGTCTCCTTGGGACGTCGCGTGCATATTATGCGTTGGGATACAGGTCTCGCGGCGTTTCAGACCGAAGATCTACTCGCTAGGTATCCAGATGTTTCGGATGGAACTCATCCGTTGATCCGAAAGGCTGCCGGGCTGTGGGGTCGGAGAGCACTGGCGCGATGGCTGGCGGAGAATACCGACCCCACAGACTTGATTGTCGGAGAAGTCCCTATCATCGGAAACAGGTTTTCCGAGTTCATCCAGGCGCAGCCGAATCAGGTTGAACCAGCCTTAGCATCCGAGGAAACCACATTCATCTATCCTGTTCCTACAAAGAGCTTGCGTGCCAATCTCGAAGCTATTCGAAGATCTACGTTTGCGAACCCAAAACATCCTGATGAGGCCTGGGACGCGCCACCATCCACAATGGAACTGGCTTGGCGTTTGACGTGTGCCAAGGCCTCAGAATTGGGCTTGATCTCTGAAGCGGATATTCATTCTCCGTACGAGGAGATGATTTATGTGCGGTTTTTTGAGCACCTGCTGCAACACCGAAACGCCATCAGAATTGTGGTCGATACGATTTATTCAAATGCCGGATCAGCCCATGATCTGGATGCGAACGTCTTAGAACTCAGTGCTAGCTCAGACGAAGTAAAGTAGGCAATCGCAGAGGTAGAGACTACTTTTACAGTCGAAGCAGCCGCCCGAGAAGTTAAAAACTGGTATCGGGTGTAGCCTCGGACAAAGGTCTGTTCGGTTGGCATTTCGGAATTTGCAAAGCTTGGTTGCGAAGGTCCGCTTTGGGGCTGCGAGCGGTCAGCAGCAATCATTGAGCCTAGGGCAGCTTTGTCCTGCGACCCAGTCATTGCCGAGGTGGAAATGCTGCGCTCTGCACGAATGGCGCAATACGAAAGCGGCGCTGCGGCGGTGAGGGGCACGATGAATGACTGGTAGCGGCCGAGCCTCGCCTCCAAGTCTTAGCGTCAGTTCCGGAAAATGCGAAATATGCCCGAACCGGCATCCCAGAGGTCCAAAAGCCGGGCGTAGAAATGCTCACGCGCGACGAAGGGGCTCTGTCCAAGTCCGGTTAGTTCAACCTCAAGTGTATCGATCAAGCGAAGAAGGCGGCGGCGGTGAATGCCAAGGCGACTCTGAACAGGGTCGGCAAACACACCTGCGAACGCGGCGAAAACCGATCCGATCATGACAAGCCCCGCCGTGGTGACGGCAGTAAGCCAGGGCGATGCGCCCGTCGGGAAAAACCCGTACCAAATCCCGCCAATTGTCTGACCCAGCGGAAACTCCGTGATGGCATTGGTGCTTGCCATAGCATCAGCAACGCCCGGCGCCATCGAGATCATGCCCGGTGTTAGCGCCTGAAAGACCAGTGCACCAACAATAAGTGCACAGAGCACTGTAGTCATCTCGGCAACGGCAGACCGAGTTGCTGCATACTCGGAAATCGCGCCCGCCATTCGATGGCCGAGCGCCTCCGCATCGGCCGCGCTTTCACGTTTTCGGATCATTTCGCGAAACTTCGGTGCAGCAAGGATGGCGCGCGAAAGCGCGTCCGGACTACGAGCCGCAGCCCCTTGCGCCAACGACAGTTTCAGAAGATCGGTCACGACGCAGGCTTCGACCCTGCGCGCCACAGTGGTGCGCAACAGGATGCGCCGTGAGGCCAGCCAGTCCGCGCCGCCACCCCACCGGGCACGGCGGCAAAGATATGCCGCGATCCGCGTCAGCACCAGGATTGGCGACAGCACCACATTCATCGGGGCGCGCAAAATGTCCCATCCGAGTGCCGACCGGTGAAGGAGAAGTGTTCCGGGCCAGGTGAAATGCCTTGCCACAAACACATCCACCTCAGCCCGCCGGTCCATAAAGTATTCACGGACTTTCGGACGGACAACCTTATCGACTTCCACGGTGGGGTTCGATAGCGACCTCATGGTGGTGACCCGCGATCCCTGTCTTGTTGTGCAAGAAACGTCTCATACTGTTTCACGGCTCGGCATGCTAGCCGCTTAACTACTCTCTTCATATCTCATCAAGTGAGCATTGTTGTAAGAGCGTTGACGAGGCTTCTTGGTCACCAGTCCGTTTGTGCTTTTACTTCGAACAGCACTTTTCAGGCATTGCTGTCACTCAGCAAATCGAAATGCTGCTGTGTGCACGAATGGCGGCATTTTGGAGGTCAAGCTGTGAAATCAGATAATGTCGAATGTCGGTATAGGGCCGTCATGGCATCCGGTGCAGCAACTATCAAAGGCGCGTTGAACCCTGTTCTACCGTTGGATGCTCTCAAGATAGAATAGCAGTCCGGCGAGCTCTCTCGGCGTCGGAGTCAGAACGCCGTCGATTTCGACTGGGACGAGGTCTTCTGCCATCGCACCGCCAAACTCAGGCATCACCCTGGCGAGGTGGCTGTTTTGCGCATCGCCATAGATGTAACTCAAAGCACGTGCTTGCGGAAAACTGCCGCCGTTTCTCTCGCTGAGAGTGGTTAGGTCCGGTGGAGCAACAGGCAAACTGGCAGCTTTCGGACCACCCCCTCGCGCATCGGCGCCGTGGCAAGACGAGCAATTAGTTAAGAAAAACGCTTCCCCGTCAGCACGTGTGGGCATCGCATTGTCCTCCCGGACGAGTTCCGAACACGATGCAACAAGCGTTGTCATGAGCCACACAAAAGCGAGCCGGCGACAGTTTTCCGCAAGCATCTCCTTTTCTGGAGAGAGACAAAGGCACAACTCATTTCTCGGGCATAAAGACTGTCTTCATAAAGTGAATCAAAATAGTTGAAACACCTGTGTCATTTTTTCTCACCAAGCGCGGCGATGAGGTCTGTGCACCTTCTTGCCTTCATCTCCTGTCCCTACACTTGCGAGGGCACTATCAGATCCTTGCATCCAGCGCTTTGATCAGTGTCAACGAACTGTTACAAAACCACGTCTTGGAGGGTTGTATTTCACCGGGATGGATATCGAAGACTGAGATGAACCGGGCATCAGATCATAGTAGATTTTCCATCTGACAGCCCGATTGGTCGCTCTATTCTTTGGCTATTCGGCCAGAATGGACATGATCACCGAGGTTTTCCAGCTCGCCCTGACAGGGCTCAGAGATTCCCTCTAGCAAATCGTATGCTTCAATATCTGCTTCGATCTTTCTCAAGTCAGATGACGGGCCGTTTGTGGGGCGCGGGTTGGCTATATCCGTGGTCGCCTGGTCTGAAATGCTGCGCGCAGGATGCGGCAGCTTGGCAAGGTCAGTTTAGGACGATCGACTGAGAGCATAATGAACCGAAACAGCGGTTCGAAAAAGAGCAACAATAGCCTGGGCCGCATGACGTTTACCGGGCGGTTTCGCGATGGGTCGGCCGAGATATCTTTCCGGCACAACCGGTTTCAATCGTCCGACAACGATTGACAACAGGCACGCCATGCCCCATGTGTCATGAACGTCATCGCTCTGCCGCGTGAGCAGGCGGGATCAACCCGCCCCCGGCCGTGACGTACCGTTTTCCCACATCACGTAGGGGGGACGTCGCTCAGGGCGGCTCTCGGCGCAATGCGGCGCCGCGGGCGGTTGCTCCGGGTGCACCCCGACCGAACGATCGCAAGGGCGCTCGTCGGTGATACCGGACGCCTGTCCGGGCAAGGACTGACATGACATTTAATGAACTCGGGCTGAACGCCCGCATGGTCTCGCGGCTCGATAGCCGGGGACTGACCGACCCCACGCCGATCCAGGGTAAGGCCATTCCGCGGGCGCTCGAAGGTCGCGACATCCTCGGAATCGCCCAGACAGGAACCGGCAAGACCGCTGCGTTCGGCATTCCACTGGTTGTAGCGCTCGCCAAAAGCTCCGAGAAGGCCGCGCCTAAGTCGGCACGCGGGCTGATCCTTGCGCCTACACGGGAACTTGCTAACCAGATTGTCCAGAGCCTCAAGGGCCTGACCTCTGACCTTCGCATCATGCTTGTCGTCGGAGGCAAGTCGATCAACGCACAGGCGCAAAAGCTTTCGCGCGGCACCGACATCCTCGTGGCGACACCGGGTCGACTGATCGATCTCATGGACCGGCGGGCTGTCGACCTGAGCAAAACGCGCTTTCTTGTCCTCGACGAGGCGGACCAGATGCTCGATATCGGTTTTGTTCATGCCCTGCGGCAAATCGCACCGAGACTGGGCAAGGATCGCCAGACAATGATGTTCTCGGCCACCATGCCGAAGGCGATGGCGGATCTTTCTCGCGATTATCTGACTGATCCGGTTCGCGTCGAAGTCTCACCTCCCGGTAAGGTTGCCGACAAGGTGGCCCACTCGGTGCATTTCGTTCCAAAAGAGAAGAAGCAGGATCTGCTCATAGACCTTCTCGACGGACACCGCGACGACCGGGCGCTGGTCTTCTCACGCACCAAGCACGGTGCGGAACGTCTGATGAAGCACCTCGAGAAGATCGGGTTCGCGGCCACTTCGATCCACGGCAACAAAAGCCAGGGCCAGCGCGATCGCGCTATCGCCGCCTTCAAGGCAGGGGCGGTGCGTGTCCTCGTCGCAACCGATGTCGCTGCACGCGGTATCGACATTCCCGGTGTGGGCCACGTCTACAACTACGATCTGCCGAACGTTCCCGAAAACTACGTCCACCGCATTGGGCGGACCGCCCGAGCAGGACAAAAGGGGCGCGCGGTCGCATTCTGCGCGGCTGACGAGATGAGCGAGTTGAAAGCCATCGAGAAGGTGCTTGGCACTGGCATCGAGGTCGCGGGCGGTGCGCCTTGGGGCGGAAACTCTGAAAAGGCCAAACCAAAACCCAAGCGCCGCGCTCGTCGCCGCAGCGGGCGAAGACCCGAACGCATGGCCGCCTGACACCGGTCGGGTGGAACAACGAAGGATAACCGGAAGGGAAGACAGATGAGAGACCTCAAGATCGACCTTTCCGGCTTCCGCCGAAGGCTGCTCGACAAGTTGCTGGCGGCAATTGCCGCTGCTCTTGCAGTCGCTGCACCGTGGTCTGCACAGGACCGCTCCGGCGTGCCGCCTGACAACGCGCAGAACCGGACCTTTTGGGCGGGTTGGGACCACACCATCGGTTTTCGCAAAGACGACGGTACCTGCGCGGCTCCCGGTAGCATCGGGCAAGGTCATCGCCGATTTGCGGGCCGAACGTCCTGAGCGCGGGCCATGCCATGGATCAAGATCTGCCATAAAACGGAATACCGGTATGCGAAGGCAGTGCCTCTGGGTCCGCATCAGATGATGCTGCGGCCTCGCGAAACGTGCGACCTCTGGCTGGTCTATTTCGACCTGGATGTCTCGCCCTCGGCGACTGTCGTCTGGTCGAACGATGTGGCCGGGAACGCTCTAGCGGAAGCAACATTCGAAGCCGCAAGCGACGCGCTCGTGATGACCGCACGGATAGTTGTCGACCTAAAGGCGCCCGTCTGGCCGGTTTTCCCGATTGCCGCTCATGCGGCTTCCTATCCTTTTCTCTACGCGAACGACGACCTGGCAGACCTCGGGCCACTTGCCTCCCCGCAATACCAAGACGATGACGGACGCTTGTCTGACTGGGTCGAAGGTTTCGTGATGCAGCGGCCGACCGACACACTCTCCCTCCTGAAAGACGTCGCAAATGGTGTGACTTACCTGATCACGTACCAGAGCCGCGAGTCGGAAGGCACGCAGGGACCGCTCGAAACGCTGGACCGGGGGTGGGGCTCCTGTCGCGATTTCGCCGTGCTTTTTGCCGAGGCCGTTCGGACGCTCGGGTTCGGTGCGCGAATGGTTTCCGGTTATATCTTTGATCCGTCCGGAGATCGGGTCGGATCGACGGGCGATGGCTCCACCCATGCCTGGGTCGAGGTCTTTGTGCCGGGAGCGGGATGGATCCCATTCGACCCGACCAATCGAGCTGTCGGTGCGGCTAACCTGATCCCCGTTGCGGTTGCCCGCAGGATCGAACAGGTGGTACCCGTGGCAGGAAGTTTTCAAGGCTCGAGAAGCGACCTGATCTCAATGGATGTCGGAGTGAGCGTCGAGTATTTCGCGGAGCAGCCTCGGATCGAGAATTGAGCTCGTATCGAGCGAGATGAGAGGCGGTAGATCAGTCTGTTACTCCGTTCAACACAGTTGATCTATTCTAAAGCACTGAACGTGCGTTCGCAGCGATTGTCCGGAAAATGGACTGCAACTGCAGCAACTCGGTTCCTACCGGCATGATCTCAGCGTGTGCATTCAGCGGCTTGAGCTAATATCGCTATGCCGAAGAACGGTTCGATCCAAACTGCGCGGACGCTTCGTCTTCGGCACCGACTACCGATCGAGTTCCACGTTGAAAAGGCTTGGATCAGCGGGCTGGGTCAACGCGAATAAGTTATAATGATTTATGATCAAAAAAGCTGGATACGCTGTTGTTAGCTTATCAGCGACGCCGAGCAAGCCCAGGGCTTACCGATACGCCATTTCGCCACGCGTTCAACCCCTTGCAGCGTCGACAAATCCGCTCTCCGAACCCTTCGCTCCAGAATGGAGTTCTGCAACGAAGACACGGGCGTTCTTGCGGCACGTCATTATGAGCGCGAGCCATGATCGTATCTGCTTCGTTGTCGGTGTCTTCCATCAGTTCTTAGCCTCGATTTCTGTTTTGGTTTATACAGCGACTGGAAAAGAAAGTTCCGAGCCCTAAGCCTTGAGATTGAAGGAGCTGCCTGGTTCAGACTGTCCGATGGGACGGCCTGTAATCCGAGGGGTTTTATTAGGACGAACTAGCATTCCTTCGTTCTCAGCAGCTTGGACTGCGAAGGCATACCGAGAGCCGCTTCCGCATCCTCGCCGTAGGGCTCGTTGATCTGATAATCTGTCGTCTGCCTCAGAGATGAGCGACTCCGAGTAGAGGTGCCGAAGTTGAGTCTCTGAAACGCCATCCGCTTCCATAATCAATTGCACCATGGGATCGGCCAAAAGTTGGTCGAGCAAGAACTGCGACAACTGCTTTGAAGACAATTTATCCTTTGCGCGGGCTCTCTCCAAATCAGTAAGAGAAACGGTCAAGGTACGCGCCAGACCGGGGTGAGATTTCCGTGGATGCAGACAGATTAACACCGATGCCTTCCAGGCTTCTGGGTCCGAATAATCTGGTGGTGCGGAAAGCTCAGTTTCTATGTCGTATTCGCCTGCCGGGAGTAATTCGTCGAAGCCAGGGAAAGTAAACGGCTTGGAAAAGACTGCGATTGTCTTGCTGATTAGTTGGTTCATTTGGTTAGTTCTCCTTTGCTGATACCGCTCGCTCGGAGATGCAGACAAGAACAAGCCACCCACTCCCGGCAGGGAATTATCAGTTTTGGGGTTTAGGCTTTGGTTTTTCGGGGACGGTGTCAGGCCCTTCCGACGTCGTTTCTTTTTTCGGTGCGTCCGCATCGTTTTCCTTCAGTGCGGCAGCCGCTCTGGTCGTCAGGTCTTTGAAAGACATCACTTTGATCCT
The DNA here is from genome assembly GCF_056541025.1 of Ruegeria sp. AK4. Classification (NCBI taxonomy): domain Bacteria; kingdom Pseudomonadati; phylum Pseudomonadota; class Alphaproteobacteria; order Rhodobacterales; family Roseobacteraceae; genus Ruegeria; species Ruegeria sp. AK4. The sequence continues at coordinate 13,977 of NZ_JBQFXS010000031.1, forward strand.
TTGATTGTCCGCACCACCCACGAGCCCAGATGAGGTGTGAAAAGTGAATGCGGCTACATCCTATATAGGGATTGGGTGCCTCATTTACTACGTAAAGCCGTAGAATAAGACGGGTGGCTGAAGCAGAACCGAGGCGGCGGCAACCCTGGCGCGCTACTTTCGCTTCGAATATGGGCGATCAGTGTTCGCTGCGGAGCAGTCAACCAATGCGCCATCACCATGGAAGACTTTTGCTACATCAGGTGCAGCCATGCCGCGCGAGAGCGCGCTATAGTTCAATTTCAGCTTTACCTCGCCACCAGGGCGAAGCAGACAAATGGTGTTTTCAACAACGATATGATCACTGGTGGCTCCGACGAACGTGACGCCAGCAGGGAATGCAAGACCCGCTGCATCGGTGTCCTGGAGTCCAATGCCAAGGATCGACCGAGTATTCGAAGGACCGTCTAAAGTCACACACTGCATTGAAGGTATAGGGTAATTCATTCGCACGGGATTTGGGTTTGATTTGGCTTTCGTTTCGATCACTTCCGCCCAAAGAGTGAAAGCATCTGTATTAAGCCCGCCGATCGCGTGCCCGGATACAGGATCGGTACCCAACAGGATAGCCTCACCCAGACGCAGGTTGTTGATCTTTCCGGTCGCACCCTTGCCAAGCGCCCATGGCAAACTGGTAGAGCCGCCGCCTGACACTGTTTCCAGAGCGGGTCCACTTGCAAGTTCGGTGTCGGCGGCAAGTGACGAAAGCAATTCCATTGCTCCTGCAGAGGGTGCCACATGACCCAGACAGGCAAAATTTGCGCCAATCCCCTTCAGAGAAATCCCTTCCATTCTAAGAATTTGAGACACAGTGCTTTCAAGGTGCTCAGGCAAGATGCCTTCCCGCATATCCCCCATTTCCACCATCAAGATAATATTGTGAGTCATGCTCTTTCCCAGCGCCTCGATGGCCAGGCTGGCGATAATGTCCATCTCAGTGTTGAAGCTGACATCGCAGTTATCAAGGACTTGCGCGACCTGGCTCAGCATGGGCGTTCGGATCAAGGATATGGAGCACGAGATCCCAGCATCGCGCATACGCATGATATTGCTGATCCGCGCGTCCGCCAGCCCTGTCGCGCCACCTTCAAGCATAGCATTCGCAATCTCAGGATGACCGCAAACGGCTTTTGTCACACCTGTCACCGTAATTCCGCGGGGTCTAAGGTGGTCGACCAGGAACCGTGTGTTGTACCGAATTTTGTCCAGATCAACTTCAATACGCAGCTTGCTCATTCAATCGTCGTAGCACGTAGGGGTTGCAAGCGCGGAAAGGCAGATAGAACCATATTCACCAAGTTTTTTGGAGGACGGTTCAATGCGTCAGTGACCGGGAGATACAATTTGCAGTTATAGTCTGTGATGGCCTTTGAAATCTCAACATCATTCATTCCTTCATGGTTGATCGTCATGCCAATTACCTCTGTGTTCGCAAAAGCCTCGATCAGAGTGATTTCATCGCAAGGGTCGGGCATAATCATGTTGGGGAAATCACATCGACGTTTTCGCTTGGGCGCGTGCTGAAGAATTACCGCATGTGGCTGACTGCCTCGCAGAATGAAGGCTGACGTGCAAAAGGCCGGATGGCTGAGCGCGCCCTGGCCCTCGATCACTATGACATCCGGGCTCTCACCTTCAGATGCAGCTACAACAGCGCGCTCAAGTTCGCCGCAACAAAATTGCGGCGGTACCGAATCCATCGCGACACCATACTTGGCGCCCTGCATCAATCCTGTCTGGCCGGTGCCGACCAAAACTGTTTTGATCCCATGCGCGTTAAGGGCACTTGTCAGGATCGTCGCGGTTGTACGCTTTCCAATTGCACAATCGGTGCCAAACACCGCGATGCGGATCGCTTGGACGTCTCCAACACTGCCATCTAACAGGCGAAGGTCGCGATTGGGTCGCGGCTTGCGAACGTCGTGGATCGTAACATCGTGAATTTTGGCAAATCCGACGAGCTCTTTATCATCACTAAGAAATTCATGCAGTCCACTGACGATGTTCATTCCGAGCGTTATCGCGTCCACAACAACTTCGCGATCCTCAAGGGACATTCTTCCGCTGGCCGGCGCTATTCCGTAAATAAACGTGTCGGGGATCGTAGCTTCATTTGCGACGGCGGCATCAAGATTATCGAAGATGGGAACCTGATTGGCGACATCATCAAGCACTTTGCCACTGTCACAGCCGGTATTTGTGCTGTCGATCACCGAAAGAACGCGATAGGCCTGTGAATGTCGAACGAGACCATTAGCCGTCTTGCCATCGATCTTTGCGAAGTTCCCTTCGCAATACACAACTGCAGTCGGTGTATCCTTCACAAGTGTCTTGCGGTGAAGCTCTGGAAAAACTGCTTGTTCAGGCGGCAGCTTTTGCGCATTGCGGGTAACGAACTGCTCGGCATCCGACGCAATGGGTACGGGTTTCATATCTTTTCCTTTTTGGAGTGTGAAACGCGCCGTCCTTGGTAAGAACGGGCACAAATTGTGAAGTTTGCAAAAGTGGGCTTTCTGCCTGAAACCTCACTTGTTCAGAACACACTGACCTTCTGACCGATGATAATTTCTGTGGCATTCCCACCTGTTCCCGGATCGGTCGATATGGGCATTTTCTGGTAGCTCGATTGCATTGCAGCGATCACCGGACGCCTCGTAGCCACGTTCGCATTTCCATCCAACTCCATGGATCGCGTCATCGTAGAAAGCATTCTCAGGCACAAAAACGGTATCGCACCGTCCGTCGCGCTCAAAATATCCACGCTCGCACGTCCACGCACGCCCGCTGGTTGATGCGTTCAGAAAAGCATTTTCCGGAACTGCTACTGCCACGCATGCTTCTCCGTCGATTTCGTAGCCACGGTTGCAACGCCATGCAGATCCATAAGTGCTGTTCGTCAGGTAAGCATTTTCCGGCACCACGATTTTCTGGCAGCTATCGTCTACTTTTGTGTACCCCCGCAGGCATCGCCACCTCTCACCTGACGGATCGAGATATCCACCCTCAGGCACAATCACTTCAGTGCATGAGGTGCCGCCCACTTCAACAAAGCCGTGCATACATGCCCACCCTGAGCCGTAGGTTCTGTTTGTGGGGTAGGCATTTCCCGGTACGACAACGGCCACGCATTCTCCGCCTTCCAACCGATAGGACAAATCGCATTCCCAACCGTCGCCATATTTTTTGGGATGCGCATTATCCGGGATCGAATTTGTTTCGGCCGATGCGGGACTTGATGAGATAAAGGAGCCCGCCAAGCAGCTGAAAACGCCAACAAACAGCGCCGTCATAAAGTGAGAGTAAAACCAGTGCTTATTTTTTCGATTTGTCCTGGTGCAAACGGCGTTGTCCGAATGTTGAGTGATTGAGTTACGATCCATCCAGGTTCAGCCCCTCAATGCAGGCCTGTGCCAGATCTTTGTTGGGGGTTTGGGATCCCGGTACCGTTGCCCAGCCTGCCTCCATGACGGCATCCTTCCGCTTGAAAGAAGAAGCCTCTTTGATTGTCGTTATTTTTTCGGCGCGTTGGGCGTCAGTTCTCGCCATGTCGACGCAGACCGGAACCAACGCAGCGATTACATTGTCGCGGGACATGGCGTTGGCCATTTTGTCTGCACTACCGCCGGTCATCCATCCACCCCAAGAAAATCCAACGACGCCTACGAAAACCCCGCCGATCAGAGCACCGTAGATTCCGGGTTTAAGCCATTCGGGCGTGTTCATAATCTATTCCTCCTGCGGGGAAAGCGCCGCATCGCTGTCATTGTTAGATGTGGCCAAGGTCTGGTCTTGCTTGAGCGCCCGTTCAAAATCTTCTGGGTCAATTGGGCGCATTTCCGTGCGGCCTGGCTTGCTGCCTTTGCCCTGAACTGTCAGGTAGGTTCCGGTTCTTCGATATGCTTCGAAACTCAGGCCCTGTGGTAGTTCTTCTTCAACAACTACTTCATACTCGCCTGCAGGAAGTTCATCTGGATAGCCGGACAAAGAGAACGGATTTGAAAACGTCACCAAAGAACTGGACGATCTCGTGCTCACCTTGGTCCTCCATATAGTTTGTTGGATCTTCCCCGCGCAATCTGCCGCAGATTACGCTCGTAAGCGCCACGGTAGTACCGGCGTTGTAACTTAGAATAATGTGCAAATGGCAGACGCGCGCTGATCGATGTTAGTCTGCGGCCAATGACCTGAGATTTTATTGGAATCTCAAATGCATTTGGTGCCCGAGGATCAGGTACCGCCAAAAATTGACTAACCTGCGTCAGTGCAACGATGTTTGGATTCCGGCAACGTGATGTGTGTTGGCGGGATATTTGCTGGCGTGTTCTTAACGAGTAATTGAGAAGCGCAGGAAATCCAGTACCGCAATCGGACTGTATTTATCTTGCGCTTCTTTTTCGGTGAAATCCCAAATCTGCCGAAGCGAATTCCGTCTCTAACAGGCAACGATCATCAAAATCCCGGCATCGCTGTAGGGGTGAACTTATTGCTTCAACAGTGGCCCGGCCTGATCCAGATAAGTGGGGTCAAAACCGGCCAACGTCACCAGTCCTTCATAATCATCAAATACCACTTGCCCGGATTGAAAAGTAACCAGCCCCTTCTCCCGCAGTTGCCGTAGGACACGATTAACATGTACGGCACTCAGTCCCAGTGCATCGGCAAGGTGGTATTGTGTCAGTGGGCAGGCGTATCCCGTCTTGCTTGCCATCCCGACCTGAGTCAGCCTCACACCAAGTTCCAATAGAAAATGCGCCATGCGCTCACCCGCATCTCGCCGTCCTATGTTGACCAGGTGCTCAACCACCATCGCTTCATCTCGAGAGACCGCCCAAAGAATTGCTGTCGCCAGCCGGGGCGTTTGCGCAAATGCTTCCAGGAGATCATCCACTACTACTTCAATGGCTTGGATTTCCATGATTGGTTCTATGCTGTGATCCGAGGTGTGCAGCAGAACGCTTCGCAAGCCCAGAAAGTCACCCGGTATTTGGAAATCGACGATCTGACGCGACCCGTCAGTCTGGGTTTTGTAGGAACAAACCCAGCCCGAGGCCAGAATGTAGGCAGCCTGCTCTGATTGCCCTTGATGCACAAGGTCACGTCCGGCTTCAAAGGTTCTGCGACGCTTGTGCAGGCGTGCCAAGGCCGCAAGTTCAACCTCAGTCAGAGCGACGAAGTTTGAAAGCTTTCGGGTGAGTGGACTGTTTTTGATAGTGCGCAAGTGTTCTTCCTTCATCGATGAGCAGCCCGCGAAACTATCCGACGCCAAGACTGCTTTCGATCAGTTAAGTATACAGCAACCTATGCCAGTATGGTGCAATTCATCGTGGCGCTTCCTTGCTTGGACGCCTGTTAAAAAAGGACGTCTACCATGGCTGACCGGCAAGACCACTCAGGAATGGCAGCACTCTCAATTTGTGAAGCGCTTTTGCTTGCAATTAAAGATCGTGAGCTCCTGCCCGAACATGAGATTGTGGGAGTTCTCCGTGACGCAGCCGCTGCCCACGAAGCAGCGGTCGGCAATAACGATGAAGAGGATATACACCAGGCCGTCGCCTTTCTCATTAACCGGATCATTGCTTCCGGCTATCGGGCTCGGCAGTAGCGTTAAGTCCCGTATCGGAAAAATAAAGATTATGCTCGTCAAAAAAGCTAACAGCAAATAAACAAACTTTTGATGCCTCGTTTCTAATCAATTCAAACACGAAGCAAGAACCAATGTTTCAATGCTTGCCATATCCCGCGTCTTGCTCGTCCGACCGAGCTGCGGCGAAGGTACGGTTTCCGTTAACGCAAATATAACGGCTGCGAATGACCTGGTTGGTGACACTTGCCGCGACGCAACAATAAGTATGCCGCGACCGCGAGCAAATGCTGCTTTAGCGAAGGCTCCAGATCGAAAGACGGCAAAGCCAGCCTACCGTGAGTTCACCAAAGCCCAGATTTCGCTTGCGCAGCGAATGTCCGAAAAGCGGGCTGCAGCCGCAGCATCCGAGGGGTGCACTGGATGTCTCCTTTGGGCCGTTGAAAATGTCTCGAAAAACAGGGCAGGGGCTTATGCTGCGTCAGCTCCGAGTTTCGCAAATCCGGAATGAAATCGCCATGGCAATGGTGGACTTCTGCGGGGCAGTTGTTATCGAGTTCGCGGATCGTCCCTTTGGCAAGAGAGCGGGCCGCGTTCTCGACCCATTCGGGCATGCGTGGATTCTGAGCAAGACGATTGAAACTCTGACAGGTGCGCAAATTCAGAACCGCTTGGGCGGATAGTTTGGTCTGATCGAAATCGCGTTGCTCACCTCTTGCAGCGAAACTGACCAAAGGTATGCTTTGTCCATGAACATCCATGGCTTCGATCACATCGTTCTCTGCGTCAATAATGTCGACGTAACGCTTGAGTTCTATCAACATCTGCTAGGCATGACTCCGCGAGAGGAACGCCCCGGCAAATGGTCCCTACATTTCGGGTCAAATAAAATCAGTCTTCAAGATGCAGGAACAGCACCAGATCTGGCGAAAAAAACCGTTCCGGGAAGCGGTAATTTCTGTCTACTGACCGACACACCAATCGAGGAAATCACCACGAAGCTTCGCGCGCATGACGTGACTATCGTGGAAGGTCCTTCTGAGAAACTGGGCGCCGTCAGCAGGCTTATGTCCGTGTACTTCCGCGATCCAGATGACAATCTGGTCGAGGTAAGCAACAAGCTGGCAAAATAAACGAATTGCAACACAATGGCAGCGTCGCAACTAGGGTCGAGAAAGAGCACAAGCTTTTCGAATTTTGCATCTTAGCCAATACTCAAAGTAGCCTCGATGTCGAAACCAAGAGCACAAATCTGCTGGCTGATCACAACTAAGGTAGAGGCCATGAGGCACTAAGAGCTGGAGAGCAGTCATGCCTAGAACGGGATTAATAGATCATATCGGTATCGCGGTGCCGGATCTTGTGGCGGCGAAGGCCTACTATGACGAGCTAATGCCGATCCTTGGCCTCAAGGAGTGGTTCAAAACTAAACCGGAATTCAACTACGGACCGGATGGAAAACTCGGGACGCAGCTGTTCTTCTACCAGGCGAGGGACGATGGGCACTATTCGCGCCATGCTACCGGGTTACAGCACTTGGCCTTCTCGGTCGAAACGCGTGAGGTCGTGCGTGAGGCGTACAATTGGGCACTCTCGCGGAAGTCACAAATTCTGGACGCACCCCAAGAGTTTCCTCAATACGGGACGCACTATGCGGCCTATTGGCTCGACCCACACGGCATTAAGCTTGAGGTTGTCTGCCATAAAGATGGTGAAAGCAGTTGAGACATCAAACTATCACCAGTGCTCCAAATGCGGGGCTTTGACAAACTGTCGAAAATCGCTGCGCTACGCCCTCCCAAACGTCTGGCGGTGTAGGTCCGGCGAGAGCCCAAACTGTTCATTCCTCAGTGTGCAGCGTAGGGCAGCTCTACGACTTGGGTTGGAAGGTTGTGATTCAGCGGAATTCCAACACCTTCAGAACCGCAGCAACTCACCGACTGCGGGCAAGGCGGAGCTTGCCTGGATGGAAAATTCCCGGACCTGTGTTTATGGAACGACGCTCAACGCGAGTTCGGAAATGCTTCGCGATTGCCCTTGCCATAGTTTCTTCCTGATCGTCGCCGCTACCTGTCGAGAAATAAGCAATCACAAGATTCCGCGACGGAGAAATGTAAAGCCCCTGTGCACCCACGCCTTTCTTCCAGAAATCGCCATCCTCAAAGACGGCATCCCACTGGTAGCGGTTCGAAATGTTCCGGTCGTCCGGAAAGCCCTTGCGGGCGTTCAATTCACCGAGATAGCCGCGCTGATAAATCTCCGGATCTCCACCGGTCTGAATGTTGCTGATGATGGCGTCTGATATGATCTGCTCGTCGGAAATCTCGCTCCAACTCGGCGTGAACAGCATGCCAAATCGGGCCATGTCCCTCAGTGTCGAATTCATTACGCCAAAGCTTGCCGGCAGTCCGCCATCGCTGACCGCGACGAAGGCATCATGCTCCATTCCGGCATTGCGCCAAATCCGTTCGCTCAGAAATTCGGGCAACGGCTTGCCGGAGATGTTTTCGACAATAAGGTCAACGACGAAAGTGTTGATTGAGTTGTATTCGAAAACTTCATAGCCCGGGCCACGGCGCTGCATGCCAGCCAGCACCTCCAAGGGCGTCTCCTCGACGCCAAGTGGATTGTCGAGCAAGCCCATCGCAGATGTCCAGCGGTACCATCCTTGTTCGGGGTTAATGCGCGAGTCACCGGCCGGTTCGTCAAGTTCGGTTGAATCGAGACCCGTCGCCATGTCGAGAGCGTGTTCGACCGGTACCGTGTCCCACACTGAACCTTCAAGTTCAGGGATAAAGGCAGTGACGGGTTGCGATATATCAATTTTTCCCTCTTCTTCCAGCAAAGCGAGCAGAGTGCTTCCGAGGATCTTTCCGGAGGAATACCAGTTGTGCTTGTCGAACGGTCGCAGTGTTTTGTAGCGCTCAAACAAGATCTCACCATCTTTGACAACGATCAGCCCGTCCATTGGGTACTTGTTGAACTGTTCCATTACGGTAGCCGTCGAACCGTCTTCACGCATAAACTCGATATCTCCGATCGAGGGGTCTATGTTCTCCTGCAACTCGCTGATTGGGCCGTCGCGAAGAATCTGCGCCGTTGGGAAAAAGCGCGACATGTTTTGCCATGCCCATTGCGTGCGCGGGCTTGCGGCCAACATCTGAACCCGGTTTTCCTCCTCGCCGAAGAAATCATGGTTTTCGCGAATTTCCCCAAGTGGTGTGTCAACGGCCAGCCTATTTTCAGCGACTGCTATATGCGGCAGTAAAGCCGAAGCGCCTGTTAGTACTATTGCCCACAGGGATGAGCGGAAGTTTGAGGTTGGGGTGTGACTGTTTGGTTTGACAAGACGGGCCCGCATTCAGATATCACCTTACTGTTTAGAAATGCGCCGGAATGCGATTGCCAAGTCGCATCGACACGAATGTTTGGATATGACCGGGGTTCTAGGGCTTGTTTTCTTCGAAAAACCCCGGCCAGCAAATCAGTCAGTTGCTCGGTGTCATGTCAACAATTGTGGGTTCACGATCGCCGCTGGTCGGAAAGACTACCATCTCATCGCCCATGGCACCGAAATCGATCTTGCTGAGATCGACCTTGTGCACGGTCCGGTCGTACATTGTGTGATAGTAATATGTGAGGCTCTGGGAGTCGCTGGCGGTGGTGACCTGCGTTGCACTGTAGAGCAGATCTTCTGATTGGACGTCGTCCTGCGCACCCTCAGCGGCATCGGCCGGAATGTTAAAATTGTCGAGGATCCGGAAAGCTTCCCGTACAGTATCGTAGCCGCCCTGGGTTTCACGGGCCGTTTGCGAGAACGCAACGGCACGCACAAAGCGTGACGGGGGTGTGAAATCACCAGGCAGACCGATCATGCCGCTGCCTGCGCCAAGCGGAGCAAAAGTAACGCCGCTGGCTTCGACCTGGGGCACGCCGATAGCAGTCAGATTGACGTAATTGTTGAGGTTCGTCATGTGCCAGTCATAGTTTGGCGAATTGGTGATTACGCCAAGCGGGGCATCGAAAACAGTCAACTCGCCATCGATATACTCGATGACGATCCGTCCACCCGATCGGTCGGCTACAAGCATGTGAAACGGAAACGGAAAACCAAGCGTCTCGTCTACTACGCCCACGACACGAATGTTTTCGAGCCCGGCTATCGCCTCTTCGACCGTTTCGAAATTCGACAGGACATAGCTTGCCAGCAAATCACCGGGGATGGTGTTGTCGGCAAGTTCAGGATTGTACTCCTGATATTCGGTGAAGCCCGGCAGGTAGAACAGCCCGGCAGTCAACCCTGCCTCATTGATGCCGTCAGCGGGCGCGCCGTGGTCCAACATGCTGATGCCGACCATGCCGTACTTACCGGTCCATGTCGCTCCCTGCTTTCCGTCTGGCATCTCGCCGGCACTGTAGAAATATCCCCTCGGGATAATGTTGATCTTGGTTTCGAGATCAAAAGGCCCCCATTCAGCAGTCCTTGCGCGAATGATGCTTCCGTCCGAACCGGTCAGCATAATGCCGGTACAGGCCCACGACACTGAAGCGGATGCGATCAGCGCAACAACGGTCCGGGCAACGGTTTTTGTCAGCGTCATGATGTTCATAAATGACCTCCTGATGTGGCGTCTTTCTAAATTCTGGAGTTGCTCGATGATAATCGTGCGTCAATTGCGAAAACCCACTTTCGACTGGCGGTTTGCATCAAAACGAAGTGGTGTTTCATATCAATATTATCTGATATTCAGAGCTGATCTGTAGCAATCACGACAAAGTCGGCATGGGCCAAGATAAAAACTTGATTGAACCAGCTAAACGCAGGCGTCGTGACGTTCTCCCGGCGGGTAGGAGCCTTGATCAAGAGCAATCAGCCAAGCCGCGATTGGATTTCACTAAGGCGAAGCGCGCGGTTCTCAGGTACGGGTGGCTTGCCGAACAAGACAAGGCATTCCAGGCCGTAGTACTGGAGAGGGCCACGCTTCGGACGTTCGCAGTCGGTAGCCGAGTCTTTGATGTCGGCGATTTCCGCGGCGGCATCTTTGGAGTTGCAGGAGGGGCTTTTGGTATCAAGGTTCCGCGACGTGGTGGCGATGACAGGCTCGCCCATATATGCCGTAGCGGTGTATGGTTCGGATATGATGCCTCGCTCAGCCGGCGACGCCGGAACCTGACATTTGTGGCAGTCGAGCCCTCAATTGCGTTCCACGTCCCGCTGGTCGCGCTGGATCAAATAGCTGCATCCGACCCGAGTTATCATCGGGCCCTGACCAAGGTCGCGTCCCACGGCATGGACATTGCCATCGCGACCGTCTCCGATCTTCTGATACCTAATGTCCAACAGCGCATTGCCTCGACGCTGCTACGCATCGCTTCAAAACATGGGGCAGCGCAAAAAGGCACCGCTGTCATTTCGGGGTTAACGCAGGAGCAGATTGGCGAGTTGGCCAATGCCGCGCGAGACGTGGTCAATCGAACTCTCAAGCAATTTGCATCAAAAGGGTGGATTGATGTTTCCTATAAGAGGATCAGGTTACTGGAGCCTGCGTCGCTGGAAGCGTTTTGCTCATGACCCGATATACAATGACTTTCATTGCAAGGTGTGGCCTCCAATTGCTTTTCGCACGGATTTCAGCAGTTCGCAGCCGCTTATTTGAAATGCTACGGTGGTAAACAGTACTCTTCAGTCTGAGTTGTTGAGCCCCGAACAAGCCCGCTATGAACTGTCAGCAGCTGAATGCCAACGCATGAAAATGCTGTTGAACGCGTTTTATGAACACGGTGTGATAATCCGCCGAAGCCGACGATGTAACGTCAGTTGGGTGACTGGGTGTGAGGTTCCGGTCACCTCGTTTTGCAAAGTCATTGGACAGACGGGCTTTATTGATCGACAATCGTGTTATGGAGCTGACAGCGACCACACCCGTCCACTTGATCCACGTGGATCCCGACGTCAACATGGCGCGGTACTATGGAATTGAGTTGCAGCAGACACTGTTTGGGGAAGTGTGCGTCCTTCGGACCTGGGGGCGAATTGGCACAAACGGGCAAGCCATGAGGGTGACGTACGAAGACGAAGCCCAGGCTGTTGATGCACTCCAGAAACTCGAAAAGCAAAAGCTCTGTCGAGGGTATGTTCCCTACGGTGGTTAGTACCACCCGCCAGCGATCGTAGATTTTTCACATCTCAACGCGGTTGAGCGATCTATTCTTTGGCCACTCGGCCAGAATGGACGTGAAGGAACGATCCCTTTTGCGCCTCCGCAGGATCCAAGATCCTTTGGCTTTTTTTGTTGGGTCAGGCGGGAATCGAACAAGCCAAACGCCCCCCGACGTAAGGGGGAAGGCACGGTCTCCCCCCTCGGACAAGACAAATAGACTAGACCGTGTCCTCGCGCGTTGCGCTGCGGGCCGCACCACTCTTGTCGATTTGTTCTGTCTCGCCCTTCTCCGCATTGTCGACACAGATTTCAGAGGTTGTGATATCATGACTTATCATTTTTTTGGGAGCGCACTTGAAACCCGATCTCAGCCAAAACGCTCTGGAAGCGACCGATTTTCTTAAGGCAATGGCGCATGACGGCCGTTTGCAGATCTTGTGCCTGCTTCGTAACCGGTGTCCCGCTCACACGTTCGGCTGATAATTCCACGGCATCAGCTCGTCGACCCGGGATTGTTTGTGTCCGTTGACGATGGCTTGAAGCGTAGCGGTCAGCCAAGCGTGGGGATCCACTGAGTTGAGTTTGCAGGTCTCAATGAGCGAGGCGATCATTGCCCAGTTCTGGGCTCCGGCATCGTGACCAGCGAAGAGGGCGTTTATCTATTACAGGATTGCGGATGAACGCGTGTTGGCGATTTTGGAGGTTCTGTACGAATTCTTTTGTAACGATGATGCGGAGAATTAGTTTGCAATCGATGCGGTCGCAACAGGGCTGGACAAAATCGGAGTTTGGCATTCCACAAACTCGCAAAGCCAGCCAGCGTATGAGGCACCTTCTGCGCCTTAATCGCCAAAACCAAGGGCTTAAGCGTCGGACCACATGCGGCCATTGGCGTATTGTTGGGTCCAATCGGGATAGTTAGCACTTAGATGTGCAGCAGAACCAACGCGGACAAGTCTAATCTGAATTTACCCATGATGCCGGTTACTAGCAAAAGACTCTGGCGGTACCCTAAGGTTTGTCGTCTTTTCCCATGAATCCCAGCGCGCCCTCATTGTTCAGGATATCGACAGCGGTATTTAATGCGTCTTGGTCGGAACTGAACTTATCGTCCCAAACATAGCTGGCGTCCTCTGCGTCGATCACTTCCAATGTCCAGCTGCCCTGGTTTTCCAAGCGATAGATTTCAATTTCAAAGCGAAATCCGTCGACAAGTACAGACTTACACTTGTCAGACATGATCAAGTTTGGTTCATCGATATTCATGACTGCGCTGTTCCAATCTTTTGAACGCAGGCAATTTCATATCAGCAAAACTCGTAGCTTGGCCAGCATCGGATGGGAGGGTGCGCGACGCACCAAACTCGTACCCCCTCAAGTAAATCAATAAACCCCCCAGGCACGCCGCGTTAGTCAGATACCGTACTGGCCGAGCTTTCTCAACGTAACAATTGTTTCGATGCTGTAATGAATCTACCGCTCCCGTGGGTGCGCTCAGGGCATGTTGCTATCGATCCAGCGGGACATCAGGTTTCGATCCCGAAAGCACTCGTCCGGAACAGGGCTGCGCTTGATCCGCGCGATGCGCTCCGCGAACGCCACTTGCTTGGAGCTTGGCCGGTTCTGTCGCAAACTTTTTAGATGGCAGAGCATCAGTGGAATTATAGAGCGGTTCACTCTGCCAGTTGGGCGAACTGCTGAAACGGACGGAGTCCGTGCGTGAATTGACCTTTACGGATCATGTTGACCAGTTCTATGCCTGCTAGGACAGATGCGGCTGATGCGAAAGATTGGAATCCCAGCATGGGTCTGATCCGTCGTTTGATGAATCGATGGTCTTGTTCAATGATGTTATTGAGGTATTTCCGCCGGTTCTGTCGCAAAGTTCGCCCTCACCTGTCAGTTCGTGTGCATTTCTGGTAGCGCGCACTAGAACATGACAGGAGCAGGCCGTGACGATC
>NZ_JBQFXS010000032.1:0-27290 GCF_056541025.1 Ruegeria sp. AK4
AGTCGCTGTCTTTCGACATGATCGGCGGCGCGGCGCTGGATGTGTTCGACGGCGAACCGCGGATCAGCCCGGACCTGCTGCAGTGCGACAATCTAGTGATGTTGCCCCATCTGGGCAGTGCGACGCGCGAATCCCGCGAAGCCATGGGATTCCGCGTTTTGGATAACCTGAGCGACTTTTTTGCGGGCCGCACTCCGCGGGATCAGGTGATCTGATGCAAGCACTGGCGCGGAATATTCAGCCCACCCCGGAACCTTCGAATTATGCCGAAGGGTTGCGCTCGGAACTGCGAGTGTTGTGGCGGAACATTTTGCTGAAACGGGCGCCCCACGTGGCGACCTGGGCCGAGGCCACGCCGTTGCAACCCATCCCCACCGGACCTGAAGCAACGCCATACTTGCAGGCCCTGTCGATCTGGTTCCAACTGTTGCGCATCATTGATGAAAACGCAGAAGTCCGGGACCGTCGCCTGACCGAGACCCAAAACGGGGCCGAAGCGGTCGAAGGCGGATTCGCCGAGGTATTGTCTGACCTGTCCCTGACGGATCGCCAGACGGAAAAGCTGACCGCTGATCTGTGTGTCGGTCCCACCCTGACCGCGCATCCGACCGAGGCCAAACGGGTCACTGTACTGGAAATCCACCGTCGGATTTACCGCAACCTCGTCGGTCTTGAAACCCAACGCTGGACCCCGACCGAACGCGCCGAATTGCTGAATGGCCTGGAAGGTGAGATCGATCTTCTGTGGCTGACGGGTGAACTTCGCCTGACACGCCCAAGCCTGCACGATGAGATCGAGTGGGGGCTGCAATTCTTCCGGGATGCAATCTTTGACTCCGTCCCGCAGGTCATGGATCGGTTCGATCAGGCCTGCCTGCATGTGCTGGGCCAGACTCTGAACGAAAAACCGGATATCCGCTTTCACAGCTGGATCGGCGGCGATCGGGACGGCAATCCGAATGTCACGACAGAGATGACCGCGCTGGCTTTGCAACGCGGGCGTGAAACGGTACTGGACCTGTACCGTCAGGCCCTCGAACAGGCTGCAAGCAGGCTGAGTATCAGTGCACTCATATTGCCGCTGCCCGAGCTCAACAGGGCGCGCATACAAGAAATAACCGACCGGTCTCCGGATGCTGGCCGCAATCGAAACGAGCCGTTTCGGCAAGCTCTCAATGCCATTCGCCATCGGCTGACAGATGGCGGTTATGATCACATCTCACAATTCGTGAGCGATCTTGATGCGCTTGATAACGCATTGTGTGCGGTCAACGCCGATATTCTGGCGCGACGGCATATCCGTCCCTTGCGCCGTGCCGCGACGGTTTTTGGGTTCCGAACCACAACATTGGATATCCGCCAGAATTCGACCGTCACAACCGATGTTCTGGCCGAAATCTGGTCACAATCCGGGCAGGCTCCGGACTATGGTACGGCCGAATGGTCTGCCCGTTTGCGAACCGAATTGTCGGATCAGAACCTGCCTTATCAAAGCCGCGACGCGCTGAGCGATCAGGCACAGGAATTGCTCGCCCTTCTGGCGCTGGTCCACAGCGTGCGATCAGGGCCAGATCCCAAGGCAATCGGCCCGTTCATCCTGTCCATGACCCGTTCTGCCGATGATATTCTCGGCGTCTACCTGCTGGCCCGTTATGCCGGGTTCGGGTCCGAAACACTGGATATTTCGGTGGTTCCGCTGTTTGAGACGATTGCCGATCTGCGCAACGCCCCGGCGATCCTGCTGGATGTTCTGGGCGTTCCGCTTGCCCGCCGCAGCCTCAAAACCGACGGTAACGTGATCGAGGTGATGCTGGGATATTCGGACAGCGGCAAAGACGGCGGCTATTTCTGCTCAACATGGGAGCTGGAGCGAGCCCAACGCCGAATCGTGTCGGTTCTGGCCTCGCAAGGCTTCAAGGCCACATTTTTTCATGGTCGCGGTGGCTCGGTCAGCCGGGGCGGCGCACCTACCGGACGCGCCATCGCTGCGCAACCCAGTGGAACAATTTCTGGGCGGTTGCGCGTGACCGAACAGGGCGAGGTTGTTTCAACCAAATATGCCAACCGCGGTACGGCTGCGGCGCATCTGGAATTGCTGCTTTCAAGCACACTGCGCCATACCGCCAACCCCGGCGAATCCCCCTGCCGTCCCGAGTTCGACGACGCGCTGGATGCCCTATCGGAACTGTCGCAGACGGCCTATGTATCGCTTCTGCAGATGCCGGGCTTTCTGGATTATTTCCAGCAAGCCAGCCCGGTCGAAGAGCTTGCCCGCCTGAAAATCGGGTCCCGCCCGACCCGCCGGTTCGGCGCGGCCAGTCTGGATGACCTGCGCGCTATTCCATGGGTTTTTGCGTGGTCGCAGAACCGTCACCTGATCACCGGTTGGTACGGATTCGGCGCCGCCATGACCAGCTTTCGTAAATTCCGTGGCGCGCGCGGTGATGAAGTCTTGCAGGACATGTTCAATGATTCTCGCCTGTTCCGCCTCGCCGTCGATGAGATGGAGAAATCGCTCTATCAGGCGGATATGGATATCGCCGCACGATACAGCGAATTGGTCCCCGATACGGAGACCCGCCAACGCATCTTGCAGGCTATCAAAACGGAATACGACAGTGCCTGCAGCGCAGTGCAGTTTCTGACCGGCGGTCAGACCATCGGTCGTCGTTTTCCTCGTCTGTGCGAGCGGTTTGATCGTAAACGGGCCGAACTGGCCCGCATTCACGCGCTGCAAGTCGAACTGCTGCGACAAGCCCGAAGCGAGCCGCAGGCAGGATCGGTTCCTGTGCCTTTGCTGCAATCCATGAACGCTATTTCAGCTGGCCTTGGCTGGACCGGCTAACCCTTTACAGGAGGTTTCAACGTGAACGCCCCGCAACGCACCCAAGGTTTTTTCACCCAATCCCTGTCGGACCGCGACCCCGAGCTTTTCGGTTCGATCACATCCGAGCTGGGCCGCCAGCGGGATGAGATCGAGCTGATTGCTTCGGAAAACATCGTCTCTGCCGCCGTGATGCAGGCGCAGGGCTCGGTGATGACCAACAAATACGCCGAGGGCTATCCCGGACGGCGCTACTATGGCGGTTGCCAGTATGTCGATATCGCCGAAAACCTCGCCATCGACCGGGCCAAGCAGCTGTTTGACTGCGGCTTTGTCAACGTGCAGCCGAACTCGGGTTCTCAGGCCAACCAGGGGGTGTTCCAGGCGCTGATCAAACCCGGCGACACCATTCTGGGCATGAGCCTGGACGCCGGTGGACACCTGACCCACGGTGCCCGCCCGAACCAGTCGGGCAAATGGTTCAACGCGATCCATTATGGCGTGCGCAAACAGGACAACCTGCTGGACTATGATCAGGTCGAGGCGCTGGCAAAGGAACACCAGCCCAAGCTGATCATCGCCGGTGGCTCGGCCATCCCGCGCGTGATCGACTTTGCCCGCATGCGCCAGATCGCCGATATGGTCGGCGCCTACCTGCACGTGGACATGGCACATTTCGCCGGTCTGGTGGCGGCGGGCGAACACCCCAGCCCCTTCCCGCATGCCCACGTGGCCACGACCACGACCCACAAGACCCTGCGCGGCCCGCGTGGGGGTATGATCCTGACCAATGATGAAGATATCGCTAAGAAAGTGAATTCGGCGATTTTCCCAGGCATTCAGGGCGGCCCGCTGATGCATGTGATCGCCGCCAAGGCGGTGGCCTTTGGCGAGGCGCTACAACCCGCATTCAAAAGCTACATCCAACAGGTTGTGACCAACGCGCAGGCGCTGTCGGATCAGTTGATCAAGGGTGGTCTGGACACGGTGACCCACGGCACCGACACCCATGTGGTGCTGGTCGATCTGCGCCCCAAAGGCGTCAAGGGCAACGCCACCGAAAAGGCCCTGGGCCGCGCGCATATCACCTGCAACAAGAACGGCGTGCCGTTTGACCCGGAAAAACCCACAATTACCAGCGGCATCCGTCTGGGTAGCCCCGCCGGCACCACCCGCGGTTTCGGCGAGGTTGAATTCCGCCAGATCGCCGACTGGATCATCGAGGTGGTCGACGGTCTGGCCGCCAATGGCGAAGACGGCAACAGCGCCGTCGAGGCCAAGGTCAAGGCCGAGGTCGCAGACCTCTGCGCACGTTTCCCGATCTATCCGAACCTTTAGGACGAAGGACCCAAACCCATGAGTTTTCATTCCATTGACCAGGCCCCGGCCCGCCTGAACCGCAGCGAGCTGGCCGTTCCCGGCAGCCAGCCGGGGATGTTCGAAAAGGCCGCGCAGTCCGACGTGGACGTGATCTTCCTTGATCTGGAAGATGCCGTCGCACCGGACGAGAAAGAGCAGGCCCGCAAGAACATCATCCAGGCGTTGAACGACATCGACTGGGGCAACAAGACCATGTCGGTGCGCATCAACGGGCTGGATACGCATTACATGTACCGCGATGTGGTCGATGTGGTCGAACAGGCGGGCGAACGGCTGGACCTGATCATGATCCCCAAGGTTGGTACCGCCGCAGATGTCTATGCCGTCGACATGATGGTGACGCAGATCGAAGATGCCAAAGGGTACAAAAAGCGGATCGGGTTCGAACACATCATCGAAACCGCGCTTGGGATGCAGAATGTCACCGAAATCGCCGGGGCGTCGAAGCGCAACGAAAGCCTACATTTCGGTGTTGCGGACTATGCCGCTTCGACCCGTGCCCGCACAACCATTATCGGCGGCGTGAACCCGGACTATTCGGTTCTGACCGACGCGGACGCGGACGGCGGGCGCCTGACCCATTGGGGTGATATGTGGCACTATGCGCTGGCCCGCATGGTGGTTGCCGCCCGCGCCAATGGGCTGCGCCCGATTGACGGCCCGTTCGGCGATTTTCAGGACCCCGACGGGTATCGCGCCGCAGCCAAACGCGCCGCAGTTCTGGGCTGCGAAGGCAAATGGGCCATTCACCCCAGCCAGATTGCCTTGGCGAACGAGGTCATGTCGCCGTCGGACGCCGAGGTTGACAAAGCGCAGCGCATTCTTGTGGCAATGGCCGAGGCCGAAGCGTCCGGCAAAGGCGCCGTGTCTTTGGATGGTCGCCTGATTGACTATGCCTCAATCCGTCAAGCTGAAGTATTGGTTGAAAAGGCGGGTCAGATCGCTGCCGCATGAGCGCACTATGACTGGGCAATCCTCAATAAATCTGTGGGATAGCGCCGCAGCCATCTTCGCTGCGGCGGTCACCGCCGCAGATCCGGCGGTCTCGCTGCGCAGACGATTGCGGAGGGCACCATTTCCCGCACCAAAACAGGGCGGGCGCTGTATCCTTATCGCTGTTGGAAAAGCTGCGCCTGCCATGATGGCAGAGGCATTGCAACATGTTCAGGGCGACCACATCGCCCTGGCCGTTACACATGCTGAAAACCAGACCGATGTGGACGGAGCGACCGTGTTGACCTGCGCGCACCCCATCCCGGACGAACGCGGCCTGAAGGCCGGGAGACAGATCATCGCACTGCTCAAAGCAGCACGTGAGGAAGATCAGATTATAGCGCTGATCTCGGGCGGGGGATCGGCCTTGGTTCCCGCGCCTGTCAAGGGGTTGACCCTGTCAGACAAAATCACGGTCAACGAGGTTCTACTGTCTTCCGGGCTCGACATCGTGCGAATGAACCTTGTGCGTCAGCACCTGAGCCGAGTTAAGGGCGGTGGGTTCTTGCGACACGGCTCACCTGCCCCGGTCACGGCCTATATCCTGTCGGATGTGATCGGAGATGATCTGCGTGCCGTAGCCAGCGGACCGACCGCCCTTCCAATCGGAAGCCGCGCCGACGCCCGCAGAACCTGCACCGAGGCCGGTATCTGGCATCGGTTGCCAAAATCTGCCCGCGCCCATCTGGAACAAAACACTCATGAACAGGCCATAGCGCCTGAAGCAACCAATCATCTGATCGGATCGAACATGATCAGCCTTGAAGCGGCACATGCGTGTGCATCGCAGACCTATCGCACCGAAATTGCGTCTGACGCGTTGATCGGTGACGTGTCAGATGCCGCGGAACAGATTTTGCAAGCAATCCCGTCTGCCACTGCTGAGCGTCCAATCGCTCTGCTGTTTGGTGGTGAGACTACTGTACGCTTACAAGGCACCGGGCGCGGTGGGCGCAATCAGGAATTGGCATTGCGGGTCGCCCAACTGGCGGAGGGACGATCGATACCCGGCAACTGGGTATTTCTCAGCGGCGGCACGGATGGGCGCGATGGCCCCACCCCGGCGGCTGGTGCGATTGTGGATGCTGGGACGTTCGGCCGAATCCGCGCTTCGGGGCATGACCCTGCCGCCCTTTTGGCAAACAACGACAGTCACAAGGCGCTGACGTTGTCAGGTGACCTTCTGATAACCGGCGCGACCGGGACCAATGTTGCGGATATCCAGGTCTTGCTGCTTGGTACTGACACGTAAGGCGTTGTGAATTCGCCGGCCTTCAGGTCTGATTCAAAGCAATCGATGTCGGATTTGAGAGTATCAATTCAGATGATCTGCGTGGAATCTGACGAAAAAGGTCCGATCCATGCGATATTCTGGCTTCAAAGTCATCAAAGAGGCGCTTACCGGCCACAAAGGTTGGAAGCCCGCTTGGCGCGACCCTGAACCCAAACCGCACTATGACATAGTGATCATAGGCGGCGGAGGTCATGGTTTGGCGACGGCGCATTATCTTGCCAAGATCTATGGGCACCAAAAGGTCGCGGTGATCGAAAAGGGCTGGATCGGCGGCGGCAATGTCGGGCGCAACACGACCATCATCCGCTCGAACTATCTGCTGGACGGGAATGAGCCGTTCTATGAGTTCTCGCTGAAACTGTGGGAGGGTCTGGAACAGGACGTTAACTACAACGCGATGGTCAGCCAGCGCGGGATCATCAACCTGATCCACTCGGACGCGCAGCGCGACGCCTTTATCCGGCGCGGCAACGCCATGATCCTGAACGGTGCGGATGCCGAGCTGCTGGATGCCGAGCAGGTGCGCAGGGAATATCCGTTCCTGAATTTTGACGACGCGCGCTTTCCGATCAAAGGCGGGTTGGCGCAACGGCGCGGCGGCACCGTGCGCCACGACGCAGTGGCCTGGGGCTATGCGCGGTCGGCGGATGGTTTTGGCGTCGATATCATCCAGAATTGCGAGGTTACGGGCTTTCGCATCGAAGGCGGCAAATGCCTGGGTGTCGAAACGTCCAAAGGGTTCATCGGCGCGGGCAAGGTTGGCTGTGCCGTTGCCGGCAATTCGGGGCGGCTGATGGGGATGGCCGGTATGCGCCTGCCCATCGAAAGCCATGTGCTGCAGGCCTTTGTTTCAGAAGGGCTGAAGCCGGTTCTGCCGGGCGTCATCACCTTTGGCGCCGGGCATTTCTATGTCAGCCAATCCGACAAGGGCGGTCTGGTCTTTGGCGGCGATCTGGACGGATATAACTCCTACGCGCAGCGCGGCAATCTGCCCGTGGTCGAGGATGTCTGCGAGGGCGGCATGGCGCTGATGCCGATGATCGGTCGCGCGCGCCTGCTGCGGATGTGGGGCGGGATCATGGACATGTCCATGGACGGCTCGCCCATCATCGACCGGACCGGCATCGAGGGGCTCTATTTCAATGGCGGCTGGTGTTACGGCGGGTTCAAGGCGACCCCGGCCTCGGGCCATTGCTTTGCACATCTGCTGGCCAGGGACGAGCCGCACCCGACCGCAACCGCCTATCGCTTCGACCGGTTCCGCACCGGGCATATGATTGACGAAAAGGGCATGGGCAACCAGCCCAACCTGCACTGAGGGGAACAGCACCATGATCATCCACCACCCCTTGCTGGGCCCGCGCGACAGCTCGGAATTCGTCTATCTGGGCGACGCATCCCTGATCGCGCGCCCCGACTGGCAGGCCGAAGATGCGGCCGAGGCGTTTTATGACTACGCCTATCTGCGCGACAATCCCGCAGGGCTTCATCGTGAGTTGTGGTTTCACGAAGGCGGCGACCGGTCTTGGCTGGTCGTGACGCGCAACACCGTGACGCATGAGATTACAGACGTGGAACTGGCCCGTGACGTGGCCCGGGCACAGGGGCGTTCAAAATGACGCAAGACAACAGACTGAGCGGCGGTCAAATCGACCGCACCAAATCCCTGAGTTTCAAGTTCGACAACCGCAGCTACACGGCACATCCGGGCGATACACTGGCCTCGGCCCTGCTGGCCAATGGCCTGCGCCTGATGGGGCGGTCGTTCAAATACCACCGCCCGCGCGGCGTGCTGACCGCCGGGTCCGAGGAACCCAATGCCATCGTCGAACTACGCTCGGGAAATCGGCAGGAGCCCAACACCCGCGCCACAACGGTCGAGATGTTCGACGGGCTTGAAGCTCGATCGCAAAACCGTTGGCCCAGCCTGAAGTTCGACGCGCTGGCGATCAATGACAGGTTCTCGAATTTCCTGTCGGCCGGGTTTTACTACAAGACCTTCATGTGGCCGGCGTCGTTCTGGGAAAAACTCTATGAACCTATGATCCGCCGCGCCGCCGGTCTGGGCTCGCTTTCGATGCAAGAGGACCGGGACGAGTACGACAAGGGCTTCCGGCATTGTGACCTGTTGATCATTGGCGCGGGTCCGTCTGGCTTGGCGGCGGCGCTGACCGCTGGTCGGGCCGGGTCGGACGTCATCCTTGCTGATGAGGATTTCGCGCTTGGCGGGCGGCTGAACAGCGAGACATTTGCGCTGAACGACAACCCGGCTGACGAATGGGTGACACAGACAGTGTCTGAACTTTCTGCAATGCCGAACGTTCGCCTGATGCCCCGTACAACTGTCATCGGGGCTTTTGATCACGGCATCTATGGCGCGGTTGAACGTACCGGTGACCACATTGCCACTTTGCCTTCTGGCAAGCCCCGGCAAATCCTGTGGCGTATCTATTCCAAACGCGCCCTACTGTGCGCGGGCGCGACCGAACGACCCATCGCATTTGAGAACAACGACCGCCCCGGTGTCATGCTGGCCAGCGCGATGCGCACTTATGCCAACCGGTTCGCGGCGACAGCGGCGCAGCGCGTGGCGATTTTCACCAACAATGACGACGGCCATCGCACCGCCGCCGATTTGCATGCCAAGGGGGTCAAGATCGCGGCCGTGGTGGATGTTCGACCGGATGCGCCGATCAGCTACGAATACGAAGTGCTTGCGGGCGCGCAAGTCGTCGATACCAGGGGACGTCTGGGACTCAGCTTTGTCGAGGTCAAACTGGCCGATGGGTCTAAGCGCACGTTGGACTGTGGCGCGCTTGGCGTGTCCGGTGGCTGGAACCCAAACGTGCATCTGACCTGCCATCAGCGCGGGCGTCCGTCGTGGAATGAGGATCTGGCGGCCTTTGTCCCGGGCGCTGACCTGCCGCCCGGCCTGACAGTCGCCGGGGCGGCCAACGGAACGATGTCAACGCAGGGCGCGTTGCACACTGGTGCCCAGGCGGCGGCCGAGGCGTTGGACCTTGGCGCGCTGCCCGATCTGCCCAAGGCCGAGGATGCTCCCATCTCGCAAACGCCCTTCTGGTATGTTCAGGGCTGCGCCCGCGCTTGGCTGGATCAGCAGAACGACGTGACGGTCAAGGATGTGAAGCTCAGCCATCAGGAAGGGTTCCGCTCGGTCGAGCATCTGAAACGGTACACGACGCTGGGCATGGCGACCGATCAGGGCAAGACCTCGAACATGGGCGGTCTGGCGATCATGGCGGAACTGGCGGGGAAATCCATTCCCGAGACCGGAACGACGATCTTCCGCCCGCCCTATAGCCCCGTGCCCATCGGCACCTTTGCCGGGCGGATGAAAGGGCCCGAATTCCACCCGACCCGCCTGACGCCTTCGCATTACTGGGCCAAGGAACGCGGCGCGGTGTTTGTCGAGGTCGGCAACTGGCTGCGTGCGCAGTGGTTCCCCCTGCCCGGCGAGACGCATTGGCGCGACTCCGTTGACCGTGAGGTGCGCCAGACTCGCGCCTCGGTGGGCGTCTGCGATTGCACAACGCTGGGCAAAATCGACGTGCAGGGCACAGATGCGGCGGAGTTCCTGAACCGGATCTACTGCAATGGTTTCGCCAAGCTGGCTGTGGGCAAAACCCGCTATGGCCTGATGCTGCGCGAAGACGGCATCGCGATGGATGACGGCACCGCCGCGCGTCTGGCCGAGGATCACTTCGTGGTCACCACAACAACAGCCAATGCGGTCAAGGTCTATCAGCATATGGAGTTTGTCCGGCAATGCCTGTTCCCGGACATGGACGTTCAACTGATCTCGACCACCGAAGCCTGGGCGCAATATGCTGTCGCTGGTCCCAACTCACGCAAGCTGCTGCAAAAGATCGTTGACCCGGCATTCGACATCTCGAACGAAGGGTTTCCGTTCATGGCCTGCGGGAACATCACCGTGTGCGGCGGACTACGGGCGCGGCTGTTCCGGATATCCTTCTCGGGCGAGCTGGCGTTCGAAATCGCGGTTCCCTCACGCTATGGCGATGCGTTGATGCGGCGTCTTATGGCCGAGGGCGCAGAGTTCGATGTTGTGCCCTATGGCACCGAAGCTTTGAGCGTCATGCGGATCGAAAAAGGGCACGCCGCCGGCAATGAGCTGAACGGCACCTCCACGGCGCTGAACCTTGGTATGGGCCGGATGGTGTCAAAGAAGAAGGACAGTATCGGTTCAACCCTGTCCGAGCGCGAGGGGTTGAATGTGGCTGACGCGCTGAAAATGGTTGGCGTCAAACCCGTAAGTGCCGCAGACAAGATCACCGCCGGCGCGCATCTGATGGATGCATCCGGCCCGGTCGATGCGGCACATGATCAGGGCTATGTCACTTCGGCCGCGTTCTCGCCTTCGCTGGATCGTCACATCGGTCTGGGCTTTTTGAAGAACGGCGATGAGCGCCAAGGCGAAAAGATGCGCCTTGTGTCGCCTTTGACCGATCTGACTGTCGAGGTCGAGATCGTCTCGGCCCATTTCGTCGACCCCGAGGGAGAACGGCTTCGTGCATGATCTTGTTGCAATAACCGCCCTGGGCGGATCTGACCCTCGTGTTGACACGGTCGCAAGCGTCACCTGTACCGAGGTGCCCGCCGTTGCGCTGGCCTCGGTCGCGGCGCGTGCCGGTCGCGAAGACGCGGCCCGGACGGCGCTGGCCAAGCTGATCGGCGCATCGGCCCCCGATGTGGGGCAAGTCGCGGGCGACATGATCACGGCCTTCTGGACCGGACCGGATCAGTGGATGGTCGAGGCCCCGTTCGATACTCATGAAGAACTGGCGCATCTAACGAAAGACCGTGTCGGCGACACTGCGTCCGTTTCAGAACAGACCGATGCCTGGACTCGGTTCGATCTGGAAGGTGCAGACGTTCTTGTGGTTCTGGAGCTGCTATGCAATCTGGATTGCCGAAAAATGGGAGCGGGCGAGACGGCCCGCACTTCGATCCATCATCTCGGGTGCTATGTATTGTTCAGGTCCACTGCATCGTTTAGCCTGTATGGTCCTCGTTCTTCGGCCGGGTCTTTGCATCATGCCATTGTGGCGGCGATGAAATCCGCTCTTTGAGCGTCTCGCTCAGCTTGAAGGCAGCGGTGCGTTGTCTTCGACTCGGAAGCGGTTAATGCGGCGGCGGTCTTCGCTAGGGCTTAGCCCGAAGGCGGATCGGTAATGTGTCACTAATGGTGTGACCGAGCTAAAGCCGATGGCGGCTGCGATGTCGGCAATGGGGTCTTTAGTATAGACCACCATCTGTCGTGCCGCCTTCATGCGCATGGCGCGGAAATAGTGGCTGGGGCTTTGACCGGTCGCCTGTTTGAAGGCGCGCTCAATTTGGCGCGGCGTGACACCGGCCTGCTGTGACAGTTCGGCAATCGACAACGGATCGCCAATTCGGCTGGCGTATAGCTCAACGCATTTTGACACAAGCGGCGGCAGCTTTTCACCCGTGTCGGGCCTGCTGGTATCTGGAACCTGTTGGCGTACACCTTCACCTCGCATCAGCGGGTGCTGAAACCAGCAGGCCACCTCATGCGCGACATCACCACCCAGACGATCCTCGATCAGGTGCAGCGCCAGATCGAACGCGGCCGCAGCCCCCGCTGCGGTATAGCGAGAGTTGTCCGTTACAATAACCTCGCGCCGGGCGTCCATGTTCGGAAACTCGGCCTCAAAGGCCGCCTCGTAACACCAGTGAACCGACACCGGATGACCATTCATGACGCCTGAGCGGACCAACGGAAACACGCCTGCGCTGATCCCGCCCAGAATTGTTCCGTGGCGCGCCAGCATGCGTAATGCTCCATCACCCTGGGTCGGATTCTGAAACTTTGAAGTCGGGCTGCTGAGCAGGAACAGAATATCAATCGACTGGCAGTCGGACAGGTCGCGCTCAGCCTCGAACCGGACATTGGCGCTAGATCTGACTTTGCCCCCGTCTTCCGTCACCAATGACCAGCAAAATGCCTCTTGTCCCGCTATTTCATTTGCCGCTCTCAAAGGTTCAATGACCGAAGTCAAGCAGGCCATCGGAAATCCGTCGAACAACAAGAATCCAATCTCGTTACATTTTTCTACCAGCATGATTATTTTACTATCAGGAAAAATAGGTGCTATGATAGCCCGAATTGGATTGGCTGAAACGGCGCAGCTGCTTGCGCCGTTGGTTCGGAAAAGTGTAGCAAGGCATTGAAGGCGAAACATTGAAAAAACGCGACACAGAAATGGTGGGAAATCTGACTCAGGATCCGCATTCCGTTCGAACGAGTGAACGTGAAAAGGTGCTCGAAGTAGCGATTGGCCGCGAGGTCCGAGCCTTTCGTAAACAGCAAAACATCACCGTCGCTGAAATGGCCCAACTGACAGGATTGTCAATCGGCATGTTGTCGAAGATCGAAAACGGCAACACGTCGCCCTCTCTGACGACGCTGCAATTACTCGCCGACGCACTTTCGGTTCCTCTGACCAGCTTCTTCCGCCAGTTCGAGGAACGCCGGGAAGCCGTTCACACAAAAGCAGGCGAGGGTGTAGAGCTTGAGCGCGAAGGAACCCGCGCCAATCATCAATACAATCTGTTGGGTCATATTGGCGCCAACGGGTCAGGCGTGATTGTCGAGCCGTATTTGATCACGCTCACCGCAGAATCCGATGTCTTTCCGACGTTCCAGCACGGTGGGATTGAAACAATCTACATGTTGGAGGGAGAAGTCGATTATCGCCACGGAGAAAAGAACTATCCATTGAAACCCGGCGACACCCTGTTTTTTGACGCGGATGCCCCGCATGGACCAGAGAAACTGGTCAGCCTGCCGGCAAGATACATTTCTGTGATTAGCTATCCGCAGACAAATTGACCGGCTTGCGCATCAGGAAATCGGTGGGTTTATCGTAACCTTCGTGCGTTCCCGTACTCACGATCGTGAAACCAAGGCGTGAAAACACGCGATGATTCTCGGTGAGTTCGATACGGGTTTCCAACTCAAGCTCGGGCAATTCAAGGGCCGCGGCCCGACGCGCGGCATGGTCGACCATCGCCGAACACAGGCCCTGCCCGCGCATCCGCTCGTACACCGCCAGTTTTCCCATATACAGCCTGCCAGACTTTGGCATTAGGAACATGCAGCCAATAAGCGGACGGCCAATAACCCAAATTTCACCCCCGGCATGACAATGTGCCTGCATACCTTCAACAGTCAGCCGATGGACGGAGGACGGTGGGTCGATCCGGCCATCCATGTATCGGAACGAAGAACGCAGTAAGGCTAATACGTCATACACGGCAGAGTCGTTGCCGAGTACCTGCCAAATTGTCTTGTCCGGACCAGTCATGACCGCCGCGATACCCGTTTACTTTGACAAAGGCGGTTCCGTTTCCAGATCCGGCCACACACCCGGTGAGGTTGGAAGACCGTCGTCAAACTGGCTGAGGTAGTCCAGCATCATTGGACGGTTGTCGATAAACCCTTTGTAGGTGGCCAACTCAACCGGAAGATCGCGGATAACACGATGCAAGCGGCGACCCCATTTCGGTACCGTCATCAGATCCTGAAAACTGCACAGATAACAGCGAATCGGAAATACCAGCGCGTTGGACCGTGGCAACCGGAAGAAGGTCTGTAGCTCAACCCGAAGATGCTGCTTGTGAGCGATGTTCTCAGGCGTCAACGTAGTCTTCTGAATACCCCATTTGTGATAGTTCTCCGGGCTGGTATCCAGCAAAGGATTCACTGTCATCGTCCAGTTCAGACGACGCGCCGGTGCCCCTTGCTGAATGTTCAGCAGGAATTTCAGCGCGCGCTTGAAAATTCCCATCTCATGGGCTTTCGGAACTGGCGCATGCCATTCGAAAAAGTTCATGCCGATGTCGAAATCCAGGCTCCAGTCTGCCTGGGTCGTTACCATCCCGGCATCCATCCACAACATCTCATCCCGCTGATCCAGCACAGCGAAATCGCCCTGTGCCTGTCGCGTGATGTATTCCATCGGACCGTATGGCAGGGTGGTTTCGTCCATGAAGGTAAAACTGTGATCAATGCCTAGCGGCTTGTTAATCCAGCGCCACTGATTGCCGTTGCGGTGCAGCTCGAACAGGTCAGGGTAGTCTTCCGACTTGCTGACCATGATCAGTTCCAGCAGGTCCCAACCCGCCAAGGTCATATGCGGCAGTGACTGACAACGCAGAGGGTCTTGATCCAGAACGATGGCCCGGTCTTTCATTTCCGAGACATAGTGTTCGTCTACATCGAACCGCATTTCATAGACCGAGCCCTCGGGTCCGCCCCTGTGCTGCTCCATGTTGACCGAATACATATAGCTGTCTTCGTGAAACGGGAAAGGAAAGCGTTTGATCGCCCATTCCGAGTTGTGGAACGTATAGTCGTCGCGGAAGGACTCGTCGTTGAATTGAATGGTCATGTTGGGCCTCCTCTCAGCGGTCCAGCACGAGGGACTGGCCCTCGAAACGCGATACGCAAGGCATGATTTTCTTGCCTGCTGCCTTTTCTTCGTCCGTCAGCCAGTGATCGCGATGAACAAAGTTTCCGTCGTGATCCAGCACAACGGTTTCGCATTGACCACAGGCCCCGCCACGGCACAGATACGGCGCATCCACGCCTTCGCGTTCGATGGCTTCCAGCAGGCTTTCGTTCTCACCCACATGAATGACCTTGTCCGATGTTGCCAAGCGCACTTCGAACGGTTTGCCGGGCTGCGGTGCCAGAAACTCTTCGTAATGCACGCAATCCTCGGGCCAGCCTTCGGCAGCAGCAGTGCCGCGCACCCAATCGATCATGCCTTTGGGGCCGCAGACATAGACATGCGTGCCCAAAGGTTGCCCGCTCAGCAGGTTTTTCAGATCGATCTGTTGATTTTGGTCGTCATAGTACAGATGTGTTTCGTTTGGATGCCTGTCTGTCAGTTGATCGGCATAAGATGCCAACGCATTGTTACGGCACGCATAATGCAGTTCCCAATGACCGTGCAGAAGTTCTAGCTGTTTGATCTGCGCCAGAAACGGGGTGATACCGATGCCACCGGCCAGAAACAGGTGCTTGCGGGCCCGCAGATCAAGCGAGAACAGGTTGACCGGATAGCTAATGGTCATTTCATCGCCCAGTTTGACCTGGCGGTGCATGAACAACGAGCCACCCCTGCCCTGATCGTCGCGCCGGACCGAGACGGTATAAGACGACTGATCAAACGGGTCGGACATCAGGGAATACGGGTTAAGCCGCGTGATACCACCGTCCTGCATTTCGACAACAGTATGCGCTCCGCCCGAAAAGGTCGGCAACTGACCACCATCAACGCGTTCGAACCGGAATCGCGTCACCAATTCGTTTAAAGGGGTGATTTCGGTCACTTTGACCTGAATTTTCTCGGCACCACTCATTCGTAAATCCCCTTCGGCTCAGGCACATTACCATGGTCCTCGGCATCAACGCGGACACCCTGATAAGCGGCAAGACGGCGGGAATAGTGGTCGCGTACAAACAGATTTAGCCCACAGTGCGCGCAGATAAACGGATCGACCTCGACATCTTCGGTGACGCCTTTGCAATGCACGCATTGCATCCGGCGCGCGACCGAGCCGCGGTGTTCGGTCTGAATCGCAGTATGCGGAAGACCGACGGCCATCACCTCGTTCATGGCCTGCCCCATCATGCCCTCGGTGCCGGTTAGATAGACCTGCAATCCCATATGCGCGTCCTCTAACACGCGGCGAATACGGTGCAGCGCGGCTGAATAAGACGGACCTTCGTAGAATTGCGCAGGGTTCAGCGCCTGCAGCTTTTCCGAGAAATCCGTGCCTTTTGGGATAAAGATCAAATGGGTTTTAGCCATCAGATCGGGTGTCGCTATGTCAAGGATGGCTTCGGCCCCTTCGGCCTCAGCGATCATGAGGTGATGTTCGCCCGGGCGAACCTCTAGCGTTCCCCAGACCGGGCGGCTTGCGATTGACTTGGGAAATTCGAACTTTGACATTGTGCCCTCAAACAGGAAAAGGGCGCCACGGTGTGCCCGTTGCGCCCCCTGAAACTCAGCCTTTTGCGGTTCTGATCGATTTGTCCTGATCGTAGAACGGCATCTCTTCCGCAGTCGCCGCTATTTCTGTCCCATCGCCGTTGCGGACCGTCAGCTGGGTGCCGGGTGACGCGCAGGCAACCGGCATCCGCGCGATACCTACATTGTGCCCATTGATTTCGGAATACATGCCGAAGGTGACAACACCGACCTTTTCGCCGTTCTGCAGCAGGTCAGCACCCTCTTCCGCCGGTGTGGTGCCGTCCAGTTTGACACCATAGATCTTGAACCGTTCTTTGCCTTGCGAGGCGTAGTGGTTCTCGGCGCCGATAAATCCGGTCTTGCCCGGTGAAACTGTGAATTCCAGACCCAGCTCCCACAAAGTATCGCCGCAGGTTTGGTCGTCGAATGGATAGGTTTCCGAGTTGTCCCCAGGATAAAACAGCAGGTAGCTTTCGGTGCGCAGCAAATCGAGCGTCGAGAACTGGACCGGAACAATGCCCATGTCCTTGCCTTCGGCAAGGATGTTGTCCCACAGATGCACAGCGTGCTTGGCCTGGCAGAAAATCTCATACCCGCGCTCGCCGGTATAACCGGTCCGCGAAATCATCACCGGGCAGCCATAGAGTTTGGTCTGCATGATGCCAAAATAGGCCAGTTCCCGGATCCCCGGAACGTGTTTGGCCAGGAAATCCACCGCTACCGGACCCTGCAGCGACATGTCGTGCATATCATCGTCAAAAATGACCGAACAATTCTTACCAGCGGCCACCGATGTCAGCTGTTCCATCCCTGTCCCGGTGCCGTGCACGACAAGCCAGGTGTTCACCGACAGGCGGTAGATGATGCAATCGTCGACAAACTTACCTTCGGAATTCAGGATCGACGCATAAGTCGACCGGCCCGGCATGATTTTTTCCACATTCCGCGTAGTGACACGGTCAATGACATAAGCCGCATCTTCGCCGACCACATGAACCTTCTTCAGACCTGACACATCCATCAGCCCTGCCTTGGTGCGGATCGCCTCGTAATCTGCTTTTGCGCGTTCCGGGCTGTGGTCATAGAACCACGCGGTTCCCATACCGTTCCAGTCTTCCAACTCGCCGCCGATCTCGGCATGGCGCTGCGCAAGGGCGGACGTCCTCCAAAGAATGGCCATTGTTCAGCTCTCCCGTTGATTGCTTTTTGTTGACCATATTGAGGCCGAAGTCGGATCGAAAATCAACACCTCTGTGCAGATTTTTTTCCTGTTGGGAATATTAGCCTGCAATTTTCGCACCCTGGGTAGGGTGCGCGAGAGTTACATAAGTGCTTATTTATCAACGCTATAGCCACTTGGCTGGCATCAAAAAACCTGCGCGAATTACTGGTCTTAAAGAGGTTTGCCCCACATATCTATTGACAGGTCGTGAATGAAATTGTCCCCTGAGTGCATAATTATTCCCGGCAGGAAATTTCTCGCAGAAAGACCTCCTGCTGCAACAACAGGGAGACTACGAAGTGGATGGTAATCTAAATGCACTCACGACGGTCTTTACCGAGTTCTATTACTGGGTAACGGTCGTATTCATGTTCCTCATCCATGTGGGCTTTTGCATGTACGAGGTCGGTGCCAGCCGTGCCCGTAACCATATGCACACATTGATGAAAAACATCATGATCATCCCGCTGGTGACGGTCACGTTCTTCTTCTTCGGCTGGTGGATTTACTGGGCCTTTCCGAACTTTCCGTTCTGGGGCGGTTTAGATACTGAAGCGGGCGCTGCAAATCTGCCATGGGCCGACACCATGGCGACCAATCTGGGCGACAGAATCACCGGCGTCTTCTGGGCGGCGTTCCTGCTGTTCTCGTGGACGGCAGCCTCGATTGTATCTGGCTCTGTGATCGAGCGGATTAGATCTTCGGCCTTGTGGGTCCATGCCGTGATGATTGGTTCAGTCTGGTGGATCATCGACGCCGCGTGGGGTTGGCACTACGGCGGTTGGATGGTGCGCGTTCTTGGGTACCACGATGCTTACGCATCCGGGGTTATTCACGCAATCGCAGGCGGTTACGCACTTGGGGTGATCATGGTTCTGGGTCCCCGCCTAGGCAAGTTTGCCAAAGACGGAACCCCGCGGGATATTCCGCCACATAACCCTTGGCTACTGACAATCGGGATATTCCTGATCTACACGGGTTTCTGGGGCTTCTATGCCGCATGCAATGTTCCCGCGATATCTCCGGAAGCAATTGACGGTCAGATTACGGGCGTCACGTGGACTGCGACCAATATCTATCTGGCTCCGACCACGCTGTCCGCGATTACCTTCAACTTCCTGATGTCTCTGTCTGGCGGGTTGATGGCAGCGTATGTTGTTTCCAAAGGTGACGCGTTTTGGACGTTCTCGGGCGGACTGGCCGGTATTATCACTGCATCTGCGGGTAACGATCTTTATCACCCGGTGCAGGCAATGATCATCGCCGCGATCGGTGTCGTGATCGTGTACAAGCTGCACTATTGGGTCGAGCGTCGGTTCAAGCTGGATGATGCCGTTGGTGCCGTTGCTGTGCATGGTTATGCAGGATTCGTTGGCCTGGTGATTTCTGGCTTTGTCCTGTGGGGCGTACCTTCTTCGCCATATGAAGGCTATGCAACGATCAACCCGGTCGGCCAGATCACCGGCGCGGTCATCATGTTCTTTGTTCTTGGCTTCTTGCCTGGTTGGATTCTTGCGAAAATCCAGTCGGCCGCAGGTGTTCTTCGAATTCCGGAAGAAGTCGAACTTCAGGGCCTCGATTACGCTGAACACCATGCCTATGAGGACGCCAAAGCCGCGATCATTGCAGCCGACAAAGAAGAATTGGCTGCGCGTGGCGTAGCAGCTAAGTAAGGGAGAAAGATATGTCTACAAATGGATATACAAACTGGGCCGTGGATCTGGCCGAAGTCGGACCAATCTATCCCTTCCAAGGTTACGAAGTTCTGATGGTCATTGTGGGCGTCGTATTCTGGATCGGCTGGCATCGCATCCAATTTATCCGAGAAGGTGAACACCTCGAGAAGGCCCGCCACACTGGCGACGAAGAAAAAGTGAAAGCACAGCTGGAACGATACTGATCCGGCTTTGAAAGCTGGCAATGGGCATAAATCTAAATTCTTGCCCATTGCCTCTCAGGAAAATTTATTTCCTATGATTATTGATGTCCGTTTGAATTGTTGGTACCGTAGAATCATAGCGAAACACACAAGGAGATCTGCCAGCCATGTGCGGAATTGTTGGGTTATTCCTCAAAGACCAGTCTCTTGCGCCCCAACTGGGCAATATGCTGACAGACATGCTGATCACGATGACGGATCGCGGCCCCGACAGCGCGGGGATAGCGATTTATGGCGAGGAATCAGGTGGTAAGACCAAGGTGACACTGCAGTCGCCCAATCCCAAGGACGACTTTGCCGATCTAGCCGAAGAGCTGGGGCAGCACTTGGGCGTGGTGGTAAGCCAGACTGATAATGACACGCACACTGTGCTGGACGTTCCGGCCGGGCAGTTTGAAGCGGCACGGGTCGCGTTGGCAGAAATCCGACCTTCAGTCCGGATCATGAGCCGAGGTGAGATGCTGGAGATCTACAAGGAAGTAGGCCTCCCCAAAGACGTGGCCGCGCGCTTTGACATCAGCAGTATGAGCGGCACGCATGGTATTGGTCACACGCGCATGGCTACAGAGTCTGCCGTGACGACGATGGGCGCGCACCCGTTCAACACTGGGCCAGATCAGTGTCTGGTTCATAACGGCTCGCTGTCGAACCACAATTCATTGCGCCGCAAACTGCGCCGTGAAGGTGTAGTGATCCAAACTGAGAATGATACCGAGGTTGGAGCCGCCTATCTGACCTGGAAGATGATGAACGGGGCCACCTTGGGTGAGGCGCTGGAAAGCAGCCTTGAGGATCTGGATGGCTTCTTCACCTTTGTCGTCGGCACCAAGGATGGGTTCGGCGTGGTCCGCGATCCGATCGCCTGTAAGCCTGCGGTGATGGCCGAAACCGATCAATACGTGGCCTTTGGCAGCGAATACCGGGCGCTGGTGAACCTGCCGGGTATCGAAGAGGCCCGCGTCTGGGAGCCGGAGCCAGCGACGGTTTACTTCTGGTCCCACAATGACAGCCCCTCGACCAACGAAAAGGCCGCATAACATGCAAACCTATGATCTTGAAGCAGACGGCCTTCGTGGGTTGAACGCCACCTTGCAGTCGCAATCCACCGAGACCAACCAGACCCATTGGGAAGTCGTGAACCCCAAAGGCAGCCACGCGATTGCCGTCGGGCTGGATGCGCCTATCGAAGTGACGGTCAAGGGCTCAACTGGCTATTACTGCGCAGGAATGAACCAACAGGCGACGGTCAAGGTCGAAGGCTCGGTTGGGCCTGGCGTGGCCGAGAACATGATGTCCGGTCAGGTCGTTGTCGAAGGCGACGCCAGCCAATATGCTGGCGCCACCGGCCACGGCGGTTTGCTGGTCATCAAGGGCAACGCAAGTTCGCGCTGCGGCATCTCGATGAAAGGAATCGACATCGTGGTGCATGGTAATATCGGTCATATGTCGGCCTTCATGGCGCAGGCCGGTAATCTTGTGGTCTGCGGTGATGCAGGCGATGCACTGGGGGATTCGCTTTACGAGGCGCAGCTGTTCGTGCGCGGCTCGGTCAAGAGCCTGGGCGCCGATTGCATCGAGAAAGAGATGCGCCCCGAGCATCTGGATATCCTGAAGGACCTGCTGGACCGCGCGGGCGCGGATGCCAGCCCCGAAGAATTCAAACGCTACGGTTCCGCCCGTCAGCTTTATAACTTCGACGTCGACAACGCCGCTGCTTACTGAGGAAGAAGGGTATGAAAGACATGGACGATCAGATCCCCCGCACCCTGCCGATTCAGTCGGCGACATTCACCAATCCGATCAATGCGGAAATCCGCCGCGCTGCGGCCACGGGAATTTATGATATCCGCGGCGGAGGAGCCAAACGCAAGGTACCGCATTTCGATGATCTGTTGTTTCTGGGCGCCAGCATCAGTCGCTATCCGCTCGAAGGTTACCGCGAGCGCTGCGACACCTCGGTAACGTTGGGCACGCGCTTTGCAAAAAAGCCGATTGAACTGGACATTCCGATCACCATTGCGGGTATGAGCTTTGGCGCCCTGTCCGGCCCTGCGAAAGAAGCCCTGGGCCGCGGCGCATCAGCGGCGGGCACGTCGACCACCACCGGCGACGGCGGCATGACGCCCGAGGAACGCGGCCATTCCAGTAAACTGGTCTATCAGTATCTGCCCTCGCGCTATGGGATGAATCCCGATGATCTGCGCAAGGCCGACGCAATTGAGGTCGTTGTTGGTCAGGGCGCAAAACCCGGCGGTGGCGGCATGTTGCTGGGTCAAAAGATCAGCGACCGCGTCGCGGAAATGCGAACCCTACCCAAAGGCATCGACCAGCGCTCGGCCTGTCGCCATCCCGACTGGACCGGCCCGGATGATCTGGAAATCAAGATCCTCGAACTGCGCGAGATTACCGGCTGGCAGGTGCCCATCTATGTCAAGGTTGGCGCGACCCGCCCCTATTATGACACCGCGCTGGCGGTAAAGGCCGGGGCCGATGTGGTGGTGATGGACGGTATGCAGGGTGGCACTGCCGCGACGCAGGACGTGTTCATCGAGCATGTGGGTCTGCCGACGCTGTCCTGCATTCGCCCTGCCGTGCAAGCGCTGCAGGACTTGGGCGTGCATCGCGAAGTGCAACTGGTAATCTCGGGCGGCATTCGCACCGGGGCCGATGTAGCAAAGGCAATGGCCCTTGGCGCCGACGCGGTGGCCATTGGCACCGCCGCGCTCGTGGCGCTTGGCGACAACGACCCGAAATGGGAATCCGAATACCAAAAGCTGGGCACCACCACCGGGGCCTATGACGA
Organism: Ruegeria sp. AK4; assembly: GCF_056541025.1. Taxonomy (NCBI): domain Bacteria; kingdom Pseudomonadati; phylum Pseudomonadota; class Alphaproteobacteria; order Rhodobacterales; family Roseobacteraceae; genus Ruegeria; species Ruegeria sp. AK4. The sequence goes on from NZ_JBQFXS010000032.1 coordinate 22,502, forward strand.
CTGGCACGAGGGCCAGGACCCCGCGGGTATCACCACGCAGGATCCCGACTTGGCGGCCCGTCTGAATCCGGTCGAGGCCGGACGCCGTCTGCGCAACTATCTCAAGGTGATGACGCTTGAGGCGCAAACCATTGCGCGGGCCTGCGGTCACAATCACCTCCACAATCTCGAACCCGAGGATTTGTGTGCTCTGACGATGGAGGCCGCCGCAATGGCGCGTGTCCCGTTGGCCGGGACAAGCTGGTACCCGGGCAAGGAAGGGTTCTGAACTGATATTGCGCGGCTCCTTAACGGGGGCCGCGTTTTTGCTTTGGAAATTAAAAATTCAACAGGGAAAGGAAAGCCATCGTGACGACAGATCTCGCAGCTTTCGCAAAAGAAAAAGGCGTCAAATACTTCATGATCTCGTTCACCGACCTGTTCGGTGGGCAGCGGGCCAAGCTGGTGCCCGCGCAGGCGATTGCCGAGATGCAGGAAGACGGCGCAGGTTTTGCCGGGTTCGCCACCTGGCTGGATATGACCCCCGCGCATCCTGACATGCTGGCGGTACCGGACCCGTCATCGGTGATTCAGCTACCATGGAAGCCTGAGGTCGCCTGGGTTGCAGGCAACTGCGTGATGGAAGGCAAAGATGTCGCCCAAGCCCCGCGCAACGTGCTGCGCCGTCTGATCGGCGAGGCCGCCGAGATGGGGATGCATGTCAAAACCGGCATCGAGGCTGAATTCTTCCTGCTGACCCCAGATGGTGAGCAGATCAGCGATCCGTTCGATACCGCCGAAAAGCCCTGCTATGACCAGCAGGCGGTGATGCGCCGCTATGACGTGGTGCGCGAGATCTGCGATTACATGCTCGATCTCGGCTGGGGGCCATACCAGAACGACCACGAGGACGCCAACGGCCAGTTCGAGATGAACTGGGAATTTGACGATGTTCTGCGCACCGCCGACAAGCATTCGTTCTTCAAGTTCATGACCAAATCTGTGGCCGAGAAGCACGGGTTCCGCGCCACCTTCATGCCCAAGCCTGTCGAAGGGCTGACCGGTAATGGCTGCCATGCTCATATCTCGGTCTGGGATGCACCCGGAGCGGACGCCAAAACCAACGTCTTCGCCGGCGAAGGCGACGGTCCGACCGGCGAGGTGGGACTTGGCGAACAGGGCAAGTATTTCCTGGGCGGGATCATGAAACATGCCAGTGCGCTGGCAGCGATCACCAACCCGACGGTGAACAGCTACAAACGCATCAACGCACCGCGTACCATGTCGGGTGCGACCTGGGCCCCCAATACCGTGACCTGGACCGGCAACAACCGCACCCACATGGTCCGGGTGCCCGGCCCGGGCCGGTTCGAACTGCGCCTGGCCGACGGGGCCACGAACCCCTATCTGCTGCAGGCGGTTATCATCGCCGCGGGTCTGTCCGGCATCCGCTCCAAAGCCGATCCGGGACGTCGCTGGGACATTGACATGTATGCCGAAGGCCACACCGTCACCGACGCCCCCAAACTACCGCTGAACATGCTCGACGGGTTGCGCGAATACGACAATGATACCGAGTTGAAAGCCATGATGGGTCAGGAATTCTCAAGCGCGTTTCTGAAGATGAAGCATCAGGAGTGGAACTCGTTCGTCAGCCATTTCTCACGCTGGGAAAAGGACCACACGCTCGATATCTAAGAAACTTTGGGGCTGCAGACCGCTGCCGCCCCGATACAGACGCTCGGATGGAGGCCCGTGCCTAATGAATGTCCTGATTTTCCAGCATTCGTCGGGCGAAAACCCCGGAGCGTTTCTGGAGCACATTTCATCATGCGGTGATACGGCCAAAGTCGTGCATCTGTATGATGGCCAACCAATCCCGCAACTCGACGATTTTGATTTGCTTCTGGTTCTAGGCGGCCCGATGGACGTCTGGGAAACCGAGGCGCACCCGTGGCTCGTGCCCGAAAAACAAGCGATCAGGACCTGGATTCAAGACCTCAAGCGACCGTACTTTGGGATATGTCTAGGCCACCAACTTCTGGTTGATGCGTTAGGAGGGAAATGTGTACCTATGCAGAAGCCTGAGATCGGTGTGCTTTTTATCAATTTGACTGACAACACGCGCAGTGATCCGCTGTTCGAGCCCCTGCCCGATCAATTCCGGGTGCTACAATGGCATGGGGTTGAGGCCATTGACCTACCGCCCAACTCATCGGTTCTGGCGCAATCTGATGCTTGCGCTGTACAGGCTTTGCGGGTCTCAGATAGCGCCTGGGGCGTGCAGTTTCACCCCGAACTTGTTCAGGGCACGATCCAATCATGGATGACCGATCCGGCAAATCATCAATGCGCTGTGAATTGGCTTGGGTCCGCAGACGCGGTGCAGACGATGATCTCTGATAGCGACAATATTGCTGCGGAACAATTCAAGATCACATCCAGCCTCTATGCCAGATTGCGACAGATCTGATCAGCCATGAACCTCAAGGTTCTTTCCGCTGTCGGCTTCGACTCTCCAGTCTGGGACATTGTTGACCAGCATCAACGCGGCACGGCGCAGAGTTTTGCGCATTTTGTCCACCACCGGACCGTCCATTCCGCAATCCGCCAACGCGGCGTCAAACGTATCCAGCCAAAGCTCGGCATCGGCCTCGCGTATCGGCACATGCGCATGAATTTCACGCAGGTCCATATGACCAAATCGCTCACGATAATAGGCCCGACCGCCAAGTAACCCGCTCAGAAATTCAAACTGTGCCTGTCTCGTATGAGACAACCCGTGTCCGCGAAAATGCAACCTGTGCAATGAATGTACGGCCGGATCGGTCTCCATGCGGTCGTAGAACCGTTCGACCAGAGCCCGAAGTCGATCTTCACCGCCGATTTGATCCAATGCAGATGACATACGTCTCTTTCCCGAGTTGTAGCCGTCAATAAATATTGCATAACAGGAAAATAAGTTTATCACCAGTGACATGTTGGCGCGGTTGATATCGCAAGATGGGCACGCAATGTGTGGGCATGACCAGATACATGAGGTGACCGGATGAGCGCCCTTGTATTGGGTCTGCTGGCCGCATTATGTTGGGGCTTTCACGATCTTGCCGTGCGATATGTCAGCCAGTCCGTGAGCGTCATCGCCGCGTTGATGGCCGTGCTGGTTGCCGGGGCTGTGCTTCAGTTCGGACTTGTGGCGATCTGGTCCGGGTTTGCCCCCATGCCCGTCGAGGCAGTGTCCTATGCAGTTGCGTCGGGCGGCTTTTACCTGCTGGCTGGCCTCAGCATGTATGCTGCGTTTCAGCGCGGGCCTGTACGTCTGGTCGCCCCGCTTGTCGCCAGCTATCCCGTTTTGTCAGTCACCCTTGCAATATGGCGCGGTTCCGAAGTCAGCATATGGCATTGGCTGGCAATCATCGCCATTGGTTTCGGCGTGTCCATTGTCTCAGCACGATCCAAGGGTGACGGAGCAGAATATCCTGCAGCCAGGCCGACAATTGCCTTTTCAATTCTTGCTGCAATTGGGTTTGCTGCGACATTCGCTTTGGGACAATGTGCAGCCGAACTTGGCAATGAGTTCACCGTTTCGCTGATTGGACGCTTGACCGCCATCCCGGTCCTGGCCGCAATTGCCCTTGCATCCCGCAAGTCGCTTTGGCCGGGCACGCGGGCCCTGCCCCTATTGTGCCTGATGGGCACGCTCGACGCGGTGGCGCTTTTGTGCGTCGTATCTGCCGGGGGGTTGCCCAATGCCCAATACGCATCCGTCGCGGCCTCGATCTTCGGGTTATTGACGGTTGTCCTGGCCTGGGCGATCCTGAGAGAGAAAATGTCAATCTCTCAATGGCTTGGTTGCCTCATAGCTTTTTCCGGAATTGGCTATCTTGCGATTTGAGCATCCGCTTGCCCATTGCAATACCATGAGCCTGATGGGCCACAATCGCGCTGTATGAAACGCAATCAACTTCGCCCGGGCGAACTGGTCCGGGATGATGCCATGCGCCAGGTCGACTGAGATCTTTGTGTCCCTGCAATTCACTTCGCAGGTTGAGAATATCAATATGTGTAGGCGCGTCAGGCAGCAACAAGACAGCATATACATCCACCGCCGCGTTCAATTGCTTGACCTGAGTTCGGCACTTATCCTGCGACATATCCTTGCCCCAGAATTGCTGATCCAACGCCATGCCGGTTTGTGCCGCGCGGGCTAACAACGCGCGGACGCGCGCAGCATTCGACGCCGAATGACCAATGGACACGATCACCATGCGCGCGGCACGGCCCGCATTATACCAATATTGTTGCGCGCTGGCGCAGGCAGACATTCTGCCGGTTGAAGCGCCAGCAGCGAGGCTCACGCTGTTAGGCCTTCAAATTCTGGGAGTTTGTTAGCGCGACAGCATGCAGTGAGTGTGTTGGCCAGCAGGCAGGCGATGGTCATCGGACCCACGCCGCCCGGAACCGGGGTGATCGCCCCCGCACGCTCAGCCGCGCTGGCATAGTCGACATCGCCGACCAGCTTTTTCTTGCCGTCGCGCTCGATCCGGTTGATGCCTACGTCGATCACGGTCGCGCCTTCCTTGATCCAGTCGCCCGGCACCATCTCGGGCCGTCCGACAGCCGCCACGACGATATCGGCGCGCCGCACCACATCCGGCAGGTCCCTGGTGCGCGAATGGGCGATGGTCACGGTGCAACTATCGCCCAGCAGCAATTGCCCCATCGGCTTGCCCACGATGTTCGACCGGCCAATCACCACCGCATCCATGCCCGAAAGCGAGCCATGGTGGTCGCGCAGCATCATCAGGCA
>NZ_JBQFXS010000033.1:0-25381 GCF_056541025.1 Ruegeria sp. AK4
CGTGAACAGGCCAAACACACGACAGTACTGACGGACCGCCGCTATCAACGCAGAAAACACTTGCAATGCAGGCGCCACCCACACAGGACATCCGGCAACTGACCTCGTTGCTGCATTTGCAGCCTGCTTTGCTGCCATTCGCTGCGTCGGCGAGATGTTTGCTTCACCTACGGTACGCATGGCGGACCAAAGCAATCGAAGGCCCGCAGACCCAGTTCCGTGTTTGAGAATTTTTTTTGGATTTGGTCGATCGAGTTGAAATTGACGGGAGTGCTATCAACTCAACATTCTCTCAGAAACATCCTCAAGAAGATCGTGCAGTTCGAATTCCGAACCTTTTTCTGCGAGCCCCTTGTCTTGCAGAATGAACGACAGGCCATGCACGAAACTCCATAGCAGAAACCCCCGGCGGCGCACTTCGTCCGTGATTCCCTGCTCGCCAAGACATTTTGCAACTTCGGTCAAAAGAATGCCAAAGCTCTGTTGTCCACCCACCTCCAAATGAGGGTCGGCGATGCGATCTGTGAAACCGCCAAACTTCAGCCGAAATACTCCCGGCTCGTTCTGCGCAAATGCAATATACTCCATTCCGATGGCGGTGATACGTTCCGGCGATCCTTCAGGTATACCCTCGAGCGCAGTCAGCATGTTTTGGCGATGCCTTGCCATGCCCTCAAGAACGACGGCGACAAGCATTTCTGTCTTGTCTTTGAAGTGCTTATAGGGTGCTGCAGTGGACACCCCCGCCAACTTGCAAGCCTCGGAAACCGAAAAACTGTCCGGGCCTTTTTCTTCCACCAGCTGCCGGGTCGCTTCGATGAGTGCCGCGCGCAGGTCACCGTGATGATACGATTTCTTCTTCACGGATCGGTGGCCGGTTTTGCTGGCTGTGGCCAAGGTTTTTTCTGTGCTCGTCATGATCCAACATGTGGCAGATCACGTAACACTTGTCAAAGTGAGAACTTCTAACATATGTTAGATGCACTAACTTGATGAGGTCCCAAAATGCCGAATCCTGCGAAATCTTCTTCTGAACCCATCCGGCAAAGCCTGTTTTCGCGCATGTTGCGCGCTACTTTCCGGTTAGGGGTGACTGTCAGCGTTATCGCCATTGCATCAGCCGCGGTCTTCTTTGGAACCTCCGAGCTAACGCGCCGAGCGGACGCCGTGCCCGCACCGGATGCTGCATCCGTTACCCCTGTTTCCGTCACACCGATCAGGTCCGAGTCGCAGTATACTGTTGATCGCGTTTTCATCGGTCAGGTCGAACCGCAGCGCTCGGCAAATGTGTCATTCGAACTGAACGGTACTTTGGATCAGATCCTGGTGGATGAGGGCGATGAAGTGGCGAAGGGTCAGCTTCTTGCGACACTGGATATCGCGCTTTTAAAGGTTGAACGCGACCGCCTGACCGCATCGCGAAATGCCATTGCTGCACAGCTAAGCTTTGCGCAGAAAACGGTCGGACGAAATACAAAGCTAGTCGAACAGGGCTTTACCAGCCAGGCAAGGCTGGATGAGGCGCTGGCGCAACAGGATGAGTTGTCGTCCAGAATTGGCGAGCTTGATGCAGCCTTGCATAACGTGGCGGTTCGGAACGAAAAATCCAGCATCAAGGCACCATTTGCGGGGCAAATTACCTCACGCCACGTCGATGGAGGCGAGACTTTGCGCTCTGGCGAACTGGTGCTGGGCATGGTCGAGGTCGTGTCCCCGCAGGTGCGGATTGGAATACCGCTGGACGTCGCGCCCGCCCTGTTATCGGATGTCGAGATCGAAATAGCAGGTGAAAGACATCAGGCAGAACTCGCGACCCTGCGGCCCGATATTGATCCGGTCACCCGCACCCGCACAGCCTTGTTCGTTCTGAAAAATCAGCCGGATATTGCATTCGGTCAGACTGCACGTGTGCATGTCATCGAACCGGTTCAAAGCGCAGGAACCTGGGTTCCGACAACCTCGCTAAAGGAAGGAAACAGAGGCCAGTGGACGTTGTTGGTGGCGGACGGTCAAAAAACCGTGCGTTTGGCCACGGTCGAAGTGCTTCACGCCGAAGATGACCGCGTCTTTGTACGTGGAGCGTTCCCAGACGGCACGGTTCTGATTGATCAGGGACCACAGCGTGTAACCGTTGGTCAGCGTGTCGCCTTCGAAACCGGCCAGTAGCGGAGCGATCCCATGGAAACCCTGACCTTTCGCCACCCCCGGCTTGTCGCTCTTATCATCCTGGTGCTTGTATCCGCGGGGTTATCGTCGTTCCTGTCGCTGGGCCGGCAAGAAGACCCCACAATCACCAACCTTTTTGCAACCGTAACCACTAAGTTTCCGGGCGCAGATCCTAAGCGCGTCGAAGCCCTTGTCACGGCGGAAATCGAGGAAGAGCTTCGCAAAATTGCCGAAGTGGATGAAATCAGCTCGGTATCCCGTTCGGGCGTTTCCGTTGTCTCTGTCGAGCTGATTGAAACGCTGGATGAGACCACCATCGAACAGGTTTGGGCTGAAGCGCGAGATGCGGTTGAGGATGCCAGCCAGAAGTTCCCGGTGGGCGTGCTGCCTCCGGACTTCGACGCCGAAGGTATTTCCGCTTATTCTGCGGTCATCGCGGTGGCGGCAGACACTCCGGATTTCCCGATTACTTTGCTGTCTCGCCACGCCGAAACACTGGGCGACCGGCTGCGCGCGATACCTGCGACACGGGCCGTCGACTACTTTGGTCTGCCGGACGAAGAAGTTCTGGTCAGTGTTGAATTGGATAAGGCGGCAGCCTTGGGGCTCAGCGCTGCCGAGATATCCCGGCGAATTGCACAAGCCGATGGCAAAGTTCAGTCGGGGCGGCTGCACTCCGATGTGGATCTCACGATCAACATCAGCGGTGAGATCGAGACCCTGGACCGTGTCCGCAATATTGTCCTGCGCGAAAGTGCGGAAGGCGCTGTGGTGAAGCTGGGAGATATTGCCAGCATCGACCGAGGCGCACGCGATCCGCAGTCGTCCATCGCATTCGCCAACGGCAAGCCCGCTGTTCTGGTGGGCGTTCTGGCACAAGACGGTGTTCAGATCGACCGCTGGACCGGTTTTCTACGGAACGAACTTGAGACCGGCGGCGCCTCGGTGCCTTTGGGCATTCAGGAACTTCTACTTTTCGATCAAAGCCAATACACGACGGACCGCCTGACAGAGGTCGGGATCAACATGGCCATCGGTGTGGCGCTTGTGGTGGCAGTGCTGTTCGTAACGCTGGGCGTGCGCGCCGCGGCGGTTGTCGCTTTGGTGCTGCCGGTCGTTTCATTGGCGACTCTGGCCACGATGAACATGATCGGTTTGCCCATTCACCAGATGTCCGTCACAGGTCTGATTGTGGCATTGGGTTTGCTCGTTGACGCGGCCATTGTTATGACCGACGAAATTCGGCGTCGCCTGCAGGAAGGAATGGCGCGCCCTGAGGCCGTCCGGGACGCTGTCCGCCGACTGGCCGCGCCCTTGCTGGCATCGACTGTCACAACCGCGCTTGCATTCACACCGATGATCTTGCTTCCCGGACCTGCCGGGGACTTTGTCGGCGCCATCGCCATCTCTGTGGTGCTTATGCTGGTATGGTCGCTGCTTGTTGCACTGACTGTGACGCCAGCGATTGCGGGCTGGCTTTTGTCAGACCGCGCCGATGCCGGGATGCTGAGCCGCGGTATCAGCATCCCTCTGCTTGCGCGCCTGTTTGAAGCCTCTATCCGTTTTGCCGTCGCCAACCCGGTGCGATCCATCGCCCTGGCCTTGATTTTACCAGTGCTGGGTTTTGTGGCGTTTCCAACGCTGACGGCGCAGTTCTTTCCCGGCGTAGACCGCAACCAATTCTATATCGAAGTCGATATGCCTGGTGGCACATCAATCGCCAAGACCGAAGCAACCGCGCGACAGATCGACGAAATGCTGCTGGCGGATGAGGGGGTGAAAAGCGTCTATTGGACCGTCGGAGAATCCGGCCCTGCCTTCTACTACAATATTGTCGGCAACCGCTCGCGCGAGCCCGGCTTTGCGCAGGCCATGATCACAACCGAGACCGCTGACGACGCGGCACGTATGGTTGGCACATTGCAGAGCCAACTGGACACAGAATTTCCCGGCGCTCAGATTATCGTGCGCAATCTGGTGCAGGGCCCGCCCGTCGCGGCACCGGTTGAGGTGAACATACAAGGGCAGGACATCACGGTTCTTCGCAAGCTGGGCGATGAGGTGCGTTCGATCATGGCCAATCTTGATCTGGTGACCCAGGCCCGGGCCAGCGTCAACGGCGGCAACCCACAAATCCGGTTCGAGATTGATGAGGTCAAAGCCCGCTTGTTGGGGCTGGACGTGGCGGATATCGCCCGACAGCTGGATTCCGCGCTGGTGGGCGTTACCGGCGGGTCGCTGATCGAAGGAACAGAACAATTGCCTGTGCGTGTGCGTCTGGGTGACGAGGTCCGGTCGGATCTTAGCGCAATTGTCAGTATGCCCATCCTGTTGCCGAACGCGGCCGCCGTCTCGGCGACCGGCGTGTTTCCCGCCGTGCCGCTGTCAGAACTGGCCCGCCCCGTTATTGAACCGGCCGAAAGCGTCATAACGCGAACAGACGGCATTCGCGAAAACACCATTCAGGCATTTATTGTCCCGGGTGTATTACCCGAAGAGGCTTTGCAGGATGTATTGGCGGCGCTCGATGCGTCAGGATTTGTGCTGCCACAAGGCTACACCATGTCCTTGGGTGGCGACAGCGACGCCCGGTCCAACACCGTCGGGAATCTGCTAGCATCCGTTGGCTTGATCGTCACATTGTCCATTGCGACGATTGTGCTGACATTCAACTCATTCCGGCTGACCGTTGTAACCCTTGTGGTGTGCGTCCTGTCCGCGGGACTTTCGATGTTGTCACTGGCCATCATGCAGTTTCCATTCGGCATCACGGCGATTATCGGCGTCATCGGCTCAATCGGTGTGTCCGTCAATGCCGCGATCATCATTTTAACCGGCTTGCAAAAGGACCCTGATGCAAGCCGCGGCGATCATATTGCCATGGCGCGGGTTGTGTCCGGTTCAAGCCGCCACATCATCTCGACAACGGTGACGACCTTTGGCGGGTTCCTGCCTCTGATCCTCGGTGGCGGCGCGTTCTGGCCGCCATTCGCAGTGGCGATCGCCGGTGGCGTATTGTTGTCGACCGTCGTGTCCTTTTACTTCACGCCACCGGTTTTCGCATTGGTCTACCGGGGACGGTTTGGAAAACGACATCTGTCCACTCACCAAAATCCCGATTCCGACAACGCGGTACTCAGGCTGGCCGCAGAATGAGGGTTGCAATCATTTCTGCTGGCGAAATTCTCTTCGCCGAAAGCTGCATTTGACCGCCATAGGCCCCAAGGTTTTCGGCAAGATCTTTTTCTCACCCCGGCATCGACGCTGCATCCAGCTGATATGCCCACCTTGTTCGGATGTGGACGGCAGGGATTGGCCTACAACACCCGCCCATTTCCTGTCGACCGACTAAACAGACGACTGGTAGTAGGCAGTGAGCAATAGCGCGGCAATCACAAGTTCAGCGACCAATGGTGGCAAAACCGCCTTGTCGAACCCGTCGGTCAGAAGGCCTGCAATGCGTCCAAGCGCTACGGCTCCCATCAGGATTGCAACGGCAACATAGCTGAGCGTCTGGCCGGTCATCAGGCCGATCACCAGAAGTGCCACCGAAGCCAGAAACAGCCCACCGATCACGGAACGGATCGTGCTGAGTCCGGCCGTCCCCACCGGTTCGATGGCAAAATTGGCGACTATACGCCGGGGCGCGAACATGGACAGGGCGCCCAGCCCCGCCAGCATCAGGGATGCAAGAATGACGAGGATGTTTAGTGTGGTTTCCATTTCTAGTCTCCTTGGGTTCAGGCCAACTGGCGCAAAGCCCGATTGGCGTTGTCCTGCGTAGCGATGTCTGACAGAGCGCCATCAATGCCGGCCTGATCTACGACCGGCCCCGTTGGATAGCCGGTTTGACTGGCATAGAAGTGACCGGTTTTGAATTCGGGGTTCAGTAACCCGTCCAGATAACGTTTTGCTCCGACCTCGACGCTATGCATCATGCCAAAAAGTGGCATCAACACCCCGCCAACATGTTTGAAGAAGATGCGCTTCATCAGCGGCAGATCGTCAAAGCCCGAGGTGCCGGCAGTGCCGCCCGGGCTCATGGTTACAAAACGGACATGCGGGTGCTGACGCGCCATCGCCCCCATCCACAGGATCGCCGTCAGCTTGGCATAACCATAAGTCTGCATCGGATCGCCCTGGGGGCCAAACTTGCTGCCATCGGCGATTGACCTGAACTCCTCTACGGTTCCATCGGACAGATCGGGGCGGTGCATTCCCATTTTTGGAATACCCCGCGCGGCCTCAGATCCCGCATAAAGAACAGTGGATGTCACCAATTGGCGCTCTAATAGCGCATCCACCAGCACCACATGGCCCAGAACATTGGTGGCGAAGATGTTGGTCACGCCCGCGCTAGTGAACGTGTTGGGCTCCCGCCCGCCTGTACCACCGGCATTGAGAATAACGGCGTCAATCGGGGTGGAAAGCTTGGCCACTGCGTTGCGAACCGAAGCCGGGTCGGTAACATCCAGAAGGACCAATTCAAAAATCTTGCGTCCGGTTTCACTTTCCAGCGCCGTTTTGGCTGCCTCCGCTCTGGTCCGGTTGCGACAAGCCAGATAGATTTTGTCGATGCCCTTCTGCAGGGCAAGCTGCCGAGCGGCCTCGCGGCCCAGCCCGGCATTTGCTCCGGTGATCAAGACGGAATGGATCGGATTCATGATGTAGGTTCCTTGGTGTCCGGTTTGATGCACCAAAGATAGGTCGGCGCAAAAATGAACTGTAGATAGCAAAAACTGGACATGAGGCTTCAGGAATGAAACATATGGTGCATGTCGATACAGGAAAGCCATTCCCTCAATTGGGACGATCTGAAATACTTTCTGGCTGTTGCCCGAACCGGAACGCTCAGGGGTGGTGCTGATAGCATTCAGGTCAACCATACGACCCTGACCAGGCGGCTTTCGGTTATGGAAGAGCGTGTGGGCAGCCGGTTGTTCGACCGCTCCAAGTCCGGCTTGTCACTGACACAACTTGGCGAGGACCTGATGCCTCATGCCGAACGGGTCGAGGCGGAAATGACAGCTGCGTCCCGGGTCATCGTTGGCCGTGACGCTCAGCCTTCAGGCACGATCTACGTCACACTTCCCCATGGTTTGGCGATGACGTCGCTGATGGATGATTTCGCCGCCTTCGCTGATCTATACCCAGACATTACACTCAACATGAATTTCACAAACGATATTCGCGACCTGATGCGCCGGGAAGCCGACGTTTCCCTGCGGATTGCCGACGAGGTGACGGACGACGTGGTCGGGCGAAAGCTGGTCCAGATGTCCCAGGCAGCCTATTGCACCCGCAGCTACGCCGAACGCATCAGCGACAATGGCGGAGAGGACCTGCACCTGATTGGTTGGCACGAGCCCGAAGACGCGACTACCGCGAAATGGGTGAAAGACAGCTACTACCCCAAAGCCACGTTAAAACACCGGGTTTCTGAACTGGTCCCCTTGATCACGCTGGCGGCCTCTGGCCTAGGTATGGCCTATCTCGCCTGCAACCTCGGAGACCGACACGCTGAGCTGATCCGCGCACCGTTCCAAAAGCCAATGCCCTATCGCAGCATCTGGCTTTTGCTGCATCGTGATTTGCGCAACACGGCACGGGTCCGACTATTCGTCGATTTCCTTGCCGAACGGGTCAGATCCAGACGAAACGAGTTCTGGGTTTCGGGCACCGTATCACCCACTTAGCGGTCAAGTGCTGCATGTGCGCGGGAACGAAAAACTGGCAATCCTGCGGCACAATCCGTCATTCAATTTGCCTTCGGCAATGATGCCTTGGGTCCTGAACCAATTTCCTATTCAGATCCTACATCCTGAAGAAGTGCGGGGATCAAATTCTCAGCCAGCGACGCGACCGCGTCGACGCGCGCAATGCGCCGCGTACCCGGGCGATAGGTCAAAAACACCGAATAGGATCGCGACACGTGGTTGGGAAGACATCTGACCAGCCGACCATCAGTCAGGGCGTCCGCCAGCATAAACTCTGGCAGAAAAGCATAGCCTCGTCCCGCGACAGCCAGATCGAACAACACCGGGAAACTTCGGGTCGCAAACGGCCCGCTGACCTGTACCGGTGACACGGCCTTGGGCGAGAAGAAGGTCCAGGTGGTTTCTGCGACATCGCTGCGGAATGTCAGGCAGGGTTTGTCTTTCAGGTCGTTTGGTGCGCTGACGGGCGATCGTGTTGCAAGTTCCGGTGCAGCAACCAGCAAGCAATTGAAGCTGCCGAGTTCTTTTGCAACCAGCCGGTCATCGTCGAACGTGCCTATGCGAAAGGCCAGATCCGTGCTCGGATCCTGCATATCTTCAAAGTCATAAGCCGGACGCATGACCAAAGTGAGATCGGAAAACCTGTCTCGCACCGCCGGAAGCAGCGTCGAGGCGATGAGCGATCCGAATTCAGCGGTGGCCGCGAAATTGACCTGCCCTGACACATCCCCGGTTGCTTCGCGGGCAATGTCATCGAGAAGATCAATGTCGGCCAGAATAGACTGAATACGCTGATGCAGCCGGATGCCTGTTGGGGTCAGCTTGACTGACCTGCCGCTGCGCACGACCAGCTTTACACCAAAATGTTCTTCAAGCCGCGAGATGTGCCGGCTGACCCCGGATTTCGCCATATTCAGATGGTCGGCCGCAACACTGATACCCCCCAGGCGCGCAACGCTGTGAAAGCTGATGAGGGCAGGTATGCCAACTGTTCTAATATTCACAACCATTAGTTCATTTTGATACGTCTGTTGCTTTCTGTTGGCAATACCTAACTTCAGCTCATCAGACGGTCCTGGACCGGGATCACACGCAGGAGACAGCAAATGAACATTATCGTCACAGGGGCCAGCAGCGGGTTTGGCAATCTGATCGTGGCTGACTTGATCAAGGCCGGACATCGCGTCGCCGGAACAGTCCGCGATCTGGACGGGCGCAACCAGGACGCAGCAAAAGCGTTGCGTGAGATCGGTGTCGAAGTGGTCGATATCGACGTGACCGACGACGCGTCGGTCGAAGCAGGTGCCGCCGCGGTCGAGGCTGCCTTTGGCTATCTCGACGTTCTGGTCAACAATGCGGGTGCCGGTGCTCAGGGTCTGCAGGAGAACTTCTCGGGTGAGGATTTCCGTCGCATCTTCGACGTCAACGTCTTTGGGGTTCAACGCATGACGCGCGCGGTGTTGCCGAAGATGAGAGAGCGGCGCGCGGGTCTGATCCTGAACGTCACCAGCCTTCTTGGCCGTGTCACCGTGCCCTTCCTTGGACCGTATAATGCAGCAAAATGGGCGGTTGAAGCCCTAAGCGAGAATTATCGCTGGGAGCTGAGCCAGTTCGGTGTCGATGTGGCCGTGATTGAGCCGGGCGGTTTCCCGACGAATTTCTTCGCCAACCTTATCGCTCCGACGTCGCGCGACCGGGACGCAAGCTATGGCGAGTTCGCCGGTGCACCTAACGCCATGCTTCAAAGCATGGGAGAGTCCCTCGCTGACAATCCCTTGCAGGTGCCGCAAATCGTGGCGGATGCGGTGCTGGAGGTTATCCATACGCCTGCAGGCGAACGCAGGTTCCGCAACGCAGTGGACAAAAGCGGCATGGCCGAGCCCGTTATCCCGATGAACGAGCAGGCGGAGGCGGCGACCAAGGCGCTCTTTACTGCCTATGGGATGGACGGCATGATGACGCTGAACACCACCGTCGCTGACGCCGCGTGACACGCGCGGCAGGCCCGGATATGCGTCCGGGCTTGCCGCCAGACTTCCGCAATCGAAAAGGTGCACCGTATGACCCATCCCGCATTCCATTCCGACTCTGTCGCAGTCATCACAGGTGGGGCGTCCGGCATTGGTCTCGCCGCCGCATTGAAATTCGCTCAGATGGGCATGCGGGTGGTTGTTGTCGATCGGGATGCAGCGAATCTATCCACCGCCGCAGATCTGATCAGGGCCGCTGGTGCTGCGGAAGTGATGACAGCCGAGGTCGATGTCAGCGTTCGCGCGCAAGTGGAAGCGCTTGAAAAGCAGGTGAATGACCGTTTTGGCGGCGCGGATATCTTGATGAACAATGCCGGTGTGGGCGGCAAGTCATCCACATTGGACACTGCGGAACCATGGGAGAATATGCTGGGCGTCAATCTCTGGGGGCCGATCCACGGCACGCAGGTCTTTGCCCCGAACATGATCGCCAGAGGCAGACCGGGCGCCATCATCAACACCGGCTCAAAACAGGGTATTACCACCCCGCCCGGAAACCCGGCCTATAATGTTTCAAAAGCAGCTTTGAAGGCCTTTACCGAGGCCTTGTCACACGAACTACGTACTGGCCCGGGACACCAAATAACGGCCCATCTGCTGGTGCCCGGCTTTGTTTACACCGGCATGATCTCGGCACCGAAAAAACCCGCCTCTGCCTGGACCGCTGAGCAGACTGTTGATTTCTTCGTCGACAGTGTGAACCGGGGTGATTTTTACATCCTGTGCCCAGACAACGACGTGACGCGGGATATCGACGAAAAACGCATCGCATGGAACCTGGCGGACGTGATCGAAAATCGACCCGCGCTTAGCCGCTGGCACCCGGATTACAAGGACGCCTTTTCGTCCTTTATGGCTGGTGAGGATTGATAGCATCAGCCGATGCTCCAAGCGCAGCAAAGCAAATGCAGCCGAGAAAAACTCTGACGGCCCTTTCCTGCCGTTGGACGATGGTTTTCAGTACTGCGGTGCGGCTCACCGAACCTGACATTCGCTGCACCAGCAAATCGTCGAGACAAACGAGCTCACGGGTAGCAGGGCATAGCGGATTTTTAGCATACTCCCAGAACACTCCGGCCGCAGCGAACAAAGTGGGATTTTGTGCCTTGGTGTTCACTTCGTTCAGGCTCGTATGTCCAAAAATCTGTGGTTAGATTGATCAAGCAAAGGGAAACACAAGTTCGCAACCCGCAGTACCTTAGCAAACCCGTTTCGTTTGGGTATGGTGCTGCATGTCACCGCCTATAAGTGACGCGACAGAATTTCTGGCAACTGATGTCACACGTATGTCGCCGATAGCCTTCAAAAGGCGCGTTAACCAACTAACTTGAGAGGTGCCTAATGTCTTTCACTGACCGCCCGTTATTTTCGCGTCGCCAGTTTCTATACACAACAGCTGCGAGTGCTGCCGCAATTACGCTTCACCCCTTCTCGGTTGCTGCGGCCAACAATCAGGCCCATCTTCGGATCATGGAAACAACCGACATTCATGTCCATGTGTTCCCCTACGATTACTATGCCGACAAGCCCCGCGACACGGTGGGCCTGTCCCGCACGGCCTCGATCATCAATGAAATCCGCTCTGAGGCGACGAACTCGCTTCTGGTTGACAATGGAGACTTTCTGCAAGGCAACCCGATGGGCGATTACATCGCCTATGAACGCGGTATGAAAGAAGGGGACAATCATCCAATCATCACCGCATTCAACACGGTTGGTTATGACGCAGCAACGCTGGGCAATCACGAGTTCAACTACGGGCTGAACTTTCTTGAGACCTCTTTGGCTGGTGCGGATTTCCCAGTGGTTCTTGCCAACGTCGCTAAAGAGAAAGGCGCGAGTCCGCGCGATGACAAGACGCTCGTTCAGCCTTACACCATTCTCGACCGCGAAATCGAAATGGGCGACGGCACGAAACATCCGATCAAAATCGGTGTTATCGGCTTTACGCCTCCGCAGGTCATGAATTGGGATCGCAAGCATCTCGAGGGCAATGTCGAGGCGCGGGATATCATCGAGACAGCTCAGGCCTATGTGCCTGAGATGCAGGAACAAGGCTGCGATCTGATCATCGCGTTGTCGCATTCCGGCATTGGCGATGCGAACCATGCAGATGGTATGGAAAACGCCTCGGTTGTGCTTGCAGGTGTCGAAGGGATTGATGCGCTGGTCACCGGGCACAACCACCTGGTCTTTCCCTCGCCAACTTTTGCAGACCGTCCGGGGATCGATGTTGAAAAGGGCACACTGATGGGAAAACCCGCCGTCATGGGCGGCTTCTGGGGGTCGCATCTGGGCCTGCTTGATCTGCTGCTGGAAAGGGACGGAAATAAGTGGCGCGTGGTGGCCTCCACATCCGAAGCGCGGCCAATTTCCCAAAGGAACGAGGATCGCTCGATTACCGCGTTGGTCGGAGATGATCAGAGGGTCCTCGACTCGGTTGCCAAGGATCACGACGAAACTCTGGCCTATGTCCGCCGCGCGGTTGGCAAGACATCTGCGCCGCTCCACAGCTATTTTGCGCTGGTCGCAGATGACCCATCCGTGCAGATCGTATCGATCGCGCAGAAATGGTATGTCGAAGAGATGTTGAAAGGCACCAAACATGAAGGCCTGCCTATCCTGTCCGCGGCAGCACCTTTCAAGGCCGGTGGCCGCGGCGGTCCGGAATACTACACCGATGTCCCCGTTGGTGACGTTGCCATCAAGAACGTTGCCGATCTGTATCTCTACCCGAACACGGTGCGGGCGGTCCGCGTGAACGGTGCGCAGGTCAGGGGCTGGCTGGAACGTTCAGCCGGAATGTTCAATCAGGTTGAAGCGGGTTCAAAAGATGCGGTTCTGCTTAACCCGGAATTCCCATCCTACAACTTCGACGTCATGGATGGCGTGACTTATCAGATTGACCTGTCCCAGCCCTCGCGCTTTGGGCCCAAAGGCGAAGAGGTTAACCCCGATGCGGCGCGGATTATGAACCTTTCCTATAATGGCGAACCTGTCACGGATGACATGGAATTCATCATCGCCACCAACAATTATCGCGCGTCAGGCGGCGGATCCTTCCCCGGAGCGTTGGGTGACACAATCGTATTCGAAGCCCCCGATACCAACCGCGACGTCATCGTGCGCTACATTGTCGAACAGGGCACGATTGATCCAAAGGCAGATGCCAACTGGTCATTTGCGCCGCTTGCGGACACGACAGTTTTGTTCGAAACAGGTCCAAAGGCGCGGGACTATATGGGCGACATCAAAGGTGTCTCAATCGAGGACGCCGGAGAAGGCGCCGATGGCTTCGCGGCTTTCCGGATCAAGCTCTGACTCAAAATGCGCACGAAAATCGCCCGCCACCAAATAAAACCGGTGGCGGGTTTGCATCTGTCGCCTCGCCCCCCTTTCCGGACATTCACCCCATAATCTCCATGCTGCGGCGCCGCCTGTTGAACCCGATGGGGTGGATAGCTCCTGCTCCAACCGGCGTCGCAATGCGCCATACTGCAGTTGTGTATCACTGCTAGGAAAGGAGCTACCCAATGCAAGTTACAACAGTCGGCATCGATCTGGCCAAACATGTTTTTCAAGTCCATGGGATTACTACGGATGGCACCGTCGTTTTCAATCGAGCGATCCGGCGCGCCCAACTTGTCGCCTTCTTTGATGAACTCGAGCCATGTTTGGTGGGGATGGAAGCATGCGGGTCCAGTCATCATTGGGCACGAGAACTCTCAAAGCTGGGCCATGATGTTCGGCTGATCCCGGCCAACTACGTGAAGCCTTATGTGAAACGCGGCAAATCTGACGCGGTTGATGCTGAGGCGGTTTGCGAGGCAGTGACGCGCCCAAAAATGCGGTTTGTAGCGCCGAAATCGGAAGCGCAGCCTGCTGGTCGAGTTTGGCATTATCATAGCGCAGGGTACAGGAAGTGCCGTGAAGTATGCCAAGAACCTTCTGGATGGAGACAAACCAGACCTGCCTGAAATTGCGATGGATGTTCTCAAGCAGCTGAGTCATCAACTCGTTGCCATGCATCTCCGCCTCCGTTGGTACGAGGTGCGCATGCGCCTGCATTCGAAACTGGACAAGCGCGTGATGTTGCTGCGCACGATCCCAGGAGTTGGACCCGTGACAGCATCGGCAATTGTTGCAACCGTCGGTGACGCGAAGCAGTTCAAGAACGGCAGACAGTTTGCAGCCTGGCTTGGTCTGACGCCGCTCAACCGATCCAGTGGTGGTAAGGAACGATTGGGGCGGATCACGAAGATGGGCGACCGATATATCCGGCGCCTCTTGGTGACCGGTATGACGGCGCGATTGCGGCAAATGAAGGTGAACCCCGACCGTGTCGATCCATGGGCCATAGACCTGCTCGCCCGCAAGCCTCCCCGTTTGGCGACAATCGCCATGGCCAATAAGACGGCGCGGATCGTCTGGGCTGTGCCGACCAAGAGCGAATACTACCGTCCCCACACGATCTGAGAGAACAAGAAGGGAATACTCGAGACAGCAAGACCCTTGAAATGATGGAGTACAGTCAGCCGGCCAGCCAAGACACCCCGTCGAACGGCAAGGACACTAGTTGTCCGCAATACCCGTATGGGACTTGGTCGCGGAAACCATCAAGGCCAGCAGCCGCGTGTGCTGCGCAAACAGGCCGGACACACGTCTGCTTCTGACCAGTGCGAAATTACTTTCAAAAAATGTCTTGCTATGCGGGAGCTATCCACACATGCCATTCGCGGTACGAGTAAGATTAACAGATGGACAAATTCACAATCTGCGGGACAAAGCCGCTATTTGCGTGGAACTGGTCACGAACCAGAGAAAATGTCTCATGCAATAACAATCAAGTTGGACCAGTCAGATAAGGCTGCTCAATCCCCGCAACTGTTGTTGCGATACGTGTAGCGGTTGGGTTCGAGGTTCAACTCGCGCAGCCCACACACCCCCAGATCATCTCTGCAATGGAACCCATGCGGATTCTGCATTGCAGCA
This sequence comes from Ruegeria sp. AK4, assembly GCF_056541025.1. Lineage (NCBI taxonomy): Bacteria > Pseudomonadati > Pseudomonadota > Alphaproteobacteria > Rhodobacterales > Roseobacteraceae > Ruegeria > Ruegeria sp. AK4. The sequence goes on from NZ_JBQFXS010000033.1 coordinate 14,906, forward strand.
AGCTTGGCAACTTTCCTTTAGCCCAATTTGGGAAATCGGCGAGATGCGCCTATTTTTTCATCCAAGGCAGAAGCGCTGTACAAAAATTAGGCACATGGCGTGGAAATAAGCAGATTCTGACACTGCAGGTTAGTGTTCCGACACTTCAACAGAGAAACAGATGGCACCGAACGACGCTCTAAAGGTGCCCTATTACCCAAGTTGCAGCCATATTTCCCACGCACAGCGCGGTACCGACGCGTGCTGCAGGCACCGTCAGCTTATCCACCAAGCAATTGTGCCACAGGACCGTGCTGGACACGTTTCGACAGTCCGGGTCCTTTAGATGCCTGTTCCCTAGAGCGACCTCACCTGATCTGGATGCGGTTCTTCTGAACACGGCGGGCGGCGTGACCGGTGGCGATTCATTCCGGTTTTCTTGCAAAGCAGCAAAAAGCACGGCGCTGACTTTGACGACACAAGCCTGCGAGCGCGCCTACAAAGCCCGGCCTGAAGAATGGGGCCAGATTACAAATCACTTGACGGTTGAGGGTGATGCCCGGCTGAACTGGTTGCCGCAAGAGACCATCTTGTACAACGGCAGTGCTTTGGATAGACGCCTCCGGATCGACATGGCGCTCGACGCTGAAATGCTGATGGTCGAGCCGCTTGTCTTTGGGCGCGTTGCCATGGGCGAGACGCTGACCGACATCCGCTTGCGCGATCGGATCGAGGTTCGACGCGGAGGGACGCCGGTGTTTCTCGAGACGATCAGGTTCTCTGGTGATTGGCATAGGCACTTATCCAAACCTCATATTGCAAACGGGGCGGGGGCGATGGCGTTAATCGTCTTGGCGTCGAGTTCTGCCGAAGGTCATCTGAAACCTGTCCGGGAAATGCTACCGGACACCGCCGGGGCAACCCTGATCCGGAAAGACCTATTGGTCGTTCGCATTCTGGCCAGCAACAGCTTTGCACTGCGCCGAACGCTGATACCGGCTCTGCGCCGACTGAACAAAAACACATTGCCCCGATGCTGGATGCTCTGACATGAACCTGACCCCTCGTGAAAAAGACAAATTGCTGGTCGCCATGGCTGCCGAGGTCGCCCGCAAGCGGCTGGCCCGTGGCGTCAGGCTGAACCACCCCGAGGCCATTGCCTTGATAACTGACGCCGTGGTCGAAGGCGCGCGCGACGGCCGTTCGGTCGCCGATATGATGCAAGCCGGCGCCGAAGTGATCACCCGCGACCAATGCATGGAAGGCGTGCCCGAGATGATCCACGAGGTGCAGGTCGAAGCCACATTCCCCGACGGCACCAAGCTTGTGACCGTCCATAACCCCATTCGCTGAATTTCAAAGGAGTTTCCCATGACCCGCATGCTGTTTCCCGCTCTTGTTCTGGCTGGTCCTGCCGTGGCCCATACGGATACCCATGTTCATGCTCATGGCAGTGATTACGCCCTTCTCGCAGCTGGGCTGGCCTTGATCGCAGTCATCGCCATCACAGTGATAATGAAGCTGCCGAAATGATCCCGGGTGAGATCATTCCTGCCGAAGGTTCACTGACGCTCAACGCAGGACGCAGCAGCCGTCTGGTTGTCGTCGCCAATACCGGTGATCGACCCGTGCAGGTCGGCAGCCATTACCATTTTGCCGAAGCGAACTCGGCCCTGGATTTTGATCGCTACACGGCCTTGGGAATGCGATTGGACATCCCGGCAGGCACTGCCGTGCGATTTGAGCCAGGCCAAACGCGCGAGGTTATGCTGGTGCCCTACGATGGGCGCCGCCACATCTACGGTTTCAATATGCATGTCATGGGGGCTCTAAAAGATGCCGGGCAAGATCAGCCGGAGTGACTATGCCTCGATGTTCGGCCCTACAGTCGGCGACAAAGTACGATTGGCGGATACCGATCTGATCATCGAGGTCGAGAAAGACCTAATCGTCGAGCGCGCAACAGCAGCGCGTTTCAGCGAAACCGGGCACCGCGAAGACATCTATGGGGAAGAGGTCAAGTTCGGTGGTGGCAAAGTCATTCGCGACGGGATGGGGCAATCTCAGGCCACGCGCGCCGAAGGGGCCGTGGATACGGTGATCACCAACGCGCTGATCGTCGATCATTCCGGCATCTACAAAGCGGATGTCGGCTTGAAAGACGGGCGCATCGCCAAGATCGGCAAAGCAGGAAACCCGGATACCCAGCCGGGCGTCGACATCATAATCGGTCCGGGGACCGAGGCCATCGCGGGCGAGGGCCGCATCCTGACGGCCGGCGGGTTCGACAGCCATATCCACTTCATCTGCCCGCAACAGATCGAGGACGCGCTGCATTCCGGCCTGACAACCATGCTTGGCGGTGGCACAGGCCCTGCGCATGGCACCTTGGCCACCACCTGCACGCCAGGCCCCTGGCATATCGGGCGGATGTTGCAGGCAGCGGATGCGTTTCCGATGAACCTGGCTTTTGCGGGTAAGGGCAATGCCTCCTTGCCCGCAGCAGTTGAAGAACAGGTCAAGGCCGGGGCTTGTGCCCTGAAACTGCACGAGGACTGGGGCACCACCCCTGCCGCCATCGACTGCTGTTTGTCGGTGGCAGACGCGATGGACGTGCAGGTGATGATCCACACCGACACGCTCAATGAATCAGGCTTTGTCGAGAACACAGTGGCCGCCATGAAGGGCCGCACGATCCACGCTTTCCACACCGAAGGCGCAGGGGGTGGTCACGCTCCGGACATCATCAAGATCTGCGGTGAGAAACATGTTCTGCCGTCCTCGACCAACCCCACGCGGCCCTTTACCGTGAACACGGTCGAGGAACACCTCGACATGCTGATGGTCTGTCACCACCTCGACAAATCCATCCCCGAGGATGTGGCCTTTGCCGAAAGCCGCATTCGGCGCGAGACGATTGCGGCCGAGGATATCCTGCACGACATGGGGGCATTCTCGATCATCGCGTCTGACAGTCAGGCCATGGGCCGGGTCGGAGAGGTCTTGATTCGAACCTGGCAAACCGCTGACAAGATGAAGAAACAGCGCGGGCGCCTACCCGAGGAAACCGGTGAGAACGACAACTTACGCGTACGCCGCTATATTGCGAAATACACAATCAACCCGGCCATTGCCCATGGCCTGAGCCACGAAATCGGCAGTATCGAGGAAGGCAAACGCGCTGACTTGGTCCTTTGGAATCCTGCTTTCTTCGGTGTGAAACCAGAGATGGTTTTGCTGGGTGGCACAATCGCCTGCGCCCAGATGGGTGATCCCAACGCATCGATCCCCACACCGCAGCCGGTTTATAGCCGCCCAATGTTTGGCGCCTATGGCCGATCCGTTGAAAACTCGGCAATCACCTTTGTCTCGCAGGCCGCGCAGGCGGACGGGATCGGTGATACACTTGGAATGGCAAAGCAGACCGTCGCTGTCCAAAACACGCGAGAGATTGGCAAACAGGACCTTTTGCTGAACAACGCGACACCGCATGTCGAAGTTGACCCGGAAACCTACGAGGTGCGCGCGGATGGCGAATTGCTAACCTGTCAGCCTGCCGAAGTTCTACCGATGGCACAGCGATACTTCATGTTCTGATTAAAAATTACGCTGCGTTGCAGCAAGCGCATCCCGGGCATGACCAATCAGCCACTACTAAGCGAGTGAAAGATGACAGATATTAGGACGCAAGGGAGGACCAACGTCTCGCAAGCTTACGAGGGTCCCAATGGCACACACAGAAAGTCAACCGCATTCCGGTTTTTCCGTATTCGGTCTGTTCTCGGCAATTGGTTCGTCGATCTTTTCGGCTCTTGCTCGATTGGCCGAAGCACGATCGCGCACCGATCAAGTGCAGTTCCTGCAATCGCTGAGCGACGAAGAACTGCGCAAACGCGGCCTGTCCCGCGACCGGATCGTACAACACGTTTTCGCGGGCTCCATCTGGTAATCGCTGCCCGTTCCACAGAGGGGGCGCTGACATGACCATCCTCCTTTGTACAGCACGGCAGTATTATGATCATTTACACGGCGAGCCTGCGGACGCCCTTTCGCTGACCTATGAAGACCGGTTTTTGCGCCGCAAGGTCCTGACATGCGAAAGTGGCGAACAGATTCTTGTCGATCTGGCGCAAACGACCTCGCTGAACCATGGCGGCGCGTTGGTTCTGGATGACGGTCGCGAAGTGGAAATACAGGCCGCACCTGAAACCTTGCTCGAGGTTGCAGCCCCTGACCTGGCGCGCATCGCATGGCATATCGGCAACCGCCATACTCCCTGCCAGATCGAAAAGGATCGCCTGTTGATCCAGGTCGATCATGTCATTCGAGACATGCTTCTGAAAATTGGCGCCTCAGTGCGAGAGGTGCACGAGCCGTTCACCCCCGAAGGCGGGGCCTATGGCCACGGCAGGACCCATGGCCACGCCCACTGACGGCGATATCCTGACGCTGATCCAGTGGTTTTCTCCGGCATATCCTGTAGGGGCCTTTGCCTATTCCCATGGGTTGGAAGCTGCAATTGACGAGGGAACTGTCGCGAATTCTCAAGATACCGAAGCCTGGATATCAGATGCGCTGGAACATGGATCTGGGTGGAATGACGCTCTGTTCGTTGTGGCGGCCTTCAATGCGCTGGACAAAGATGACCTGATCAACGTCGATGTCACGGCGCGGGCCTTTTGCGCGACATCCGAAAGGCTCATGGAAACCGAACTGCTGGGGCAGGCCTTCGGAAATGTCACCAAAGGGGTCTGGGAATTGGACCTTGGGCAGTTCACTTACCCCGTCTCGATTGGACGGGCTGCAAGACTACAAAACCTTCCCCTGCTGCTGACGACCAAGATGTTTCTGCAAGCATTCGCAAGCAACCTTGTCGCCTGTGCGACGCGCCTTGTGCCACTGGGACAAACCGATGCTCAGAGGCTGATCCGTGATTTGACACCGCTATGTTCTCATATCGCCGAAAAGGCGCAATCGGCAGGCTTGGAAGAGTTGAGTTCGACTGCATTCCTAACGGACATCGCGTCGATGAGACATGAAACACAGTATTCAAGGATATTTCGGACATGAGCAGTATGAACGGCCCTCTTCGCGTTGGCATCGGTGGTCCGGTTGGAGCCGGAAAGACCACTTTGACCGCTGCCTTATCTGAAGCCCTGCGCGATTTCTGTTCGGTGAGCGTCATCACCAATGACATTTACACGCAGGAGGATGCCGAAGCGCTGATGCGTATGCAGATCCTTCCCCAAGACAGGATTATCGGCGTCGAAACGGGCGGTTGCCCCCATACAGCAATCCGCGAGGATGCATCGATCAACCTTGCAGCGGTCGCTGAAATGCAGGAACGCCATCCCGATCTTGATGTTGTTCTGATCGAAAGCGGCGGCGACAACCTGTCGGCTACGTTCAGCCCGGAGCTCGCCGACCTTACAATCTATGTGATCGACGTCGCCGCTGGTGAGGAAATCCCGCGAAAAGGCGGACCGGCAATAACAAAATCCGACATCCTAGTCATAAACAAAACCGATCTGGCGCCGCATGTTGGCGCTTCACTGGAGGTCATGGAAAGAGATGCAGCCAGAATGCGCAACGGACGGCCTTTTTTGTTCGCGTCCCTTCGTCACAAAAAAGGGGTCAGCGCGATTGTTGACCTCCTGGTGAAACGCGGGGGGTTGATAATTTCAGAAGGGAATTAGCGCTGGGAACCAAGATGCAAAATTGTCGGCTCCTAAAGCCGATTGGAGAGGCTGAAAGTACAAACTTTCATTTTCACGTTTGTCTGGATGTTATGTTTTTCCCTCACACATCTGCTGTCTGTATACGAAGTGCACCAGGCTAAACAACTACTCTTGACCACAACGTTTTTCTGGGCCGGTTTGTTATGCGTTCCGCGAGTTTCGCCCTCCGATGTTTCTGCGTGACACGCGAAATTGCGACGCCGGTTATAGGGTTCTTCGCGCTCATTCAAGCAATTGCACCAATGTTGGGGCAGCAGCGCACCAGCCGGGTATTCGCTGCAACTGTGATGTCGCCGGCATGTTACGCTCATGCAAAGTGCGAATTTTCGGATTTTCCGAATAGCCGTCCAAACCACGGACGCTTGTGCGCGCAATCAGAACGTCACATGTCTGCAAAAAAACCCGAGATCGAAGCGCCCGAACTTGATCGAGTGAAATCTAGTACTTTTTGGTTCTTGTAACAGCACGCCAGCCTTCCGGTGGTGGCCTGTCCAACAGGAGTTGAGCCCGGGCCATCATTGCGACTGAGGCGGGATCCCCGTTTCGGGCCTGATCTGCGGCCACGAATGCTGCAACAGCTTTTTCAAACTGCCCGGCCCGGTAGTGTGCAAGGCCCTGTTCATACAACCCAATCCAGGCAAGGGATCCATCAAACTCATCCTGCATCGCGATCAGTTCATAGACAACCAGTTCTTCGGTGCGTCCGAACACGGCAAGCGTGTCCAGTTCACGGACCACAATCGAGCCGGCGGCCTGACGTCGCGTCTCCTCTCCGATCAGGATCAGCGTGCCAAAGTCTTTATTGGCACTTTCCAGCCGGCTGGCAACGTTTACGACATCACCAATCGCGGTGTAGTTCAGACGCTGTTCTGAGCCGATATTTCCGACCAGAGCCTCACCGCTGTTCACCCCGATCCTGACGCGCAGAAGGTTGCCGGCCTTATCTTCAACTTCGGACGCATCTACGGCAGCGACAAGGTCCAACGCTGCGCGGCAGGCATTTTCAGCGTGGTTGGTATCTTTGCGGGGTGCACCCCAAAACGCCATTACCGCATCGCCAATGAATTTGTCGATCGTTCCACCGTTTTGAGTGATGGCCACAGAGGCCGCATTGAAAAAGGGCTCCATGAGTTGGACAATCTTGGGACCAAGTTTTTCGGACAGACCGGTGAACCCAGTAACATCGCAAAACAAAACGGAAATCTGTTTGATTTCTCCGCCTGGCTGTATCTTGATGCCCTCAGCAACCAACATACGCACGAGATCCGTGGGCACGTATTTTCGGAACGCAGACAAACCTGCCGCCATACTGGCGGTAGCTGCAGAAAGATTGGCAAGCTCAGACAGGCTGGACGGTCTGCGCGCAATCCGTTCGACGTCAAAGCGTTCAATTTTACCCAGGTCTTCAGCGATGCGCGCCAACGGATTTGCCACAACTCTGCGGATCAGCCAGATTGCCAGTCCTGTTGCAAAAACCACCACAACGATCAACACATAAATCAGGTTGATCAGCGTTTCATCGATGCCCGACAGAAAGGCCGCTTCGGGTATGACTGTTGCAACGCGCCAACCGTAAAATCCCAGCGGCGTCAACGCCACCGCATAAGGTACACCGTCGATGACGATACGTTTCGTCAAAGTGCCCGAGGTATTTGTTTGGGGGTCAGCCAACAGCCTTTCGCCCGATATCATGGCGGCTTCGTAAAGCTTGCCCTCACCCATGCGCGCCGGAGTGATCTCATCCGCTTCAGCGTCGGGAACTGCAATGACCTTGCCATTGGCGTTCAGAATAAATGCCGCGCCAAACTCGCCGGGTGCGAGCGTGGCAAGAAAGCGTGACAATCGGTCCGTATCGATCGCAACGGCCAGAACCCCTTGCCGCGTTCGGCTGACATCTATCGGACCGGCAAAGGCGTAAACGGTTTTGTCACTATCCGGAAGATCACGCGCTTCGATCCACCCGGCAGAGTTGAGGCCCATGAAGTTTTCAAACCAGGCATGTTCGCGCGGGTCATAGGATGTTTCGGTAAAGGTCCTTTCTTCGAACTGGATGTCACCGGGAATGAAGATGTAACGGTCTTTCCGTAACATTCCGTCCCGAATACCCTCGTCGATTTCAATCATCTCGAGCCCGCCGTCACCCAGGCGATGTGACGCAAAAAAATTCCCATCGGGCCAGCCGAAGAAAATCCACGAGATATTCGGCTGCGCCTGCAATTGTGACAGAAAGACAAACTCTCGCTTGTCGGCCTGTCGTGTCGCAATGACGTTCTGTACAAAGATAGTGCGAACGGCTGCCCAGGCGGCTTCGGCCGACCTGAGGGTCACGCCCACTTCAATGCGCACGGTATTTGCAATCTGGCCGTTGATCTCAGCCGCCAGCATACGGCTATTGTCGCGCGCTGTTGTCCACCACAGGGAATGGACGATAAACGTCGATACCCCGATAGACACAGCCACCAGAATTGACACAGCGATGCCTACGCTAAATCGCAACTAAATCTCCGACAACAATGTCACGTGCTTCAGTATTGGATTGAGACTGACAAGAGGGCAAAGCTTTCTTACTTCCAGTCCCCAAATCTCACGTATCTGTTAAATGCATGCCAACAGCTTCATCGAAGCAGACACCTTAACAGTATCTGCTGCATCTGATCCGCCGAGCCTTTCCAGACGCTTCGCCCAGATGCTCCAACGTGCGAAGTACAAAACCCCAGTCCGTCTTGTGCAAACGGGCCACGTCCCGCAGAGACTTTTCCAGTGGAATACGGGTCGGAAAAGCGGCAGGGAGATCCTGATAGAGGTTTTGCACGGCGTGACGCGAGAGGCCTGCGGCAAATGACCGTTTCCCGCCCTTTGTGCTGAATACTACCTGCCGGGAACAGCGATATCGATGGTTCAAGCCCCCTGCCCTTCCTTGGCTTTGCGCGTCCATCAAGTCGTTGCCCACAGGCTGGAAATTGGAGCTGCGAACATGTTGTCCGCGAAGGGTACAACCTGATCGTGGTCGTAAAGAACGAGCCCCTGGATGAATTTGTCACCACACGCCTCTGTCAACCTACGCATCCCGGAAAAGTCGCTGGAGGTAACGGTAGCAGACGACTTCACCTCGACCCCAACGATCTCGCCACGCCTGTTTTCCAGAACGATATCCACCTCGTTTCTGTCTTTGTCGCGGAAATGCGAAAACGTGCACCTTTGCTCGCTCCAGGTTGCAATCTTGCGCAACTCGCTGAACACAAATGTTTCCAGGATCGACCCGAAGGGTGTCTTGTCCTTTTTGACAGTGTCCGGAGTAATGCTGCGCATGGCCGCCAGAAGGCCTGCATCCAGGAAGTGCAACTTGGGGGATTTGGTCAGGCGCTTCAGGCGATTGGTGAACCACGGCTGCAAACTGTGCACGAGAAAGAGGTTTTCAAACACACGTACGTATTTCTGAGTGGTCACGTGATTCAGACCAATGGCAGCACCGATCCCCGAGTAATTGACCAGTTGACCAGAATGCTCTGCCAGAACTGCCAGTAGTTTTGGCATGATTGCGAGCTGTTCGATCTGGGCCACATCGCGAACGTCCCGTTGTACAATCGCATCAAGATAATCATGGTACCAATCCTGCTTTCGCCCCCATCTTTTCCGTCCAAGAGCCTCGGGGTAGCCACCGGAAAGAACTGTCTCAACAAGTTCATCGCCAATGACCGGCTGGTCTACGACAGGGGCTTTGGCTTCGAATGCCCGGTCGATAAAACCCGATTTCGTTTCCAGGATTTCCGTCCGGCTGAGAGGTAGGAGACGGACAATTTCCATTCGCCCGGCAAGAGAGTCCGCGACCTTGGGAATGGTCATCAGGTTGGCGGAACCGGTCAGCAGAAACCTCCCTGCCCTTTTGTCATCATCCACCGTTTTCTTGATTGCCAGAAGGAGGTCCGGTGCGCGCTGAACCTCATCGATAACCGCCCGGTCCAACCCGCGGATAAAACCGACCGGATCATCTATGGCTGATTGCAACACAGTCGCATCGTCCAATGTCAAAAAGGGAACTTTGTCAGAGGCGATTTCTGTTGCCAAGGTTGTTTTGCCAGACTGCCGAGGTCCGGAGATCACGACAACACGCGTGTCTGACAACGCTTCTTCTATTCTGGTTTTGGCAAATCTTGGATACATGTTCGAAAGACTTCTTTTTGTCCGATTGAAAGTACGGGAACGACCAATTGAAAGTCAACATCCGACCAATTGAAATCGAAGGCCCTGAAAACTGAAAGCACTGCTTGAGCCTTACCATCAAAGCACGTGCACTTTTCTCGTGGTTTCTTTCAGCAGACAGGTCGAGATTTTTTGAATATCGGCCTTGGTTGCCACCTTGAAACACACCCCGCGTTTCAAGGTTGTTTCAAACTATCCATGGTCTTCGAATACACCCGGTTCCAGCTCTTCCCAGAACGCGAAAACCGCCGCTGCGTTCGATCTCGACCTCCACCCATGCGCGCGGAAATGTTTGCGATCCAGATCGTCAGTCAGGCCAGACAGAAACAACCTCTTGTCCGCATCGCGCTGGGTCGGGTTTCGCCGCGAAACCAGATCTTCGACGACGGCCAGTTTCCGAGCCCGCTCAGTGCGCTCTGCCGCGCGGGCCTCATAGGCCTGATCCTCGCGCGCCCTGGTCTCTGCCCGGGTTCCGTTGCAAACTTTCGGCCATTGACGCTTTCGGAATTAACGAGTGAATGACTCGTCGGTCGTATCAAGTCGAAAGCCAGCTCATGAT
>NZ_JBQFXS010000034.1:0-25138 GCF_056541025.1 Ruegeria sp. AK4
CTTGGGCTTAAGCCCCGGGAGAGTAGGTCACCGCCAAACCTAGAAAAAGCCCACACAATCTCTCTAACGATATCGCACTTATTCGACCCTGTCGCGGGATGGAGCAGCCCGGTAGCTCGTCAGGCTCATAACCTGAAGGTCGTAGGTTCAAATCCTACTCCCGCAACCACTTTTACCGAACAAGCCGCCGCAAGGCGGCTTTGTTCGTTCTGAACCAGGCCAATCATCGCGGCCAGGGCACCCTCCAGTTCGATCTGCACGCCATTCCGTTCATGTTGGATCGTAACACGTTCGATCAAGTCCCGAATGATCTCCAAAGCCGCTGTGCGGATAGACGGATCCGATAGCGCCTGTGCCAGATCAGTGACCTTGGAGCGATAGAGTTCAGACAGATTTGGGTGCAGTCGCACCGGCGAGGGCGCGGGCTCAGACAGCTTTGCATCCAGATCGGCGATCTGCGCTTCGAGCTCTTCGAGCCTGGCTTGAAGCCCGGGCGTACGAATGCCCTCTGCGATTGCATCATAAAACCCATTCAGTTTGCGCGCAGCTTTGTCCCGCTCGGATTGTAGACGGGTCCGCGCTACCACCGCTGTGCTGGCTTCTGAGTTGGCGGCTTCGCTGAAGGACTTGATAAAAGCGGCTACTGCGTCGGGCTGCATCAGACGCTGACGAAGCAAATCCAGAACAGCGTCTTCCAGAACATTGCGGCGGATGGATTGCTTGTGCGCGCAAGTGTCGAGTTTGCGAGCGGCAGAGCAGGCAAGGTAGTCGCGTCCGACTGTTGCGAGTGGTCCTCCGCAGGTACCGCAGAATGCAAGACCTGTCAGAAGGTGCTTTTTGCGACGCTTCTCCCAAAACCGGGTTTCTTTGATGGCTTTGATACGGGGATCAGCCTCGATCTCACCTTGCCGCTGTTTGACCGCCTCCCAAAGCTCATCCCCGACGATCCGCAACTCGGGGACCTCCGTGATGATCCATTTGGAGGGATCGTTGAGACGGGAAACACGTCTGCCGGTCTCGGGGTCCTTGATATAGCGCAGCCGGTTCCAGACGAGGCGGCCGACATAAAGCTCGTTGTTGAGAAGGCCCGTCCCACGCACTCGGTGCCCTCGAATGGCGGTGTCACGCCATAACTTGCCACGGGGACCGGGGACACCCTCTGTGTTAAGGCGGCGCGCAATGGCTTTCGGGGAGTGCCCTTCGGTGAAGTCATGTAATACCCGTCGGATAATCTCAGCTTCCGCTGCGTTGATCATTCGTTCTCCCGTGACGGGTTGGCCGTCGGGTCCAAGACGCCGGACGACGTCGTAACCATAGCTGTTGCCGCCGCCGGAACGGCCAAGCTCGACCCGCCCGCGAAGACCACGCCGGGTTTTGTCGGCCAGGTCTTTGAGGAACAGTTGGTTCATGGTGCCTTTGAGACCTACGTGCAATTCGCTGATCTCGCCCTCAGCCAGTGTCACTATGCCAACTCCTGCAAAGCTTAACCGTTTGAAGATCGCCGCGATATCCGCCTGGTCTCGGCTCAACCGGTCCAGTGCTTCCGCCAAAATCAGATCAACCTGTCCTTCCTGTGTAGCATGGAACAGGGCTTGCAGACCGGGGCGCAACATGGAGGCGCCGGAGACCGCACGATCAGAATAGGCGTCAATAACAGTCCATCCTTCCCGCTCAGCACGCTCCCGGCACAGTCGCATTTGGTCATCGATGGATGCGTCTCTCTGCATTTGGCTGGAGAAACGGGCATAGATTGCAACTCGGGTCATCGCCGGGCCTTTCTCTTCTGGTTGATCAAAGCCGCGTAGTCGCGGCCCGCTTCAATTGTCTGGGCGTGGATGTAGTGGCGCTCGGCGGTTCCGAAGCTCGTATGCGCAAGAATTGGTCGAATTAGCTTGGCGTGTTCCGGAGAAGAGCGGGCCAGGGTTGTCGCGGCAGCATCCCGAAAGAAATGCGGTGGAATACGGCGACCCGTCAGCTTCAGTGTCTGCTCCGCGATCCGGGGGCTCAGCGCGTCTTTCTTCAAAGGAGTGCCAGACCGGCCAACCCACAGGACATTGTGATGCTGTTGGCCACGCTCCATAAAAAAGGGACGGGCTTCGTTGATATAACGGCGCAAGAGCGGCTCAACGCTCTGGGGAACATCAGCTTCCCAGGGATGCCCTGATTTGGTGAGATCCCCGGGGAGCGCGACGGTCATCGTGTCTGCTGCGACATACAGGGATGTGCCAATCCGAAGGCCCGCGAAGGCGCGTCGCCGCATCGGCATCAAGGCCAACATCGCTATCATGGTGCCATCCCGCAGGCACATCATACTACGTAGCGGTGTTGGCGCCGCTTCTGCATGACCTGTCGCCAGAATCAGCCCTGCACGGAATAGAACCTCGCTGGACAACACACGCCCAAGTTTGCGATCCCGATCACCTCGACCCGCGGCGCGCTTCAATCCCGTCTTTAACCTATTCTGGAGGGACCAGTCCGGCGTGGGATCAGTTGCAGCGAGAATACGCAACACGCCATCAATGAACATTAACCGGGTCATAGGCCGTGTGTGTGAGAGGTCCTGAAGCCAAGCCGAAAGGCGCGGCACGGTCGCGCGTCGCGCTGGGGGCAGTGCAATCGCCTCCGCATCGCTGGTAATCAGCCATTGCAACCATCGGGCATAACGTAACTCTAACGTCTTTAAGGAAGTCGCGCGTAGGTGTGAGAGCGCGCCGCAATCGTCAAGCGGTCCACCTTCCTTTTGAAGGTTGGTCCACATCTCGCGGTCTTGCGCGGGCCAGTCGATGAAAGGCAATACAAGGCTCATCAGCGACGCCCTTTCTTGGCGTCTATCAGGTCGGCAAAGGCACGTGTCGCCGACCGTGCTTCAAGACCGGAATACATGTTGATCGTGTGGCTGACTTCCGAATGCCCAAGCAACCGGCGCGCGACCTCGTAGCCGCCGGGATTGGCGTCGAGCCAGTTCATCACCGCGAAATGCCGAAACAGGTGGGCGTTCATTTCCAACCCCGTTTCTTTCCGGATCCGTTTGGAGATGCGCGCAGACAGAACGCCGGGATCAACCGAATGCTGACCATCCCTCCGGGGAAACAGCCAAGGCGTCCCGGCCGGACAGAGTTCCGGACAGCGAGATTTGAGATGCGCGTCGATCATGCGCAATACATCACGCGGGATCTCGAACTCGACAGGTCGCTCATTTTTTGTCTCGCCGTCTTCCAGAACCAGATAGGCTCGGCCATCACCGGGACGGTGCAGGTGGCGTTCCAGGTGGATGTCAGCCAGGTTCTTCACGCGAACCGGGCAGACCAGCAGGATGGCGATGGCGAGCGCATCTTCGCGCGCCAGAGCCCAGCCATACGGTTTGGACGTGCCGCGTGGTCGCGCGAAAATCCGTTCAGGCAGAAGCAGCAGGCGCTGCTGATGCTGGTCCTCCTGCAACACCCGCAGCCGGCTTCGGTTTTTTTGGGTCATGCCAGTTTGAGGTTTGACGGCCAGGCGCGCGGCAAGCCCCGACAGAGCGTCCCGGGTGCCATCGGGTGCATTGAGTATCCGGGCCAGGTTGCGGAGCAAAGCGGCGATCTCGCTGATCATCTTTGTGGTCTGGTTGTCGGTACGCGATAACATCTGGCGCAAACCCCGTTCAGCCATCGTCGGATTGATCAGGACGTCCAATCCGCCAATGTGGCTAATTGGAATGCCAGAATGAACCAGTTCGGAGGCAAACCGAACCAACTGTCTTTGGTATTGGGACAGGGTTGCGGGTCGGAGTGCTCTGTTCTGACCATTCCCTTCCAGCGGGTCTGGATTGGACAGACGATGCATCAGCTTTGCAAGATCGGTTTGGAATGGCGCCGGAAAATCAGTCGCCGGAAAAGTGATGACCTTTTGACGTGATTCCAGAGGCAGAGTGACCTTGGGCCATTGTGAAATACGTCGGGCCGCCAGGTTCCAGCCGTTGACCGCAGCCCGATAGGCAACATCAGGAGATTTGCTGATCTCATTATGCTCAAGTGCTTCTCGGTAGACTCGGGCATGCTCTTTACGCACAATGGCAGGCTCAACCCCCTGCCGGTTGAGAAAATGCACGAAGCGGCAGAGCGCGGGTTGCAACGTCTTGTCGCCGGATGCCAGCACATCGGCCCAGAGTGCTTTCCAGGCGGGAGACAGATCGCCGATCCGGTTGAAGCGCCGTTCCACCAGCCCGAAATGCGCGAGCGCGGCCCGGGCATCACTGACCGCGTTTTGCCAGCTCTTTGGTGTCAGACCAAGTGCGGCTGGGGCGATTTTGGCCAAACGAGGTTGCAACCAGCGGCTATCGCAGGGCACATCTTCTGGCGGCAACCCAAGGGCTTTAGCTACGCGGCGCAGGCCGGAGATCAAGTCGCGGCGGCGCGCGTCAGACAGAGAGGTGTAGGAGTGCAGCTGTTCGATAAGGTCGGCAAACATCGGTGTGTCGGCTTTGACGAAGGCCAGCGTCATTTGAACGGGGCTCTGCTTAGTCATCGGGTTTGCGTTCCTTTGGACATGTCAGGTCTCGGGTGGACGGATGTGGACAGGAGGTCCGATTCGGGAAAAGCGTAGCACAGAAAGTCCGAAACTAACGGGGACGCCCTCTTCCCGAAACGCGCTTAACACATTGACATTAATAGACATTAATAGTCGTGAGCTCTTACCAGCAGTGTGCCTGCCGGTAGACGGCATGAGCTGCCGGATCAATGCGGATGAGGCGTCCGCCGGGGCCAACCCGGATAACCTCAAGCAGGCCTGCCGCAATCGCACGGCGCACTGTCTTCTCGGAGCAATTGTCCAGTTCAGCGACGTCCTTCACCGTCAGCAGCTTGCGGGGTCGGTTCTTCTTGGCATTGATCTGTGGCATCCTGATGCGCCTCCTTTTTGTCAGAGGCGTTCCGGCCCAGTTCCCGTACTGCCTGGGCAGCCAGCAATCGGACCAACTGGTCAATCGCTGCCTCAACCTGCTGGTGCGCTCGGTCGTCGAAAGGGGGTATGGCAGGAACGCGTGTCATGCCATGACCATGACAACGCAGGCTTGCTCATTCTAAGTGTATTGATTGCCCGATTCCGGCGGTGCCCAACGCTCTTGCTCTTCTCGCTCAAGCTTGCCGCGAAAATCGTCAATATCCACTCGGATCGTCTCACCGCTCAGGATTTGCTCCGGTTCGGTGATGAACCTCACGACAGACTGAATGAAGTCGACGAGCGGACCTTGCCGTTGTCCTCCGGGGCGACCGTCTGAGTATGTCGTATAGGTCAAAGGGCGACGGGCATCTTTCCAGATATAGCAGCAGCTCTCGACGATGTACTGACGGCGCTTGTCGCGCGAGAACCGTTTGTCTCGGGGCGACATCTCTGCGACCGCGCCGGGGGTCACAAGGATGTGCCGAATGTCATCCACGATGTCTTGGCTAAGTGTCGTTGCGGACTCTAGCTTGTCGAGGACTTGGGGAAGAAGGTCTGCGTCTTCTGGCGTCGACGCAAAATCAGTCGAAAGCGAACCCAATGTGTTCCGGAGTTCTTGGGGAGCAATGGAACTCTGTTTGGCTTTCCGCGACAGTTGCTTGAGGTGTTTTTGACCTCGTTCAATTGCTTGCAAGCGACGGACCTCGGTCAGATTGATTGCAATGTCGTCATCGTTGTTGAGGCAGTGACCCAGCATGGTGGACAAGTCGCGCACGAGTGGTGCTGGCAGGTCAAACTGTTCACACAAGTTCTCGATCATGCCCTCGGTAAGGACGCCGCGTTCTCCATAACTGCCGAGCTTCCACGACATAGAGGCCCTGATCCCATCCATGTGCGGGTAGACCGAATAGTCATCTTCAGTATTTGCAACGTCTCGACTGCTCTTTAGATCGCTGTCCGCGTTAGCGCTCATGTTATTCTCCGTTTGGCACACTCTGGGGTCTGGTCGTACGTCCAAAAGCTGATGTGCATCAAGGCAGTATTGTTTGCTGAGAAAGCGCGCTGGTTGAAACGAGGCGACCCCCTCAAAGGTTGCACAAAAATAAAAGAACAGGAAGAGAACAATTTGTGCTCTGGCTAAGGCTTGATCCTCCTTGGCGATTTTAACGCTATTTCGTTAAGAGACTGCACCCCGCAGTGTAGTGGATACTTGCGCCTGCCGAGTGAACGGTCGCTTTACCGCCAGAGCAGACATTGAACCGAATATATTGAATGACTGCCCCGAGCCCAAAGCGGACACGCTTTGCAGCCTAAGCAATGACACAGCAACTAGTGTCCTACGTTCTTGATTCCTAGCGTCAGATCAGCCCCTTTCTCGGCCACCATCATTGTCGGTGCGTTGGTGTTGCTGCTGGTCATAGTCGGGAAAACTGAAACATCAATAACTCGCAAACCCTCAAGCGCGTGTACTCTTAACTCAGAATCGACTACAGCGCGGTCATCTACGCCCATGCGGCAGGTCGACGACAAGTGCCAACATGTCGATGCACCCTCCCTTATTCCTGCAACAATCTCGTCAGTCTCGCGACCCGGCCCGTGAACTTCGGCACGCACAGATTCGAACACCGGGTGATCCGCCATCTGGTACTGAAACCGCACCATTTCGATGTAGTTTTGCAGGTCGAGCGGATCAGACAGGTAGTTCGGATCGACAAGCGGCCTGTCGAAAGGGCTCGCCGAAGCAAGTGTGACAGAGCCTTGGGAATAGGTCCGAGCTACGTAGCCGCCAAATCTCAATCTCGGCATATCCGCGTCGCGATCTGCATGCATGTTCCCGATGGCGCAGATTAGTTGGCCGTTGGGATACTCCTCGGTTTCAGTCAGCCGTACGAAAGCGCCTGCGTCGACGCCTATTGACGCAAGCGGACCGCCGCCCGTTTTTTCGAATTCCTGAACGCTTTGCGCCACATTCGAAATTGGGAACCCGAACCTCTCCGGGTCTTTCAAAACGATGTGGACGCCCGGGCCACCGGGATGATCCAACAGGTTCTGCCCAACGCCGGGCAGATCATGACGGCAATTTATCCCGTGTTCCATCAAATGCTCCGCAGGTCCCACGCCCGACAGCATCAGGATATGCGGCGAACCGATCGCTCCCATAGACAGGATGACCTCCCCAGCGGTGACATGCTCGGCATTCTGTCCGAGAGCATAAGTCACGCCTGTGGCTCGGCTGCCGTCTAAAGCTATCCCTGTTACGTGAGCACCGGTGACGATAGTCAGGTTCGCCCGGTCGCGGACTGTTTTCGATAGAAACCCATCAGCTGCGCTGACCCGACGCCCGTCCTTGAGCGTGAACTGGTAAAGGAAGCTGCCGAACGGATCTGCGCCGTTGTAGTCAGGGTTGCGAGGCACGCCTAAGTCTTCGAGCGCTTCAAAGCACATCTCCTGAAGTGGGTTTCTGTTCCGCGGCAGTTCAATCTGAACATTGCCGTCCGTTCCATGAAAGTCGTCTTCATAGAGCGTGCTGTATTCAGACCGCTTGAAGTAGGGCAGCACTGCGTCGTAGGACCATCCGGTGTTTCCCGATTGCGCCCAACCATCGTAATCTCCGCGATTGCCGCGCACGTACATGCCGAAAT
Organism: Ruegeria sp. AK4; assembly: GCF_056541025.1. Taxonomy (NCBI): domain Bacteria; kingdom Pseudomonadati; phylum Pseudomonadota; class Alphaproteobacteria; order Rhodobacterales; family Roseobacteraceae; genus Ruegeria; species Ruegeria sp. AK4. Next base: position 7,560 of record NZ_JBQFXS010000034.1, read on the forward strand.
TTATCCCACTTGATCCACCCAATCCCTTCCCCCGGTTCAGCAAGATACGACGGTTGTTAAGATGGACCTGCGGGGTCGATCGGTAGGCCCAGTCAAGCTGGGTATCCCATTGATCAATGGCGGCTCCTAACGCCGAGAGGTTCGGGCCCCGCATTTCGCCACCTGCCTCCAATAGCAAGACTTTGTTTGCAGGATCGGTCGAAAGTCTGTTGGCCAAGATGCATCCAGCAGTGCCTGCCCCGCACACCACAAAATCGTATGTTTCCATCTTCCCTCATCTCCCTCACATCATCCACCAGCTTAGGACAAAGGCTGAAAGTCTCATACATTTTCCTTCCTCGGCTCAGCCGTTGGCCAAGAGCCTCAAAGGCGAAGGAGGGTGAAGGAAGTGTGGATGTCCGGTTTGTCCGCAGAGTGGTCATTCGGGGAAAATCGATCAATGTCTGCTATGCGGACAAATCACCAATTCGCTGGACTTGTGCCAATGTCGGCTTTTGTTTAGCTGGTCGAAAACGGCCTTCGTCACATGGGTCAAAAACGTGTGCGTATTGGTGCCGTCGTTTTCGATGCCTGTTAAGGTGACCTAAATATCAGCATCCGGAGATCCCGGCATTCATTGTCCGCCAAATTGGATACTACAGCGCCGAGCTTATCGAACTAGTGCAGCAGCCCTGAAAGCTGTGAAGCCGCTTTGCGTTCATTCACACGTCAATAGAATAGCCACCTAGAAACATGTATTTTCGTCCTCGGCCATGCAAGTATGAAGCATTGATGATGGAGCTATGTACAATGAAGTTTATTTTTTGGCTCGTCCTCGTTTGCGTGTTCTGGGCACCCGCTTCTGCACAGGCAACGCCTCTGAACTCTTGGAGTACTTCGTGTTCCGTCGATAAAGGTGCAATTAAAAAGCATCGCGGTGTCTATACGTTCAAGACAAGCACCAACCGGTGTACGGGCGGCAATTACAATCAGCGAGCAGAGATCACTTCAGAGCAGGTGTCTCCAACCGTGAAAGGCGCATATTTGTTTGAAACAAACGTTGCTATAACAAGTAACTCTTCAGAGAAGTTCGACATTTTTCAAATTCATGATGGCCGTGATGGCTGTGCCCCGCCCCTCAAAGTTCAAGTGGCGCCAAACGGAACGATCAGGCTCCAAAGCGCAGTAAAACTCGGCCCAGGAGAGCAATGCAAACCCCAAGAGAGAACAACAGGTAATCCCAACGTTCGACTTCGAAGAGACGGTACTGAATATAACCTTCGGGTGTTGATCCAATTCAATGGAGAGGGAGACTTTTCAACAGATGTTTGGGTCGATGGAACACCTACGGTATCGGATGTTTACCAAAGACCCAGCATTCCAGGGGCCTTCAAATCGAAGAAATTTTATTTCAAACATGGTGTCTACTCGAAGAACATGTTCGACTATCAAATGACGTCCCGGGGGATGGTCGTAAAGAAAGTTAAGGTCTCGCAATGAAGGCCCATAGATTACCGCCTGACAGGGCGTGGATTCCGGCTAAGGTCTCAAGGTGAGGACTTATTGTCCCGCCAATCGCCCCCCAACCAATGCCTGCATGCCAATGTGCAACGGTTTCCAATACGCCTCTTCTACGCAAAGGACAGGCGGCTGATAACCTGGTGAGTCATGCTTGAGGGTTGCTAGGGTAAGAGGCTACGTGGTTCTGCGGTGACTGATTTGGTAGGGCCGTCCGCTCGACTTTGCAAAGTCAGCTTTTTGCGCATTGCCGTCATTCGGACATCGCGCAGCATCGGTCAAAATGGGCTCTGTACCGCCGTACTCTGCGGTTTGCATAATTGGCTAGTCGCAGCCCAAAGCGGACCAAATCGCTCTGCACGTAAGGCGGCCAAATCGCTCACTGCCACACGCATTAGTTCAGCGCGAAACTCCGCTGTAGTATCGACGCGGTGCCGCGATCCGCTAGGTTTTTTTCATTCGCTAAGCTCTTGCTTTCTCTCTCTTAGGATCAAGGAACGGCAGACTGGTCACCGTACAAGGCAGGCGCTTCATATGCCCGTCGAGCCTACCAACCTCTAGCTCAGTGCCCTCTTCCGCGTTTTCAATGGCCACGCGTGCCATTGCGATGGCGTGTCCCAGTTGGGGTGAATGCGTTGCGCTGGTGATGACGCCGACCTGCTCTCGGCCAAGAAAAACGTGGTCACCATGATGCGGGGCCTGCTTGGTTAGGAAATTCAACCCGACAAGTTTTCGCCGGACTGCTTGTGCATTCCGCGCCAGTGCGTCCTTTCCAATGAAATTGTCTTTTTTGAGATCGACTGCGAACCCCAACCCCGATTCCATTGCGTCCACATCTGGCCCGAATTCCGCGCCTGCGATCATAAGCCCGGCCTCGATCCGAACCATGTCCAATGCCGCACTGCCCATAGGCATAAGACCAAGCGGTTCGCCGGCGTTCATCACCGCGTCCCAGATCTCGAGCGCATCTTCGCGGTCGCAGAATATTTCGTATCCCAGTTCACCCGTGAAACCGGTCCGGCATAACAGAAACATTGGACCACTGCTGTTTCCCAGCCGGGCTACTGTGAAGCCGAACCATTTGATGTTCTCAAGCGCCGGGCGCGCCCGGTGCGTGTAAACGATCTTGCTGAGGATTTCGCGGGACTTTGGGCCCTGTAAGGCAAGGTTCACCATTCGGTGCCCGAGCGAGCGAACACGGGCGTTCAAACCCAGCTTTTCCGCTGTCTCGCGTAGGTGCAGCGCGGAGTCGTCCGAACCGCAGCACCAGCGATACGTCGTGGGTTCAATACAAAAGAGGGTGCCATCGTCCAACACGCTGCCCCGCTCGTCGCAGATCAGGGCATAAAAGCCCCGGTGCTGGGCTAGTTTTTCCACATTACGCGTCATGCAATATTGCAGCAGTTCAGCCGCGTCCGGGCCTATAATGTCGTATTTCCTCAGACCCGACATGTCCTGAAGCGTAGCCGTGTTCTTGCAGGCCCAGTACTCTTCGACCGCGCCGGTCGCGTCGTAATGTGTCGGGGTCCAAAGGTCTCTGGACACCGCGTATTTGCTGGTGAGTTTGGAGATACGCGGGTGAAATGCGGAATGACGGGTCAGTTTTTCGCCGTCCTCCGGCTGCGCCCGCCAGGAAACAGAATGTGAAATGGACGTATCCTCTTCGTAGATGCGAACATGAATATCGGTGGGGTTCCAGCCGTTGATCGGATCGACGTCATCCGGGCAGGCCGTTGAGACACAGACCAGATCAGTCAGGGCTTCCAAGACGACATGGTCACCGGGTCGCGACCACGCCTCGTCCGAGGCCAAGTGCCCGTGGCCCTGATCCATCCAGGAGTTGAAAAAGAAGTTGACCGCAGGCCATGCCGCGCGGGCTCCGATACCATAGGGGCGGTAGGCTTCGGTGATATTGTCGGAACAATTCAGATGACCGGGAAATCCACGATCTTCGTACCCTCGTGCGGTGCAGGCCAAGGCAAACGTATCGTGGCGGCCAACGGTGTCCTGCCGAACCGCCAGAAGAGGACGGATGTCCTGATCGTAAAACTTGTCATGCAGCCCCGGCAACGGATAAGCGCTGCGCGCCATGGTCCGGGACACTGTGGAATCTATGTAGCGTTCAACACCGCTGTCCAGGCTTGCGGCATGCATAGCCATAAAGTCTGAACATTGCTGACCTTCGATATCGATGATCTGGACGAACTGACCCTTTTTCAGCGTGTAGGCCATTGCCGTCCCGCGGTCGACGCGCCATTCGTCTCGAATTTTCCCCAAAGGCTCGGGCAGCAGAAACTCGGAGGATGCGTTGTCGGGAAGCTTCACGTCCACGGTGAAACGCCCGCCGCCTCCGGCGGACACAAACCCCTCTGTCACGGGGGCAACAATGAAAAACGTGCAGGGTTTAATTGTTCGGGTTAGGAACACCTCACCAGGATCAGTCTCAGGTCCAAATACATGATAGGTGCTTGCGCTTTTGAGCCCCACGTCGCGGCTGTTGGCGATTGCGTCCATGAAGCGACTGTCAAACCTGGTCGCATCCAGGGCGGTGCTTTGATCCTGAGGTACTTCGATGGCCGAGGGCGAGAACGCGCGATCATTATCGGCCAGAGCTGTGATCCATGCGGATGCTCCACCGTCGACGTTTGTGATCGACAGAATTGCACCCTTGGGGAGGTCAATATGCGCTTCGCCCCCCCATTGGATGTCCATCCGCAAGCGGTTCGGTGTTTGCAGGCCCCGATACCTTTCGCGGTCAGAGTTCATTGATGTCTGCGCTTTTAACACGTTTCGGTTTCCCTTGAATGGGTGGCGAACCGTTCAGTCTCTTAAGACGCCGGTGTATCGCCAGATAGATGAGAGCAAAGTTTTTTTCGGCGTGATGAAATTGCGGGACCCGAGCCAGGCAAAATGCCGGGCTACTTGAACGCTCTGGGATAATTCTCCTCTGACTGCGTCAATTTCCATTGCCACATTTTGCAAATTGCAATTTCGTTATTGAATCATCGCTTCCGGCAACCAGGTCGCCAAACCGGGCACGACGATCAGCATTGCCAGCACGATGATGTCGAAGAATATGAACGGTACGACACCCTTGTAGATGTCGGCGAAACTCGCCTGCCCTTTGACACCTCCCATGACTGCAAAGAGGTTCAGTCCGACCGGCGGCGTTACCACCGAGATTTCGATAAGCTTGGTGACTACGATTCCGAACCAGATTGGGTTGATGCCCAGTTCTTGGGTCACGGGAAAGAAGAACGGAAGGGTGACCACCATCATCGACGTGGTGTCCAGAAAACAGCCAAGTACGATGTAAATCACCGACACCATGATCAGGAATTTGATCGGCGTGTCGGCGACGGCGGTGACAAGCAGAACGATGTCGTCAATTACCCCGACAACAACAAGCATACGCGACAGCAGCAGCCCACCGATCAGAACGATAAAGAGGATACAGCTAATAAAGGCAGCGTCCTGAAGCGCAGGAACCAACCAACCCCTGAACGTTCTTTTGCGCGACAACGCATATAGGAACGCGCCAAACGCGCCCACCGCGCCCGCAGCAGATGGTGGGAAAGAGCCGGTATAAATGCCACCCAGGACCAGCATGAGCAGTACGGGAATGGGCCAGATGCCTCGCAGCGCGAGCACCTTTTCCCGCATCGGAACGGGCTCAGTGATGGGTGGCGCCAAATTCGGTCGGATGCCCACCAGAACGCGTACACCCGATAAGTAGACCACAGCCGTGATAAGACCAGGTATGACCCCGGCGATCAAAAGCTGTCCCACCGACTGCTCGGTCATCACCGCATAGATCACCATGGTGATTGAAGGTGGGATCATGGCCGCAAAGCTGCCGGCACCGGCAATCGCACCCAAAGAGAGACTGCGCGAATAGCCAAATTTGACCATTTCAGGAAAGGCAATGCGAGTGAACACCACGGCGTTGACCGCAGTGGAACCCGAGATAGCAGCAAAAACCGCTGACCCAACGATCACTGCTTGATATAAGCCGCCTTTCATGCGCCGCAACCACATGTCGGCCACACGAAAGACCTCGGCGGTTACGCCTGACGCCTCTGCCAGCACGCCCATGAGCACAAACATGGGCAAAACGGCCAGCGAGTAGTCATTCACCACGGCAAAGGGAAGAGTTTGCAATTGTCCGAATGCGAAGTTCGGGCCGAGATCAACCAACATGCCGCCCACGCCCACCATGCCCATTGCCACACCGACAGGGATGCCAAGTGCTAGGAACAGAAACAGGAAGGCGGCGCAGAGAATAGCGAGTGTAAGCGGCTCCATGACGATGTCTCAGACCTTCTTATGGAAGTTGGGATTCACGCTCGACGGCGCGTTCGGTTTCGGAGGCATCGCTACGATTGAGGATGCACGCGACGAGGTCATAGAGGTTTTGCAGAACCATCAGCGATGCGCCCAAGGCCAAAACGAAACGAGCTGGCCAGATCGGGAAATTGATCGCGCCGGACACATACTCTCCGACCTCAAACCCACGCAGGCCGGATTTCCAGCCGAACCAGGCGATCAGGGAAAACAGCGTCAGGCTGAACAGGTATTGAAGTATATCGGTCAGCTTGCGCAGAGGTTTTGGCAGGTGATCTGTCGGGACCGCGACCCGGATATGCGCCCGTTGAGCCTGAGCAAGCGCCACGGAAAAGAAAATCACGATGACCATCATCGTCGCCATGAACTCGAAAGCCGCGGGGATCGGCCGGGCTAGAATATTGGTGCTGATAACATCTAATGCGCCGGTAAGCATCATGGCCAGCATCGCGAAGCCTGCAATGGTTGCCGCGCCCCGTCTGAGATAGCGAAGCCCCCGGGCTGGTCCGGATTCCTTCGCTTGCAAGGTCCTGTTACCGGACATAAATTTCTCCCATGTTCAGCTGCTCGCATCTGCCTCGCCGCCGCCAATCAAACATTCGTTGGCTGCTGATTTGCGTATTGCTTGGTGCTAAGATGTTTTGCGCACTAATTCTGTCCGCGGACTTCAGTTTCACCGAAAAACACGTCCATTTTGTAACCTGGACTTTTTGTCAAGAACGGTTGCGCCAAACCTCGGCATGGTTTCGAACGGTGGCGATCAGCGTTGACGCACCCGTTCCTTGTCAACAGGATCGGGTGCGTGCTGCTGGATTTTATTGAACGACTTCTTCCCAGATCGAAATCATCTTGCGGGCATCGTCGCCTTTGCCCTTTTCATCCATGGTGACGATGAAATCGGCAAAAAAATCGGGGTTGGCATCCATCCACTTTTGCTTCTCTTCTTCCGGGAACTCATGGAAGGTGACACCCAGTTCGGCCAGAGTCTTACGCGCACCCGCATCTGCGGCCATGGTCGCGTCGCGGTCTTTTCGCATGGCTTCGCGCGAGACTTCTTCAATAATGGCCTGATGCTCGGGGCTGAGTTGGTTCCAGGCATCCAGCGAAATCCAGGTCGCGTTGGTGGGCCCCTCCCAGATGGTAATTTCCGAGATATGCTTGGCCACTTCGTAGATTTTGTAATTCACAACTAAATCCACCGAGAAGGGGATGCAGTCCACGGTGCCGCGGGACAAACCTTCGTAAATTTCTGGCAAAAACAGGGTGACCGGAGTTGCACCAACGGCCTCAGCCGCCTTCGGCAATGCCTCGCCCCATGTGCGTAGCTTTTTGCCCTCCATGCCAGCGACATCGGTCACCGGATCCTTACAAACCAGAAGATAAGGATTTAGGTGATGGAAGAACAAGGTTTTCAAACCGTTCTCTTCGGCCTCAGCATTGAGAGCTGGCAGCTCATCCATCAATCGTTCCATCAGTTCTGTGGCCTGTGGTACGCTGTCCATTGCCATCGGGATTGAGTTTGGGGCCGCGTGCATGGGCAGTTGTGCCGGGAAGTACCCAGGTGACATCATGGAAATCTCGATGGCGCCGCTGCGCATCAATTCAAGATTTTCCTGCGCCTTGCCCAAAGCGCCGCTGAAGAAAAGCCGAACTTCCACTTCACCATCTGTGCGCTTCTCAATTTCCTCGGCCCACCACTTGTCGACCTGAGACCCGGAATGAGTCTCGGGCCATTGGCTGTTAGCCTTGAGTGTCATCTTTGCGAAAGCCGGTTGAGCAGTAAAAAGTGCGCCGCAAATGACCGCCGCGCTAACGAAGCCCGACCCGATACATGTGTTTTTTTGTAAGCCCATAGACTGGTCTTCCTCTGTTGGTGGCTGGTGCTGTTCTAGAGCACTGTGAATTTTTGTTGTCTTTGCAGAAGTCACGTTACCAAGGGCCTTTTCATATTGAAATACGCCAATCTTTTATGCTTATTGATAAGTAAAGTTTATCTTTTGGATTGGGAAATGGCTCAGAATCTCTTTGATAATCGTCAGTTAGAGGCACTTTACTGGATCGCTCGTCTAGGAAGTTTTGCCTCCGCCGCACGCAAGCTCAACACTAGCCAACCCGCAATTTCTCAGAGAATTCGCGATCTCGAATCGACGCTTGGTGTCACGCTTTTTGACCGAAGCCGACGGCGCGCCGTCTTGACGCCACAGGGCCGGGAAGCCGTTGAACTGGCTCAACGCATGCTATCTATCGCAGCGGAGTTAAGAGAACGCTTGGCAAAACAAGAGTTCCTCCACGGCCTATTGCGCGTGGGGGTAAACGAAACCGTAGCACTGTCTTGGTTGCCGCAACTCATGCGAAAGATCAACGAGGAGCTACCGAACGTTGAATTGGAATTGCATGTGGGTCTTACGCAGGAGCTCTGGGACAAGTACCAACGCGGTAGCTTGGAGCTTCTGTTGGTGTCAGGTCCGATTGAATCTGACACAGTTGTTTTGGAATCCTTAGGTACTACGACGTATGTCTGGATGATGGCTCCGCAGTCGGGCGCATCCACACAAAGGATTGAACCGTGCGACTTCAAAGACCTTTCCATTATTACCCATGGTCCAGGCTCCACAATGCACGAAGCAATTCTGGACTGGTTCCGGCTTAACGGGACCCGGATCCCCAATAGTGACGTTTGCCATTCGCTATCAGCGATGGCAGCCTTGACCATGGCTGGACTAGGAATTAGCCCATTGCCACCGCTCATTTACCATCGGGAAATTGAAGCCGGTAAACTAATCGCTCTCGAACCAGTACCAGAGTTGGAGCCACTCGAATTCTGGGCAGTTTACCCGCGACTGGCAGTGTCACCTCTGCCTGCCGCTGTTAGTCGTCTCGCGCGGCAAGTCAGCACATTTGAGGACGGGAGGCTACACACCAAATAAAGGAAGACTTCATTTGGGAGATGCTGTGGAATGTTTGAACAGTTAAGCATTCGGTTAAAGAGGTTTCGAATACAGCTTCATTGTTCGCAATGATTTACATTCGCGCGCCAGCCGGATTCCTATCGGCCATGAGTTTTCTTTTCCGCTGGTCGAATCTTTGGGGTAAGCAAGCAAAAGAAGGCAACTCAAACCGGGCACCTTCATCAGTTTACACGAATTTTGGAATGTAATGAGGATTTGTCGTTTGCACCCAAGTCTCGGGTGTGCCTCAACGCACCTAGATTACCAAATGTACATCCAGGAATGTACTGCTAGAAACAGACTGGTTGCCGCGACAATAGCGGTGATACCCAGTGCGTCTTTTGCAATTTGAGCCATGTTCCAGTTCCTTACGATTGGAAGCTTCGTTTTCGCTGAAGTAAGTGAGTAAGTTCAATTCATCCATACCCAAGTTTGCATAGGCGCTTTTTAATTCTCGCATAGCTAATCAAAAAAAGATTCAGCTGTGCCGTAATTTATTGGTTTGGTTTTACGCGGATGCAAATTCCAAACTTTGTTTCATGAGATTTGTCCTCTTCCTAGCTTCACCATGGTGGCCGTTGACGGAAGCAGATCGTTGCTTGCGAAGCAGGGTGAGCGAACTTTGCAAAGTCCGCTTTCTGCGCATTGCCGGCATTGATGCACGGTGCAGAAATTTGCACTTTGGGCTCACTGCTGCCGTTCTCTGCGGTGCGTTTCGACTGGCGGTAAGAGCCCTTTCCGGACTTCCGGCAGTACCACTGACTTTGCTAGCGCTGCACGTCGTGATCCCCAGAAAGCGGTTGATCAATGAGCGTTTGCGGCCGCACGTAGAAAAGGGCATGCTCAACCGGACAGTGGAGTGGCTTTCAGCCCGGAAGAACGACTTTAAATTGCCAAATCATCGATCGATTTTCCAGCTTCGAGAGCAGCGTTGACCCATGCAGGCTTACGTCCTCGCCCAGTCCAAGTTTGAGATGGATCATCAGGGTTGGCGAATTTTGCGGCGGCCTTGGTGGTTGGTTTGCGACCTTTACCCTTATGAAGCGAAATTACGTCCTCAAAGGCCACGCCAAGTTTGTCTGCAACAGCGCGCATTTCCTTCAATGCCAGATGCAAAGACTCTTTTTCCACCTCAACGATCCGCTTTTCAATTTTTGATGCCAGCTTTTTCAGATCTGCAGCGTTCAGTTTATTGATGTCAATCGACATAGCTTTCCCCTCTTTTTCGCCCTATTGCTAAAGCAGAGAGCGAGCCTTACAGCAAGTTTTGAATGCGACATCCAGGCCTCTCTTGGAGAAAGAGCCCAAAGGCGGGCAGGAGAGGACGAGGGGAGGGTGAACGATTTGTGCACCCATAGACCGCCTGAAAAAAGCGTCAGACCTTTCCATGATAACGGAAAGCGGTTGTTGATTTCGTCTGATATTTTTCAACCCGCTTTTGCCGTGGACCCAGCGTCTATCCTTTCCTGCAGGCAGGAAACGGTTGAGTAGCTTTCTTGCATTGAGGAAAAGGCGATTGTCCGTTTCGCTCTACTTTGGACGCCGTTTCCGCGCTGCCATCTTGCGACAGCCTTCCTTGCAATACTTGGCGTCGATCCGCTTCCACTCCGGCATAAGTTCACCGCAAAAGGCGCAATGCCAGCCTCGGGAATAGTTCTGTGCCAGCTTGACCGACCGCTCCGCAATCCGGTGCGCGTTCTGCCAAGGATATGACGTGTAACCCATCCGCACATAGGGTGGGTCCAATTCTTCAATCCAGATTGTCGCGTAGTCTCGATCCGTCATTTTCTGTTGTACCTTATCCGGGAACAGGCATTGATATCATTAGGTATTCGGATTTAACTACCTGCCTCGCGCGCGTATTGCGCAGAAAACCCCCTGATAGAATTCACTCACGAAGCCGAATGTTCCTTTTCTCGAGCCAGCTCAATCAGGCGGTTGCGTTCGGTCCAACGAGCGGTAATGGCCGCCGAGGTGCGCTGACTGCCCGCGATGCAGGCGACAGCGGGTTTTGAGGCGCAAAAGCACCAAAAGCACAGCCGAAAAAAGGACTTTGGATTTCAATGCAGGCTTTCCGTCATTGCGGAAAGGTCGATGCGTTGATTGTAAACGGTTAGGCTATCCCTGTCGCCTAAGCAAGGCGACGATACCCGAGCATTCCCAGCATAGCGCCCAAGAGCAACAACCCGCTGGCGGGCAGGGGCACAGGGGCAACCTGCGAGACGACAAGGTTATCCACCCTGTACTAGCCGCACCAATCAAGGCACCAAACCTGTCCCGGTGTGGTTATGCCATAGTAGTCCTTCGGAACACCCGCTGGAATTTGCAGGGATAGCACAAGCTTATCAATCCCGCTAAATGCAGAGCCAAACGTAGTTTTGTCCCAAGCACCGGGTTGACGTGCGGTCGATGACACCGACCGCGTAGCCACCACCTGATTTCCCCTGATACCCTGAATGGTCAGAGAGATAGCGGGTGCTGCTGTCCCGGCGTAATACCAAGCGTGATCCGTTACCGGTCCAATGCCCGTTTTGTAAATCCGGCTAAACCCCGTTAGGTCGACGGACGTAGGTGTAAAACGTGCGCCGTCCTGCCGCCGAATAGTGGACGATGTCAGCCCGCCATCGTCATGCAGCGAAATATGATGCCCTGAATAGTAGAGGGTAGAGAATTCGTATTGAAAGCCTTGGCTCAATCCGATGTAGCTATAAAGCTCCGGTCCCGGCGTATCGAATGTAGGATCAAAGGTTACGGTGGTTGCATTGGCCGCACCAGCCAAACACACGGCTAAAGCCGATAGAAATAGTTTCATCACAATTCCCCCTCAAATTGAGTCGGGCGTAACTGGAGTCATGCACTTTTGGCAAATTGTGTGTGAGGTTTGCTATGCTGACAGACAGGACATAGGAGCCGCTGTAATCGCCGCTGGGCATGCGCTGGATTGTCGTAGATACTCCGGGGGCCGATACGGGTATTTAGAGACACCAGCAGCCAAATCACGGCTCAAGCGGGCAGGATACTGTAGGTGAGATATGGACCCACTTGAATTTATTACGCAACAACTTGAAGCAGCGGGCTATGAGGTCACTGTTGAATTTGGGTTGCGTCGAATTAACGGCGGGCACGAACTGACGGAAATGCAGTTCCAGCAAGTTGCTAGGGAATTGCTTTCTGAGCAGTAGCACCTCCCCATTTACCTCACGTGTAAACAAATCCGGGTTTTCTTTACACGTTTGAGCGACATGCAAAGAAACTAGGCATATTTTTAAATGCGCTGGCGATTCCAAGCGTGTTCACGCTACGTTCACGTATGCCAATCACTGTTTGGGATATCATTGAAGAAGGCGGCAAGCTGGAAATCACCTGCGGGTCATGCCGCAAGGTCGTCTGGATAACCGGGCGCGACCAGCTTCTGCGCTACAATCCCAAACTCACAGCAAGACAGCTACAGGCTAAGCTCGTCTGCCCTGACTGTGACTTCCCCGGTGAAATCAAGCTGACATTCCCGAGTGAGGAAATAAAGCGGGCCAAGTCCATAAAGGCGCACAACACGACCCGGCGGTGAACCCTTACCGGCAGGATGGGAGCAAGGCTCTTTAAATCGGCTCATAGTTTGCCGTCAATCAAGGGGGCACAACCGCATAACATGTGATGAATGGTATGAGGGGCTGGCACAAGTGAGGGGGTATAACTGGCCAGCCCCTGTGTGTGTTGCAACGGATTGGGTCAAGTGATCCGTTACTAAAACTTTATCCTCTGATTCATGTTTCCGAAATTGGGGGATTCCCGTAATAAGTGCAGATTTAATCTCGCATTCAAGAACGGAACATATGCTTGCTCTCGGACTTGACGGCACAAAACCTTGTTGCAGACACAATTCCAACAATCTGTGCCTATACCAAACAAGTGCGGCGCGCCCCGAGGGGGTTAACAATTTCCAAGAGGGGGTATGAGTTTGGCGCGTCGTACCCGCCCGCTCCGATTTCGAGGGGCAGTCCTGCTGTAAATCCCCTGTATTAACAGCAGAGGCATTTGTGCTATCCGAGGCGCGTCAACATCCTGGGTTGGACCTCGATGCGGCAAACGTGAAGATGGGAAACCCGAAGTGAGACACAAACCAGCGACACCAGAAACGGCGACCGCTAACGCTTATTTGCTAAGTAGTAAGAGCGCGAACCAGGACGTGGCAATGTGGGCCGCGTGCGAACTGATGGCGATGCATGACAGTCGTACTGATACGCTGCAGGAGCATGCTGACAGTTGGGCCGGTAGACTAAAACCTTTGGGTTCAAAAAACTTGCAAGATTGAGCGTTTGAAAAGCAGGGGCACGCTATGGAAATTGGCGACAGGGTGGTAGCCACCTTCCCAGACAATACCACGAGTGAAGTTGGTACGATTGTTGAAGGTCCAGTCGTCCAAAATGGAATGGCCGCGTTCAAAGTTCGTCATGCCGCGTTTGACAACTGGGTTCCTGCTGCTTGGTTAAAGCCGTTTCTTCAGGCTGCAAATGACAATTAGGAATGTCGGCTGTGCGGACGAAGCGGTCTTTCGCATCAGCACGGGAATGCATGGTCCCGCGAAAAGCAGACCGTGCTTTCCGACATGATGCACAGAGAGTGATCCCAACGCCTGCTAGGTATCAACAGTTCCGGTATCGGTTTTCAATCTACCAAGCTGCGCGACAATATCTTTAGGGTTATTGTCTAGCAGAAACAGCAATTTGTAAGCAGGACCACCGGGCCGTCGCGTGCCTTTTTCCCATGAGTCATATCCCACCTCGCTCATGCCCAGCAGATTGGCCATTTCCGCGAGGCTGAGGCCAGCCTTGTGGCGGACTGACTCCGGATCGAGGTTTTCAAATTTTTCTTCGTTCTCTGGTTTGGAACTAACCATAAATTTCCTGCCTCGTTTTGTTGAAATGGCTTGACGCAATCGCCGCTTAATATAGCTGAGGTCGCGGCAGCAGTGGAACGGTCAAGCGTTCTAACTTTCGCTCCATCTAAGTGCAGCAATATCTGGCTGATACTTTGCAGCGCGATATCGATCCTCGGGGATTTCGAATTCTAACCCTTGATCCTTCACCCAAACCAGATCTGGTTGGCCCATTGGAGTTTTAATTCGATATAGTCCAACAATTTTCATTCTGCTCTTCCCATAGAACTTCGATGAAAGCCCCTTACACAAACACCGAATTCAGAAAAAAGGCGTCTAGCGTAAAGGGTTTATTTGCTCTCACCTTAACGCGTGCTGGCGAGTTGAGGTCTATGCGAAACAGGATTTTAGCTGCCCACATTGCTCACCTCTGCGCTAACATCTCGCTTACGAAAATGATAGTTATAAATGGGATGGGGGGCTTTGAATGAATTTGCAAAGTTGGCTTTCCTGCGCAAAGCAGTCATTGAGGCAACCCGCAACATTCAGTAGTTTTGGGCTCAGAACTGTTGTTCTCTGCGGTTTGCTCGATTGGCTGGTCGCAGCCCGAAGCGGACCTTCAAAATCCGACTTTGCAATTCTCGCTATGCGGACCGGAGCGGCCCTTTAGATCCGATGTAAGTACGTCCACAATTTGCGTAGTTGCTATGCCTGCCAGATCGTCACGACACGTTGTGTTCAGGCACTTTCAACCGGTTGATGCCGTGTGAAGACAAGCGTCGAACGAGATTCGCCGTCGGGACTGCCTGAATGGCGATGTTTGATTGTAATGCGATCGCTGCTGCTGTTCCGGTGGCTTGCCCCATCGCCATGCATTGCGGCATACCGCGTACAGAGGCGAATGCAACCGCGTCTGCCGACAAAATGCGACCCGCAAACATAAGGTTCGTGATCTTTTCTGGCACCAGTGACCGGAACGGAATTGTATAGTACTGCCCGGACTCGATAGCAGCGTGATGGGTCATGTCGCCCTCGGCGCGCATGACATCATCGATAGGGTTGTCACAGGCCACGATGCCGTCTTCGAACTTGGTCGCACATGCCAAGTCCTTGCCCTTCAAGCGATACACACCTTGCAATTTGCGCGTCTCGCGCACGCCAACCGTTGGTGAAAGCATGGCCATATGCGCTTGCTCAAACCCCGGAACCTCAGAACGCAAGAACGCAGCCAATTTGCGGCACCTGCGGCGGCCTTCTTGAGTGGCAGCGCCCACAGCCAGAGGGTCCGTGCCGTCCACACCGCGAACATGGACAGAATTGCAAAAAACTGTGCCCTCATGAAAGCCGCGCATGAGGTACAGCTTCCTAAGATCGCTGTGCAACCTGCCGTCTGTGACGCCAATCGCTGCGTATTTTTGAAAATACGGGTCCGGTTCGGCAAAAGCGCGGTCCCAGTCCACCCCCATCATGAAGAAGGAAATCGTCACCGCCATCATGTTGCCGGACGCGTCGCCAAGAACGTAGGGCACTCCAGCCTTGGCCGAGATGTCGCCGTCGCCCGAACAATCTATGACGATCTTCGGCTGAATAGTGAAAGGACCGTGTCGGTCACAGCACGAGACCGATGCAATTTTGGTGCCGTGCATCTCGGGTTCGAGGGCGATGGTTCCCAGCCTAATACGCACGCCGGCTTCTTCGAGCATCTCAAACATCGTGAGCGTAGCTACGTCGTGGTCATAGATGATTTCAGGCCCGAAATTGTCGAGCGCGCAGGCGCGCTTCTCGGCGGCTGGGGGGTCCATCGATGCAAGACGCTCTGTAAGTTCTTCAATGATGCCGCCGATAATTTGATCCATCGGATATGCACCACCCCAAGGCATGCCGGGGCAGAACGCCATAACGCCACCGATCTTGCTGGTCGCTTCCAGCAGCGTGACCTGAAACCCTTCGCGACCTGCAGCGATGGCTGCCCCGAAACCGGCTGTGCCGCCGCCAATAACAAGGACGTCAGTGTGTTCTGTCTTCATCGCTGTCTGGCATCCCTAATGTCCAAAGTGCCGTCCGTTCTAAAACGACGCTGATCCTGCAAGCCCAATTCGTCAAGAACAGAAAGCCGTCTCTGGAGTAACGCGCAATATCGGTGAATATGGGCTCAAAAACGGACACGGGTTCCGGTTTAGCGATCGTCAACTCTTCGGACAAAACGGCTAATTGTTAAAACCAGTTCGGGTATTGTTCAGAAAAGAGCTTGGAAGAGAGGGCGCGTTAGGGAATTAGTTTTGTGGACGTTCGGCAAAGGCCAAATCCAGCTCCCGCAACCAGCGCGGTCGAACAAAGTGTCGAACAAGCCGCCCCAGGGCGGCTTTGTTCATTCTGGGACACACCCAACGCAAGCAAGCCCGCAAGTTCCCCAACCAATTCAATCGCATAAGTTCCATCTTCCGGGACCAAACGAATCTCTGACAACAGCCCGCGAATGATGGATGTTGCCTCAGCTTGCGAAGAGGTATCGCGCAATGCCGTGGTCAAATTGGCGACTTGTTCCCGATACACATCGGACAATCCGGGATGCAGCAAAACCGGTGGTTCATCAGAGGCGGAGGCGATCAGGGCTTCGAGTTCGGATTTGCGGACCTCCAACGCTGTCAGCTTATCCTTCATGCTGGCGTGAAACATGCCATCGCTGATGGCGTCTATGAGATGTGCAATCTTGCGCTCGATCTGCGCCAGATCACGTGTCGCGCTACTCCGTTCCTGTTGAATGGACCCGGCAAGACGGTTGTATTCCTCTTGATAAGCTTTGGTGAATTCCGCGATTAGACTAGGGTGCAACAACTGTTCCTTGAGCCCGGAGAGAACGCGATCTTCGAGGTCCGCGCGTTTGATAGTGAGGCGGTTGCCGCAGGTGCCTTTGTTCCGTTGAGTGGAGCAGCCGTAATAGTGTTTGCCGACTTGAATGACGCCGCCGCCACAACACCCACAGGTCAGCATACCCGAAAACAGATGCCGTGCCCGCTTGGAGCGGCCCAGCTTCTTGATGCCGTCGCTGATGGCGGCATTCCGTGCTTTTTCCTGCCGCGCCTTCACCGCGTACCAAAGGTCATCGGACACGATCCGCAGATCAGGAACGTCTTCGATCACCCAGTCTTCGGGTGGGTTCGGTCGGGCTCGTCGCTTTCCGGTGTTTGGATCTTTGACGAAACGCTGCCGGTTCCAGACTAGCCGCCCGATATAAAGTTCGTTGTTCAAGATGCCAGTGCCGCGTTGGTGATTGCCGTAGATGGTTGATGCCCCCCACGTGCCGCGTGGCCCTGGGATGCCCTCATTGTTCAAGTTTGCGGCGATGGCACGTGGGCTTAGCCCGTGGCTGTAGTCACGAAAGATGCGTCGGACAATCTCAGCCTGAACATTGTTGATTTTGCGTTCCCCTGTCGTCACGGACTCGTCTGCGCTCATGTCCCGCACAACGTCATAGCCGTAGGTGATACCACCGGCTGATTTGCCTTTGCGCACGCGCCCCTCCAGCCCGCGATGGGTCTTTTGAGCCAGGTCTTTCAGGAACAGGCTGCTCATGGTGCCTTTGAGACCGATGTGAAGTTCTGAAATCTCACCTTCAGCCACGGTGACAATCGGGATGCCCTGAAACCGCATCTGCTTGAAGAAGGCCGCGATATGTTCTTGGTCGCGGCTGATACGGTCAAGCCCTTCGGCGACAACAATATCGAATTGGTTGTGACGCGCGTCTTCCAACAGTCGCTGGTAGCCGGGGCGGAGATGAGATGCGCCGCTGAGCCCCCGGTCGGAATAGGTCTCCGCCTCTTGCCAGCCTGTCCGTTGTCAGGGATTTTGGGACAGATGGCTGCCTGAGCTAAGAGAGGATCTGGCGCATCTGGTTGGTTTGATTATGCGGCGGATTT
>NZ_JBQFXS010000035.1:0-24230 GCF_056541025.1 Ruegeria sp. AK4
AAATCCGCCGCATAATCAAACCAACCAGATGCGCCAGATCCTCTCTTAGCTCAGGCAGCCATCTGTCCCAAAATCCCTGACAACGGACACTGTTGACCTATGTGGCAATCTATAGGTCGCTCTGGGCCGTTAGATTCGCTTTGACCGGCTGAAAGAACAGCTGGACTTGTTCGGGTCGTCCGTAGCCTGCACTCCACCCGAGGTCCTATTCTCGCTCATTTCCAAAGATCAACACGCCATTCATGCCGTCAAGGCAAATCCATCGCCTCCCTGGTATGCCAAGGTCATCTTGAACGACGTCTTCTCTACGAACATGTATTTTGCTCCTTCACTGATCGTCAGTTTTTCATCGCTGGGGTTGACCAATAGTCTACCCGGCTTGTTCCAGCGCGTTAGTTCTCTAGTTGGTTTAAGCTCAGCCTTTCTGTTCGCCGGCCTGAGTTGCTTACATTCACTTGCGTTTGCAACCTAACCTTTTGACAGCAATGACCTTGACATCTTCGTTGACGCCACGATATCGACGGAGAGAGCGCAAACGGCTTGAGCTATCGTCGACTCAAACAGTTGGTTTTTATATCGAAATGAGCACATCTTATCCCCTGATCGGGTGCGTGTAATCGACGAACAATTCCCGATTTATTAGGAGACTGGATATGTTCATCCTACCATGCTCGCATGAGTCCGTTGCAGGCATCAAACGAAGCTTGTTGCGCAATCAACTTAAAACAACAAACAGTGGTTTTAGAAGCAGTCATATCTCGCAAGCGATAGCTGCCGGGTTCGGATACAAGTCAGATGCGGCGCTAAAAGTCGGCATCAATGCCGACAAGTTTTTCGGTTACGGCACTTTTGATGCTGATAGCTTCACCAACAGGCTACGCGAACTGACAGTCAGAGAAGCCGACGATCAGGGTATCTTGTCTGACTTGGTTTATACACTGGCGGAGCACATTGTTATTGGAACTGGGTTCGTCCCATCCAGGCTGTCACAACCTGATAAGGAACGGGACGACCTTTTCCGGCGGATTGTATCAAAATTCCACACCGTGAACTCCGCACTTGAAAAAAATGGGATCGAGAGTGTCGTCTATCGCGTTGCAGCCAATGCGAATTCCATGCCGAATGTTGAACACGTTGCAACTGATTTCATCCCGGGTGCCAAAGCTCTAGAACACGCCGATGCGGTAGTAACGGGAACAATAGGCATTGCAAGTGATCCAACATCAGAGTTCGGTGCGATTGTCCACTATTTGACGAACCGCGTGCGAGAATGCCGAGGTATCGTGTATCTTTCCTTTTCTGTTTTCGCCGGATGGCGATGCCGCATCTATGGTGCAGGTGAGCAAAAGATCTACGGTAACTCGATGAATTGTCCGGTTTGGTTTCCTCTAATTGAACGCGCTCCTCCATTGCAGTGGATCCTAGAGAAATCCCAATTGGCGTCATGGAATGAGGTAGACTCTCGACGCGGCGTGGAGCTAACAAAGCTAGCCTCACCGATCTTGCGTGAAATTGTGCGCCTGACGGACAGTTCACGAGCTCACCGCACGCTTGGGATGGGCTTGCTGATTGGAACACCGCTTGCCGGTGATCACCAGGTGCGTGAGATTTTGGCCAACAGCCCTGAGTATGTGCGAGAACCTTGGCGTTTCGTAGATGAAAGTAAGGACAGACAAATCCCGACCGCAGTTTTCGAAACTCTTAAGGAGTTGGATATGCTAAGCAATAGGTCTCTCCCCGAGGAGGGCCAGCCCAAAGGCCTTTCGCAATGGCACTTTCTGAATGACAAAGCGTTTCGGGCCGTTAGGCATTTGCGCGAATGCCATCCGGAGATTCTTGGCAAAAAGGTATTTCCTGAGGCAGCATAACTCCTCCGCGGCAGTAGGGAATTGAATTCCACAAAGAAGTGTGTTTCGAGGATCCTGTTCCTTCGAAGCACACTAAATCTCGAACGAGCAAGTATTGTCCCTGGTTAGAAGCTCAAACTAGCACTGGTCCCAGAATTACGACCACGCTGCAAATAACCAATGCGGCCCTGAACAGCAGACTGGCGCGCCCGATAAGGGCAAAAGAAAGCGCGCCTAGCCCAAGCGCCAAGGCAACAAACGCAATCAGCGCGCCCGTTGGCTCCGACGGTAACCGGATCAATTGCGGCCACGTTATCATTCCGACCGGGATTAAATATAAGCCTACACCTAGGGCCATCGCTGTTACGGCGACCTTGATCCAGTTCTCGCCAGCCATGCCCGAAGCGATGAAGACCGCTCCGCATACTGGCGGAGTGATGGTAGATAATAGAGCAAACCAGAAGACGAACAGATGGGCCTGAAGCGGTTCAAGGCCAAGCTGCATCAGGGCTGGACCGGCGACTGAAACGCAGATCACGTATGCTGCAGTCGTTGGCACCTCCATCCCCAAGATCAGACATGCGATTGCTGTCAGCAACAAAGATGCCCACAACACACCACCAGATCCCTCAAGGATTACGGAAGTGATTTTGACTCCCAATCCGGTCGCACCCAGAACGCCGATGATGATAGAGGCACAAAAGATGATGGCGGCAATCATCGACACTTGCCGGGAAGCGGTAACCAGGGCTTCTGTAACGCGGCTTGCAGTCTTGGTTGCGCTGAACTGCAAGCGCCCGTCGACTGCCAACAGCAACGCGCCAGCGAGAATAGCAAGGCAGGCTGCGTATTGCGGAGTGAATCCTGCTCCAAACATGCCCAGCATGAGCACAGTGAACGGCACCAGGAAGAACAGCGATGTCACCACAACATCCCGCGTTTGCGGACGTTGCGACGGGTCTAGACCCTTGAGTTCGAACCTGGTTGCATAGGCATTGATGCCGACCCAAACTGCCAGAAAGTAGAGAATGGCGGGAAGTAGCGCGGCCCCCATGATCTGTGTGTAGGGAACCCCTGTGAGTTCCACCATGACAAAGGCACCAGCCCCCATCAGAGGCGGCATGATTTGCCCGCCTGAGCTCGCCACGGCTTCGACACCCGCCGCCAATCGTTTAGGATATCCCAAACGCATCATCGCAGGTAGAGTGATGGCTCCAGTCGAGGCGACATTGGCGCTCGCCGAGCCAGAGATGGATCCGAACAGCGCGGATGAGAGAACCGACACCTTTGCCGCTCCACCCTTGAGGCGTCCGGCAGCAGCAGCAGCCACATTCATGAAACCTTGCCCAGCCTCGCCAGCATTCAGCACTGCGCCAAAGATCACGAATATCGACACTACGCCCACGGAAACAGCGGTGAGACTGCCCCAGATACCGCCTTCAGCGATAGTCATCGACCCCAGAAAAGAGCGCAACGGCATTCCAGAGTGGCCGAACTCTCCGGGTATGTGTTGACCGAAGAAGGCATAAACAAGGGCTAGGGCAGCGACTGTCGGCAGGGGCCAGCCGATGGCACGGCGTGCTGCTTCAATGACCACTGCCAACAAGGCAAACCCTACCACGACCTGGAAACGGCTTTCCAGAAAGCCATACTGATCTCCGAGCATATCGTGGTTCCAAGCCACCCACATGGCTGAGGTAACTCCAATTGCACAGAGCACTGCACCAGATACCAATAACCTACGATTGGTGACGTCGAACAGGAACACCCAGGGCAGGATAAGCGCAAGGTGCAACGGACGACTCACCAGGTTAGGAACAAGGCCCAGAAAAACGAGCCCTAAGTGGAAAGCCACCAACACCAAGGCCAGCGCAATCCACGAGGCACGCAGAACCGGTTTCGCCGGAAGATCGGTCAATCCGCTCACGATGTTTCCTTTCCGACAGAAAAGCCGGGCCATATCAGGCCCGGCCTCTTTGCTATTTTTCTGGTTTTTCGCTTACATTTGGTCGTCGGTCAGCGCAATGCCCGCTTCTTCGTAGTAGCGGATCGCACCGGGATGCATCTTGCCAGAAATGTTCTCCATCAACCCGGCATCCACTCCGCCCCACCAGGCTGCAGCATCTGCCATGGCCGTCTTGCTTTCCCAGAAGGTTTTGGTGAGTTGATAGGCGGTTTCATCGTCCATCTTGGTGGTGGTGTAGGCCACTACCGGCAGAGAGGTCGTCACGATGTCCTCATCCTGGCCAGCATAAGTGCCCGCGGGAATCACCAGGCGCGCACGCTTGGTCTGTGCAACCTGTTCATCGTTCAGGGACAGCACGTTGATACCAGCCGAGGCAGCCGCTTCGACCACATTCGGAGCGGGCCACGAACCGGCGGTCACGAAGCCGTCAATCTGGCCGTTTTTTAACGCGGCGACGGCGTTGGACAGTTCGGCATCTGCAATGTTCACTTTGCCTTCAAGCCCAAACAGTTTGAGGTATTTTTCGCCTTCTCGTGCGCCAAAACTGCCCTTTCCCAGAAGGATGGACTTACCTTCCATATCCTCAAAGCTGTTGATCCCGCTATCTGCTGAAACGACAAAATGCATTGTCAGAGACGGGATCGGAAAGAGGGCGCGAATTTCGTCAAAGGACGGGTCTCCCTTACCCTCGAACATGGCCTTGCCGCCTTGGGCCAGATTGACCAGAACCGGAGGTGTTGTGAAGACGTAGTCACCGCCTCTAGCGCGCACCTCCATCACGTTCTGAACCGAACCCTGGCCTTCCTCGACGGTAACAATGATCTCCCCGTCTGACCCGGATTTCATGGCTTCCGCAATCTGAACACCCATCTGGTAGTAAGACGTTCCTGCCTTAGCGGACTTGTAAGTCACGCGCGTTTCGGCCCAAGCAGGTGCCGCTATCACAACGCCGGCCACCAAACCAGCAACCAAGCACTTGAAATTGTCAAACATTATAGAGTCTCCCATTGATTGCCGTGATAAAGCACCCAGAGCAATCCGAGGTCAATGTTTTGGCTTCCTGAGAACAACTGAAACACGCAAACCTTGACCTCAGACTTCTTGGACATTTGAAGGAGCTTAGGCTGCAACGAGACAAAGGACGCGTGTTGGCGGGGCGCGACTGCCGGACCTCCTACATACGATCAGCTCCCAGATTTTTTACGTCTTTTCTATGCAGCCATTCCATCACATCGCTCATTCATAGGCGTCTTAAACGCTCTTATTCACCACTCAGTAGTCAGTATTTCTCTTTGATGTGCTCTCACTGGGTCTGTGTATTTCGTATCTATGTGTAATCGTCGGTATTTCAGCTCCGGAGTAGCTCAAAACACTGCCTGGCCTAGACCTGTGTGTCTTCTCTCTATGTGGTTCCCTCTCAGGAGCGCTGTGCTATCCGTTCTCTTACATGTGTCAGATGTTAGCTGACGTGTGTTTCGTCGCTGCGCGCGCTTTTCTGGCCTGGCTTCGGATATGCGTTTTCCGAGAACCGTTGTTTTTATGGGTTTGTCTGGTTCAAAGGTTTACATTTTGGTCTAAAAAACTGGTTTTGAGCCGAAATCTGTCAACTTAACGTAAACTTAGTGTAAACCTTTGGGCCTGAAATTGGCTGTTTTGAGAGGTGAAAGGTTTACATTCCGTCGATCCCGACCGGCACCATGTAAACCTTTGTCAACCTTATGCAACCTTTTGACGTTGTTGCGGGATCCGGCGAGGTAGGACGAACCAGCCATTCCTCACCGCAGGACCGATGCTGACTACTTCATAGCTCTGCGAACTACACAGAGGTGGCGTAGAAGCTGCACCCGCCGCAACGTAGGTTCAGGATCGCTTCCGTTGCTTACGTCACGGAGGAACTGCAACCAGGCGCGCTCATTCAATGTCAGGTCGTCTTTTCGGTCATACATGGCAGTTACCTCCCAAAGATGGTCTTGATCGCCGTCTCTGACCGGCTGGTCAGCCTAGGATCAGTGTAGTTGGAAGCCTTGCGAATTGCATAAAGCCAACCAAGCTCATTCGACGTGACGGGTTCTCCGAACACCTCGACAACTGCCTCAGCTGCAGTCAGACCGATCGATTGCTCAAGTGCGAGGCGCATAAGGTAGGCAGCGTCGCATTCCAAAGCTTTCGCCAAAGCCGGGACGCGATCCAATGGCACCTTGGAACTACCCTGCTTGATCATCGTGATCATGTTCGGGTTGACGTATCCTACCTGCGCCGCGATCTTGGCTTGGCTTTTGGTAGGTTTCTGTTCGAGCACCCTCCGTTTTACATACGTCGCCATCCGGGAATCTTCATACGGTTTTTTAGTCATCGCTACTCTCTAGAAAGTGTTGCAACACACGCTGCATGTCTTTGATATAGCGATGATCTGGATGGGAATGCGCGGCGGGAGAAGCAGTAGAAAAACTTCTAGTAGGGGCAAGTTCGAAAATTTGCGAACCCTAGTTCCCACCCAGTTCATACCAAGGCAACTGTTCTATTGCATTGATCTTAGCTGTTAGAGTTACATCGCCGTAGTCGTCGCCGGCTGTCTTTCCGGCATGCCCTTGGATGGCATCGACAACGCGATCTGAGATGCCGAGTTCGCGGCACTGTGTTTTGAAACGGTGCCGCCACGCATGATTGGGCAGCAATCCTTCTGGCGCCAGCCCGGACTTGCTAAGCCATGCTGCAATCTGATTTGCGATACGCTTCGCCTTGCGTGAATAGTCCTCTTGTCTCGTGCCGCCGTGGAACATTGGGCCGGGCTTTGCGGCTTCGACAAAGTCAATGAAGCCCTCGCTTATGATTTGGGGATGCAGCGGAGCGTCACGATATCCACCTGTCTTAACCGAACCGGCGTCGGGCGTAATCCGAATAACCCAATGCTCATCGATCTTGCGCACGTCTTCTTTGCGGAGCTGAGTGATCTCTGAGACGCGCGCACCAGTGAAGGCGCATATTATTGGTGCCCATCGTTTGGCGGCAACCAGATGTGATTTCTCTCTGACATAGCCGCGCTCATCTTCGTTGGGTTGGTAGGATCGGCTTGCATTCAAGACCTTGTTTGCCTCGGGATCTACATATCCACGTTCCCGAGCGTGCTGTTTCTTAGGTTTTGCCTGCCGCACGTTGGCTGCCGGATTCTCATTCAGGAATTCATTCTCGACTGCCCACGAAAATAGTGACCGGATGGTTGAGAGATACACATCGCTAACCGTCTTGGCCGACAAGTCACGCATCAGGTGATCACGCCACGCCAGCAGGTTTTTCTTTGTTACTCGTGTTGCGTCGTTGTGCTTTAGGTATTTGACCAACTTATCGATGACCGGCTGTTGTCGACCTGTGCCAGACCGCATGAACCCGGCTTGCTGGCGGTGCGCAACGTAGTCCTTCCAAAGCTGTTTGATGCTGACCGGCGTAGGGGCGTTTTCCGGTGGCTGTGCGTTCACAATGATTGGCGCTGTGGGTGTGCCCGTAAAATCCCCCTCATCGCGCTCTAGGGAGCGCGCAAGGGCCTCAAGCTCTGCTTGGCAAAGGGCACGGGCTATCGCTCGCCATTCGGTGCTACCCGGTGCCGCATCCACATTGCCAGCAGCCCGGAAGCGTTCAATCTGTGCGCCGACCAGTTCGCCTAGTTCAGCGTCATTGGCATTCCCGGCTATGGCAGCGCGCAGGCGGTCAACCAGTAGGTCATCAATGCCGACAGCAGAATAGCGTGGATCATTTCTGAGTTGATCATCAAAGACCATGCGCTGGTGATAGTGGCTGTGTGCGATCTGACTCGGTGTTAGAGGGAAGCGGGCAGGGGCGTTTGGTGGTCGGTTTGGGTTCGCCTTTTGCTCTGCCACCGCGATCTGATGTTGAATCTGCGTAACTGCGCCCGGCAAAAGTTTGAGCGCTTCGCGGTAGTCACCACCCAGAGCGATGCGCAGCTCGGTCTTCCCGATGATTCCGCGCAGGTCTTTCGGAACCACAACACGTGCATGATACCGCCCGGAACGGTTGACGAGGTGACGAATCTTACCTGCCATAGAAACACCTTTTGTAACCAAAGTTGTAACCTTCAAACGGACATAACGCCCTGTTTGCAAGGGTTTTCTTTTGTTTCAAAAGGTTAGGATGGTGGGTGATGAGAGACTCGAACTCCCGACATCTTCGGTGTAAACGAAGCGCTCTACCAACTGAGCTAATCACCCGTGACGGTGCATGTAGCCAAGCCTGCGCGCGGGTGCAAGAGGGTCTGCGCGAATTTCTTGGCCGGAATTTGCCAAAGGCGCGTCAGGTGGACATCTCGTTTACGGCGGCCAGAAGCTGGGCGACTTCGGCTTCGGTGTTGTAGTGGCACAGCGAAATCCGGATACAGTCGCTCAGACCCAGCGGGGTCAGGACATTTCCGCTGTAGTGATCGGCCTTGCGGGTATGGGTGCGGATGCCCTGTTCGTTCAGCCGGGTCACGACCTCGGCCGAGGGGATGTCGCGCACCGTGATCGAAACCAGCCCCTCGCGGGCGGTGTTGTCGGCCCCGGCCAGAATGGTCACGTGGTCCATGTCCCGAAGGCCGGGCAGGTTGCCGGTGCCGTTGATCATCGCGGTGGTCAGGTGGGTCTCATAGCCGTGAATGGCGCGTCCTGCGGCCTCGATCCGGGTGCGGCGGTCGGTGCTGTCCGAGACCCGGGTGCCGAGCCAGTCGAAGTAGCCGACAACATCCGACATCGTCGCATAGGCGCCGGTGTCGCGGGTACCGAACTCCCAACCTTCCGCCGGGGCGTCGATCAACTGGTCATGGGGCAGGGCGGTCAGCCGGTCAGATATCCAGGCCACGCCATATCCGTGGCGCGAGAACACTTTGTAAGGAGAGATCGCATAGCCATCGACATCGTAGCTGCTCAGGTCCAGCTGGCCGTGGGCCGCATGCTGGATGCCGTCGACGATGATGAAGCAGTCGGGGGCCGCGTCACGAATGGCCTCTGCGATGGCGGCGACATCCATACCCATGCCCGTCACGGGTGAGGCATGCAGGATGGTCGCGACAGACACATCCGGCGTCATCAATGCGGCATAGGCTTCGGGCGTTACCAGACCGGTGGCGTCGTCATGGGGGACGTTGACGTAATCCAGCCCGGCAATCCCGGCCCATCGGCGCGCGGCACTGCGGCTGGCCGGATGTTCGATGGAACTGCCGATCACCTTGCTGCCTTTTGGGGCGTTCACGCAGGCGGTGCGGATCATGCGGAACAGCAACTCGGTCCCGCTTTCGCCCACGAAGAACTGGCCGCCCGAGGTATTCATGAACACTGACAGGTCGGCTTTGGCCGTGTTGATGATGTCGACCAGCGCATGGCTGGCCACGTTGTCCCGGCCCTGATTGTCGGGAATCGCCGCGAATTTGGCCGAGGTTTCGACGACGGATTTCAGGGTCAGCGCACCTCCGGCATTTTCGAAGAAGATTCGGTTGCCCTGAAAGGGGCAGGCATCGACATGGGCAAACCGGGCGCGGATGGCGTCAATCAGACCGGGTGTTTCGTGCAGCATAATCGATGTCCTGTTTTCATGGGTCTGGCCAGTGCGGCTTTGCGCCAGAGTTCACCGGGTCGGCACCCGGGATCAAGACCGATTGCGGCGTCTGTGGCCATTGATCTGGAGGAAATGGCCCTTGGCCGCAAATTTGCAGCGATTTGAATAGCCTTCACGCGAAGAATCGGCAAAGGCGCTTGCGTGTGACCTGCGGCCTCCGATATTCCCGATAAGACTGTAACCCTTTGGTCCGGAGCGCACATGATCCCATCCTCGGTCCGCCGCGTTCTGATTGCGCTGCTGGTTCTTGGCGCATTGGCGCTGGTCCCGGTTCGCGCCGGGGCCGAGGGAGTTCTGGTCTTTGCCGCTGCCAGCCTGAAGACCGCGCTGGACCGGATTGTGCCCGGGTTTCCGCAGCAGGCCGGACAGGAGGTGACCGTGTCATACGCCGCGTCCTCGGTTCTGGCCCGGCAGATTCAGCTGGGGGCCCGGGCGGATATCTTCATTTCGGCGAACCCCGACTGGATGGATGTGCTGCAGGGCGAGGGGTTGATTGATCCGGCCTCGCGCGTTGATCTGCTGGGCAACGGGCTGGTTCTGATTGGCCATGCGGGCCGCACCCCGGTTGGGCAGATCGGGTCCGAGTATGATCTGGCTGCAGAGCTGGGCGAGGGGTATCTGGCCATGGCGCTGGTCGATGCGGTTCCGGCGGGGATTTACGGCAAGGCCGCGTTGCAGGGGCTGGGTCTGTGGGATGCTGTTCAGGATCGCGTCGCACAGGCCGACAACGTGCGCGCGGCGCTGGCGCTGGTGTCTGCCGGGGCTGCGCCGTTGGGGATCGTTTACCGTTCCGACGCGATGGTGGACCCGGGCGTCAGTGTCGTTGGTGTCATCCCGTCCAACACGCACCCGCCGATCATTTACCCGGCAGCGGTGACCCTAACGGCGGTGCCCGGTGCGCAGGCCTTTCTGGATCATCTGCAGACGGATGCGGCGCGGGCCGAGTTCAAAGCGCAGGGTTTTACCCTGCCGGATGGGTGACCGGCATGGACTGGCTGGGACCCGCAGAGCTTGAGGCGCTGAAACTGTCGCTGCGCGTGTCGTTCTGGGCCACGCTTGCCACCCTGCCGTTCGGAATCTTCGTGGCCTACGCTCTGGCGCGGTGGCGGTTTCCGGGACGGCAGGTTCTGAACGGTCTGGTGCATCTGCCGCTGATCCTGCCCCCGGTCGTGACCGGCTACCTGCTGCTGCTGACCTTCGGCATTCAGGGGCCGATGGGCCGGTTGCTGGCCGAGTTCGGCATCGTCGTGGCCTTTCGCTGGACCGGGGCTGCGCTGGCGGCGGGCATCATGGCTTTTCCGCTGATGGTCCGCGCCATTCGCCTGTCGATCGAGGCGGTGGACCCGAAGCTGGAACAGGCCGGCGCGACCCTTGGCGCGTCCCGCCCGGCTGTTTTTGCCACCGTGACCTTGCCGATGATCCTGCCCGGCGTGATCGCCGGGGCCATTTTGGCCTTCGCCAAAGCGATGGGAGAGTTCGGGGCCACCATCACCTTTGTCTCGAACATTCCCGGCCAGACCCAGACCCTGCCCTCGGCCGTCTATGCGTTTCTGCAGGTCCCGGGGGGTGAGGGCGCGGCGACGCGGCTGGTCATCATCTCTATCATCATCGCCATGGGCGCGCTGCTTCTGTCGGAATATGTCGGACGGCGCGTGGCGGCGCGGGTGGCCGGGTCATGAGCCTGTCTGTCAATTTGCAACACCGCTTGCCGGGGATCGACCTGAGCCTGGATTTCGAAGCACCCCCCGGTGTGACCGTGCTGTTTGGCCGGTCGGGCTCGGGCAAGACCACTGTTGTCAATGCAGTGGCCGGTCTGCTTCGGCCCGGGGCCGGGCGAGTGGCGGTGGATGACTGGGTGCTGTTTGATACCGCCAAGGGTCACTGGCTGCCCCCGCATCGGCGGCGGCTGGGCTATATCTTTCAGGAGGGGCGGTTGTTCCCCCATCTGACCGTGCGGCAGAATCTGGCCTATGGCCGCTGGTTCGCCCCGCGCGGCGCGGCGCGCGAGAACCCGGACAAGGTGGTCGAAATGCTGGGCATCGGTCATCTGTTGGACCGCCGCCCGGCGCGCCTGTCGGGCGGCGAAAAGCAGCGTGTAGCCATCGGGCGCGCCTTGCTGGCCAGCCCGCGCCTGATTCTGGCGGACGAGCCGCTGGCGGCGCTGGATGATGCCCGCAAGGCCGAGATCCTGCCCTATTTCGAACGCCTCAGGGATGAGGTGTCGGTGCCGATCCTCTACGTCACCCATTCAGCGGCCGAGGTGGCGCGGCTGGCGACCTCGGTTGTCGCGCTGCAGGACGGCAAGGTCCTGCGCCACGGCCCCGCGTCCGAGGTTCTGTCGGACCCCGCCGTGGCCCCCGCCGGGGTGCGCGCCGTGGGGGCGGTGTTGCAGGTGCGGGTGCTGGAACATCATCCGGACGGGCTGACCGAACTGGATGCCAACGGCGCGCGTCTGTTCCTGCCGCGCGTGTCGCACAAGGTCGGAGAAGAGTTGCGCATCCGTATCCCGGCGCAGGAGGTGATCCTGTCCAGCAAATCGCCCGAGGGATTGTCGGCCCTGAATGTTTTGTCCGGAACGGTCGACTCAATCCGGGCCGGGGAAGGGCCGGGGGCCATCGTGTCTGTCAAAACCCCGGCGGGGATCGTGCTGGCGCGTGTGACCCGCCGTTCGGTTGCCGCACTGGGTCTTCACCCCGGAACCCCCTGCCATGCGGTCATCAAGACCGTCGCGCTGGCACCGCAGGATGTGGGCGGACGTATCCGGCCAGTGGATTAGGCCGGGGCCAGCATCCGCGCTTCGTGCGCGCGCAGGATCAGCCGCGCGGCGCGCCCGAATCCCGGCGCGTCCGGGGTCGGGCGATCCGGGAAGATGGCCGCGAGTTCCTGCAACCCGTCAGACGACAGCCCATACAAAGCCTCATCCCCCAGAAACAGGCTTTCGGCCCGCGCGCCGTCGGCCATCAGAATCTCGTGCCGGTCCAGCAGGATGTGCAGGTATTCGACCGGTTCGTCAGAGGTTTCGATGGAAATTCCGGGCCACGCGCACAGGTGTTTGGCCGCAATCAACGCCTCGCGTGCGCCAAACAGCAGTTCGACCCGTGGGCCGCTGACCAGAATACGATGCTGCTGCGACACCAGCAGATCGCGATTGGGGGCGTTCGGGCCAAGACTGCCTGCGGTGATGCGAACCGGGCGCAGGGATGGGTTCCCGCGCAATCGATCCGGCGGCAGGGTGCTGCTTTCGATCCAGCGAATGGGCTGCCACCCGTGATCGGCAGTCCAGACCCTATCGCCCGTCGCCAGCCTTTCGATTGGCCGCGCGCCCTGTTCGGTTTCGATCAGCGTCCCGGCGGTGAAACACACACCTTCGATCCGGATTGTGATGTCGGTTGAGCCAAAAAACGGCAGGTTGCCAAAGCCGGTCGCAATCGTGCCCGTGACGTTGACCGTGAACGTGTCGAACACCACCTGATTGTTGTCCAGGCTGTCGAAGAACGCGGGGTCCACGGTATAGGTCCAGTCGCCCGTATTCGGATCGATGGTGGCTGTGCCATTGGCGGCTGGCGTCGCAATCGTCCAGTTCTGCGTGACAATCGGCAGGGTTCCATCGCCCAGCGTCAGCGCCCCCGTCGCCATGTTCGGAGGGTTCCCGGTCACATCGCCGGTCAGGTCGCCTGTGACTGGAACTGAGACCATTTATGCCCTGTCCTGTTGTAGCTTCCGTTCGAACTCTTTCTTTCGGTACAGGTGCATCGTCACCTCGCCTTTGTCATCCCGCGTCCACTCGACGATCCGGTTGCGGGTCAGATCGCTGTCCATGCGATTGGTGCGGACGCGCGGGTGCGGAATTTCCGACTTCAGAATATCCACGATTTGGCTGGTTTGTCCAAACGGGGCGACCAGATCGATGATCCAGAAGGACGGACCGCTGGTGAAATCGCTGTCGGTCAGGGGCTTTTCCTGCACCGCGTATCTGTATTCAGCCTCGGCGCTGAGGCCCGCGAAAGTCACAAACCCGCGCGGAAACCCGTTCTGCCGGAAGATGTGGTACTGCCCAAGCCGAAACGGGGTCTCAAACGCATAAAGAACCTGAGCCAGGCTGCGTTTCTGATGGGTTTTGGTCAGGCCGGCAAGATAGAACATCGCCCCGAAATCCGCGTATTTCTCGGGCGGGATATCGAACCAGTCTTTTGGAAACGATCTGCTCAAGACGCACCCAACTTCCAATTATATCCAAATGTTAGCCAAGCCGGTGTCGTATTGATACCGTTTTCTCGGGTGCGGGGCCGAGTCGTGGATAGGCGGAACAAAGTGAATGGCTTTACTCACATCGCCCCGACCTTATGTTACACTTTATTTTGAGTTCAATTTTAGGGAAGTGGCGAGGATGCAGGTTTTCAGAACAGCGGCCCTTTTGGGGCTATTGACACTGCCTAGCGTTGCGCAGGCGGTCGGCATCGGGTTGGCCGTCAGGCCCCTGAACCGGACCGAGGTCACGCCGTTGCAGAACGGGGTGTATCAGGTCAAGGCAGTCGGGTCTTCCGCGCCGGTGAATTATTGGTGCGGGATCGGGGATTATGCCATCCGCACCCTTGGGGTTCCGAACTCTCAGCGGATTTACATCACGAAAGCCTATGAACCCGGCGTGCGCACGGTCGAGTTTTCAATGACGCCGCCGCCGGGGGTCGACACCAATCCGGGCTATTCCATCACCGTAAAGCGGGTGGGCGAAAACATGTCGGCAATTTCGGCGCAGCAGTATTGCTATGACAACTTCATGGATTTCGGGTTCTGAGGGTCAGACCCATTTGGCCAGCGGCGGCAGGCTCATCAGAACCGCGTCGGGGTCGTGGCCGGTTTCCAGACCGAACTTGGTGCCCCGGTCGTAGACGAGGTTGTATTCCGCATAAAGGCCGCGATGCACCAGCTGCGTGTCCTTGTCGGCGTTCGAAAATCCCTGCACCCGGCGTTTTTCGACCAGCGGCAGAAAGGCGGGCAGGAAGGCGCGGCCGATATCCTGCGTCAGGGCAAAATCGGCCTGCCAGTCGCCGGTGCAGTAATCATCCATGAAGATCCCGCCAACACCGCGCGCGCGTTTGCGGTGGGGGATGTAGAAATACTCATCAGCCCAGTCTTTCAGGCGCGGGTAATGCCCCGGACCGTGCGGGTCCAGATGCGTTTTCTGGGTGGCGTGGAAATGGGCCGTGTCCTCGTCATATTCGATGCAGGGGTTCAGGTCCGACCCGCCGCCGAACCACCAGGCGTGCGGCGTCCAGAACATCCGCGTGTTCATGTGCACGGCGGGGACATGCGGGTTTTGCATATGCGCCACAAGGCTGATGCCCGAGGCCCAGAACCGGGGGTCTTCAGTCATGCCCGGAATGCCCTTGCGCGCGGCCATCGCCTGTTGCGCCCGCTCGCCCAGCGTGCCGTACACGGTCGAGACATTGACACCGACCTTTTCGAACACGCGCCCGCCGCGCATCACCGACATCAGGCCGCCCCCGGCATCCGAGCCATCCTCGGAACTGCGTGTGGTCTCGCGGACCTCGAAGCGCCCGGGCCTCGCGTCTGAAAGCGGGCCCGTGTCGTGGCTGTCTTCAAGGTTTTCAAAGGCGGTGACGATATCGTCACGCAACTGGCGGAACCAGCCCGAGGCGGTGGATTTTTCGGTGTCGAACATGGGCTCTTAGTGGGCTGGGGCCGCGACGGGATCCAGCAGGGTTCTGCCGCCGTCGATTGTCAGGATCTGGCCGGTGATGAACCCGGCGGCGTCCGAGGCCAGGAACTGTGCGGTCTCGGTCAGTTCGGTGGGTGCGGCGATGCGGGCCAGCGGGGTGTGCTTTTCGATGTCATCGCGGAAATCCCGGTTTTCCTTGAGCGTCGATTGCAGCGAGGCGCTCATCACCGAACCCAGCGCAATCGAGTTCACGCGGATACGGTTCGGGGCCAGCGCCACGGCTAAGGATCGGGTCATCTGATCCAGCGCCGCGGTCGAGACCGAATAGGCCATAAGGTCGGGATGGGTTCGGCGCGCGGCAATGGACGACAGGTTGATGATCGATCCCGCGACCGAGTCCCTGTCATCCCCGGCCTGTTTGATCATGCGCTTGGCGACCGACTGGCTCAGGCGCAGGGCGGGCATCAGGTTCTGGTTCAGCAGGGTCCGGACCGAGTCGTCCTCGGTATCCAGCGGGTCCGACTGGATCACCTGCCGTGCGCCGTTGATCAGGATGTCGACCTGATCGAATGCGTCCAGCGTGGCGGACAGCAGGTTGGCGATGGTCAGTTTCTCACGCAGATCACCGGCGAAGTAGCGGATATTGCTGTCATCGGCCTCTGCCCCAAGTTCCTCGACCAGGCGCTTTTCGTCCATGTCGGCGAACATGACATTCGCCCCGGCATCCGCGAAATGCCGCCCGATGGCCAGCCCGATCCCGTTGGCACCGCCTGTTACAATCGCTGTCTTGCCAGCTATGGAAAAGGACATCCGAATCCTCCTGAGTTGCGGGGCAGGTTAGCGGCCCTTACCGCCGAGGGCGAGAGGCGTGAAACACCTTGAACCGATTGTCGCCCGCGACTTCGGCCACCTTCTGGAACGTGTCGGCCAGCGTGGCCTCATAAGGCAGGTGGCGGTTGGCCACCATCCACAGATCGCCGTTGCGGGTCAGGTTGCGCGCGGCTGAGGCGATGAATCCCTGCCCCAGCGTCGGGTCGGCGCTGCGCGAGGTGTGGAAGGGCGGGTTCATCACGACCGTGTCGAGTGGCTCGGGGGCTTTCCAGGTCACCGCATCGGCCCAGTGAAACTGCGCGCGTGCGTCGGGCAGGTTGGCGCGGGCGCAGGTCAGCGCGGTGTGATCGGCCTCGACCAGATGCAGCGATGTGATGGTGTCGCTGTTCAGCCCCGCCGACAGATACCCCCACCCCGCACCCAGATCGGCCAGTTTTGGGCCAAGCTGCGTGGGCAGGGATTGCAGCAGCAGTGCCGAGGCCGGATCGACCCCATCGGCAGAGAACACGCCGGGGGCGGTTCGATAGCCATCCACCATCTGTTCTTTGGGCGCGGCCCAGTCGGCAAAGGCCTGTTCGTCGGACTGGAACCAGAAAATCTTGCCATGGGCTTTGGCAAGCGGCCCGTCAACAGGGGCACGCTTGCGGATGTCTTTCAGCACACTGTCCACACCGTTGGTTTTTGCGCCATCCACGACGATCACGCCGCCCGCCCGCGCACAGGCCTGATGGATCAGCGCACGGGCCTGCGCCTTGGCGCGGGGCAGAAACACAATCGCGTCCTGACAGGGGCCATCCGCCTCGGGCACCGTGGCGAACCCCAGACCGGCGAAATGGTCGTGAAAGGGTTTGAACGGCTGCACGATCTGCGCCTCGCGCGGCAGGCCGGACAAATCGGCCTCGGGTGTGGGGCCGATCACCGTCAGCGGCTGCGACAGGGACAGGCCGCTTTGCAAGGCAAGTTCCAGACGTGGGGACATGGCTGATTCCGATCAGGCCGGGCGCGTTATTCTTCGCGTTCCATGGTGCATTGCAGCGGGTGCTGGTGCCTGCGAGCGAAATCCATCACCTGACCGACCTTGGTTTCAGCAATCTCGTGGCTGAACACCCCCACCACGGCCACGCCTTTCTTGTGGACCGTCAGCATGATCTCGAACGCCTGCGCGTGAGTCATCCCGAAGAAACGCTCCAGCACATGCACCACGAATTCCATCGGGGTGTAATCGTCATTCAGCAGCAGCACTTTATAAAGCGGCGGACGCTTGGTCTTGGGGCGCGTCTGTACCAGGACGGACGCGTCTGCGTCGTCATCCGGGTCGTCAGACATCATCCATTGGTTTTCCAGCATCGCGTGCAACTGTCCGATTCAGGCTTTTGGTTTATCTGGTCGCTTATATAACGTGGGCGCGGCCAGTGAAAAGAGCAAGCAAGCGGAATTGGGATGCAGAAAAAACTCACCACAATCGGGTTCGATGCAGATGACACGCTGTGGCACAATGAACGGTTTTTTCAACTGACGCAGGAATACTTCGCCGATCTGCTGGCCGATCATGCCGAACGGGATCACCTGATGGAGCGTCTGCTTGCGGCAGAAAAGCGCAACATCCGGCACTATGGCTACGGCATCAAGGGCTTCACCCTGTCGATGATCGAAACCGCCATCGAGGTCACCGACGACCGTGTTCCGGCCTCGGTCATCCGGCGACTGATCGAAGCGGGGCAAGAGATGCTGGCCCATCCGATCGAACTGCTGCCCCATGCCCGCGAGGCGATCGAGGCGGTGGCGGGCTCTCACCGCGTCGGGCTGATCACCAAGGGCGACCTGATCGATCAGGAACGCAAGCTGGCGCAATCCGGGCTGGGCGATCTGTTCGACTGGGTCGAGATCGTTTCCGAAAAGACCGCCGGAACCTATCGCGGCATCTTTGGTCAGCATGGCGATGGGCCGGACGCCGCGATGATGGTCGGCAACTCGATGCGGTCAGACGTGGTGGCCCCGATTCAGGCGGGCTGCTGGGGCGTGTACGTGCCGCACGGGCTGGAGTGGGAGGTCGAACACGCCGAAACCCCGGCGGACAACCCGCGATTCCGCGCGCTGAACGATCTGGGGGATTTGGCCGATCTGGTGCGCGCACTAAGCTGATGTTGCCATTTGGCCGCAGTCTTCAAAAATCCGTGCCCAAACCTGCCCATTTCCCGCCATGATCGCGCATTTGGTGTGTCGTGACCCTTGTGCCCGCTAGATATAGAGGCTGCAAGCGCCCCTTCAAATCCGGCGTTTCCTGCAGCTTTCGGTTTATTTAACGCCCCCCCTGTGCTAGCCTGAATGGCAATAAAATAACAACAGGCTGACCGGGAACACCCGGCGGCGCGAGGCAGACAGAGGCAAAGATCGTGCAGATTCGGCGGACAGTTCCGGCCCGGACGGGCTTATTCCTCATAGCAATCCTGTGGGTGCTGGTGTTTGCGCCCCTGAAAGCGTTGGCAGCACCCTATGCGGCGATGGTGATTGATGCCCGAACGGGTGAGGTTCTGCATTCGCGCAATGCCGACACCCGGCTGCATCCGGCCTCGCTGACCAAAATGATGACGCTTTACATCGCGTTCGAGGCGGTGCGGAACGGTGAGATCGATCTGGATACCCAGGTGCGCATCACCAAGAAGGCCGCAGCCGAGCCGCCCTCGAAACTGGGTCTGCGTTCGGGCCAGCGGATTGCGTTCCGCTATCTGATCCGCGCGGCGGCGGTGAAATCGGCCAATGATGCCGCCACGGCCATCGGGATCGCCATCAGCGGGTCCGAGGCGGCGTTTGCCCGCCGCATGACGCGCACCGCCAAGGCGATGGGGATGAGCCGGACCACCTTCAAGAATG
The DNA here is from genome assembly GCF_056541025.1 of Ruegeria sp. AK4. Classification (NCBI taxonomy): domain Bacteria; kingdom Pseudomonadati; phylum Pseudomonadota; class Alphaproteobacteria; order Rhodobacterales; family Roseobacteraceae; genus Ruegeria; species Ruegeria sp. AK4. The sequence continues at coordinate 18,794 of NZ_JBQFXS010000035.1, forward strand.
CCCATGGCCTGACCGAATCCGGGCATCTGTCCACCGCGCGCGACATGACCACGCTGGGGCGGCATCTGCTGTATGATTATCCGCAGTATTACAACCTGTTCTCGCGCCAATCGACTCATGCCGGGATCAAGACCGTGCCGAACACCAACCGGCGTCTTTTGGCCGCCTATAAAGGCGCGGACGGGATCAAAACCGGCTACACACGTGCGGCCGGGTTCAACCTGGTGGCCTCGGCCAAGCGCAAGGATGAACGGATCATTGCCACTGTATTTGGCGGCAAATCGGGTGCGTCGCGCAATGCCAAGGTGGCCGAGTTGCTGGATATGGGCTTCCGCCGCGCCCCGTCGCGCGCGCCGATCCGTAAACCGGCCCGCCCCTCTTATGCCGGGAATGCAGGATTGGGTGTTTCAACCGAAGTGGCGCGCCTGACCGGTGCGCCCAAGATCAGCCTGCGCCCAATCGGGCGGCCAAGCGCTGCGACGCGGGTCGCCAGCGCGGTGGCCGAGACCGCGGACCAGAATCGCGACCGTATTCAGACCGGTATTGCCGCCGCCATTGCACAGGCTGATATTGCGCCCACAGCGCCGCCTGTTGAAAACGCCGATACACGCCCGGCGCTGCGCCCCGACAATCTGGTTCTGGCATCGACCGAACCGGCAGCCCAGCCCGAGCCCGAACAGGAGGTCGTGACCCGCCTGTCCTCATCCGGCGGGCATCTCTGGGGTGTCAATGTCGGACGCTACACCACCCGATACGAGGCCGAGAAGGTTCTGCTGAAAACGGCCCTGTCGGAAATGACCACTCTGGAAGGCACGCTGCGCAAGGTCAACCAAAGCTCGCGCGGCTTCGAGGCGACATTTCAGGGCATGACCCGCGAACAGGCCGATCTGGCCTGCCGCAGGCTGCAGGCCCGCAACGTCACCTGTTTCATGATCGGGCCGTCATAAGACCCGAAACTCTCTCTCCTGAAAGGGTATTGGCTGCGAGTTTTCTCGCAGCCTTTTTTTGTCGGGCGCGTCAGTCGAAGACGTGGCCGTGTTCGTATTGCTCATCCTGACCGGCGGCGGCAGTCAGGGCCGCGACATTGTCCTTGGTGAAGAACCCGTCATACTTGTGGCAGCGTTCGATATACTCGGTGATGAGCAGCGTGTGTTTCGAATGCTTCGAGAAGATCTGCTTCAGATTCGGGTCATCTTTGCACTCGCCCACCACATGGGCCAGGAAGGGCACGCCCTTGTCCTTGAGCGTGTTTACCACGAAATCGACATTCTTTTCGCCACCGGCGTGATCGCCATCCAGAATCTCCACCGCCATGTGATGCAGGCGGCGGCCGAAATTGCGCACGAAATCCTCGGTCGGCATCGGCAGTTGTTCGAACGAGTTCACGAAGGACGGCGTGTTGTTGGCGGTGAACACCTTGGCCGGGGATTTCTTGTCGTCATCGACATTGGCGTTCCGGTTCACATTGGTCGACGAGTTCATGTCGAAAATGTTGTACGCCCCCCAGAAATAGTAGGGCACCATGGTCAGAAACTCGAGGATCGCGTCCTCACGCTCGCCGGCCAGAATGCGGGTGGCCAGGTGATCGAAGCCCAGCATGAGGGGGCCGATCTTGGTGTCGGTGGCAAAGGCGGCGGCCTCGGCCAGACGCGCCTCTTCGGCGTCACTCAGCAGAACCCGGTCGCCCAGGCCCAGACTGTCGGTATCGTTGAAGTCCAGCGTCGAATAACCGACTCGGTTGCAGGTGAAATCCGATGGCGTGGTGAACAGGAATCCGTCCTGCGTATAAAACGGGTTCTCGGTGTCGCCTGAATATTCGAACCGGATATTCTGATCTTCCAGCGTTTTGCCAAGGTCTTTCAGGTCGCGCGCGCCGAAAACCTCGCCCACATATCGCGTCTGCGGCGTGCCGCGCGCCAGCGGGTACATGCGGTTGATGCGGGGAATGAAATCCTCGAACGTTTCGCTGAGCGGGGCCATCAGGATCAGCGCCGGGTATTCGGGATGGGAATGCAGCACGGCGAATTTATGCGTTGATCCCAGATAGCTCGCCGAATGGCGATACGGGGTCATTACATACAGTTCGACCATCGTGTCGAACACGGCGTCGGGCTCGACCTGAATCACGATCGCGCGCATCGGTCCGACCTGATCGGCAACGCCGGAACTGGTGCGCCGCTCGTAGATCATCGGCAGGTATTCGTGAAAAAACTCCGAGTTCTTCTTGTCGCCCCGTGGTTCATAGGACATCAGATCGAAAGACATATGTGCCTCCTTGCGCAAAACCTGGCTGCGGTAGGGCAGCGGTGCCGCCCCTACGCGAATTACGTTGCTTCAATTACGGTATTCAGAACATGCACTTGAGGGCATGCTAGGGGCTGAATCCTGTCCGGGCAACAGTAAGAAACTGGGTGGTCCGCATTGCGCAGGCGTGACTATCTGGTGAATTTCGTCACATCCACGCCGCCATCGATCAGGTTTTCCCGGACCGAGCGGGCGATCTGCACCGCCGTTGGCCCGTCCCCATGCAGGCAGATCGTGTCGATCGAGGTTTCCAGCCGCCTGCCGGATTCGGTGATGATCGCGCCTTCGCGGACCATGTTCAGGATGCGGGGGCCAGCAATCTCGGCATCGTGGATTACCGCGCCGGGCAGGCTGCGGTCGACCAGCGTGCCATCGTCGTTATAGGCGCGGTCGGCAAAAATCTCGCCTACCCATTTGCAGCCCAGCTCGCGCGCGGCCTCTTCCTGTTTGGTGACGGCCAGCACCATGACGATGATGTCGGGGTCGACATCCAGCGCGCCCTGATAACAGGCGCGCGCCATGTCGACATCGACCGAGCACATGTTGGCCAGCGCGCCATGCAGTTTCAGATGTCGCACTTTGGTGCCCACCGCCGTGGCCATCCCCCTGGCCGCGCCCAGCTGATACCGCACCAGATTCCGTAAGGAGTCATGGGGCACTTTCATATTGCGGCGGCCAAAGCCCTGAAGATCCGCAAAGCCCGGATGTGCACCAATGCCCACATCATGCTCGGCGGCCAGCGTCATGGTTCTGGCCATCACATCCCAGTCACCCGCGTGAAAACCGCAGGCGATATTGGCCGAGGTGATGATCTTCAGCAGGTTTTCATCATCGCCCATGTTCCAGGGACCGAAGCTTTCGCCCATATCGGCATTCAGATCGACGCGCGGCATCGGCAAGTCTCCTTAGTCGGTGGCAGAGATCACTCCGCCGATCAATTGGTAGGACAACAGGTCCGGGATATCATGGGGATCGCGCAGCAACGGTTCGACGCGCTGGGGCAGGCGGGCAAGGTCGGCCTGAAAGCTTTCCTGCAGCGTCGCGGCCTGTTCCAGAGTGACGAATTCGAACCGGACCGGCCCGCCGGCTGGTGTTTGCGCGGCGCGCGGCATGTCGCAGGGCAAAACGGTTGCGATGCGAGGGTAGCCGCCGGTGGTCTGACACTCGGGCAACAGGATGAACGGATTGCCGCTGCCGGTCATCTGTATGTCGCCGGGGATAATCACCTCGGACAGGATGTTCAGCTGACCTTTCGCCGCAAACCCATCACCGTCGCTTTCCATCTGCATGCCCATCCGGTTGGCGCGCGCGCCGCGCCGAAACCCGGTCGCGGCAAACCGGTCGAGCGTGGCATTGTCGAACAATTCCGTCTGAAAACTCGCAACCACGTGCAGAACGCCCCCGGAGAACCGCTCGGCCGGCATCAGTTTCATCCCGATCTTGCCAGAGACAGGTACTGTGGGCAACACGTCGCCCTGTTGCACCGCCTTGCCAATCTTTGCGGTTAGGTGGGCTGAACGCGACCCAAGAAAGGTGTCTGTTGCGAACCCTCCGCCAACATGCAAATAGCCGTAATTGCCCTGCACAGCGGCCCCGATTTCAAGCCGTTGCCCCGCATCCAATCGATGCGAGGCATTCCACGCCACCGCGCTACCATCGATGCTGGCTTGCATCGGCGCACCGGTCAGCGCGATGCGGGTCGTTTCCGTCGCCTCGAACGCGCCGCCCATGCCGGCCATCTCCAAAGCGGCACAATCGGGGCTTTGACCCAGCAAAGCCGCGCCTTCGTGCAGCGCCAGAATGTCGGCGGCCCCGGACTGCGACAGCCCCTGATCCAGATACCCGCTGCGTCCCTGATCCTGAATGGTACAGGCCGGGCCGATGCGATGGACTGTCAGGCTCATGCCGTGATCTCCTGACAGGTCGCGCCGCCATTGCCGTCGGAATTGTTGGCTCTGATCTCTTCCAATTCATCACGCGGTACAGGTTCGAACAGCATCTCGTCGCCGGGCTTCAGGGCAAAGCTCTGCTGCATCTCAGGGCGGAAGCAACGAAAGGCGGTCTGGCCGATGTGCCGCCACCCGGTCGGGGTCGGGCCTGAAAACAGAACAAATTGCGAGATGGCCAAAGCCAGTGCGCCTTCGGGGATCATCGGGTTCAACTCGTTCAGGCGGGGTATGTTGAACTCGGGTCCCAGCGTGCCAAGGTAGGGCTGCCCCGGGGCAAAGCCGATTGTAAGAACGCGGACACGGGTCTGGCTGAGCCGCCGGATCGTTTCGTCCGGGCTCAGCCCGACCGCCGCGGCGGCTTCTTCAAGCTGCGGGGCCAGATCGGTGCCATAGACCGTTGGCACACGCCACAACCTGCGCCCCGCCGGCAACGGGGTGTTGTACCAGTCCTTCTGCGTCAGCAACGCGCGGATGTGTCCTGCGATATCCGCATGAGCCAGACGCGCCGGATCAAACCGAAGATAGGTCGAGGCCAAAGAGGTCGATGTCTCGGATACACCGTCCCAATGCTGTCGTTCGACCTCGGCCCGAAACGCTAGCGCCGCCCGGTTCGCATCTTCGGTGCTGGTGTCCCCAAAGCTCACCAGCATGCCATCGAAGCCAACGGTGCGCACCATGGGAAAGGTCGGTGTGAGTGTCATGCACGTCCCGCATCAGGATTGGTCGAATTCATCCCGGAACCTGACCGCATCTCGCGCGGATGCGCAAGGCTTGTCGTTTGGCGGTGGCGGTTTCGAGAGAGCGTTACATTCAGCGCCTATGACAAAGCCGGACGGGCCTTGTTCCCGCAGGATGCTTTTCGCCGATTCCCGGCGTAACGGTGCATCGCGCGTACTCTCCGAGTCGCGTCGGCTTGTATTGCCGTCGCGCTGAATCGCTATATCTGGTGTTGCGGCGGATCCGGATCGGGGCGGGTGAGACGTCCCTGGGCGCGACAACTGTATGTTACGCCCAGATTTGCAGTCTTTGAAGGTGGCTAATTAATTGCTTTAAAAAGAAAAAATGAAAAAAGTCAAAAAAAATGGGCAAGATGTGTTTTTCCTCTTGCGGCTATTGTTGGTAAACCTTAGAACCCCCTTCACCGGCGCTGCTGAGGCGGTTGCTGGGTTGCTGGAGACGGCGAG
>NZ_JBQFXS010000036.1:0-22310 GCF_056541025.1 Ruegeria sp. AK4
CCGGCGCGCTTGCCCAAAACAACGACGACGAATATGAAAACCAAACCCGCAGACTCTCGTTATGAATGAGGGAGCCTCGGGGGGCAGGTCAGAAGCCACGTCGAAAATGGCACGGCAGTTCAACTTAACTATTTTCGCGACAAACCCATAAAGCCAATCTATCTTGACACAGTTCGTTCAATACCCATGCTTTAGTTCGATTTTCAAAGTTCCGTGAACTTTTCTAAGAAGCATGAAAAGAGAAATTGCTCACCGCTGTCGAATTAGGAGAATCTCGTCCATGATTTCTCAAATAGTTGAATACATTATTGGCTTGCCTTGGGCACGGATCACTTACACAACAGCCCTTCTCGCTTTTGCTGCAGTACTCGCCAGAGAGGTTGTCGTTGTTTGGTCGCCCAAGAAAGTAACGCTGGGGAAATTCACTTACTTTGATGAGGGAACGACCGACGACGGAAGGGCTTCATCGATTGCAATGGGAATTAGGCACCATCAGAGTGTTCTAAACAAGAAGTTTGAACTCGAACACAAAAGGCTGGAGCGGCAAGAAGTCACCCACGAGGCCACTGAAACGAAGCAAGTTGCTCAACTTCCGAGGGGCGTTTTTTCTCCTGGAGGAAGCTCTAATTTATTAGAGGATCTCGATGTTTCCGTTCAAGGAGTCAACTTCTCCAAACTATTTACCGCTACAAGAAGGGCTGTTTCCCCACCGAATGAGGTTTTTGGAAGCGTAAGCCGCAGAAAAGAGAGGGTAAGCGCAACAATATCTTGGCCAAACGCACCGTCGATAGATGGAAGAGTTCACGACAATCAGCTAATGCACCTTTACAGTGAGATGTCTGATGACGAGCTTTCAGAAATGCTCGCATGCTCGATGTCTTGGGCTCACTCGGTTGGAACTGAACTAGGAGAGATACAAAACATTGACCACATTGAGTTTTGCAAATTTGTCAAAAACTGGTCACGGTTTGTTGAGATACGAGAAAAAGCGGAACTAGAAGAAAGCCTTACTGAAGGCGAAGTACTAGATTTGGTTGGTATTGCGCATTCAATGGAAAGACTAATCGAGAAAGATATTGAATACTCGGAAGTCTATTTATTGCACGCTAAATCTTTGGATATGCTGCCTTCTCCGAACAAAGAGCAACGTGCTAAAGCGATTACAAGTCTAAGAGTGTTCGAGCGGCGGGAGGAGGCAACCTCATTGGCCAAGATTCGTAAACAGCTTGAGTCCGTTAAAACGACAACGGATGTCGCCTCGGCAGTTGGGTTCATTCGCAATCGTAGAAACGGCCAGTCTTTTGTTGGTAGCGGTTGGGTTGCTGCTACAGATATCGTTGCGACTGCTACTTTTGTTGCGTTGGAAAAAAATCCCCTGGGCGATTACATTCCGAACGTTGAAGGTATCGAGTTTGTTATTGCTTCCGATGTAGGGGCAGGCGAATCCCAAACATTCGAAGCAAGTGAGGTCGTTTTTCTTTCTGACCCAATGCCGGGAATGCCGGAAGGTCTTGTGCTAATAAAGGTGCCAGGGCTCGCTAAAGCCGGAGTAAATCCAATTTTGTTTTCTGGCAACAAGCCGACGGTTGGAAGCCACGCGGCCGTTTGGGCCTTCAGTTCATCAGGCAGAAGAACGATGAGCGTGGGACAGACAGTGGCGGTAATTCCCGAAAATTCAACAATTATTCATAGCGCAAGAACATCGCCCGGAAGCGCAGGTGGCCCGATAATTGATGAATCCAACAGGGTTATTGGAGTCCATCTTGGAGGGCTCAAGAGCGGGGCTGTTGAGCAAAACTATGGGAAAACCATTTCTACGGATGAACTTCCTCTTGCCGACTAAGTCTGTTTCACACTTCGGGAAATCAACTCCACTTCGGCCTGAAGTTACTTCCATCCGCGCTTGAAATCAATCTTGTCAACCAAATCGGGAAAGTCGACCATAGGGTTCCGATTGCCCTGGACCTTGAATATTTCCGCGTTTCGGTGGAGTTCCCACCGGTCCACTTTGTCCGATTTGGCCCAGTCGATTAGCGTGGAAAGCCTACTGATTGGCATCTCCTTCTTGCTATCTGCAATATCGCCTGGATAACGCAGTAAGAAGTAAAGCGTCGCTCGTGCTACGGCGCCTTTACCATTTTTTGGCTCAAACTTTCCGTCTGCGCTCTCCCCGCAATTCTCGCGCATGGCTTCCTGGCCAAACTCAAAAAATGCGCGGTTGCCGCGGAAACTGTTACAACTCCATTCACAAGTAAATAGATGATGCATATCGGTTTTCGGCTGCTTGCGCTTTTGGAACCAGGATTGAGGGACAACATGTTCGCAGTTGAACGGGTGTGCAGCTTCAAGTTCTTCCAGAAATTCCTCGTCGACTGGACCAATGGCCTCGAATTGACGCTGGATCATAGCTTCGCGCTCGCGTTCCATCGCGACTTCATTTCGAATGACTTCGAGAGTGTCGAATACCTTATTAGAGTATATTCCGCGAAGCTCGCGCCTACTTCCTTCGCGCCGATCTATCCACGGATAAAGATGGCTAAGCCTGGCAGTTTTATAGTTCAGAGTAGTTGTGTGCGTCTTGGAGAGCAATTCCGATAATGTATCGTACAACTGTGCCCGACTCAGACCTTTCAGCTTAGGATAATAAGCCACTCTGTCCTTTTCGTCTGCCACTTCACTATAGTAGACACGACCTTCTGTAGCCTCAAAAGCTTCAAGAGCTTCCTGAAAATCATCCTCAAATGGCATAGAAGGGGAGCTTACTTTTGGTGATTGTTGCATGTCGGAGGCGCTAATGCTTGATGGCGCTGCGGCGTGTGATTGCCCAATTCCAAGTGTAATACTTAGTGGAATTGTCCAGCTCGCGGTACCATCGTCATTCATAACTGGACTGTTTCCTGACGTGTTTCTCGACGACTGAAACGTGTCCGTCGCGTTTGTTACCTTTGATTGCGCAGGTATCGGAGCTTCCGATAGAACCTCCATAATCAATTGGCGATCCATCCTAGCATTGGAAGACTCTTGCGAGAAAATTTCACGTAACTTTGTCACAATCGCACTTATCCGGATCCCTTCGTTAGCATTGCCCACTGCCGCGTGATGCAACGCCGCCAGATCCCAATTGATATTGAAAACTGGGGAACCAGACGAACCACCCATTGTATCGGTGCGGTAGTGCAAGAATGGTCCATTGATATCTGTGACCTTGTTGTCATGGACGACAACCTTCTGTGGATCGCCATTAGGATGCTGGATGACAGAGACTCTTTCTCCAATAACAGCCTTGCCGGAAGGACCAAGCAGTGGAATTCGTCCCCGATCACCAACTTTGAAGCCGGTAGAATTCGATGGTTCAACGGCGACCAGTGTAAAATCGAGAGGGCCGTCCGTTACGAATAGGACATTCGGCTGGAACCCAAATCTTATCACCGGGCCAGTTGTGCCATCTTGACGCCTGAAAAAGTCGAATTCAACTAGGGCATTAGATGCCTGTAGCTCGCTTTCCAACACATGGTTGTTTGTCATCAGAACGCGAGGTGAGACCATGAATCCTGTGCCAAGCCGGTTGCCGCCGGGCACAGGGAGAACAATGCGTCCGATTGCCAGAGATACACTAGTGCCCTCGGTTAAGTAATTGATGTCAAGCAAATTGTTAGCATCAATGATCTTCTCGAAGATTCGATTTCCGACGATCTTGTTGTGAGGATCATGTAGTAGTTCACTTGCTTCTTTGATAAGGCCAATACTCTTTGCGCGCGTTGCTAATCGATCAACATCTTCCATGATCTCCCAGTCAAAGCTTTTGCCCACTTGCATCGCTTCAAGCTGTGCGTGTCGCTTTTGACGCTCGCGCTTTCTAGAATTTATCCGGGTTTCTGCCTGCCGTATTATCTCACTTTCATCGAACATTTTTTCCTCCAATTGGCTCTCAAACCGATCACAGAATTACTCCCGCTAGTTCAAAAATGTCTTTCTAAGGTTCCTCAGTCTTCATCTACATTTCTAAATTCGGCTACCAGCGGCAGGTGATCAGAATAAAGTCTTGCAAAATCCCTAAGGTCACCACCCTCCAAAAATTCATCCATCGGCACAACTTCCACCGAACCGGTCACGTATTCTGTTGATGAAGAATCATGAATGGAAAAGCCGTCCAGCAAATTTCCACCATCTGACCCGGATATGTGAGAGAAGACGTGAACAAACCCATCGCGAGGCTCAAGTTCCTCAGACGAAATAAACCGTAGTTCGCCTTCTGGATTCATTGTCTGGAAGTTCTGTGGATCCCGCTCTGGATCCATATTGTAATCGCCAAGAATGAAAACGTCTTCTTCAATCGGCAGAAGCTCAGTCTCGATGAAACTCCAGATTGTTCTTGCTTGTTCATCGCGCTTGTCGCTACTGCTACCACCTGACTTCAGATGAACCGCGATAGCATAGAAATCGAAGTTCCCAATCTCGAAGCGCGCGGAAAGTGCCTCCCGTTTGTTGCTCGGAGAATATCCCGAGTTGGAGATCAGCCTTACGTCACTTACGACGACTTCACAGCGATGCAGGAAACCAACATTCATATTGGTCTGCGGGGACGGTTGCGAACGATAAGTATACTTGTAACACAGTCCAATCTCAGAGAGTTTCTCGACAATATCTTGCAAACGCTGGTTTGGCGCGACTTCTGAAACCGCAAGCACATCGACGTTGAGCAGCGCAACAACTTTCGCGATACGCGGAATGCGTCTTTTGGGTATGTAGCGATTTGACCCAGCCTTGTCTGCCAACAAGTTCCAAGCGCCGATCCGGATTCGTTCATCTAGACTAGATGCCGTGCTTCCAACTAGGGCTGAAGACAAAAAAATGATGCAAAAAAGTATATGTTTCAATGATTTATCCGCTAAAATTCGTTAGAAACAATTGCCCCGTTAAATTGACCAATCAAGGACAGCATACATTATTTCAAAGTAATTGTCGCAACAAATTAATTTACTTAGGTTACTGTCGATAGACCCCTCTGGATTGAACTCAAAGTAAGCCATTCTGCTCGGCTTTGGGAGCGAGAGATTTTTCCAATCCGATCCTAATCTCATCGTTAGAAATCTGCCTGATTTGCCAAGAAATAAAAAGTCTATTAGTTTAGTAAAGAACATCTTTCACTAAATACGTTGGTTTCCCCTTGAAGCTTGTATCAACAGATTCTAGAAAGGGTTTTAGTGGGCCATGACGTGGTTGTTTCTAAACAAGGCATTCTTAAACTGTTTTCTTACCACATTCCTGATGTTGGCTGCGGCACCGATAGGTGCGAACGAGAAGCCCGAAGTACTACAGATTGGAGCATTTGCCTGCTATGACCGAGATGGCAAAAAATCCGAGAACGAAAATGGCCTGCCTGACTGCGAAATAGGTCAAATCGCCAAAACTGAAGTTGTCAATTTTGCCGCCTGGGCTAAAGACCTCGACGCGCAGTGGAAAAATGACCCACTTTCTAAGTTGGTACTAAGCGTAGATGGTCAGGCTCTGACTGGGTCAACTCCCAGAATTGTTGAAGAAAACGGCAGGAATTTCTTACTGTTCGATTTGGTCGGAAACGATGAAAACCGTGGCGACTGGATCGTGGTTCTCAAACGCAACAAACTGTTTCGCGCGCAACTTATGAATTTGGGAATACACGAAATTGAATCTGTTAGAGTATTCGAAAGCACAAAAGTCAATTTTTCTCCGGCCTCAATTAAGCGAGCGGTAACGATGTTCTTTCTCTGGTTAGTGGTGGTGGTTGTCGCGTATATTTTGTTGATCAGGAAAGGCATGCTGCGCGAGTCCGGATCCGCTCGGCCTGATGGAAATCCTCTGCCTTACAGCTTGGCTCGGACTCAGATGGCGTTCTGGTTTGTGATTGTTTACACCTGTTTTATCTGGTTGTGGTTGGTGATCGGGGCTGTCGATACGCTCAACGCCAGTGTACTCGGTTTGATTGGAATCAGTGCTGGTACCGGGTTAAGCGCGGTCGCTATCGGCAGTCCGAAACAGCATCCCGAAACTCGAACTCGCGAGGAACTCGGCGTGGAACTTGATCGTCTCGAGACAAGTCTGAAAAATCTTCAAAACGACGTCAGTGAGAGCGAATTGCCAATGACTGCCGAACAGAAAGGCAACGAACAGAAACTACGTGAAGATATTGCTGAGCTCAAAATTGCGCAAGACTGGGTCGAAAAAGACGGCGATATGAGGGAACTCAAAAAGTTCTTTCGAGATATCTTCTTCGAAAAAGGGCGGGTGACTTTTTCGCGCTACCAGATCGTCGCATGGACGCTCATCCTTGGTGTCATCTTTACGTATTCGGTTTTTACAAACCTAGAAATGCCGGAATTCGACGCAACTTTGCTGGGGCTCATGGCGATCAGTGGCGGAACCTACATTGGCTTTAAATTTCCGCAGGCACCGAACGTTTAAGCCGTATCGGTCAATCCCCGTTTTTTAGTGTTACGCGCTATGAGTCCTCTGAGTAGATTTGCCTCACTGGCACGCGACGCTAAGCGCACTGTGAGAAAGAACCACACCGGCAGATATACAACCCGCGTTATATCCATATATGCGGAATACCAGAAAAATCCGCCGATACGAACTGGTTGAGCATTTCTAGCGGGTAACTTAGTCGTCAACGTTCCTGTAGAACAAATGGACGCCGAGCTCAGCGGTCAGGACGGGGCCATTAGGGTTGTTAATTAACCAGTTCGGCTTAGGTATGTATTTTGCGTAGTAGTGGGTTGCACCGTCGGTATTGTCCTCTAATTCCCCCTCAAGTGCGGCCCTAGCAATCTCCAAGCATTGAAGGAATGTATCTGTCTCGTGATTGGCCGGATTCGTAATGATCGCGCGATTTGGGTCATTTTTATTCCAGCATGAAAACTGCCAGGGCTTCAAGCAAACATCTTTTGCTGTCAGACCGTAGAATGAAATTCCCTTAGCCGCACGATTGAGGATCACGCTGGCAACGGCCTGCCGACCCTCAGCGCCTTGGTTGCGGGCTTCGCCGTAGAGTGTCATCGCCACGACTTTAGCATCATCATCATCAAACTCGTCCACGGCGCCATACCAGCGTACAGCAACTACCCTACTGAGATCGATTGTCGTTCGGGTCACGCGACCGTGCTGGCTCTGGTTGCCGCCGGTGCATTCGATCTTCTTCTTTCCAGGCATATGGCTGTCATAAAATGTGACATGACCGATCTGACGGTTGGTTTTTGTCTTACTAGTCATGACAACAGCACCTTTGGGAAAACTGTCCGCCGTGATGGGGATCGAAATATTACCCCAATTTCGCCAGTTGCGTGCGCCTTCAGCAACATTCGGAATTGTATCCTCGAGGCCGCCTTCCTTAACGCAGAAAGCGGCAAAGGCACCACACCATGCAGGCGTAACGCTGCCACCCGGCCACTCTGGATAAATGGCGCGAAAATACTCGACGGTTTTTTCGATTCCCTGAGCCGAAGTTTCGTCAAACGGTGGATTAACGTTCCAATCGTCGAATTCGTTTCGTACTGTCTGCATCCAAGGCGCCCCACCAGTCGGACGGACCAAATATTCTGAGGCGTGTTGCTTAATCTTATTGAAAGCCATCTTAAGCTTTTGATTGAGTTCGAATGCAAGCTTTTCAACGAAAGCGTCTACACTGAGTGCTTCGTTCGTAACGTCGATAAGCAGACCGCACATTTTTGATACCAGATCGAAGTCGTCTACATTGCGTTCGATTAGCGGCCTCACTGGCTGGTTTTTTTCGTCTCCATTATGCGCTTCCTCGATAGCTGCGGCAGCTTGGGGGCTCGTGAGCCACGCGCAAAATACATCCTGAAAGGACGGCATATAATCTTTGTCATCCGCATTTTCGTCAAGAACCAATTGACGCAATGCATTGGCATGCTTTTGTAAGAGATAGGCCGCACAAGGGATCTGCTGGTAGTGAGAGATGCGATCTGCAGGTGTCAGCCCGATATTCGGGTTGTCGTCCAAAAAACCCTGCCATTCGTCGGAGGTAATCTGATAGGGACCGATAGAGTCGGTGCCGGATAGGCGGGTCTCGAACTTCTCCAGCTTTGACATCAGCATGGCAACGGCCACAAGAAACTCCGCCGCGACGGTATGCCCGGAAGCATCGCCCCCTGACGCAGTTGCAAGTTGCATACGGACGCAAGTACGCACAAAGAACTGCTCATCAAAGTCGTTTAGGTTTCTGTACAGGTCCTGGGCAGAAAGTGGCTCTTCGCTTAGAAATCTACGGTCAATCCACCCTGTCGTCGCTGCTAACCTCCATTGCGGTTTGATTTCCGCATGTACGAAGTCACCTACCGTATCTCCGTTTTCAGAGACGATTGCGATGTGGCCGAACATGACAGTGGTGCTTGGGCTCGTCGCGTTGGGTTCTTCATGCACGGATGGACCAAGGCTTGTGTCACCAGCAGGGCGTTCAGTTTTATAAACGACAAACATGTTAAGTTCCCTAATTTATAGCCGTACAGTTGTTATTGGAAGCTGCACTCAGCGCTTGGAAAAAACCCTCGGTCATCTGGCCATTTAAGGCCGGGTTTAGATCGAATTTCTTTCGAAAATCGTGCACCCGCTCACGGAGGACGCTGCTGCCAAGATTGTCCAAAGTTGCACCTTGAGGAATTTCTTGGTCAGGAAAACACTTGTTCAAGTTTAAAACGATACCCTCATAGGTGTCAGCATTGTTCTTAAACTTAATGGCTTCCCAGATATTTTGGTAAGTTTCGCCTTCGCCTTTTTGACAACCAAATTCCGCCAAGGTTGCGTAATCTTTGTCTGAAAGCAATCCGTCAGATTTGGATGGGTCCGCCGTGCGCTCAGCTTCATTGTAGGCCAGGAGTTCGAAACTCTTGATGGCATTTGTGGTGTTTGCCCCAGCCGCTCCGTCGAGTCCGCGGCCTGGAGTGAAACACAAGTACCGCTGAGCGATCCGAATGTCTTCGCAGAGATAGTTTTCTGGATTGTCTGAAAAAACCTTGTCGCGACCTTTGCATGTCTGACCTGAGGGCTTTTGGAGAGGAGTTGTTGTACCAAAGCTGTCACTTGCACGTACTGGGCTCAAGCTTCTAAATTGTTCGTTGAAGTCGCTTTGCAGTGCGGCGGGGCTACCAGCACTTGGATCGCGGCTAAAAGTATTGGCGTCCAGCACAATAGTTTGCGGTGTGCAAATCAATAGGTAGTTACGGAGCGCAAATACAACACTTTCCCGCGAGGCGTTTTGCCCTGAGTGAGCATTCGCCGCGGCTCGAAACGCTTTCTGCCTCTTGTACACAATAGTTTTTATCGTGGAGCTTTCTAGCGCCGCGAGGAGGTTGGTATTTTGCGCATCATAAATATCGCGCGAAAAACTGAACGCTGCGATCAAAGCCGCAAACGCTTCAGGATCAGCTTTCCCAATCAGCAACCCCGCACCGATAAGAGCCTCGAGAGCGCTCGTACTGCGGCGATACGATAAAGCTTCGATCCTCTTACGGTCGATCCAACCGAGATACTGGTCACAACGCAAATCAATATCATTGAATCCCGCTTGCATTAGGCGAGCGTATTGAGACGAGTTTAATGGTTGTGGACAAGAAAAGGACTTCGACCCGCTTTCCTGGTTTATGCGAACCGCTCCTATTCCAGCTTGGCCGCAAAGCTCATCAAAATAGTTCAACAGTTCCCGCGTAGCTTTTGGAGTTTGTGTCTCAGAATACAAAGAATACCCTGCGCCGTCATAACGACGACTTGAGCCATCGCCTGTACAAGCAACAAGGGTAATCAGCACCAGAAAAAAGCTCGCGAATCTCAGCACGGTTGCCCCCACTTATTTTTTGTTTTCATTGGGCCTTAGTGCGTCAGGCCCCGAATAGAAGCATACCTTCTCTGTGTATAATTTTGGACATAGTAAAACGTTACGCCTTTAACATGTTGTAAATAATCAACTTACTGCAATCTGTGCTAGATTCCGCCTTGTGGATAACTATATGTGGTATCCGGCAGAAGGGTAATTTTTTCGCAGGTCAGATTGGATGAAGTTGCTTACCATCCTCATTACCCCGGAAATCTCACCACTTTACGTTCCATCTCTACAAAGGAAAACATGGCTTTTAAGTCGGAATAGAAAGTTGGCCAAAAGGCACTGGTTATACAATTCTTCTGCTTTTGAGAAGGATGCATGTTTTAACTGGCAATTAGCGGCAAAGATGCTTCAATGATCCCCGATGATTTCCTTCGAATAGATCAACTGCATACCTCCGCTCAAAGCTCCCGCACAACTAAATTGAACGGCAAAAAATCCAGCTCGAAAGCAGGCTAAGATTCGGGAGCGTTGCGAGATTCGAGCATTGCGCCGTCTACGTGAAGTCCAGCTCTCCAGCATTTTTTGAATACTCGTAAGATTAGAGTATTACCGCACTAAATTAACCAAAAGTCGCCTCTTTTAGTAACGGCGACCTGAACTGTGCACGTCCAGGTCGCCCTGCTCCGAAATGGAGCATCGGTGGCTACTCTCGAGCAAGTAAGCGCTCTTCAAGCCATTCCATCACTTCGCTTTCAACCCATCCCACCCGGTTCGAGCCCAGCCGTACCCGCTTGGGGAATTTGCCTGCTTTCTCCAGTCTGGAGATGTGTTGTGGCGAATATAAAACCAGCTCTTTTAGCGCCTTCTTCGATAGTATCCTCATCACGATAACTCCTTTGATAAGGAGCATCGCGATGCCCCGGTTGCGGTTGCCCGGTTCCAGGTGCATCAAGAATAGCTATAGATTGTCGATCTGACGAGGTTCTTGTATGCTCCTTAAGAACCTGAAATGGCCCGAATGTGGGTCATCGTTCTGCGCTCGAACCTCCAAATAGATGTGTGCCTGGGGGTATCGTTTGGGGAATCAGGAAAAACCACACGGCATTTTATGGTTTGATATCAATATAGTACTTGTAAAAATTGAGTCCTCTCCTGGCACCAAATTCCCAAAACAAAAAAGCCCCCAGCGCCCCAGACTTGGCTTCTGCGCTAATCCGCAGCCGACACCTATTCCCCGTACGATTCTGCCTCCCGCTTACGACACGGATTGCTCCGACACAATCTCGCCGAACCGGGTGAAGAACTTACCCGAGAGTTTCTTGGCCGTGCCCGCGATCAGGCGGCTGCCCAGTTGGGCGATTTTGCCGCCGATATCGACCTTGGCGGTGTAGGCGAGAACGGTTTCGGCCCCGTCTTCGGTCAGCGTGACCTCGGCGCCGCCCTTGGCAAAACCGGCAGCGCCGCCCTTGCCTTCGCCCATCAAGGAAAACCCACCCGGCGCGTTGGACGTATCCAGCGTCACCTCGCCAGCAAATTTGGCTTTGACCGGTCCGATTTTCAGGACAACCTTGGCTTCCAGCTCTTCGGGTGAGGTCTGGGTCAGTTCTTCACAGCCCGGAATGCACTCGCGCAGCACATCCGGGTTGTTCAAGGCCTGATAGACCACGTCGCGCGGTGCGGCGATGCGGATTTCGTCATTTAGTTCCATTCAGGTTTTTCCTTTGTCAGCAACATCTTGGAAATACACGAAGCGCGGTCTCGGTCGCGTCCTCGGGTGTTTGTTCGGGGCGTCGGGACCAGAAGGCCGCCAACCGCTTACGCCAGCTTTTCATCATGGGACACCTCCGCGGACTTGTCACTGTTTCGCCACATCACGATCTCGGCCAGAATGGACACTGCGATTTCGTGCGGGTCTATGGCGCGGATATCCAGCCCGGCCGGGGATTTGAGCCGCGCAACCCGAAGCGGATCCATGCCTTTGGCGATCAGTTTTGCCATCAGTGTATCGGCCTTGCGGCGGCTGGCAACCATCGACACCCGCGCCGCATTGGTCTGCAGCGCGGCTTCCAGGGCCGCTGCATCGCCCTGCCCTTGCGAGGCGACCACAACGAAATCCCGCGCCTCGATCCCCAGATCGGCGATCTGATCCGGCGCGACCCGCGTATGCCTGCCGCCGCCGCTTTCGGTCACGCAGACGCGAAACCCGGCCAGCGCCGCATGATCCGCAAGGGCGGTTGCGATCGGCGACTCGCCGAATATCACCAGACGCGGGGCCTGCTGGTAAGGTTCCACCAGAAGATCGACGGTTCCCCCCGAAGGGCAGCCGCTTTTGAAGGTCTGAACGCCGTCCGGGTCGGTCATGTTCACCACCTTTTCCGAAGGTTTGACCCGGATCAGTTGCGGCATGCCGCTGGCCAAAGCCTCCTGCGCCGAGGTCCGGACCGCCCGTTGCACGCAAGCCCCGCCCAAGTGGCCGAGGATCTGCCCGTCCCGCGTCACCGCCGCCTTACCGCCCGCCTTGGCCGAGGTCGCATCCGCCGTGCGCAGAACGGTTGCGACGCAAAAGGCGTCTCCGGTCCGCCGCAGCTGATCTATGGTGTCGAAAATGTCGAAACTGGCCATGTCAGCCTCCTTTCACAGCTTGCGGAACTGCGGCTCAAGCGCCGCCAGCGCGTCCAGCGTGTTGGCGGGCAGATGTGCGTCCAGATAGGGTTCAGCGGCCTGTATCGCTGCTGCGATCGGCTGGTAGTTCTGCCAGCCTTTCAAGGGATTCAGCCAGACAATGCGCCGCGCCTTGCGCCGGATGCGGGCCAGAACATCGCCCAGCCCGTCCGGGTCGGAACTGCAATAGCCATCCGACAGGATCAGAACGATGGTGCGGCCATTCAGGGCGCGCGCGCCGTAGCCGTTCAGAAAGCGCTCCAGACTGCCCGAGATGTCGGTTCCGCCGCCGAACCCCTCGGCCATCAGAGACAGCCGCCCGGCAGCGCGGATCGAGTCATGATCGCGCAGCGCATCCGTCACCCGCATCAGGCGGGTATGAAACAGATAGGCATCCGCCTGTGCCCCGCTGCCGATCAGCCCCTTGAGAAAGGACAGGAACACCCGGGAATATACCGTCATCGACCCGCTGACATCACATAAGGCCACGATCCGCATCGGGCGCGGCGGGCGGGCACGGCGGAACAGGTCCATCGGCTCACCCCCACGGGCGAGGCTGGCGCGCTGAATGCGCCGCATGTCCAATGCCGGTCCTTTAAGCGACTGCTTTCGCCGGCGGGACCGGCGGTCGCGGATCGCGCGGGCCAAAGCCAAAGCCACCGTTTCCGCCTGTTTCAGGGTCTGTTCATCCATCACATCCCGCAGGTCCCGGCGCGACAGGTTGGCCGTTCGGGTCGCTATCAGCTTCCCGTCCATCCCTTCGGCCTCCCCGTCGCCCGGATCAGGAGTGGTGGCTGCCTGATCTGTATCCCCTTGCGTGTTTTCCCCGTCCTGATCCGACCCTTGCCAGATCATCGGCTTGGCGGATTGCACGCGGACAAAAGACGTCTGCGCCATCCCCGTGCGCTGCTTGCCCGCATTGAACCAATAGGCATCGAACAGCTCGTCAAACCGGCGCCAATCCTCGGCGTCTCCGGCCAACAGCGCGCACAAGGCCTGCCGCGCCTGATCCGCATCGGTCGCGTCCACGGCGGTCAGGGCCGCAAGCGCATCCCCGGTTTCCCGCGGACCCACGCGCAAGCCGTTCATGCGCAGATGCGCAATGAACCCGGACATCCGGTCAGCAAACCCCGCAGCCCGGGAGGGAAAGCGCGTCACCTGCATCACGCAACCTTTCCGATCAGGCGGTCCATCACCTCGGGCGGGGCGGCATCATAATCGGCGGCGGTCTTCAATAGGCAGACCAGCGTCGCCTGCACTTCGTCCCGCGATTTCGCCAGATCATTGACCCCCAGCCCCGACAGGGCGGCGGCCCAGTCCAGCATTTCGGCAATCCCCGGCGTTTTCTCAAGGTCCTCCCTGCGCAGCGCCTGTACGACACTGACGATCTGCCGCGCCAAAAGCGCCTCGACTTCGGGCATCCGGGCCCGCAGGATCGACATCTCGGTCTCTTTCGACGGGTAATCCAGAAAACTGTACAAACACCGCCGCCGCAACGCGTCCGACAGGTCCCGCGTCCCGTTGGCGGTCAGGATCACGATGGGCCGCGCTTTGGCCTCGACCGTCCCAAGTTCGGGGATGGTGATCTGAAAGTCCGACAGGATTTCCAGCAGATAGGCTTCGAACTCCTCATCGGCGCGATCAATCTCATCAATCAGCAAAATCGGAGGGCTGTCCTGCGAGATAGCCTCTAACAAAGGGCGTTTCAGCAGATAGTCGTCGGAAAACAACTGTGCCTCAGCAACCCCGCCCTGCGCCTCGCTGGCCCGAATGGCCAGCAACTGCCGCTGATAGTTCCACTCATAGATCGCATGGCTGGCATCCAGCCCTTCGTAACATTGCAACCGGATCAGTCGCGTCTCACGCCACGCCGCCATCGCCTTGGCCACTTCGGTTTTGCCAACCCCGGCAGGGCCTTCCAGCAGCAACGGCCGCCCCAAAGCCTGCGCCAGATACAGCGCCATCGCCAACCGATCATCGGCAACATAGCCCTGCGCGGCCAACCCGTTCTGCACGTCACTCAAACTCAAAACCAGGATCCAATCTTCATCTGTCCAAAAATATCCCGGGGGTCCAAGGGGGCAGAGCCCCCTTGCCTTGTCGGACCGGCAAAGCCGGTCCGAACCCATTCACCCATGCATCCCCAACCCATTGGCGATCTTCCAGATCCGCCAGTGATCATGCGGCATATGGCTCTGCACCAGGCCAAAAGGCCGGAACGCATCATGCACCGCGTTCGAGAAACAGGGCACGCCCCCAACATTCGGACTCTCACCCACGCCCTTCGCCCCAATCGGATGGTGCGGGGACGGCGTCACCGTGTAATCGGTGATGTAGTTCGGCGTCTCCCAGGCGGTCGGCAGGAAGAAATCCATCAGCGTGCCGGTCTTGACGTTGCCGATCTCGTCATAGGCGATCTCCTGACCCATCGCGATGGCCAGCGCCTCGGTCACGCCGCCATGAACCTGCCCGTCAATGATCATCGGGTTGATCCGCGTGCCGCAATCGTCCAGCGCATAGAACTTGCGCACGTCCCATTCGCCGGTATCCACGTCGATCTCCATGACACAGATATAGGCCCCGAACGGATAGGTCATGTTCGGCGGATCATAATAGCTGACCGCCTCCAGGCCCGGCTCCAACCCTGGGATCGCCTGATTATAGGCGGCGAAAGCGATTTCCTTCATGGTCTTGAACCGCTCGGGCGCGCCTTTGACGGCGAAGCGGTCTACATCCCATTCCACATCGTTGTCATGAACCTCCAGCAGATAGGCTGCGATCATCTGCGCCTTGGCGCGGATTTTGCGCGCGGCCATGGCGGTCGCGGCACCGGCAACCGGCGTTGACCGGGACCCATAGGTCCCCAGCCCGTAGGGCGCCGTATCGGTGTCGCCTTCCTCCAGCGTGATATCGTCGGCGGGCAGGCCGATCTCGCTGGCGATGATCTGGGCAAAGGTCGTGGCATGGCCCTGCCCCTGAGAGATCGTGCCCAGCCGCGCGATGGCGGACCCGGTCGGGTGGATGCGAATCTCGCAGCTGTCGAACATGCCCAGCCCAAGGATATCGCAGTTCTTCACCGGCCCGGCCCCGACGATTTCGGTGAAATGCGTCAGGCCGATGCCGATCAGCTTGCGGGTCTTGCCAGCCTTGAACTCCTCGACCCGCTGCGCCTGTTCGGCCCGCAGACCTTCGTAATCGACAGCCTTCAGCGCCTTGTCCCATGCCGTGTGATAATCGCCCGAGTCATATTCCCAGCCCAGCGCCGACTGATACGGGAACTGATCGGCGCTGATGAAGTTAATCCGCCGCAGCTCGGCCGCGTCCATGTTCAGCTTGATCGCCAACACCTCGATCATCCGTTCGATGAAATACGCCGCCTCGGTCACGCGGAAGGAGCAGCGATACGCCACCCCGCCCGGCGCCTTGTTGGTATAGACCCCATCAACAGCCAGATAAGCGGTCGGGATATCGTAGGACCCGGTGCAGATATTCATGAACCCCGCCGGGAACTTGGTCGGGTCGGCACAGGCGTCAAAGCCGCCATGGTCCGCCGTGGTATGACACCAGAGCCCGGTGATCTTGCCATCCTTGGTCGCGGCGATCTTGCCCTGCATCCAGTAGTCACGGGCAAAGGCGGTGGACATCAGGTTCTCCATCCGGTCCTCGACCCATTTCACCGGCTTGCCGGTGACGATCGAGGCCACGACCGAGCAGACATAGCCTGCATAGGCCCCGACCTTGTTGCCGAACCC
This sequence comes from Ruegeria sp. AK4, assembly GCF_056541025.1. Taxonomy (NCBI): domain Bacteria; kingdom Pseudomonadati; phylum Pseudomonadota; class Alphaproteobacteria; order Rhodobacterales; family Roseobacteraceae; genus Ruegeria; species Ruegeria sp. AK4. Next base: position 16,228 of record NZ_JBQFXS010000036.1, read on the forward strand.
GCCGCCGATATCGGGGCTGATCACGCGGATATTGTGTTCGGCCAGACCCGAGATCAGCGAGACAACCGTGCGGATCGCATGCGGGGCTTGGAACGTCCCATAAAGCGTCAGCTTGCCGGTCACCTTGTCCATGCTGGCCACACAGCCGCAGGTTTCCAGCGGACAGGGATGCGTGCGGTGGTAATAGACCATCTCCTCGGCGACCACATCGGCCTCGGCCAGCACCGCCTCGGTCGCGTCCTTGTCGCCCTGTTCCCAGGTGAAGATGTGGTTGTGATGTTTGCGCGGCCCATGCGCACCTTCGGTCTGACCCTCAAGGTCTTCGCGCAGGACCACCTCGGATTTCAGCGCCTCGAAGGGGTCGGTCAGGACGGGCAGTTCTTCGTACTCGACCTCGACCAGTTCCACCGCATCCGCCGCGATATATCGGTCCTCGGCGACGACATAGGCGACCTCCTGCCCCTGGAACAACACCTTGCCGTCGGCCAGTACCATCTGCTTGTCACCGGCCAGCGTCGGCATCCAGTGCAGACCCAGCGGCGACAGGTCCTCGGCGGTCAGCACGGCGATCACACCGGGCAGCGCCAGAGCGGCCTCTTTGTTCACGCTGACAACGCGGGCATGAGCGTAGGGAGAGCGCACGAAATCGCCGAACAACATCCCGTCCAGCTTGATGTCATCGACATAATTGCCCTTGCCCTGGGTAAAGCGCACGTCCTCGACGCGCTTGCGGGCGCAGCCCATGCCTTTGAGGTTGGCGGCGCGTTCTTCGGGGGTCAGAGTCTGATCGTTCATTCTGCCGCCTCCTTCTGTGCATTGAGCAGGTCAGCCGAGGCCGAGATCGCCTTGACGATGTTCTGATAGCCGGTGCAGCGGCACAGGTTCCCGGCCATGCCAAAGCGGATGTCTTCCTCGGTCGGGTTGGGGTTTTCCTGCAGCAGCCGATGCGCGCGGGTGATCATGCCCGGCGTGCAGAAACCGCATTGCAGCCCGTGATGTTCGCGGAACATTTCCTGCAACACCCCGAGGCTGCCATCGTCGTTGGTCAGGCCTTCGACAGTGGTGATATCGGCCCCGTTCACCTGCGCCACAAAGGTCGTGCAGGATTTTACGGATTTGCCATCGATATCCACGGTGCAGGCCCCGCAATGGCTGGTTTCGCAACCGATATGAGGACCGGTGATTTTCAGGTCTTCCCGCAGGAAGTGGATCAGCAACGTGCGCGGCTCGGCCAGACCTTCGACCTGTTTGCCGTTCACGGTGAGTTTGACGTGCATTTTCGACATTGATTCCCCTCCTCAACCCGCGCGGCTTTGCGCGCGATCGATGGCGCGGCGCAGCATCACGGCGGCCACGTGTTTCTTGAACTCGACGGGGCCGCGATTGTCGGCCACCGGGTCGATCGCATCGAGCATCGCGGCGACGCAGCCATCGACATCCCCACCCGCCAACGCCGTGCTGGCCGTTTCGGACCAAACCGGTGTATCGGCCAGATTGGTCATCGCGACCGAGGCCGCACCATTGCCGACCATCACCGCCGCGGCGGCGGTGGCATAATCGCCGATCTTGCGCTTCTGTTTCTCGTAAGCCTGACCGACCCCCGCACCGGGAAAAGGGATCGAAATCCGGGTCAGGATTTCCTCATCCTCGCGGGCTGTGAAATACGCCGCCTCGTAGAAGTCACGCGCGGCCACGCTGCGCGATCCGTCCGGACCGGACAGCTCAAAGGTCGCGTTCAGGCATTGCATCAGCCCCGGCATGTCATTGCCCGGATCGCCATTGGCGACATTGCCGCCGACGGTGCCCATATAACGCACCTGCGGGTCGGCGATCTGCAAAGCGGCCTCGCGGATCAAAGGAATGGCTGCGGCCAGTCCGTCATGGGTGATGAGCTCGTGCTGGGTCACCATCGCGCCCAGCGAAACGGCATCCGCGCCGATCCCGATGCCCTTCAACTCGTCAATTGCCTGAAGATCGACCAGATGGCCCATCTCGGCCATGCGCAGCTTCATCATCGGGATCAGGCTATGCCCGCCCGCGATCACCCGCGCCTCGTCTCCGTGTTCCTGCAAGATGCCGATGGCCGAGGCGATATCGCCTGGCCGGTGATACTCAAAACCGGCTGGTATCATGTGTTTCCTCCCTGGGTCCGGGCGATGTGCCTTGGGGGACCTGAGGCAAGGAAAGGGCGCGGGGGTCAGCCGTTCCAGTCAAGGGAAACAGGGCGCGCAGCTTGTTTCACGAAATGCGAATGGGCTGCACGAGTTGCGATCAGAGGCCCAGCGCCTCGCGAACATCGATCAGGCGCGACCGGCTGACCGGGACTTTGGACAAGGCATCGACACCATCGAAGTAACAGGTGCCGTTGTCCTTGTGACGCTCGAACCCCGAGACATGTTTGGGATTGACCAGATAGCTGCGATGGGCACGCAAAAACCCGTCGGGTTTCAGGCGGGTTTCGGCCTCGGTAATCGACCACGGGCAGAACAATTTCTCGGCCCCCATGTACAGCACGGTGTAATGCCCCTCGGCACGGATTGCGGCGATGCGGGCGGGTTCGGCGAAAAAGGTCTGGCCCTCGCGCTCAAAGGGAACGCCCGCGCGCAGTTGTGCCGGTGGGGTGGGTTCCGGAATATCGGGCTGCGCCGTGTCCTTGGGGTCAATGAAAGTGATCCCTGTCAACAGAAACGCGCCGCAGATCAGAAAGACCGCGACGGTGACACCCATCGCCAGCACCCGGTTGTTCAGCGCCGGCCCGGCCCCTCCGGCAGTGTCGGTGGCGACAAAATCGGTCAGGCCGGTCGCCACGAAATGCATGGTGAACACGGCCAGGCCAAAACACGCGGTGCCCAGCAGGATATTGCGCTGGGTGCGGTTGTCATAGGCCACCCAGATCGCCAGCACCGACAACACGACCGAAGCCAGCGTCGAGAGTCCCACATCCCAAAGGGTGTAGACCGGGCGGCAGAGCTCCATCCCGGCCATGCCGACATAATGCATCACCACGATGCCAAGGCCCACGATCACCCCTGCACCGACGATGGTCTGCATGGTGCGGGGGCGGAAATGCAAAAGCAGCAGGGCCAGCCCCACCATCAGGATCGCCACCAGGGCCGAGATCAGGGTGATCAGCGCATCGTAATAAAACAGGATCGGCAGTTGCAGGCCCAGCATCGCCACGAAATGCATCGACCAGATGCCACCGCCCAGAATGACCGCCGCCAGCGCGACCACAAGCTTGCGGCGCTGGTCGTCCAGCCGGGACGCGCCATGGGTCAGGTAAAGGCCCGTAAACCCCGCCATCAGCGCCACGGCCAGCGACGCCGCCACAAGCCAGGCGTTATGAGAATAATCCAGCATTCAGGTTTGCACGCCCTCCCCGACGCGAGGCAGACCCTAGCAAACCGAATGGGGTGCGACAATCGCCTGTAGGGCCCGGGGGGATCAGGCCTGTTTCTCGGCCTGCTCGTCAACCGGTTGCGCGTCCAGCTCGATCACGTCCGGGTCGTCCCCGCTGTCCGCCGTGTCATCGTCTTCGGACTGATCCTCAAGCGCGCCGACGATCAGGGGCAGCATATGCACACCGGTGGCTGTGGCGATTTCCGGCGTCTGCGGGGTTTGCCAGCTGAGCGTATCGAAGCTGCCGCAATTGGGGCAAACCGGGGCCCATTCGGCCTGAATGTCATGGCAATTGTCACAGACCCATTGCGGACCGCGCGGCGCGTTCAGCGCCTTGGCCAGCCAGCCCTGCACCACCGCGTCCGAGGACCCTTCGCCCCGCTCGATGGCCGCCATCAGAGTGTAAGCGCGGGCATCGCCCTGTTCTTCGACCACATCACCCAATGCGCGGCGCGCTTCGGGGAAGTCTTCGGCGACGATATTCAGTTCGGCCAAGATCAGGCGGGTTTCCATGTTCTTGGGGTGAATGCGGGTCAGCGCAGTGAACCGTTTGATCCGGGCAACCGGGGTTTCGTCCGGCACTATCTCGGCAAAGGCATGGGCCAGATCGGGATGGGGCTGAACCTCCCACGCTTTTTTCAGGATCTTAGTCGCGGCGCGGGGTTTGCCCTTTTTGATATAGGCCCGTGCCGCCAGCGCGGCAGCGGGGACCAGATCGGGGGACAGGCGGTTGGCCTCGATCGCGTGTTCCTGCTGCTCGACCGTGGCGTCTTCGTCCAGAATGCCCTTCGCTTCGGACAGCGCCAGAACCGCGTCGCGGCGCTTGAACACGTCGCGCGGCAGGTGCCCGGCTTTCAGCTTCGATGTCAGCGTCGACCGCGCCCCGGCCCAGTCCTGCGTCTTGGTTTGCAGGCTCAACAGAACGTCCTGCGTTTCCTCGTGCCGCGGTTTCAGCGCCAGAGCCTTTTCCGCCAGCTTGCGCGCGGTTTCATCATCGCCTTCGGCCAGCTTCTGTTTCATGATGCCGCGCACACCGACGAAGCGGGTGGCGTTGTTCGTCACCAGTTTCTTGTAGGTCTCGGACGCTTTTCTGGTGTCGCCGGTCAGTTCCGCCGCCTGCGCCACCAGCAGATTGGTCAGTTCCGGCTTGTTCAGCAGTCTTTCGGCCTTGTGAGCCTTGGACATGGCCACGCGCCCCTCGCCCGAGGCCAGCGCCATGATCCCGTCCGCCAGCGCCTGATAGCCGCGTTTCTCGCGGCTGCGGTCGAAGTAACGCGACAGGGCGGTTTCATCGCCGTTGAGGAATTTCAGCGTCGCCACCAGCAGGCTAAGCAGCTTGAAGAACAGCCAGACCGCAAAGACAAGCACGCCCAGCGCGATCACCGATTGCAACGGGCCAAGCGTGTATTCGGTGCCCGCCACGGTGATCTGCACACCGCCGCTGGTCTGCATCAGGAACTGCGCGCCCAGGGCCAGCAGGCCGATAATCGCTACAAAAACAAGGATCTTAAACAATGACCACAGCATGGCAGGTCCTTCAGTTCGAGTTCAGGCTTGACGCAAGCGTCGTTGCGGCATCAACGGCAGCGATCCGGGTCTGGGCCGCCTGCATCCAGTCGGCCAATGCCGTCTGGGCTGCCTCGGGCAGAGATTGCAGATCGGTCAGTGCCTTGGACAGGTCGCCCTCGGATAGCGCCGCTTGCGCCCGTGACAGAACCGCATCGGGGCCGTCCCCATCCTGCGGTGTCACTGAACGCGCGCCGGTCTGGCGCTGCAGGAAGGCCACCAGCCCGGTGCCCTTGTCGGCATCCCGCGCATCGGCCAGCGCGCTGCGCGCTGCCGGATCAAAAGACGCCCGCAGCGAGGTCAGGGTTTCGACGCCTTTTTCCGAAGGCCCCGATAGCGCATCCGGCACATCCACACCGCCCGATTTCAACTCGGCCACCAGATCAGCATAGGGCTGACCCGCATCCAACTGGCCCTGCAGGCGCGACAGGGTAGCCGCATTGGTGGCAGCCTTGGACTCGGCCGCGGCTTTCGCCTCGAGCGCCTGCGCGTCCGAGACCATCTTTTCCACCTCGGCCCGCTGCGCCGTCAGGGATTCGCGCAATTTCTCCAGTTCCGCCTCAAAAGCGGCGGTGACTTCGGGTGAGACATTGGCCTCAATCGGCGCTTTCTCCAGCGCAGCGATCCGGTCCGACAAAGGCGTCACCTGCCCGGTCAGAGCCTCGACGCTGGTTTTCACCCCGGCCAGATCGCTTTCCACGGGGCTCAGTTTGTCCGACAGCGCCGTGATCTGATCCGACAGCCCCGAGGTATCGCCGCTATCCGCCACTGTCTGGGTCAGCTTGGCGATCTGGTCCGATTGATCCGCCAGCTTGCTTTCAAGCGCGGCAATCGCCGGATCGGGACCGGCGTCGTTGGACGGAAGCAAATCGCCGCGCCCGGCAAAAAACCCGATTGCCGCGGCGACGATGCCGCCAATCAGGGCCGGAATGAACCCGCCGCGTTTTTCGACGGTGCGTTCGATGATTTTCTCTTCCACCGGCGCGGGTTTCTGTTCTGCGGACTCGTCAGGCTGCTCAGCCAGTATTTCGGCTTCGGCTTCGGCTTCGGCTTCGGCTTCGGCTTCGGCTTCGGCTTCGGCTTCGGCTTCGGCTTCGGCTTCGGCTTCGGCTTCGGCT
>NZ_JBQFXS010000037.1:0-17207 GCF_056541025.1 Ruegeria sp. AK4
ATAGCTTTCTCCTTGTCGGAAAATATAGTACTTTTTTCTGACATTCAAGTTAGGAAAATATCTGGGTGTTTTTGTAAGTAGGGCGGAAAGCGGTCTTTCGCTACGGTTGCAATAGTGACTTGCGAGGAGCGCAATAGCGGACCTTTGGCTCGCGCAGGTTCTATGTTGCATAGGCCGCGCCCGATACGTGACCATTGATCTTCGCTTGACAGATTCTGAAACGGCAGCAGCTCGATGGCAGGTCTGTTCTAAAGACGCAGGTCTTCGGCGGTGATGGGCAATCCCAACTGGCGCGCGGCCTCGAACATGTGATGCTGGTCTGGGCGGCTGGCCTCGGACCCTCCTACAAATTGTTCAATGGTCAGGTACGGCGCCAGTTCGCGGAATTTTCGGGCGGCCTTTTGCGCCTCAGGAAGATTGTCGAGATGCACCTGCGCAAGCGCTGTTATCAGCCAGCGTGAGTTGTTCATGGGCGGCGCCCGTTTCATACTCTGCACTGCCAATTCATAGTCTCCGGCGCCATAGGCCGCTGCGCCCAGATCGCTGTACCACCATGCCGGTGCCAATGGGTTCAACTCGAGCGCCCGCCTTGTCCATTCGAGCGACTCTAACCCGGGTATACCCGCAAGGTCGCTGTAGCCTGCTGAGATCATCAGCACGTCGGCGTTGTTGGGCGCCAACTTGACCGCCTGTCGCAATGTCGTTCCCGCGATGTCCAGTTGGCCATCAAGCGCATATGCCCGCGCAAGGTTCCACAGCACATTGGGATTGTCCGGATCGATGGCATAGGCGCGATAAGCAGAATCCTGGCTTGCTTCGATCCAGTGCTTGGATTCTTCACCCTCCGCATAATCAGCCCGCACGAATTGCGCGACCGACAGCGTTACCAGCGCACCGGCGAAATTGGGATCAATTTCAACTGCAGCCTCCAGATGCGCGATCGTGTCTGCGACCTCGTCCGGGTTCCACCTGTGAAGCTGCTCGTATGCGAGCAGATAGTGTTCATAGGCATCGAGATCGTCGGTGAGCTTGCGTTTTGCCCGTTTCAGCTCGGCGCGTGCAATCGCGCCGGAATAGGTGCTGGCGAGGCTTCCGCCGATCCGGGCGACGATATGATCCTGCACGGCAAAGATGTTGTCCTGCGGTTCCGACCACGTTTCCGACCAGAGAATCTCGCGGGTCGCCGCGTCGGTCAGATGTGCGGAGATCCGGATTTCGTTACCCTCTGACTGAATGGTTCCGCTAAGGGCAAATCGAACGTCGAGAACGGGGCTTGGCGGAGGCAAGCCGCCAGCCACATTCCTCAGCGACTCCGGAACGGTGACGTAAAGCCAGTCGTTCAGCGAGAGTTCGCTCGCAATGTCCATGGCCAGCCCTCGCCCGAGACGTATCCACCGTTCATTGGCTTCGACCGATTCGAACGGCAGCACAGCGATAGAAGGCCCGGAGCGCGCCACCAGCGGTGCGATCAGGGTCCGAAATAGCGGCGATTCCTCCTGGGGCGGTGTTCTGAATTGCCAAACCGCGAACAGAGCAACAGCAAGGCAAGCCACACCCGCCGTAGCCCAGGTCAGGGCTGTCGCAGCTGCGCGAGATCTCCCTGCCGTTTTGACTGCCTGCAGCCGGTACCCTTGCTTGGGGACCGTCTGCAAAATCAACCGATTGCTGTCCCCGATGGCCCGCCGGATATCGGCGATACATTGCGTCAGGCTGTCATCCGTCACGTTCACGTCTTTCCAGACAGCCTTGATCAGATCGTCCTTGGAAACCACTTTGCCGGGGTTTGATGCGAGCGTGTGCAGCACGTCCAGAGACTGAGGGCGCAACGAAATCGGCGTATCATCAGGCCCGAGAATAGCTCTGCGATCCGAGTCATACAGAACGTCGCCCAAAGCAATGAGACCGCTCTGTAACGTCATGGCGCATTGCTCCGACATGGCGTATTTGATCCGGGTCTCCTTTGAAGGACCTTCGAACTTTGCCACAGCGGCTGCATCTTCATGGCATCGGAGGCCAACCCGCAAAGGTGCTTTAAGTATTTGAATTTAATAACGTTAACCAAGACTCGAGCCTACATATCAGAAATCTTCAGAGAATTTCATCTCGGATTTCAAGACTGATCCCCCCGACCCGTGTTTGCTGCCTGTAGTTTGTTTGATGCCAAAGGCAGACGGCCAGCAGGAGAACAACCGATGAACGGGTTTGCCACAGCATCAATGGCGTGGATGGCTGCGAACTCTGCTTACGATACTACAGATACGCCGATTCCCGAAATCGCCTTGATGACGACCGCGGAACCGGCTGCAGAAGCCTGGCGCGACGCCACATTCCCGACCCCCAGCGGAGCTTTGGCGCCCGCCGAACCCGTCAAATGGGCAGGGCGGGTCCACTCTGGCAGCAAGCTGAGGACCTCATACCGATCCAGAACCACCGGTCGCGCCTATACCCCTGCCACCGACCGGAGCGAACCTAACCATCCGTTGAAAGGATAACTCCCATGGCGTTGAAACCTCAAATCTTAACCACCACCTTCATCACCTGCATATCCCTTGGCGCGAGTGCTGCGATATCGGCAGACAGTATCCGTCTCGATGCACCGCTGGCGGGCGCATCGTTGCGGGCCGGTGATATCGACATGGCGGTGTATTACGTGGATCACGGAGATCACTTTGAGGTGGTCGCGACCTATGCGCCGCACAATGGCCCATACGATCCTACCCGCTTGCGGATGGGGCTGTCGGACGGCGACAGCGTCTCGTTTGGATTGCCTGGACAGACTGGATATCTCTACCATTTTTCACGAAATGGCACGTCGGTTGCCGTCGTCTCCGAGCCATCAAGTGCCATTCAATCCAGTTTCGAACAGGCAATTTCCGATTAGGGCCTTTGGCTATATCGGGCGTGAACAGTTTTTTAGTCCGATTTGAGTAATCGCCGAGTACCGCAGTCTGTAGCAAGCCCAACGAGAGTATTGGAGCACATTTGGACTACCGATGTTGTTCCTGATTTGAGGAAGGAGTAACTTGAGATGATCGAACTTGCGTTTGTTGCCTGCCTCGCGGCTGCGCCCACGACTTGCAGGAACGAAAGCCTGCTATTCGTTGACATCCCACTCATGGTCTGCATGCGACAGGGGCAGTACGAACTGGCGTCCTGGACGGAGAATCATCCGCGCTGGATCGTGCAAAAATGGTCCTGCAGAACGTATGATCCGACACAAACTGAAGCCTAGTTTTCTCCAACCCAAGCAATGGTCTTGTCAGATTAAATTGATCTGATACCGTTTCAGTTGCCTGTTGTTTTGTTTCGCGCCGCTCTGCAAAGTCTTTTTCTTTAAAGATTAGTTTCTTGCGAGCACTCGTTCGAAGAGAGTGCCAAGAAGGACGGCAGAATGTGATTCCTCTGACATTACCGTTTGCCTTGCTTAGGCTCAGGACTGGAGGCGCGTAGCGACACGTTATGATCGCTGTCCCAAAGTCTTCTTGTCCGCACTCGCACTCGCAGCCACGGTAATTTATTGGTTATGATCTTAATCCTAGATTAAAACAGTTGTGCGCTCGGTTATTGAGCTGTGAAGCGCGCTGAGCGACGGAAATCAGTAGTACTGAGTTAGACCATCCACAATGGACGAATCCGATGAAAATTAATGCCAACCCGCGAATTTCCCCGTATACTTGACGTGACAATCTCATGAAGGAAAACAAATCTCAGGAAGTTTGTCTTAATGTTAAAAAATTGGAAAGTAATCGTGTTTCTGGCGATTGCTGGTATTGGATTAGGGTTTTACTGGTGGCAGGTTCGTCTTCCCCCAGGTGTGACGCCGCAGGGTAGCGAAGATGCTTACGCCGCTATTGCCGCTCTAGCCGGAGCGATCACGACACTTGGTACTGCGTTCTTTGGGCTGCTGGGCAAGTTGGCGGATTACAAAAAAACGAAATTGGAAATCGAGGAAAGGAAGTTCGATTTAGAGCAAAAGAAATCAAAAGCGCAGTCGTCTGAATGACACTTTTGCGCTCTCTTATATCGGTATTTGCATTTTCGGCGGGCGCTGTTTTTGCTGGAGGATTGGATGAAGAGCGTTTTGGGAACCCGACCAATCAGATAGAGCGGCTTATGGCGCGAGCAGGTTTTGATGGTGCCGCGAAAAGCTATGCGCTTGTAATTGGTGTCAACGAATTCGACAATTTTGAGAACCTCCCTACAGAAAACGATCCGTTGCGAGTCGCTGATCACCTAATTGACCAAGCTGATTTCGACATGGTGCACGTTCTTACTGGCGACAAAGTCACTGATGACCGAGTAAGAGAACTGATGCTGGACAAGTTCCCAGAATTGGTTGATCCAAATGACCGGTTCCTAGTCTATTGGTCTGGGCATGGCGTGACCTTTGGTCAAGGGGAAGGTGCGGTCGGTTTTCTGCCGGTCAAGACCAGTAGGCCAAATGCGATCTCAAGCATGGTTGCCATGCAGGATTTGCAACGTTGGAGCAATTTCGTAAAGCCAAACCACAAGTTGTTTTTGCTGGATAGTTGTTTTTCAGGTTTGGCTGGCGCGGCCGTACAATCGGACACACTTGAAGAGATTTCACGCGAACAAATGGCAGGCAAGGGCAGTCACATCATTAGTGCCGGTCGTGTAAACGAACAGACAATCGCAATTGACGAACTGGGTGGTTCCATTTTCACCCATGCACTTTTGAAAGGTTTGGCCGGGGCAGCGGATACCTACAATAAACTAGGAAGCGACAACCTGGTCACAGTCAGCGAGCTAAAGGCTTATATTTCGTTGGAAGTTGCGCGACTTCGCCGCGTATATGGTTGGAATCGCCAGATAACACCGCAATTGCGTGACACGATTGGCAGCGATGGTGAGTTCTTTTTTCCAGTTGTTGCGGCATTTCCCGATCAGGTGGTTGTTGAGGAGCGAGAAAGCGGCGAAATCTTCACTCAAGGTAGCGCGCGGGGTAATTCGCGGGTGACGGACGAACTGGAAGTACTTGGCTATACACCAGAGCAGATAACGCGCGTTTTGGATCTGTTAGCGGAATTAAAGTCAAACGCTGGTCCGTTCTCGAGAAAGATCAAGGTCGGCTTTGTCTTTGTCGGCCCAATCGGCGACGGAGGCTGGACGTTCCGTCACAACATTGGTCGAACTGCAATTGAGGAACATTTTGGGGAATTTGCCACGACTGCCTTTTTTGAAAGCGTGCCAGAAGGGCCTGATGCCGAACGTGTTTTGTCTTCAATGGCAGAGGATGGTGCGGACCTCATTTTTGCAACTTCGTTTGGTTATATGGACCCGACGATCAACGTGGCCCTTAAATACCCGGATGTGAAATTTGAAGTGGCAACGGCCTATAAGCAGGCCGAAAATGTCGCGACTTACAGTGCGCGAACTTATGAAGGGCGGGCCGTTCAAGGTCTAATCGCCGGGCGTATCACCAAAACAAACAAGATCGGATACATTGGTTCTTTTCCTATCCCAGAGGTTATCCGTGGCATTAATGCGAGTTTTTTACACGCCCGAAAGGTAAACCCCGACGTCGAAATGAAAGTTGTCTGGGCCTACACTTGGTTCGATCCGGCAAAGGAGGCCGATGTAGCTCAGGCGTTGATCGAGGACGGAGTTGACGTGGTATTGCAGCATACAGAATCCACTGCGCCACACGCTGCAGCCGAAGAGGCAGGGAACGTTGCTACTTTTGGGCAAGTATCAGATATGTCAGAATACGCGCCTTTTCCCCGGGTGTCCTCGACCATCGATAATTGGGCTCCCTATTATGTTGAACGTGCGCAGGCGGTGATGGACAATAATTGGGTGAGCGGTGACTATTGGGTTGGAATTGGCAGCGGGGTGGTTCAGATAGGTGAGATTACCGAAGCAGTTCCCCCGTCCGTCAAATCTGAGGCTCTGAAACTCCGAGACGAAATTGCTGATGGTGTGTATCACCCGTTCACTGGACCGTTGTTGAAACAAGATGGAACATTGTGGTTAGAGGAAGGTGAAACGGCAAGTGACGCAGATCTACTAGGGATGGATTTCTATGTTCAAGGCATCGAAGGCGATATCCCCATGTGAACATCGCGATTAAAGCACTGATGGTTTTTGCACGTAGAGGATCTAATTGTCGTTGGCGGCCTGAAGAAACGGCTTTAGCCAAGCTGCAGGAATCCAATTATCGACATCGGCATATCTAATCTTGAACACAGCTCTGTTGTCTCGAACGATTGGCCCTTCGACAATTTCACCAACGGCACTCGTCTTGCCGTCCGGGAGGGTGGCTACAACTTTGTCACCGAGTTTCATTCTACCACTTTCAATAGTTAGCCCGCATAAGCCGTGATTTGGCTTCTGGGATCTCCAGACGCATGCAACGGCTAAGGCATCCGCAGCAATCAACGTATCACAGTTCGTCGTGGTGCACGCAAAACAACGTCTGTAGAGTTGCAACAATGAATGGTACCCTTTCGTAGGAAATCTCGTAGTAAACAAACTTGCCGTCGCGTCGCGGGGAGACCAGGCCAGACAATCGCAACCTGGTTAGTTGTTGAGAGGTTGCCGCTTGCGTCATGGATAAGGTGCTTTGAATCTCAGAAACTGACTTCTTTCCGGTGAGCAAAAGGCAAATAATCTTTAGTCGGCCCTCATGGGACACTGCCCGCAGCACGTCGCTGGTTTCTGCTGCATTTTCAATAAAGTCTAGCTGCAAAACCTCCCCCTTTTGCCGCCTACAAGAGAGTTTACGACAAAAAATGCGGGGGTGCGACGCGCCGAACTCTTACCCCCTCTTGGAAATCGTTGACCCCCTCAAGACGCGCCGCACTGGTTTGGTATCGACGCAGCATGTTGGAATTGTGTCTGCAACAAGGTTTTGTGCCGTCAAGTCCAAGAGTAAGCATATTTTCCGTGCTTGAATGCGGGATTAAATCTGCACTTATTACGGGAATCCCCCAATTTCGGAAACATGAATCAGAGGGTAGGGTTTTATGAACGGACCACTTGACCCAATCCGTTGCAACACAAAGGGGCTGGCCAGTTATACCCCCTCACTCGTGCCAGCCCCTCATACCACCCGACACTTTCCATTCGTTTGTGGCAGGCAGTTTTGGTTGCCCTTTGTGACGCATGACAGTGCAGTCGGATACCAGCATTAGTCGCCAAAATGAGGAGGCGTACGCGCTCAAACCGTTCTGAGCAATATACTCTAAACAGGCCGTCAAGACGATTCAGCAGGCCGGGCGCCGATATCGCGTTGCCATGAGCACAAAGAGCTTTGGGGGGTCTTGTCAGAAGAACTTTGCTTGAGCGGGGTAGGGGTGTTGGGTAGCTATTGTCCATGACCAGACTTGCCTCTTTCAAGTACTTTAAAACCAGTCCCGAGATCATCCGCCTTGCGGTGATGCTGTACATTCGTTTCCCGCTCTCGCTTCGGAATGTCGAAGATCTGCTGCACGAGCGAGGCATCGACGTGAGCCACGAAACTGTCCGCTTTTGGTGGAACAGGTTTTGCCCGATGTTTGCTGCTGAGATACGGCGGAAGCGTGTTCAGCAGCTGCGCGCGTTCTCCAAATGGAAGTGGCACGTTGACGATGTTTTCGTGAAGGTGAATGGCCAACGGCATTATCTTTGGCGGGCTGTTGATAACGAAGGTGAGGTGTTGGAAGCCGTTGTCACCAAACGCCGAAACAAACAGGCAGCACTGAAATTCCTCAAGAAATTGATGAAGCGACACGGTAAGGCGGAAAACGTCGTCACGGATCGCTTTGCCTCATACAGAGCCGCGCTCAGAAAACTGGGTGCACTCGAAAAACAAAGGACGGGCAGATGGCTCAATAACCGCGTTGAGAATTCGCACCTGCCGTTTCGACGACGCGAATGCGCGATGCAGCGTTTCAGACGCATGCGAAGTCTACAGAAATTCGCCTCCGTCCATTCCTCCGTCTACAACCACTTCAACCAGGAAAGATCGCTATGCAGCAGAGATACCTTCAAGCTGACACGCACCGCCGCTCTCGCCGAGTGGCGTCAACTTTGTTCCGGATAGGTTCGCGGTTTCCGCGGCACACTGAGACTGGTTCGAATTCGTCTGACAGCACCCGCTAGGCTTCGATCGGCCTGTCGGGTAGTCCAATCGCTTCTCGAATGTCTTCGGGCAACTTTAAGTCCGGTGCCAGCACGTCTACCTTGCCGGACGCGTTTTCCGCCGCGAGTGCGGCTTCACCTGCTTCCTGGGTTTTGCCGGATTCCCTTAGGACCCAGGCTTTGACAAGCCAGAAATGCTGACAAGATGGCCGTAATTCGGTCGCTTCCGTTATTGCTGAAAGCGCAAGTTCAGCCTGTCCGTTCATCATTTGCGCAATGGCAAGCGGATAAAGACGGTAGGGTAGATAGGGATCGTCTTCGGAACGACTGACCGCCTCGGCCAAATATTTTGAGGCGATTTCCCAGTTTCCGGCGATGAGCTCGAGGTAACCACGTGCCTCCATTCCAAGCGCATAGCCAGGATTAAGTTGCGCCAGGCGTTCTACGTCCTTTCTTGCCCCGTCAACGTCACCTATGAGGCGTGCACGTATTAGCGCGCGAACATACCAAGGGTAATCGGACCGCGGCGAAAGCTGAACAGCTGTGTAAGAGCATTCCTGAATGCGTTTCAGTAGATCCGCATCAGCGCTCTTGTAATGCGCCGCCAGCACACACAACTGTGCCTCGCTCCACATTGCAAGCCCAGATGCGTTCCGCGGATCGAGGCGAAGTGCGCGCTCCAAAAGGTCTATAGCGTGAAAATAGTCTGCAATCGTGGTGCGATAGACAAGCATCGCTGCACGGGTCCTCAATTCGCTGGAGCTCAATTGATCATCAGCCAATTTTGCCAGTCTTTCACCGTCAAAGGCATTGATCTGAAGTCGCAACGAGTCCGAGAGCTGTTCAGCGGCCCGGTCTGTTACCTCAAACAGATCCTGCGCGTCTCCTTCGAATACCCGCGACCATGTAACTTGCCCGTTGCTGCGGCGGACAAGATTGGCGGTGATCCTTGCAGCCGTTGCACGGGTGCGAATTCGGCACTTAAGACTGTAGGTTGCTTCAGAGTCGGCAGACTCGTCTGCGGCAAGAACTCTTACTCCGGTACGTCGCGACAGATTGTGGACAAGTTGGTCTTGTAAATCAGCCCCGGCTTCAAGGGTCTCGCGGGTTTCAGGTGCTGCTTTGACATCTTCGACCGCAATTACGGGCACAGCATCAATGCGTGTAGTCTGAAGTTTGGTCGGTCGCCATTGAAACCCGGTTACTGGATGCGCGACATTTTTGAGTTCAAATGTACCTGCGTCGCTAAAGCCCTTTGCAAGCCTGTCATCCAACTGCCTGCGCAGGTCCTCTGAAATCATTAAGCCGCCTGGCGGGGCCTCTGTCTGGAGGCGCGCGGTAATGTTTATGCCGGCACCGTACATATCTGCATCATCTTCAACAATTTCTCCGAGATGAGCGGCAATCCGAAGTTGTATTTTCTCATGACCGGTCAATGCCGATTGGACCGACTGACCTGCCTCGACTGCATCCGTTACTGAGGGAAAAGCGAATATCCAGCCATCACCTAGACGCTTCAGCACTTCACCGCCACGCTTCGTTGCTTCTGGTTCCAACCACTTTTGCCTGAGTTCGCGGATCAATCCGATAGCGCCCGCCTGGT
The DNA here is from genome assembly GCF_056541025.1 of Ruegeria sp. AK4. Taxonomy (NCBI): domain Bacteria; kingdom Pseudomonadati; phylum Pseudomonadota; class Alphaproteobacteria; order Rhodobacterales; family Roseobacteraceae; genus Ruegeria; species Ruegeria sp. AK4. Next base: position 9,686 of record NZ_JBQFXS010000037.1, read on the forward strand.
CAGATTCCATCGCAGACGTGTAGTCGACCATATCGGCCATCAGGATCACAGCAAGACGGCGTCTCATGCAAGCAACTTAGTCCGCCGAATAGATGTTGTCATGTTTAGCTAACACGCGATCTGGATGCAGATCGGATATGGCAGAAGGCACTTTCTCAATGCGGCCGTTCGTTCAACCGAAGCGAATTGATGCTTCGTCCCGCATCCGGTGAATTCGAAGACTCCGAGATTATGCATTTGCAGCGAATGTCAGCAAAGCGGGCTGCGCCCGCAGAATACCGGTGCTGTGCTGAATGTCGGCTTCTCTAATTGGGCGTTTGGATCAAGCTCGTTTTCCTTCTTTGGTCGGGATCATTGTCTCTCATCCGGGTCACGCTTCTCTTCGCAGTCTGGGTGATACCGGGTGGGGCATCGCTGCACGCATGTGTCGGATTGGTTGTGGAGAACTTCGCTTAGGGACGCGCTTCTCGTTGCGCAGCAGACATTTTCGGCTTCATCCACCAACCTCGTCCGGTGAGGACGATCCCGCTCGGTTTTGGTGTTTGGCTTTAGATCATGCCATGCCCTCCACCTTTTCTGAACGGAACTCGGTGCCATCTGCCCATATGCGGTGGAGCAGAACGGCCAGTTTGCGTGCAACAGCGACGACGGCACGGCGACGCCCCTTGGTGCGCATTAATCGCATCCCCCATGCCTTGATCTGCGATCCGGCCATGGTTCGCATCAGCAAGGCGTTGGCGGCAGCATAGAGCGTTGCCCTCACGTCTCGATCTCCGGCTTTGGATATTCGACCGGGATTATCTTGCTCACCGGATTGGTATCTTCGGGGCGTCAAGCCAAAGTGTGCGGCCACGGTGCGAGACCGTTTGAAGCGCGTGGGATCATCGACGGCAGCCTTGAAGGTCAATGCCGTAATCGGGCCTACACCGGGGACCGTCATCAGGCGCATACACACTTCATCCTGGCGGGCCGCACGTTTGACCCGCCGGTCCAGTTCCAGATAGTGCTGATAAAGAGCCAATCGGGCGTCGAGCAGTGGCAGCAAGGCATGGGCCAACACCTCGTCCATCTCGACCATCGGCCGAACCGTTTGGTCAAAGCTGCCGTGCTGCACCGTTTTGGGCAGACGGATACCGAAGATCTTCAAAAGACCGCGCACCTCGTTGGCCAGATCAATGGTCTTGCTCAGCAAGGCTTTCCGCGTGCTCAGAAGCGCCCGAACCCCGTGCGCCTCTCGGCTCTTGATATGAACGGGGCTGAACCAACCCGTCCGCAGGATCTGGGCAATTCCACGAGCATCGTTCCGATCCGTCTTGTTACGCATCGCCGATAGGGCGGCACTCACCTGGCGCGCTTCCATGCAGACAACTTCAAACCCTTCTGCCTTCAAACCGTAGTAGAGATGCTGGCTTAACGTACCGGATTCAAAGCCAACGCGCTCAATCGGAAAGCGAAGCGCAGTCAGATATCCAGCTATCTCCTCAATCTCACAAGGCAGCTCTCGCTCATGCAGAACCGCGCCCTTGCAGTCGACAACACAGATCGCGCAGGACCGCAGTGAAACATCCAAGCCCGCAAAAATCTCCATTCGAAATCTCCCATGTACACTGATCTCCTGTGATCATATTGGGAGCTCGACCTCTGATCAGGGTCAGCACAATTACGCATGCTTAGGGCTGGCCTGGAAGTCGCTCTTGCCTTGGACGTGGCGATGCTGCGCGAAGCCCCAATGGCAGCGATTGCGCAAAAAAGCAGGCTTTGCAAAGTCAAGTAGTTGGTCCAATGAAGCCCAACTTGATTGCTCAAAAACTTTGGTTAGACCGTGCACCAAAACTTACGCTCTCTTCGGAAGAACTGCGAGGTTGATATCGCGATGCGATCCTGACGCCGCCTAAAGCCGCTCATACCCAACCCAGCTTACAATTCGTTCGCTTTGCTGCTTTGCCGCCAATAATTGCATCAACAAATAATTTCGGCGTGGTGGAATTCAGAAGCTGTGTGTCTCAAATAATCCTAATCGAGTCTTTTAGTTACCGCTGAATTATCTTACAGTAATGTAAGATAAGGAGGGCATTCATGCTGGAAGCCGCGTTCGATCGTGAGATCGTTGTCAGATCGTTAAAGGTTGCACTTGTTGTTGGTTCGGCGTTAAACCTAATCAATCAAGGCGATGCAATCTTCGGACAACAACAAGTCAATGCTTTCAAATGCTTGCTGACGTATACCGTTCCTTACTGTGTCGCTACTTACGGTGCGGTTTCTGCATTGCAAGCAAGACAACGGACCTCCAAGCAAGAGCCACAATGGCAGGAAAATGATTCATGAAATCTGACAATCTTGCGAAATTTTATAAAATCGGAGAACTTGCCAATCTATCGGGCCTTAGCGTGCGTACTATTCGTGGCTATGAAGAAATGGGGATTATTTCGTCGGTCCGCTCAGATGGCGGTACACGGTATTATTCGAACACTGGTCTGACGATTGCGAAACTGGCGCATCGAATGCGCAACCTCAACATACCGGTGACCACTATCCAAGAGATTGCTACCAGGCGTCGCGATTTCGATACAGGTGATTTATCTAGCGCAGCAATGACGGAGATATTGGAACGCCTTTCGGATGAACTGCGCGGGCAAGCGGCAAAGATGCTCGAACTAGAGGATGAGGTCATGCGAACGTTGCGTCTAATTCGCGGCTGCCACGGTTGCCGTAACTTGCCCTCCGCAAAGACCTGCCCAGATTGCCCGATGGAAACCAGTGAGAATAAGACTGACCTGTCCCGAATGATCTGGCAGGATAGCTGAGTTTAAATCCGGAATAACTTTCCCATCAGCGGCCAACGCAGCTCGAACACGCTATCTAAGTGTTCCAGGTCGGTGTCCTCTGGTTCCGGTAATTCCACTCCTGCGCGAATGGCAGATTGCAGCCCGGACCAAGTTGCAACAATTACTTCGAACTGGTCTAGAGTTACGTCGAGGCTCCTGTAGGTGGTTGGCAAGGTAAACGACTGACCCGGAATCGAAAGGCTTGGATAGCCGGCTAGGGTTTCTGCACGCAAGGGTTCCCAATAGGGCTCGATAGCCTCAAAAATTGAGGCATATGCGGTCTTGACAGGGCTTGGGATCTCGATTTCTCCCCAGCACAGTGCGGCAAATACACCGCCCGGTCGAAGAATGCGCAGCGCACTCTCAAGGTGTTTTCTACTGTCAAAATGATGAAAGGCTTGAACAGAAATCACAAGATCGACGGAGTTTGAACTAAGAGGTAGTCTGTTTGCGTTTCCTGTCAGCTTCTTCACATTTGAGACACAGTCCCCAAGCACGGGATTGATGTCAAAAGCGATCGCGTTGTCAAAATTCCTCGCCAAGAAATTTGCGGTGCCGGTTGTGCCTGCACCACAATCGATGCAGAGCGTTTTGTGTTCCGGCAACCCGGATATCCAGGATAGAGTGTCCGAGGGGGTCATTGGGTTGCCGGATCGTGTCACATCTTCAAAAGGCCAGCCATCTTCTCGGCCTCGCCTGCGTGCATGTGGTGCGACAAATCCGGGTTGGGGAATTGGCCCGAATGCGCGCGCTCAAAGTACGTCGAATACGCTTTGCGCATTTCTCCCATCACATCGCCAAACACTTCACGTTTTGGTGGAATTGGGAAGACCGAACAGCCAATGATATCGCTGGATACATGAAAGATACCGTGCGCATGCGGACCAGAGCCAAGGCTGGCCACAGCGACAGGAAGGTTTTCATAGCACCATTTCGTCAATTCAACAGAGGTGTGCTCGAACAAGGCGGCAAATATGCCGGCGTCGATAGAGGCTTTTACTAGCTCCAGGATACTAGCGGCCTCTTCCGCTGTGCGACCCGCGGGAGCATGGCCTGAGTTCATTACCGCGCGCTCCCCCTGTACACCAAAATGACCAACAACGGGAATACCGGCTGCGACGATGGCGCGTATATGTTCAACAGTGCCCAATGACGGCTCAATATGAACTCCATCTGCACCTAGTTTTACAACCCGCGCTGCATTGCGCACAGACTCTTCGATCGAGATACACGCCGTTGTGTTGGGCATATTGCAGATAATGAAAGGTGAAGACGCGCCGCGGAGAACCCCCTCCAACATATAGAGCTGTTCGTCAAAATCTACCGTTGCCATAGATTTGTGACCCATCAGACCCATTGGCCCAGGGCTGCCACAGCACAGAAGATCCATACCGAGCTCTTCTGCGATGATCGCGCTTGGCGTGTCATGGCACTCCATTCCGACGATGCGTTCGCCTTTCGCAACTTTCTCAGCAAGGTGCTTGAGCCTTGTTTTCCTACGTTTTATCACTGGTTTCCTCCCTTGACTAGTGATGAGGAGAAAGCTAGCGCGAGTTCTTGTCGACTTGTGTCAACCAGTTGACAGTTGCCGAGGTCGAGCATACGCGAAGCAAATTGACATCTCGCAAAATTTAAAATATCTAACATAGATGTAAGATAATTGGAATCTAGGGAACGTTTGTATTCTGAACATTTGAGCGTCCTAGGTGCGCTCAGTAGTTTGTCCAAGCACAAAGTTTCCATGTCTTGAAGGGGAGGTCAGGGCATTTGAAAATTCAGCGCGAAATTGAAAGCCTGTGTCATGGATTGTCGTGGCAGGAATGGGATGCTGTCCTCGCGTATGGTCGCCACGTGACGGTTTCAAGCAACTCTTGGCTTGAAACCTTTGTTGAAGACGGCGAAACAACTGCACTTTTCTTGAGTGGTTGTGTGGGTTTACGTCCGCTGCGAGAGGACGTTGATTGCAACGAGCCCGCTATCCCACGCTCAGCGCCGGTGGTTCTATCAATGTCTGATGATATGGAGTATGAAAGCGCACACTGGGTTCTGGTTCAGTCTACCGTTTGCTTGTTTACGTCGTTGAAGCTGCAAAGCGCGCTGGCAACATCTCCTAAATTTGCGGTTAACTTGGTGACCTTGCTGCAAGAACAGACAAAGTACTCCTTGTTACGCACTACAAAAGACGAAAATGGTTTGCGTCGGCTTGGTGCTTCCCTCCTGTCGAGATCAACCCCAACAGGCCAAGACAAAAGGAAAGTTGTCGCAACGCAATCTCAGTTGGCTGCTGAGACCGGTCTGTCTCGTCAGTGGGTGAACAAGCTTCTCAAAGAGCTTGAGGAAAGGGGCATTGCCGAATGTGGCCGCGGTCACATCGTGCTTCACAGCCCACCGGGGCTGGAGGCGCTACCTTCGCGGCTCTGACCCGCTCAGAATGTGCAGCCTAGAACGTCAATGAAAAAAGGGGATCGGGAGTTAAGATGGTCAATATTGTCAGTTGGATATCCGGAAGTCGTGAACCGCAAAATCGGACCGCTGCCAATGGCGCGCTAGTGGAGGTGTTGTCAGATTTCTCGATCGAGGTGATGCCCCGGACTGCTGCCAAGATACCGGATTTTAAGGCGCTCTTGCCGCAAGGTACACGAATCTATGTCGCTCATATTGCAGGCACGCTTATCGAGGACATGGTTTCAACCGTTTCGCGGCTTTCATCAGATGGGTTTGCTGTGATGCCGCATATCCCGGCAAGATTGATCAAGCACAAGAGAGCCCTTGAAGACTGGTTACAGCGTTATCGCGACGTTGGAACTAAACAGGCGCTGTTGCTGGCGGGTGGAACCTCAAGCCCAATTGGGGAGTATGATAGCTCGCTCGCACTTTTGGATTCAGGTCTTTTGGACAAATATGGGTTTGAACGTTTGCACGTTGCCGGACACCCAGAGGGCAACCGAGACATTGACCCAGACGGGTCGACTACGAATGTCATGAAGGCGTTGCTTGCCAAACAGGATTTTTCTAATCGAACAGATTGCGAAATGGCAATTGTCACGCAGTTTGCGTTTGAGATTGAACCGATAGTCGCGTGGGAACAGCAACTTCGCGAAGCGGGTGTCACTCTTCCCATTCATGTGGGAGTTGCAGGGCCAGCAAAGTTGCAATCAATGCTCAAATTCGCGGTGGCATGCGGTGTTGGTCCGTCTATCCGCGTTTTGCAGAGGCGGGCGAAAGACGTGACGAACTTGTTGCTGCCGTACGAACCCCTTGAAGTCCTGCACGGTCTGCAAGCCCATCAGGCCGCCCAAAATGATAGCCTGATCAGACAAGTTCATCTCTTCCCGCTAGGCGGAATCCAACGCTCTCTCGAGTTCGTTCAGCAACATGCAAAGTCACCTTGTTTGACCGCAGTTAATAAGCGCTGAGCAGACTCAATGCTTGATTTTGCAGATAAACACGAGTCAATCTCTATATTGCTGCTGGATGGCTTCTCTACTTTGAGCTTAGGCTCAGTTGCCGAGCCACTTCATTTCTTTTCTGAACGATACCCCGACATTGCGCCAAATATTGAATTGCTTAGTGCTGGTGGTGATGATGCGGTGTCCAGTGGTGGCGTGCGTGTAGAATGCGATCTACAACTCGCCGACTATTTGGAACGGCTCTCAATACCAAAAGGAAAACGGATTCTGGTGATCTGTGGTCCGACAGAGAAGGCTTCGTTGGACGCTGAGGCGTTGCTTCCTGTACTGCGAAAGGCACGGTTTAACCAAATTCCGGTATTTGGTATCGGCTCGGTTTGTATGCTGATGGCTCATGCTGGGATGTTCGACGGTGAAAAATGCGCAGTGCATTGGAAATTGCTTGCATCTTTTGTAGAGAACAACTGGAACGCGGAAGGCGTGAACTCGCTATTTGTGAAGCGTAGTTCGCTTGGGAGCTGCGCAGGGGAAACCGCTGTTTTGGACTTGGTGATTAGTCTAATTGCAGACATATCCAAGGAAGCAAGCGTTGCAGCGGCCAATCATTTCTTGATCAATGCGCCGAGATTTGGTGACGTTGAGCAGCCAGGTTCGCAAACGCGTCGTTTGCTTGGAGCGCCCAAATATTTGGCGCAAGCCGTCGAAACCATGGCAAGAAATATCGAAGAGACACTCAGCCTGAGTGAGATCGCACGCCAGAGTTGCGTGTCTTCGCGGCAAATGGAGCGGCTGTTCCGAAATCACTTGGGGACCTCGCCTGGAAACTATTATCGCGCGATTCGGCTTGAGCGCGCACTGGATCTGCTCACCAACACGACCATGAGCTTAGCTGAGATCGCATTGGCATCAGGGTTCTCAAACACTTCTTGCCTGAGCAAACATTTTAGAATCCGATACGGAGAAACTCCATTGCAACGCAGAAAGCAAAAAACGGACAACGATTTATCTTGGCCACTTGTCGTCGCTTAGCGCACCGCAATGGGAATCGATCTTTATTCCGACTGCGATTTTTGTAGCGCGCATTCGAATAGTTATGAATGTCCGCTATTCGGCAGGCCGCCCATGGGCCAAAGCCAGGCTTGTCCGCGATGCGTTTGTTCGGGCTGATCTGGATTTTGCGTCGCAGCGAATGGCGGTGACCTGCCCCCCGAAACTTCCCTCGTTCTGATGTAGAGTTTGCTCAACCTTTCGAAGGAGCAAACACATGCGAAAGAGCCGTTTCACCGA
>NZ_JBQFXS010000038.1:0-14893 GCF_056541025.1 Ruegeria sp. AK4
AGTATTGTTTGCTGAGAAAGCGCGCTGGTTGAAACGAGGCGACCCCCTCAAAGGTTGCACAAAAATAAAAGAACAGGAAGAGAACAATTTGGTTAGGTTCTGTGTCGAGCCGCTGACCCGAACCGCCTGCGCTATTGGTGGGCTGCGGCGCTTCGGGTCAGCTAAGGTTTGTACAACTTACGGCCGCGCGAAACACAAAGATCCCCCCAAAAAAAAAGATCAATACACTTAGTCAGCAAGAGCGCAAAATCGGACGTTCCGGGCCGGGATGGATCTCCCCGTCTCCGTTGCGCCCGGTTTATTCTTGCTGCTTTCCCAGGTGAGCGATCAAAAAAAGTGGTGACCACGGTACGTTCACGACCGGCCTCCAATTGTGAACTATGGTTCGGGGACTACCCCATCCCGCACCGACGCGGCTCCTTCTGGCCCGGTGCAGAAGCGCGACTACGGAACCCACCGGTCGACGGACGTCTTCAGACACTCGTCGGACCGGGGACCGCCGAGACCGTGCGCGGTCAAAGCGGGGCAGGTGAGAAGCCTGCGGGGAAGCGGCTGGCCTCCGACAAAAGGCATCGCGCGGATACGAACCTGAAAGCGAAGGGCCTTCTCTCGCAAGACCGGGGGGAAGGAGCGGGGGCCGGATATTGTCTGATGGCAAGTCGGGGCGAAGAGGTGCTTTTGGAAGAATACGGCCGAGGCTTGGGCTTTTTATGTGTGTGAATACTGAGCCTAGAAAAAAATAGGAATTGTAGTCTAAATTGGAATGATCATTCAATATGGCGCAAGAAAGGAACCCTTCCCATTTTCTCGACCGGTCTACTGCGCAGTCCCGGCAAAATCGAACCTTTGTTCGACCCGGTAACGTGGTCTATTGGCTTGTTAATCTTCTCCGGCGTACATTTCGTAACAATCGTCATTGCGCAATACCTTTCGGACAATAGTTGGAGCCCATACAGCCTCGGGCTGCTGTTGTTCCCCTGTTTGACACTGAGTTTGACTTTAGCGACCCGAGTACGTTTTCTCGCGACTAGATCACTACTCACGCGCTTTGTTTTCTTGATAGCAGCCGTCTGGTTCGCAAGTTTTGTCTCGATTTGGTTTGGCACACGCGCGCTTGACGAAGCATACAAACCGCGTGACATCGCTCTGTTAGTCACTGCATTGACCACAACAACTTACACCGATCCTTTCATGTCGCCCAGATACTACACTGATGCCTCAACAATCGCCTTGCGGACTGTTATTCAACTTTTTTCTGCTCTCTGGTTCCTGCAGTTTGTTCTTGTTCTCATCCCTCACGCGCTGGTTTCAGCGGCGGCACCGGTCGAGGCGCCGGGCTACCGCGTTCGGGTCGCTCAGAGTCGTAGTTTCGCGGCGCTTTCTCGCAATATAACATTTGTGTTTACAGCAATTCTGCTGCTTGCGACGCTATCAATTTCTCTCACCGGAAGTGGGCTGTCAAAATCCTATATGATGGCGGCCGGCACGCTTAGCCTTGGTGGCTTCACGGCGGAACCAGAAGGGCTGACACGAGCCTCCCTTTCAACGCAGTTGATCGCAATCATCGTGATGTTAGTGGCGGCGACGGGCTTTTCGCGCCATGTTCGTGCACTTCGGGCGTCCTGGGTTTCGGTCTATGTAACCAGCCGGGAATGCCGGGCGATGGCGCTTGTGCTTGTATTCTTTATTGGATTGCCAGCCGTTTTCAGTGCGTGGGAGTTGTTCGGAATAGACCAGTTGTCATGGAGCTCTTTTCCCTCAATCATCTGGGATATAGTGGTCGGTATGGTCTTGATGATGACAACGACCGCTCCGGCTTTAGACGGCTTTGACAGTCTGCGTGGATGGTCCGGTGTTTCCGGCTCGGTAATGTTCCTCGCATGTGCCGCCGGTTTTATCGGCGGGTGTGCCGGCTCCACGACGGGCGGCTTAAAGCTTGCTCGCGTTATCGGGCTATTTGACTTTGTGCGTGGTACCCTCACGAACCGGAATATTGTCCGACATTCGCGGACAAATATTCCTGTTCCATATCTTCATATGTTGCCATTCTTTCTTTTGCTGTGGCTTCTGACGCTCACAATTGGCATTTTGGCACTCTTTCTAGCTGGCATTCCGCTGGGTGACGCGGCATTAGCAGTGATCCTGAGTTTGACAAATACCGGCCTCGGTTCAGGCGGCAGCAGCGTCGTGGAAATCGCATCCTGGTCCGATTGGGCTATTGTTTTGCTCATCGTGCTGATGCTTTTGGGGCGCTTTGAATTTGCCATCGCCGCCGCATTCCTGTCCTGGCGTTATTGGTCGAGCGGAACCCTCATAGCGGGTTCAGTGAAATGAAGCTGAGCCTTACCCCAGCGTTTTGGCTAGCCGCTTTCAGTTTTTATTTTTTGTTCTGTTCGGCATTGCTCGTGGTGCTTGGCGTTTGGGTCGTGGTTTCCCCGCTCACGTCCGCATTTATGTTCGCCGTTGCAGCTGCCCTGTGCGCATGCTTTGCAGATCGTAAAGGTCCGCTCACATCGACGGTGCCTGAGTTCCTGCTTATTTTCGCTCTTTCGGTGATCGTCCTTTTTCTTCAGGAAATTCAGTTCGGTCAGGCGGAGCTCAGTGGAATTGACGCATTGTTTCAGTCTGTGGCGTTGATGACCACAACCCACGCCGAGATTCTCTCGGGCCTCGATCACCTGGGATATGAGCTACATCTGTTGCGGGCTGGTGCGCAGATATTCGGAGCGCTCTGGATCATTCACTTCACCGTTGTCGCGGCTCCCACCTCTCTGCTGATAGTTGCACAGCCACGGGCGCATCGGCACAGGCTCCAGGCGCAAAGACTTACAGGTCATCTAAAGTCGGCTTCGCGGGACATCAATATCGTCTTTGCAAGTCTGCTCGTGCTGTCCACGGGTGCTTACATCTTGTCCGGAGCCAGCTTATTGGATTCTATTGCGCTTGCCGGCGCAACGGTCTCACTTGGAGGATTTTTGCCCTACGATGCCAGCATTTCAGCTCTTGGCGGGGAGGTTCAAATGGTTGCGATAGTTGTCATGATACTCGCTGCCTGCAACTACGCTCGCTACCTGCAGTGCATTCGCAGCCGTCACTTCCGCCCTTTTGTTAACAGCCGAGAGATACGCGTTTTTATCTTGCTCCTGGTGGTCCTTGTGATCGTTATTCTGGCCACACTCTATAGCGATCTGGCAAGTTATTACGCCGTCAGAAGGGTCATTTTTACGATCGTGTCGGTTTCAACAACAACCGGGCTCAGCGCAGAAGATCACATGATGTGGGGCCCTGTTGTCATTCTGGTTTTTTTCGCGGCACTTGTGGGGGGGTGCAGTGGATCGCCTGCTGGCGGGTTCCGTGTCTCGAGAGTTATCGGCGTTTATTCCTTGTTTTTGCGCCAGTTCCGTTGGGATCGGCAAGCGCTTGGAACAGGCGCGTTTCGCATGCCGCAGGAATCCATTGAGTTATTGCCGCTGCTTCTGGTGTTCTGGCTGTTGGCTGCCGGCGTTGGCACCTGGGTGCTGACCTTCAGTGGACTTGATGCGATTACGGCGATGAGCGGAGCAATTGCCTGCTTGACCAATACCGGGCCGGGGCTCGGTCCGGTAATTGGGCCTGCTGGCAACTACGCAGGATTGCCCGACTTCGCGAAATGGGTTCTTATCTTCCTGATGCTTGTGGGGCGGTTGGAGTTTGGTGTCGCACTAGTCTTTTTGACCCGCTCTTATTGGAGTGTGCGAACCCTGACGCCACTCGGCGTCGCGACGCACTCCGAGGAGAGATCATGAAAGTTTTCATCGCTAGCAATTTCACCGAGTTTCGTCGCGAGCGCAGAGCCGCGATGGAGGCGGTCACTGGGCTCGGCCTTCAGGTCGTAGCCATGGAGCAATTCGGTGCCAGCGCCTCTGCTCCTATAGAGGTATGCGTGCGAGCCGTTCGAAACTCTGATGTTCTCGTCGCTTTGATCGGACGCGAACCTGGTTCCATGACACCGGGCCAGAACAAATCATTTACCGAGGTTGAGATGGAGACTGCGCTGCAGAGCAACATTCCCATCGTCCCATACATGAGCGCAAAACTGCGCAGCTTCGAAACCACCGACCTGCCGTGGAGCGACAGCTACAGAAAAATCATAGATGCGGTCGCACAGAAACACACAATCCGATTTTTCAAAGATGTTGTCGATCTTAGGGCCACTGCCCGTGTCGATATCTCTGAAACTGTAAACAAGCTGAATATTGGGGCGGAGAATAATGCGGCCAAATTAATCGAAAGCGGGATAACTGCGTTGGACCAGGATGACTTCGGGACCGCACGCATGCAGTTTTTTGCGGCTGCAAGCGAAGGCGACAGTCGGGGACTACGGTGGCTCGCTGTGGTCGAGTTGTTAGAATCCGACAACCCAACGGCGCTTTTCGAGTACTTACGCTTGATTTCGGAAGCCGCGAATGCGGGAGATACATTGGCTCAACTCAGTATGAGGGCCTTCGCAACGATTGCACCGGCTTGGGTTGATGATACCGCTAACTAGATGGTCTTACAACTTTAGTTAACATTACTAGCTCGGTTGCGCGTGCTACCAACTTGTTCCCCAAAAACCCTACCTCGAATGGACGTTTGACACGACCCTCACTAACCGACCGTCCCGCCTTTCTGAACAAAGCCACAATCCGACGATTGCCGGAGCCACCAAATTGTATGGCCGGTTCTATCATGTCGGTAATCCCGGCACGTAGACCTTTGCGCACTTTGATGCCCTGGCGTGATCGAAATACCGGTTTGCGGACTTTGCGGCCATTGGCCCGCTTTCACCGGATTACCGCAGACAGCCCAAAGCGGACCTTCGTAACAAGACGTTGCAATTTCCGAGACCGGATGTGGGTACGCTCATAACGCTGCGTTTCTGACATTGATTTCATAAAAGAAAAGCTTGGAAGTTTGCCAACAGGTTTGCATGCCACTGAGGAACCCGAACATACAGGCTCTCAGGCTTATCTGCGGTGCCCAATTACAGTTTACTCCCAATCACCAGCAGACGAGCGCCACGTCTTTGCTTCCGCATCCCAAACACTGGCTGTTGCGCAAGGCGTCGGGTTTATTCCGTCACAATTAGTTCCGTGGACATCTGCAAGGACAATGCGTTGACGCCCGAATTCGACTACCGTCCAGCCTCGATTGAGCAAGGAGTGAACTTCCTCTTCAATCAAGAAGTGCGACATGCATCCACCAGTTCCGCAATAAAGAGATGCAGCACTCGAACACGCGAATCCAGATTCATTCAGAACCCAGTCGGGTTGTAGATCTCCGTCGAGATCGACCCTCTCAACCGCACCCCAATCTAAGTCAAACTGACCGTCGTTGAACTCTGCGCAGGCTTGTTCTGCCAGATCAACCTTAGCCCGCAAACCAGTTGGAAGTTGCGAAACATCAGCCGCGACAGCTGGTGAGGTCCATACTGGGCTCGAAACCAGCACAATCCCGGAAACCAACCCTTTCAACAGGCCCACTAATTGGGAAGCCGGTTGGAGGGTGGCATCAATTGCACTGATCATACCTGTAGTCCCCGTATTCCAGCCAGTTTGCCGAACCTTCGCTAAAAATTAGAAACTCGGACCTGTCTTCCCCAAGCAGGGCGACAACAAATCCGGTCGGCGGCTCAGAGTTTCCGAAAAAGCTGTAGGCTGTCATGGCTCTGATCGACTCGCCGTTGACCGTTACTCGCGCGTCCCACTCTCCTTCCGGATTGTCCAAAATTACAGGTTCGATGACTCGCTCCACCGCTCCGCCACCACAATAGACGATGCCTTCGGGGGGTTCGTAGGAGGCCCCCTGGCTAGCACCTGAATCGCAGGCGGAACGAAGGGACTGAATTGCCGCGCTGGAACCTTTCAAGTCAAAGATTCCGTAGCTAACATCTTGATCAATCATGGACAGATTAACGGATGCATTGGCTGCAAGCTGGTCCTGTACAAAACCATAGTCCTCTTGACTATTGAAACTGACCTCGACGGGATAGTTGTCGACGATCTGCACGGCAGCGTTTTCTGCGCCAACCTGAAATGCCCCAACTTCGGTGGTGCCGTTCTTCAAAAAACGAATGGAAAGCCCTTGTTTGTCCACAATGTCCTGGCTGTCCTCGTATCCAGCCGGAGCAAAGCGGATACGGTCACACTGAAGTTCCAATGTCATGTTTCCAGTCTGAATAAATGCATTGGGATTAGGCCCGGAACTGAACGACCATTCTGCTGATGCTGTGGTCGCCATAGCCATCAGTAGCGTTCCAATGGGAATCAGCTTGAAACTCATTTTCTCTCTCCCTGGTATTAAGAATCGAACTGTCATTCAGCAGAGATTCTGACCCGCTGCCTGCGCAACCAGGTCAGGAAACAGGTGCGCCGTATTCGTTTGCGCCTTCTTGAGAAGGTCGCGTCAGCCACCAGATCATCAGGATGGACAGAACCAATTGAAGAATTGAGACAACAACAATACCGGTCACGCCCAAAACTGCCGCGGGTCCTCGCAATGCATCGGGGTTTTCGGCCCCTTGCTCCAATGCCGAGAAGAACGCCACGCCACCCAGCATAACAAAAAGCGTTGTAATGCTGAGCGCCATCGGCAGCAGCAAGTACCAGCCAGGTCGCCCTGTATCATGCAACCTCCGCCAACCGGCGGCCAGCATAGGGATGATAACGGCCAGTTGGAAAACAGAGGACAGAACTCGAGATCCTTGCCCTGTTTCTGGGTTGGTCCCGAATATGATCGCATCCACCACAGCTAAAGCAGAACTCACGAGAACCACAAACAAGAAGAACCACCAGTATTCTGAGCGCATAGCCCGACCGGAGAACTGGAAGTATTTCGAGAAACACGTTTTGACGGCTTCAACAAAACCCATTTTCAATCCTTTCTTGGTTTCTGCGCGACCTCAGAACGCCTCGCCGACCCAAAAGAACACATTCGCCCTCATGGGTGCTCCCACCTACCTTTTTGTTTGAGGGCAGACGCCTATCGTACGAGAGCGTAATGAAGTTTACGCGCGGAAAAAATGTTGATTTATTAAAAATTAGATTCAAACATGTGAATTTGACACAACTTTCATTTCACCTCCGTTGTGATCGCTGTCGCCCGACTTGTCGGGCCCTACCGGCCGCTGGAGTGAGTGCTGGCGGTCGGAAGGCACTTTACAATGATTGAGCGTTGGGAGGACGCGATGCTTATACTTAGTGTACTCGGCCTACCTCCAGAATTCGCTCGAGCTTCTGCCATTGTCGTCATTCAGCCTTCACACGTTGTCGGCGGTCTCGGTTGTCAAAGTAATATAGCTCCGCCCGCCACCCCCCGCGACAAGTTGTTGGGAAGGGAAGTTACAGGGCCGAAGTATGTTTCATAGCCTGCTCCGACGCGAGAACTTCAAACAAGCCATCCAATTTCACCAATTTCAACGGAACCAGAGGGAGAAGAAAATGTCTAAAAAGATGGTGATGATTGCGGGCGCAACTTGTTTCGCACTGCTTGCGGCCTGCGACGATACGAGTACATCCAGTGCGTCCGCCGAACTCACACCCGCTCAGCAGGCGTGTTTGCGAGATGTAGCCAGCACAACGAACAATTCGCAAGTCGTGGTGCTCTCATCCGCGTTTAGCGAGGCGGGGACACAGGTCACTGTAGGCGTTGGCGAGGATCGTGCTCCTTGGAATTGCATTGCTTACAGTGATGGCACGACAGCTGGTATCGAGTTCCTGGGCGACGAAGGCGCATTGTGACCAGTCTGCTGCGTAGCCGAAAACGGCTGCGTAGCACTGGCTTGATTTGCTGAGGCTCGACTTGGTTTGTAGAACCACTATCATTGTATTCGCGATCCTTTACCTGTTGGCGTTGATTGCATTCTTGACGGGCACATTTGGCTGGTTGGGACAGGAAAGAGACCCTTTGTCCGGGGTGTTCCTTCTGCCGTTGGGACTACCTTGGATACTTGTAGCGGACTCGATCTCAGAGTCGGCCAAACCGTGGTTCGCGGCGCTCGCACCGGTGCTCAACCTGTTAGCGCTGGTCTTGATTTGCAGATGGGCACATGGTTTGCGCCGGTAGTGAAAGCCGCGCTTATTCTCACCAAAAGGGAGGAAAACATGGGAAAAGTGATCTTGGGTATTGTGATCGGGCTCGTCCTCGGCGTGGTTGGGGCGATGACCTTAGGTGGCGGGGCCGCAGTGGGTGTCGGCGTTGCGACAGGCTTGTCCGCCGGTGTCTGCACCACATTGAAAGGAGCACAAGCAGAGAACCTGATCACCCCCGAGCAAGCGGATCAGATCCTCAATCGCGTAAATTCCGAGATGGCATCACTGCAAGGAATTGAAACGACAGACGAGGTCGTCGGCAGCGCACAGGCATGCGATGAGTTTCTATCAAAGTTGAGGGATGCAAAGTGAGGTTCCGCTTAGTACGGAACAAAACTGTAAGGACAAGCCAACAGGGAACCATCTGATGAAACTCGTTTTACTCAAACTCCTCACTCCCATGTTCGCAATCGCGGGCACTGCTGCTTTTGCAATGTCAGAAGCCGATGACGCGTGTATCGACCAATTACGGCAGGTTGGAGGACCAGACGGTCAATCAGGTACGATAGAAAGCTCAGAGTTCTCGGAAGCAGGTACGCTCGTCATGCTACGAGATGCAGGTGGAACACTTTGGCGCTGCATCGCGTACAAGGATGGAAGCATTGAAGAGATGTCGGTTGTCGAGGCGATGGATGATGGCGGTGGAGCCATTGCAGGCGTCGCCGGTTCTACCGGTAGCCAGCGTGTCAAATTCGATGTCGGTTCCACTGGCGCCGAACTTGTCGGCCAACTCGCGCCCGGAGCGTCGCAGCAATACCTTCTCGGTGCAAAGAACGAACAGTTCCTTTACGTCCGCGTTGCTCCGCGAAATGGCTCCTTGGACTACGTCATTCGTAACCCCGATGGTTCTGAACTGTTGGGATTGATGTCGGCGGACAAGGAGTATCGAGGACAGCTTTGGCAATCCGGTGATCATGTTGTGGAAGTTATCAATCGCAGCAACTCTTCCGTCGACTACAACGTAATTTTCGGAATTGAATAGGTGATCAATCAGAAACCCTGGAACGCAAGTCCAAAAAAGCGAGGGAAACACAGATGAATCCCAAGGTCCTATTGGTGATCGGCACGACGTGTATTACTGCGCTTGCAGCATGCGACGAGAGTGGCGGATCAGTGGATGCAAGTGCACAAACTGTGGGCAGCTCTAGCGATCTTTCGTCATTTGAAGGGGCAAGAGCGGGACAGGCTGAAATGGGCATCCAGAGTCTCGGATTTGAACTCATCCGAAGCGAAGGGCTCACCTCGTACTGGTTTAACACGGATACTGGTGCATGTGCTCGGATCACGACATCTGAGGGAAGGTACTCAGATGTAGCTATGCTGCCATCAGGTGACTGCTGACACATTTTTCATAAATCAAACATCTGCAAAAGGGAGCTTAAGTTTGCATTTTGATCTGGCACATGCGGCGGTCATCGTTGTCGCTCTGATTGTCACAAACCTGGCATTGAAGTCGTCCGGCGTGATCAACGAAGAAAGCAAACACCAATGGAACTGGAAAGTTTTTCTGGCCTACTTCGTGGTCGTCTTTATCATCAATCTGGTGTGGCCGATTTAAAGCTTCAGGTCGGAAAGTCTATCCCGCACTTGATACGGCTGTTGAGAATGAGCCGCTCCAATAGATTACCAAGTAGGAAGAGTTTGAGCATAACAGCCTGAAAAATAGAAAGGAGCTGGCATGCGGTTTTTGACGTCCCTCATATTCATTGGTGCTCTGGCAACCGCGGCGAATTCTGACGTAACCAGTCGAAACGGTGGCCCAAGCAACAGTCAAATGCTTTCAAAGGGTGGCGACGGAGGTGTTGATGGCGTCGCTTTCTTTCGCCCAGTCTTAAGCGGAGTATTGTATCGCTCTGGTTTCAAAGGCGGCGACAAGGATCGAACGGGTCTTAGTAAAGTTCAACGCGAGACCCTTTGCGATGAAGGGTTTTCAACCGGGTTTTACGCAGACTTCGGCAAGAACACCGAATACGGCCGCACAAGTTGCGGAAACGGATCTTTCGACTATCAAAGCGCCAGATCCTCCCGACCCAGTGCTGTCATGGCGTCCATACACGAGGTGATTCAAAACCCTGGAAAGGGCCCTGTTCTGGTGCACTGCATGTGGGGCGTTCATTCCTCAGGTGCATTGTCGGCGATGGCGCTCGTTCAGTTTTGCGGTTGGACAGAAGAAAGGGCCAAGGAATATTGGAATGAGGCCCGAAACGGGGCCCCATGTTCAGGCGGGTGTGACCAGTGGATTGACTCAAAGTTCTCCAACTTCAGTGTCGACCCCAATTTGAAGATCTCTACCGAACAACAGGCAGCGATTTGCCCCAAATGATATTGGGAGAACTATCCAAATGAAGTTCATTCTTCTGGGGTCACTTGCTTTCATTGCACCCACCGTCTTGTGGGCGAACGACGATGTCCTCGGTGAAGCCACGACATTTGATAGTCCCAACGGCGTTACTGAACGCTGTATTCGGATCGAAAAAGTTTCAACGGGCGAGTATAAGAAAAGCGATCTTGAGGAAGAAACGGCCTATTGCGAGATCGATTTCTATGCCTCCGAAATTGCTATTTGCCCAAAAACCTGGAGTACCAGCCCAGGAATGGCCGTGTACGATATTTCGGAAGGACCCTACACAGGGAACCGTACTGAGTTCGAGAGAAACGCTTGCAAAGAGGGGAAGGCGGCGAAAGATCTGGCCAAGGACAGGGTGGCCAAATTCAAATCCACCATGAACCAAAAGGGCACCAGTGGAACCTTTTCCACCTCGTCGCTGCTTTACTATCATTTCTCCAGATATTTCGACACGACTGTAAAAGTTCCAGTCGCCGTTTGGCGTAGCATGGACGCCCAGGCGCACTTTTCCGAGGTCGCAGAGCCCGGCCTTGCGATTTCTGGCGGCTCTCATGGTGGGCGCATGAACCACGAAGGCTGGCGGGTCTTCGCGGCTGCGGACGCCGACCCGAACTCGTACCAGCCAACCGACGATCTGTTCACCGCAGATCGAACGCAAATATACGGTGCGCTGCTTGATAGCCCTGGGCATCGATACGGCTCGGAAATCAACGGCACCCGTAAATCTGGTTGGGGGAAAGGTCAGAACCGCGATTTTCAGGAAACTCCTGCTTTCTTGGCTTTGCGTTCTTCAAAACCCTTGCCAGAGGCCATTGTAGAGGGCGTTGGAGAAGGTCGAAGAGACCGGATGATCAACAAGGATCTCGGTCCCGATGTCAGCGACCAACAGATGGCATTTTGGATGCAAGAACTTACCGAGATTGTACTCCTCGATTTCATCTTTAGCCAGCAGGACCGCGTAGGAAACATAGACTTCACACCCTATTGGTATTGGGTCGAAGACGGAAAGCTGAAGCATAAGAAAGCCAAGCACCATGAGCCAAACGATGGAGACGTTCCCGACGACGCATTATTGATCCGTCGCAGCAATCTAAACGACAACGATGCTGGTGGGCGTGTCGAATACGCCAACTTCGCGAAATCTACTCAAATGCTGGAGAAAATTCGCCACTTCTCTCCAAGCACGTATCGGCGCTTGGTTGCATTGAATAGTGACCTTCAATCCCAAGGCCCAGTCTATGACTGGCTATCGCAAAGCTTTGGTTTGTCAGACAGTCAGATTGCACAAGTTGTCAAAAATACTGCGCTGGCAACGTCCATTCTCCAGAGCAATTGCTCAAATGGCGATTTGATGTTCGACTTGGATCCTGTCGCATTCTTTTTGAGAAACGGCACCGAGGTAGAGGCTGTGGACTGTTATGTACCGTAGGTGTTCTGCTCTTATTGCGGTGTGTATTTGGACCGCTCTGCTCGCCTGCAAAGCGGCGGCATTGGATGTCATCGTCATATCGGATCTGAATGGAAGCTATGGTTCGGTAAGATACGATGCCCGCGTCGACAAGGCGATTGAGCGCATAATCGAGTTTGATCCAGATCTGGTTATTTCGACCGGAGATATGGTTGCGGGACAGCGCATTCCCAACTTGTCCGACAAACAGGTCAGGGATATGTGGAATGCGTTTCACGAGGTCGTATCAGATCCATTAGAGGCTGCCGGCATTCCATTTGCGGTCACACCTGGAAACCATGATGCCTCCGCCTACCGAGGGTTCGAGCGTGAAAGGAAAATATACGCAGAGGAATGGACGCCGAGAAAACCAGGCGTCGACTTCCTGGTTTCAGATGACTACCCGTTCTTCTACGCATTTGAGATGCAGGGCATTACGTTTGCGTCTTTGGATGCAACGACCCTAGGACCCCTATCCGGTGACCAGCAGGACCGGTTACAGGAATTGGGTGCAGACGGAGACCCGATTGTCACTTTCAGTCACCTCCCACTTTGGCCGTTCGCGATCCAGCGCGAACGCGAAATCATCGGTGACCCAACACTTGAAAAAATCTATCTGGAAAGCGGTGTTGTTCTGCATCTTTCAGGCCACCATCATGCCTTCTACCCCGGTTGGAAAGACGGTGTGGCTTATGTCTCTCAAGCTTGTTTGGGAGGTGGTCCGCGGCGGCTTATTGGCGATAGCGCCAGATCACCTCACAGCTTCACTCATGTTACGTTCCAGCCGAACGGAGAGTTTGAGATAGCCGTATATCGAGGCCCTGACTTCGAAAGGTCGGTAAACTTCAAGTCGCTCCCGAAAGAGATCAGATCCCCGAATGCGGTGTTGAAACGCTTAGACCTTGTGAAATGACTAGAGGTTGAGTTTCAGTTCGACTTTTTCAGGGACCAGATCATTTATCATCTCTTCGATCCGGGCTTCCGTCAGTCCACCCGAGGTGATGAAAAGCAATGAAACCCGAGATTTTCCGGGGACGTGGTGTTTTCTGACCAGCTTCCAGCCAGCCTCTGTGGCCATGGCTTCAATGGCTCCGGTGACTTTCAATGAGTGCTCTTCGTCCGAAGCTTTGAGCGAAATTTCCACACCCTTGTTTCGCCCTCCGAGCCAAATGAAACACCAACAAACAACCGCCACTAGTGTGGCCATCAGCGGCAAGCCCAAACCGACCGCAAGACCAAGAACAGTCACGATTATCATTTCGACAGTGTCCACCGGATCATCGAGATTGGAGCGGAACCTGAGCAACGCTCCGATACCAAAGATAACGAAACCGATCATTGACCCGTGCTGAACCACCAGGAAACCAACCGCCATGCCGATAAGCGCATACAGGAAGAAAAGCCTTGGCATAACTATGTCGCGGACGCTTCTACGGGCTTTACGTCTCACCGGATGATATACGATCAAGCCAGCCAGAATGATCGTGACGATCACATCGAGAGTAAAGAAATACAGTTCCTGTTTGCCACGAAACTGCGTCCACCGGCGTTCGATAACGATTTCCGACCCCGAAGCCCCGGCCAGCATCGTCGCAGGGTCGACTTGTGACACCGCAGCACCTGGCAACAGCAGCATCAACAACACGGTCACAAATGTGAGGGTCGTATTCAACTTGTCTTCCTCCCTGCTCACGCCAAAGGCTTACGCTTAACCAAAGGCACATCGTGCCCTATTCAATTCAATCGCAACAGGCGGGATCAGGTAAAGAGATTACAGTGCATTCTTCGGACATCGTATCCGGACTGTGATACGAACGCTGATACAGGGATGTGGTCCAAGCGCGAGAGAATCCAATGACAGAAAACAGAGTGTTTTCGTCAAAAGCTGAAATTTCACGGTGTTTCTGCAAACTTAGACGACTCGCTTTTACGGCCAGCTCGGTTGCGGCAGCCTTCTTGCCTTGGACCAATTTTGCCTACGCCGAAAGTGCTGGTTTGGTTCTGGTCGATAAATTCAAGGTGGCAGACAAATCAGAGGGATTTTCAGAGCCTTCCGGTTTGGCAATGTCTAACGCTGAAGGCTTCTTGTGGTCTGTAAGTGATGCCGAACCTAAACTGCACCTACTCAGAGTCGACGGGGTATTAGGAAACTCTTTCAAGTTGCCAGCATTGGCAGGATCAGATTTGGAGGGTGTTGCACCTCGAAAGGATGGGTCTGTTTTGGTGCTTCAGGAAACTGACCGATCAATTCTAGTCGTTCACCCAACCGAACCCATTCAATTGACAACAATACCTCTCACATCTCTTAAAGGTTACTCGGCCGCCGCTGAATTACTCGTTGGCAACCCATTAAACAAGGGACCCGAAGGTATCGCTGTTGACCCGGAATCGGGGCGGGTCTTCATTGGCATTGAAGGACAACCAAGGTTGTTAATGGTCGTATCACCAGCGCTAGACGAAATTGTTGAGATCATTCCTTTAGCCCGCGATGCAGGTTTTATCTCCGAGCGTGTAGATGATGATGAACTGGATTTGAGCGGCCTAGCATGGTCCCCGTCCTCACGTTCTCTTTGGATTGTAAGTGACAAAGGCCGTCAAATCTTCGTCTACAATCCAGAGTCCAAGTCCGTAAAGTCTATCAGTTTGACGTTCACAGAAGATGGCAAACAAAAGGAAGTTAAACATCCCGAAGGAATCGCTCTCGATGAGACCAAAGGGCTTCTCTATGTCCTAACAGACGATGCCAAGAAATCGCGGCTTTATGTTTTTGAGCAACCGGAATTGTGAGGACTGTCCTACTAGTTCTCTACTCTAACTTGTTGAAAAGCCGGTTTGTGTAATTCAGCGCCGTCGTATGTGCGGCGTAATAAGTAAATCTGCGTTCTGTTCACTGTGTTTGACCTGCCCCCCGAAACTTCCCTCGTTCTGATGTAGAGTTTGCTCAACCTTTCGAAGGAGCAAACACATGCGAAAGAGCCGTTTCACCGA
>NZ_JBQFXS010000039.1:0-14839 GCF_056541025.1 Ruegeria sp. AK4
TCTGTTCGTCAGTCAGCCAGAATAGATTGCTCATGATACACCTCTGAAACTCAGGGGCTTGAATCATGCAAACGAGACAACAGCAACAAATCTAATGGGTCCAGAACCTAAAAAATCAATGAAATTTCGCGAGTTTTCAGCTTGGTTCCGCCGTCTTGCGACATTCTTCCTTGCAGTAAAAAGCTTGGTTTCACGCAATTCGCATCATCAAAACCATAGCTAGACAGGCGCAACCAATGCCTGCGACCTCACGAAATCCGATTACCTCGTCAAAGAACGCCCACCCCAGTCCGCACAAGACAATCAGCGATAGCATCGAGTAAGCCACCGCTGCTTGTCCCAGAGTCACGTGACGCATCGCGAAATACCAAAGGATGGCTGAACAGGCGTAAAGCAAGATGCCCGCAATCATAGGCGGCGATGTAATCGCCCTTGCGCCATCTGCGGCGACCTTTATGAGTAGGTCACCTGCGATGACTACAGCTGCAGTAAATAGAGAAAACAGAATACCGTAAAAAACGCTCATAATAGCTCCAATTGAAAAAGCAGCGCGAAATACATGCGCTCACAATATCATGGTCCGCTGGGAGCAAGATTCTGTCAAATGCACCAGTTTCGGTGTCATCATGATTGCCATTTGACCAGTCTCACTGACCAGAAATTCGAAATCAATGATGCTGAGGAAAATACCGAGACAACGTTCAATATGGGTTTAGAGCGCTAAGGTTTTGTTGTTCTCCTAGAATTTGGAGCACTCATGAAAGGGGAGCACCTTACTCGAATCCGTTTAGACACGGTCTCATCAATGCAACAGCATTAACCATCGCTCAGCGGCTTGAACTACCGCTTCGATTTTCTCAGGGTTCAAAGCTAAGTAGCCACCGCCAATGGCGGGGATGCCCCACTTTATCGTGGTATCAACTGCTAAGTCTGCTTTGTTCGCCGCCCATTGAAAACCGGCACTTAGAAAGCCGCGCAGGGTTTTTAGAACGTCTTGAATGACGGATTTAATCGGATTTTCTGCTTCAAGCTCCTGCCTCAACTCCTGCAAAGGTGCCCAGGCGGTAAGCAGCTCATCAACTACATTTACGTGTGAAGGAGCTATTGCTTCGGGTGGGTAATTGCCTCCAATTCCATGCCGAGAATTCGAAGCCGCCTGCAACTCAGCCTCAGCTTCGTCGATTGCGCAAGTCAGGTTGCCACGCTGCATTAATTCTTCAATTTTGACAGAGATTTGGGATGGGCCGTGCAACCAATATTCTTCTGGTAATAGAGCAATTTGACTTTGGAGCTGCCAGTTTATCGGATTTCCAGTCAAATAGCCTTCATACCAATCTTTCCAAAACCTCCATTTCTTAGGATCTGCAGCAAAGAACTCCTCTAACACTTGCAGTCCTTGTGGGTATTGGGTTTGAGAAATTTCCGGAAACAATGGTTCCTCAAATACCGCCTCAGCGCTGGTGACCATCCGTAAGAGCGATAGATCATTCAGATAAAACTGATTGGCATTTTCTGAGACACGATAATAAGCCCGGATCGCATCTGCCGCTGCATCCGCCACTTCTTTCTGCGCGTCGACACGGCCTTGATAATGAGAGGCGGCACGCGCCGCGCCATTTGCGGCAGCCAAACAATGTTGCTCTTTAGAATCAAGCTGATCCTCTGTTCTGGACATTCCTGCTAAAGATAGTGCCGCAGTACGGGCAGCGAAGCGTGCATCAGACGACACACTTAGCATCGCTGGGGCATGCATAATTGCTCCACGGCAAACGGCCAGAAGGCTAGTGTCTCGGTTTCCAGACCCTTTTTGAAGTGCGTAAGGCAGAGCACGCAACGTGGCCCTGGCACCGAGAGAAATAGCTTCTTTTTCAGTTAACGTGCGTAGCTCTTTATTTAGTTTAAAGTTTATCTCAGATTGCACGGCACCCCCATGCGGAACGTTCCAAACACCCTCTGCGATGATGACTAGGCCATCCTACTAAAGAACGACACTTTGAGCCAAGCCTGTCAAAACTGTTTGCCAGTATTGTCGGTTAGGTTTTCTAGTAATCCTCGCTGACACTTGAGTAAAACCATTGTTTTGCCGACCTTCAAAACTCCGAAAATTTGTCATGTTCCCCGGTTCCCCTAACCACAATACACGCCCGGCTGAGCGGGCTTAACGGAATCTGACGGTAGATGAGCGGTCGAACCAGCTTAATGTGCCTTGCGGGCATATCTGAGGCCTCTCCGGTGAAAGGAGCGTGTTGGAAGCAAGCTATGCTCAATCCACCGGCTTCACGCCTCGAGCCTCCAACAATCCCACGTCTACGCTTTCGCGTGTGGGCCCACTTCTGAATTCGTCGATATAAAGAACGGTTGTCGGTAGCTTCACTCCCCAGTCATATGCAAACGGCGTTGGGGTCAAGCTGTTGCTCCCAAATCCAGGTTGAGAGTTAACGTCACGCCATCCGGTCGCTTCGGGTGGCGTTCTACCATTTCTACCAAGCCATCTACTTATGTAAGCTTGATATAGTCCGTACCTGACGTGCAGGTTTTTTCCATCACCTGGCATGCCATTGACTATGAGTGGTCGTGTCCTTGTGCAAACCAGTCGATTGTTGACCCACATTTGAAACGCCGGACCGCTCGGAGACGCGCTGTAGTCGGCAAATACAACTATGTCTGTCCATCTGCCCCTCCAATTGCTTAGCTGCCCAACCGTGCAATCGCTGTTTTCGTCCCAAAAGAAAACTCTTGCGGGTCCTCCTAAGTTCAAGTCCCAAATCGGAGTGTATCCCGGTGGCTTGGCTTGGACCGCAGTTACGGACATTGGTGCAAGAGTTGGAAAATCGGGTGCTAAAAACATGGACCATCCATACCAGGCAGCCGTGCCGTACTTTTGGAATACACCTCTCGGTTCTTCCTCGCGCTCGATGCGCTGCCGGTCCTCAACACAATCCAAAGGCTGGGGCTTTCTAGCTATCGCACAGTCATTGTGGCGGAGTTCAAAGCGGTCAGACCTACTTCCTCTCCGTGCCCGCTCGCTTGAGCGTTTATGCCCGTGAGGCGTCAATACGCTTGCACCGCGGCCAATGTATGTATTCGACATCATGGAACGACCAACTACGCCGTCTGCGCTTTCGGGAGTGACGCTGGTTGAAACATCGGAGGTCGGCAGGCACGCTGAGACCAGGAATGAGGTGATGACAATCGGTAAGTAGAAAAACGGTTTCATTGCAATCGCTACGCTAACTAGAAATCGGAAAGTTCGACAATGAGGTTAGCGCGCCGACTAGGTTTCTGTCAAAAACACAACCCCGATAGACGGTGCTCTGCTTTAGATTTCGCTCTACTTGAGTCGCCGTTTCCGTGCAGCCATCTTGCGACAGCCTTCCTTGCAATACTTGGCGTCGATCCGTTTCCACTCCGGCATAAGCTCTCCGCAATAGGCGCAGTGCCAGCCTCGGGAATAGTTCTGTGCCAGCTTGCCCGCCCGTTCCGTGATCCGGGTGATATTCTGCCAAGGCCACGACGCAACACCCATGCGCACATAGGGTGGGTCCAGTTGTTCTATCCAGATTGATGCGTGCTCTCGATCCGCCATATCTCGTTACCTTATCCGGGAACTGCCTTTGATATCGTTGGTATTTTTAGGTCTAACTACCTCTGCGGGCTTTACAGGTGAGTCTTCGGTGTCCATCTTTAGGGCATGACAGTCGCCGACGGCAGCACGAGTGACGTTGGCGAGATTATCGAAGGGCCAATCGTTCGAGACAACAGAGCTGTGTTTAAGGTTCGATTTGCCGATTTCGATAACTGGGTGCCTGCTGATTGGCTTAAGCCGTTTCTTCAGGCCGCCAATGACCAGTATTAATGTCGGCTGTGCCGACAGAGCAGACTATCGTTCTTCGTCCCGATCTTCCGAAATGGTCACCAGTCTTCGAAATCTTGGATCGTCGCGAAGCGAAGAAAAGTCGGGATCGCTTTGCATCCATTCTCGTTGCACAAGCCCTAGACCGGGGTAGACTTTTTCCAACCAATCCAGCGCCGCCTCTGGTTCTCCCAACAGCGCGTAGATGCACGCAACATTATACCCGTTCGTCGTTTCTGCTTCAGGGTCAGCTGCCCGCGCGCGCGCCAACAGCTCGCGAGCTTCATCCAGTCGACCGCAACTTGCCACGACAGACGCGGCCAACTCCAGCGGATCGGGGTTATTTGGATTTCGTTGAACCGCTTCCTCAACTCGTTTTAAGCCCATATCGAGATAGCGATCGCGTTCATCTACACGACCGAGTTGGTCCAAATCATTCAGCAACAAGAGTGGGGAACGATAATCGTCAGGTCTTATTTCGAGAGCGCGGGTGAAGTGATACGCACTTTGCTCATGGTCCATCTGTCCACGGTGGTATCGCGCAAAATTGTAATGCGCACCGTAGCATAGCGGATCGAGGGCTAAAGCCCTGCGATAAGATGCCTCCGCCGCATCATTCTGTCCAGACATCTGACATGCCAGACCCAACGCCGCATGTGCCTCAGCCAAATCCGGTTGAAGATCGGTGGCGCGCTTGCCCATCCCAATGATGTCTTCGATGGCGTAGGCTGCCCCATGCCAATCGTTTAGCCTCGCTTCGCACTCGGCAAGACCAACATACGCACGAGCATAGTCAGGGTCTTGTTGCAGAGCCTCAAGAAAAAGCTGTCTCGCTTTTTCAATGTAACTCCTTGCATGCATATGAAAGAACTGGCGGCCCTTCAAATAGAGATTGTACGCATCCGCGTTCCCGGTCTGTGCAGACGCGTCGAGCTCGCTGTCCAATAGCCGAACGTGCAATTGGTCGATGATTGTTTTCGTAATCTCATCTTGAAGGTCGAATATGTCGGAGAATTCACGATCATATCGATCGGCCCAAAGGTGGCCTCCTGTGATCCCGTCTATCAGCTGGGCAGTAATTCGCACGCGGTTACCGGCTTTTCGAACACTCCCTTCCAAAATGTACCGCACACCAAGGTCGCGAGCCACATCAACCATATTCATGGGACGGCCCTTGTAAACGAAGGCCGAGTTGCGGCTGACGACAAAAAGGCCAGTCAGCTTTGAAAGGTCTGTGATCAGGTCTTCGCTGATGCCATCAGCGAAATACTCCTGTTCGGGATCTCCACTCATGTTTGCAAAGGGAAGCACGGCTATTGACGGTATGTCGGCTATCTCAGTCGATTCCGACGATATTGATAGCCTCGACGACTGAATGTGAAAGACTGATACTGGGTCCTCAATATTTTTGAGTGTCTGATTTCCAGCTGCCTTGAAACCAACCTCAAGTCTGTTTCCGATCTGGTCTCGGGCCGCACCCGAAACGGCTATGCCGCCGGGAAGGGCGAGGGCCTCTAAGCGAGCTGCGATGTTGACCCCGTCGCCGAAAACGTCGCCATCTTCTATAAGTACATCGCCGATATTAACACCGATGCGAAAACGGATTTGCCTGTCTTCTGGAACACCGATATTCCGCTCAGTCATTTTCGTCTGAATCTGGAGCGCGCAGTTCAAAGCATTCACAACACTCGCGAACTCCACGAGTATACCATCGCCCATCAGTTTGACGATGCGCCCATGCTCCCTTTCGACCGCTCCTTCGACCAATCCAGCGCGGATTTCGCGCAGAGCATTCAATGTTCCAACTTCGTTCGCCCCCATGAGGCGGCTGTATCCTACAACGTCCGCGGCAAGTATTGCGGCAAGGCGTCTTTCCATCGAGTTTCCAACTTTAACGTCCAGCGACCCCCACAATGGAACGACAATCCGAGAAGCGCAAATTGGTTTTGGGACCTGCTAAAGGCCACATTCACGGAGGCAGCTTCAACTTGCATGGCCAGTCTGCTTTGAGCTCGGCGCGGTCATTCGCTCAATCTCAGCGAATATCCAGTTTGCGGGACAAAGTTGCCGTAGGCTCAATGGTTGTTGAGGACCGGTCACAGCCCAAAGCGGACCTTTTCAACCAAGTTTTGCAGTTTAGTAAACTCTCAACGAAGCGGCATTTAGGCTATTTCCGCCCAAAAACCGCTTCCAAAGCGCGATAACCAAAACTGACTTGGAAATATCAGGTTCAATACGGGCGATACGCGTGCCAATGCTGCCCGATCAGTCAGTTGCGAAGCAATAAAACAGACCCGCCCCGCCAGAACGTGGCAGATGTTCCTCTCCGCAACCGCGCGAGCCGTGCGATGAGTTCCAGGATATCATGTTTCTAGCATCGTTGAGACCTACACGATCATGGTGCCCGACAATCGCAGATCCATCTTCACTATTCGAAGTCCAGTTGCTGCATGTTGTGTCACCACCTGCCGTAGAGAAGTATCCCGCAGAATCGGAGCCGGTCAGAATGTCATGTTTGTTCGGCTGACTGCCACGCCCATTGACAGGGTTGCCATTTTCGTCGAGCGCGGTCTGTAGATTTATGTTCACGCTGTTGCTGTGCAGGTCCTCAACGTTGTTGGCGATGAGCTCTCCGTTGGCATTGTACCACGGACCCGATCCGATCCGGTCGCGAGCAGAAACGCCATTGGTGATTGTCATCGGGTCGGTGCTGCGATCAATGGACATTGAGGTGCTCAGATAGGCCGCAAAAGTCTTGGTAGAACCGGTCGCGGAAGCAAGCGCATTGCAATGAGCATCGGCGCCTTCGAGGCCGCCTAGATTTGCACCGTCCCCCTTGCCCACACTAGTGATGAAAAACGACATCTCCTCGCCTGCCGATTGCGCGTGTGCAGTCGCCGCGATACAGCAGATTACGAGTGCAACAACCCCATGAGCAGTTTTTCTGTTGGTGAACTTCGACATGTGTGTCTCCCTTCGTGCTGTTTGATCACAGATGCTAGCTAAATGTAACCATCAGGTCCATCCAAGTAACGGATGTATGACACTATGGTGCTGGAGCCATTCACTACAGCCGGTCGTGCATGACCGACCCTGTGGCCCTATTCACTATTACCCTAATACTGTCTTACGTGTTAAGTACGGTCGCTCTCCTGTTCCCAGGATCAGTTGTAACGATTGACTGAGGGTCGCGGCCAAATGACACAACAAATCGCTCTTTGGTCTATCCCGATATCCATTGCGGTACTGGTCCTGAAACTGTTGGCTTGGTGGCTGACAGGCTCGGTGGCTTTGTTGTCAGACGCGATGGAGTCCACCGTGAATGTCGTTGCGGCGTTGCTGGCATATTTTGCGGTTCGAGTTGCCAATATGCCCCCTGATGAAAACCACCCCTTCGGTCACAAAAAAGCTGAGTATCTTTCTGCCGTCGTCGAGGGCGCACTCATTGTGCTGGCAGCATTCTTGATCATCAGAGAAGCTGTACTGGCACTTCCAAACCCGCATCTTGAGGATGCGCCAATTCTTGGAATCGTCGTCAATGTCATTGCAACGGGTGTGAATGGCGCATGGGCTTACCTATTGCTCAAAATTGGCAGGCGCGAGGGGTCGCCTGCATTGGAGGCGAGCTCCCGGCACATTTTCACAGATGTCATGACCTCAGTTGGTGTGGTCGCAGGTCTGATGCTTGCACTTGTCACCGGCTGGCTGATCCTCGACCCGATCCTGGCAATTCTTGTTGCACTGAACATC
Organism: Ruegeria sp. AK4; assembly: GCF_056541025.1. Lineage (NCBI taxonomy): Bacteria > Pseudomonadati > Pseudomonadota > Alphaproteobacteria > Rhodobacterales > Roseobacteraceae > Ruegeria > Ruegeria sp. AK4. The sequence continues at coordinate 7,604 of NZ_JBQFXS010000039.1, forward strand.
TTGTGGGAGGGATGGAAAGTTATTCGGTCGTCCGTCGATGGCCTGATGGATGTGACGCTTTCGGACCATGACATGCAGACTGTTTCCAACGCAATCGATGCAAATCTCGGCGCAGCCTTAGAGTACCACGACCTCAAAGGGCGCAGATCCGCGAATGTCATCTTCGTGGAGTTTCATCTTGTTGTGGACGGCACAATGCCAGTCAGCGCGGCGCATGATATTTGCAATGACATCGAGGAAGAATTGGGTCGTTTGTATCCAGGTTCCGTCTTTGTCATTCACCTCGAACCTGATGACGAGTTGAAGGGTGACGGGGTTAGTTCCCACTGAACTGGTCACATGGCTCAGAAAAACTCTATTGGCATGACTGATCTGACTAAGACGTTCGGCTTGAAATTCGTCAGACCTAAGCCCGATGTGGGAAAGCCGAACCAGAAGTAACCTGTCTCCAACGTAGCTAATCGTGATGCTCAAATTTGGAGGCGAAAATGAAAATACAAAGAAAGCTGGGTCAACTTCTTAGTACTGCGGCGTTGGCTTCGTTGATCGCGGCGACACCTTATGTGCCAGTGTTCGATGCCGATGGTCGCCTACATTTTGAACCGTCATATGCCTTTGCCAAGAGCGGCAAGGGGAAAGACGGGGATGGTCGCGACGATGATCGTGACGACGACAGAGATGATGACCGCGACGACAACTCGGGGTCGGGTAATAGCGGTCGTGGTGGTGACCGGGACGATGATCGTGATGACGATAGAGACGATGATCGCGACGACGACCGAGATGATGATCGTGAAGACAATTCAGGATCAGGCAAAAGTGGTCGCGACGACGATGATGACGATGACGATGACGATGACGATGACGATGACGATGATGACTCGAAACGCTCCAATATAGGCAGCGGAAAGAAGGATCGGTCTCAAGCAGGGGGCAAGCCGTCGGGTTCTGCTGGGATAACAAAGGTCGAAACAAACGCTAACGGGATTGAAGTGCGTTACGCCGACGGAACCAAGGAGGAGATCGAAAACGGGCGGTATGAGAGAAAGAACGCGCAAAACCGAACTGTTGAGGAGCGCCCTGCGACCGGTGCGGACGTCTCAAGGCTTCGGTCTTTGGCGAATGGTATCTCAATCGACAGCGTGCGTTCTGCTGGGCAAGGCGGCACTGCTGGAAGTCGGCCCACGAAAATCGAACGCCAAGGCAACAATATCGAAGTGAACTATGCCAATGGTTGGAAAGAGGAGATCGAGTTTGGGCGCTACGAGTTGAAAGACCCGTACAACCGGACTGTTGTCGAGAGAAACGCAACGGCCTCTGATCGCCGGAGGTTACAGTCGGTTACCAACTGAACAGCAACACCAGTCGATAATCCGTTGGCGGCTTCTCATTGAGAGGGGCCGCCATCGTCGTTAATGAGACCGCTGTTAGTCTCCCTTGTTCCAAACATCATGTGCAATAAGCGCGGCCTCTACCCGATTTCGCGCATGAAGCTTGGACAGGATTGCCGTCATGTAGTGCTTCACGGTCTTTTCCTGAAGGTCTAACTCGTCAGCGATTTCACGATTACTCAGTCCTTTGGCCACACGTCTCAGTATTTCTTCCTCCCGATGCGTAAGGTCATCGAGAGTGCCGCTGTTAACAGACATGCCGCTGTCAGCATTGATTTGCAGCAATACTCGCGAGGCCAAGCCCGGAGAAACGAACCCTTCACCTGCGGCGATGCTGCGTAAGGAAGCGGTTAGTTCGCTCGCGGTTACTCCCTTCACAATGTACCCAATCGCGCCCGCCTCCAAGGCGTCCGCGACATCGCTGCTGTTCTCTGAGACCGTCAAGATTGCAATGACGGGTGGATTTGCCATTGCCGCAATTTTACGTGTCGCATTTATTCCACCGCCGGGCATAGAAAGGTCAAGAATAGCTATGTCCGGCTGATGCGTGCCGACCAGCGATACTGCCTCTTCAGCGTTGGACCCAGCGGCCAAAACTTCGAAACCATCAGCTTCATCTAACGTGCGTTGCAAACCATCCCTAAATATCGGGTGATCATCAGCTATTACGACGGATGTAGTCATGATGTGCCTAACTTTCTGGGAAAGAGTGTCATAGCAATGGTGGTGCCTTCGCCCGGTCTCGATACGACTTCGAACTTGCCACCAATACTCTCGACCCGATCTCGCAACCCCATAAGCCCCTGGCCACCATCGTCTCGCAACGCGGTTTCTTCTGACCTGTCAAATCCAGGTCCGTCGTCTTTGACCTTTACAACTATGCAGTCGTTCTGCGCCTCAGAGATAACCGTGCACTTGGAAGCTGGAGCATATCTCGCGGCGTTGGAAAGCGTCTCCTGAAGGAACCGAAAAACGCACAACTTGTCGGACAATGACAACTCTGGGGCCTGGCTACCTTGGAATGAAACATCTGGTCGCAACGGGCTGTGTTCGGCGTGATCCTCTACGGCTCTCCTCACAACATCGACGAGTGACAGGCTGTCGATATCTGGCGCGGACAGCCCTCGCGATATTGCACGAATTTCAGCTAGAGATTTTTGCAAAGACTGCTGAATTTCCTCTGCCTCTTTAGGCCTTTCGGACTCTTTGGAAAACGCCGCCTCCAGTCTAAGGGCGGCGAGCGACAGGTATTGCGCAGGACCATCATGTAGCTCGGCACCGAGTTTCTTGAGGAACCGATCTGTTTGCGTGGCATATCTTTCTGACGCCTCGACCACACGCGAACGCAGCCGGGCATTCTGCTCGGCCATCCTCTCACTTTCGGCCAGGCGTTGTTCAAGAAGAGCCCCCTGTCTTCTAATTGTTTTGTCACCAATTGCGACGATGGAATACAGAACAATAGTACTTGCCAGAAATGCGGAACCGACGACCAACCAACTTGTTCGCCTGGCCTTGGCTAAGTCCAACTCAAGCTGATCAGCTCTTTCGTAGAACTCCGCAACTGCGATGATTTCGCCGGACCAAAGTTCGCGGATGGGGCTGTAAACTTCGAGCAGTGGTATCCCCAATGCCGCCTCGGCGGCGCTCTCGGCATGATCAAGCTCTTCGAAAGAGCCGGAGATATCACCGCTCCACGCCCGCCTTAAGTCATCCGTAGGATTGAAACGGTTTCCGATGATGCTTGTATCGGAGGCATGTGCAATCACACCGCCTTGCTTCCAGAATTTGTAGGAGACAATGCGGTCACGCATTGGCTGGGTCATGAAAATCTCGTCCAACGCCAGGCTCGCCTGCTCTGAAAGGCGGTCGCCATATGCCAATTCCTGGCTGAGCGGGGATACCACGCTTTCCATATACAGCGCTGCGGAGTTGGCGGAGTTTTGGACGACTGCGTTCTGGATTCGATTTGACACCCAAACCCCGACTATTGCGGTAGCAGTGCCCATCACAACGATGCTGGCCGCAAGAAACACTCGCGACAACGACCAATTGCCAATCGTCAGGTCAGATACTTTCGCTCTCATCGTGAAATCGACTATGAACTACAATCTGTTACCGCACCACAGACCTTGGTCTGACGCGATCTGGCCAAATCTCAGATATTTTGAATCCGCCCAACGGCCAGAGTCAGATATCATCCATCGTTCTCAGTCTTTGCAGCATCGGGCATTGAACGTTTCCGCTATCACAATTGGCCGTAAGCTCACTCAAGGCGTGCTCCAGGCGTCTGAGCTCATCAATCTTGTTTCGAACGCTGGCCATGTGTGACTCGGCCAGTTCTTTCACTGACCGGCAGTCTTCGGCACTTCCTTCTGACAACTCCAAAAGCGCTTTTGCGTCTGAGAGCGGAAACCCCAGGTCGCGGCATTTCTTTAAAAATCGAAGTCTTCCAACATCGCTTGCTGAATAGAGGCGGCGGTTATTCTGAGCTCGTGCGGGCCTTGGCACTATACGTTCGCGTTCATAGTAGCGGATGGTTTCTATTCCAACCCCGCTTTGCCGGGAAGCCTCACCTATCGCAATCATGTGAAGTACCTCCGCTTGATCCTGTAGTAACTACAGGAGTTATACGCTCTGAATGCCGGTGCCTCAACACATTCAAATCGAGTACCCAGGGAGCGAAAGATGAAGAAGAATTTGACCCTCAGCTACCTGGGATCGGTTTCCGCTCTGGGGGTTGCGACATGCTGTGTTCTTCCAATGGCCATGATGTTGCTCGGCTTGGGTGGCAGTTGGTTGGCGATATTCGGAAAAATAGCGGCAGCAAGCTACTATGTTCTCGCCATCTCAACAGCGCTGATCGCGGTTTCGTGGTTCGTAGCGCATCGAAACGGGACGTTGGCAAATCTGAAATGGTGGCTTGTCGGAAGCACGGCGATCACCGCGCTGGCATGGGTCATCGTGTTCAATGAGGCTCAAATCAACGATTATCTAATCATGCAGATGTGAGACAATGACAAAACAAACTGTGGTGCTGGATAGCACTTTGACCTGCCCTCGGTGTGGGCACGTTGAAATCGAGAAAATGCCAACTGACTCGTGCCAGTGGTTTTATGAATGCAAATCATGCAAGTCAGTTTTGAAGCCTTTAGAAGGCGATTGCTGTGTTTTTTGTTCCTACGCAACTGTCCCGTGCCCGCCAATTCAGTTAAGTGACTGCTGTTGTGGATAAGCGGGCCGCAACCGCGACATCCGAGAAAGATGTTGATTGTCCGTGTTGGCTCGTCCACCAAAGTTTGCAAAGTCTGGTTTCCGCGCATTTCTGTAATTGGGGCATCGCGCAGCATCGGTCAAAGTGGGCTCGACGCTGCCATTCTCTGCGGTATGTTTGGACTGGCGGTAGGAGCCCTTTCCAGACCTTGATCACGCCTCGGTCTTTCGCTCATGCGGCAGGTCGCGAACCACGTAGACCGGACATTCTCGGAGTGGCACGCAGATGGCGGTGACGCGGGACGGAGCGCCCCTTCGCTGCGGCTGCGCTAATGACCGTTTCCGGAAATCACGAGCCGCCAAAAACGGTCGTTTTGGCCAAAGGTAAACACTGGCGGGAAAAACTGTTGTTAGGTTCCTATCTACAACTGGCCCTTTTACACGGAAGTGCATCTAGCCCGTGGTCAGGGGCAAGGTGGTAAAGCGGGACGAATAGTGCCCTTGAAAACATTGTCCCTCCAAAGTCCTTCTACACTCTTTCGATCACTAGATATTTGCGCATTCAATGCATCAGCTCCCCACGGCGGCCCCGTTAGTTGCCTTGTGAAACTGAAATCACCGCCGGTAACCCTACCGGTTATTGTGTCGTTGTTCGGATATCCTTCAGGCGGTGGCGGATCAAATGAGACTACTCCGGTTAGCCTGCAATCTTTATCGATATCCATGTCGCCGCTGACTCTCCAATACTCACTTAGCACACCGCTTATCGAATACTTGACGGGCACTGGAGTGTCGTTCAAATCGATGGGTGCATCACGAAGCTCGCTGCCTTCACCGCGTTGTTCGTTGGAGGTGCCAGGTCTTTCGGGTGCCGCTTCTTCATCAGTGCCGCTCCTTAGAAAGACCACTAGCAATGACACAGCAAGCACGGCAGCGGCGGCAGCCGTCCCTTTCACATGCAGAGAACTAAGTTTTCCAGGATCAGCCAGGTTCCTTGCTACAGAGAAAAGATAAACAAAACACAGTGCTGCTATCAGAGAAAAAACGCCGTTCACCACGTCGGCGAAGAATGCATCGAACCAAGCACGGGCGTCGGCAGGATCAGACATAAAAACCCTTGTTCTTGAGGCACGTTACTTCAAGAGGATCAGTGCTGCCAAAAAGTGTCATCGTGTGCCATAAACCTAATGCCAAATCCCAGTCGTCAAAACGGTCGTTTTTGTCGCTGGCGGCGATACGCCAGAAAGCATTGAAAATCTTGTGCCACAACCTTTGACAAAACTCTGTTTGATTTTGTCACGTTTTTGGCCGCAGGCCAAGGAGCGGACATACGCGCAGACCGCAGCATCGGACGCTTTGGGCTCGAAGCCGTCGTTTGCGGCAAGCTACGCTTATGACTGCTGTGCATACACAGCTGCCTCACTGCGCGAAGCATGACCGCTGATTTAGAGTGTTGTCAAACCCACCATGTCACCTAACGTATTAGTAGGATTGAAAAGCGAACTTTGTTTCTGAGGAGACCCTTATGCAGTTCATGGTTCATGTAAAAATTAGCCCAGAGAACCGAGATGCTAACTACACGCGTTTGAAAGAAAAGGAAGGGGCGGTTGATGTGCCCGGGACTAAGATTCTTGGTATGTGGTTTGCAGTGAACCAACTGGAAGGCTGGACGATAGTTGAAGCTGAAAATGCGGCAGCACTGGGAAAACTCTTGCACGATTGGACCGACTTGAACGTCAACACTGTGATTCCTGTTCTATCTCTTGACGAATTTACAGAAGAGTTCGAAGGCAACTAACTCTTCCGTTGGCTCGGCCTCAACGTTCTGTTCAGCCTTAACGGTAGGCACAAAAAACTGTTAAAAATGGGTTCTTTGGGCTCCGCGCCCGCTTTCGCGGCGTTTTGCCCGAGCTCTGGGTATGGAACAGCAATGTCTGGGCATCGCATGACCGTCTTGGGCTCGGAGCGGTCACTCGCTAAATCGCGACGGATCAGTACTTTGCGGACAATTCGGAAGAAAAACTGTATTTTAAAGTAAGGTACATCTCTCAGCGGAGTGGGTATTTGCGATGAACATTTTTCGGCGGACTGATTGGGCCTCAGGCGAAGGTTGGAACGGAAAACTCGAAGGGCACAACGCCGGTACGGGCATTTCGTTTCTTTTCAATGAAGTGACCGAATCCGGGAAAGGACCGCCATTGCACAAGCACCCATACGATGAAGTGTACCTGGTGCGTCAGGGGCAAGCCTGGGTTACTGTTGGAGACGATGAGGCACTAGTGAATGAAGGCGATATCTTGGTCATTCCTGCTGATACGCCGCATAAGGTCTTGACCTCAGGAACAGGGCCCTTTGAGATTATTAGCATCCATGTGTCTGGCAAGTTTGTGATGGAAATCCTTGAATAGGCTTTGCCCCTTTCCCAAAAAGTGGATTTAGGGCTCGAAGCGGACGGTGGGATATTCCCGGCTAAGGGTACACGACCATAGGAAGAATTAAGCCCCAAGGAGTTTCCTCAGCAGGGCGCAATTCCTTGAAACCTGCTTTTTTGTATGCAGCAATCGCCCGGACATTGCTCGGGTGTGGATCAGTGGCGATCATTGGTGCACCCTCCTCAAAAAGTGTTTTGAGCCTT
>NZ_JBQFXS010000040.1:0-13131 GCF_056541025.1 Ruegeria sp. AK4
CAAGCGCCGTAACCGGATTGAGATCATGTTCGGGCGGCTCAAGGACTGGCGGCGTGTCGCGACCCGATACGACAGATGCCCCAAGGTCTTCCTATCAGCCATCGCGCTCGCGGCTACCGTTCTGTTCTGGCTGTAAATCAATGAGTCTGGAGCCTAACCTGCCGCGATACCTAGCCCTGTTCAATACTTGGTAATTTCCATCAATTTACGTTTTCCGATTTGAATGCGAGATAAGGCCCCAAATCTGGCTGTTCATGCGTGAAAACCATTGTCCATTTCATGTTGTGATGGGCCACGTAAATGTCTGCGTGAAATGAAGTGAAGTCGGGATATCGATTGGAGGTACACGAGTAGGCCCAGTCATCGCTCTCGTCGAAAACTACATAAGGTGCCGACCATTGCTTCTGATACCCGATCAAAGCATCTGAACCCGTGACGGCAGGTTGAAGTCCGTAGCTAAAACCGTGCCATCGAAATCCGTTGTGAATCCAAGCGCCCGTGTTCTTCTTTACTCTCAATGCATATGTCGCAAGCCAGTCGGTTTTTACCTGCTCACTCTCAACTGGAGAAAGCTGATCAAAGTCGACTGAATGAGACATAAGGAAATGCTCAATCTGGGTTTTCTTCGGGATCATCCCGTCTAGCCTTGAAACAAGAATTTGTGGAGTGGGCAGACTAGCGGAGCTTTAGACTGTGTAAAACGAGTCTGACCATGATCAAGGTCCACCCATCTGATGAGAGCAGTGAGTCTTGATCGACATTTATCGATGCACACGGGCCCGTTCGAGCAATCGACGCACCTCGCGGTCTTCAATGTCCAGTTCGTTCAAGTGGTCGACGAGGGAATGGAGATAGTCGAAGTTCGAACCGAGACCGCCTTCAGCTACTGCAATCATCTTCGCCGCCTCTTCCTGGTCGAGGTGCGGCACGTAGCGACGGTTGCTTCTATCCATAACGAATACCAGGGCTTCCACTGAACCTTGCGGAGTATCGACCTCCAGGAAACGCGGCTCATAAGCGCCGGCAAACATTTCGCGATGCCACAGAAACTTTGTTTCCTGACCTACCAGGCCCGCCGTTATTCTGAAGACAACGCCGTCGCATTGACCGCCTGCGTCCAAAGCGGCCATCAACCCCGGACGGTCGTGGCTGCCACGCCCACCTTCCAACCGCATACAGAAGCTGCGGTGCCAGCCCTGAAGAAGTCCGCGTCGGTATTCCGTTACATACACGGCTGGGTCCCAGATGAGCGAGCCGTAGGCAAACACCCAAAGGTCGGTCTTCAAGCGGCCGGCGAGGATCTTTTGCCGATTGGCCTCACGGTCCTCATGGTCCATACGCCACCCCGGCGGCCAACCCTCTTCCCGTGCTTGTGCGTCAAGTTCAGCGAAACGTTCATACCCGAACCGCATCTCGGACGTATCCGGTGACGTAATTCTTCCACGCAAGCCGGGCGCATGTCGAAATACATGATCTGGAAACGGCATCGAGCGCTCCTGAAGGAGTATCGGGTTAGAAGCGACCATAATACTGTCCATACAGGGTAGGAAGAGCTGTAGAACTGGAAAACGCCCCGGATGTCGTTCCGGCATCTCCAGCACGAAGGCCCGATCGAAAGCTGCGCAAAGAACACTGGCAGGGTTCCTGCAGTGTCAGTTCTTGTGCACGGGCCCGGCCCGTTGTTGTTAACGGAACAATTCACTTTTAACGACGGTGGCCAAAGGCTGATATCCAAACTAGGGTGTTCAATATCTCACTTGGAGGATCTCAAGTTGGCAAGCTCAATCATTGAAGAAGATCTGACAATTGAAGGCGATCTCAATTCAAGTGCGGGAGGCATCGAGGTCAAAGGCCGAGTAGTTGGGGATGTCATTGCTGAGACAATCACTGTTCACGTCGGCGGGTCGGTAGACGGTGCATTGTCAGCCAAGAAGATCATTATTGAGGGTAAGCACAAAGGCAGCCTGAAATGCGACGATCTGAAGATTGCATCGAGCGCGCAAATTCAAGCTGATGTAGCGGCAAAGACGATGGCAACTGAAAGCGGAGCGAAGGTTGTGGGCAAAGTTAACATCTCTGGCGGGCGGTAGGGCATGCCTGACGGCAAGATTGGATGACCGCTGGGCAACCTGATTTGATTGGCTAGCTGGTTCATTTTCGATGATCTGACAGACCGAGCTCGTTCCACATCCAGCTGAAATCATAGTCTGCAATAGGAGAGCCGGTCTGGCGCGCGCTGCGGTTTTCGATTGTCTTCAGCCAGTCGATGACTTTCTTCCTGCCCGCTGTGCTGCGAGCGGCCTGGCGCGGGGTTTTGCCATCCAGGGCCGGGATCGGCTGGTCAAGTGTGTCGCGGTAGTGATGGTCGAGATGTTCGTGGGCAATCTGATGGGCAAGGGCAGGGGGGATGTGTTCTTCTTCTGCCACTCCGTCACCCGGGCTGTCATCCGCCATCATCTGTGCAACGGTCTGGATTGATGTCAGCGGTGACTTCACCAGATCCCCCAGGAGGTCCCGAACCAGGGCTTCGCCGCGTTCGGCGCGCGCTGCAGAGTTTACAGAAAGCGTGAGTGTCTTGCCCTTCAGGTTCAGGGACCCAAGCACAGAGGCCCCTGACGTCGACTTGTCCAACACGAGGCCAGTGGCACGCTGTTTGCTGGACGGGGTGTCGACGTCAAGCCAGGTCCAATCCTTCTGACTAGAGATCACGAGCTCGGCAGACTGGGATAGTTTTTGCGAGACCTGGCTGTGCGTCACCTTTCTGGCGAGGGGGAAGCGCATGTCGTGAAAGAGCAGGTTGTCGCCATCGCTGTTGCTGATCTGCGGTGGTTCCGGATCCAGCAAGTTCGGCAGATGTGCGAAGAGCCAGGCATTGGTGAAGAGGGGTGCGGAACGGTGAAGCTGATCCTGTGTCAGTCTCAGTTCATCGTCGGGGTTCAATCTCAACACGGAGCGGAGCCCGTCTTCAAAAAACGCGACGGTTTCTGACTCGAAGGGAAGCAGCGCCCCTGAGATCACGTTATGATCCCCCTGCGCGACAACCCGAGCTGCGATGTGATCCCATCGCTGCAGCATTTGCGTCGCGCTGTGTTCCCGAACGGTGACCGGTTCTTCGTCCGAAAGCACGTCGCGCAAGACCATGGATTTGCCGGGGTCTATCTCGCTCACCTCATAAAGGCTGACCGGTGCGTCCCGCAATCCTTTGATATAGGCGCGGGTCTGCGCACTCTCCTTGGAACCGCTCCCGATCAGATAAGCATCTGCAGCGTTTTCAGCGGCCGGTCCGAATGTCCTTCCCAGCAAGTCTTCCAGGCCACCGCCCCACAGAACCATTGGCCAATCCTCGCCCAGCAAGTCGCCCAGATCCTCGAAATCGAGATCAAAGGCTTCGAGACTTGGCAGAAAATGCTCGTCCAACACATCCGCGAGCCGCTCGTTCCAAATCTCGTCACGGGTGATAAACCCGATGAGCCCACCAAGATCGTTCCCCGTTGTCATCTTCTGCTTCTCCCTGTTCGCCGGACAGAGGCGATCTAGCGCAGATTGCAACCGCCAGCCAGACCACAAACTGGGCAGATCAGCGTGACATGGATGGTCTCGTCGTGGCGAGTGCTATTTCGTTGGCTCGCGCCCAAAAAGCTCTGTGAAAAGTTCTTCGGAGCGGCGTAGGCCTTCATCGGTCAGCACAACCGACTTTGCCTTCCCAACCGGGTTCAGGATCAATCCCTTTTGGTGCAGGCGGTCAAACGCGTCCCAGTCAAAACCCTTCCACGCACGACGCTCGTCATGCAGCGTCAACCAGAGCAGCGCCAGGACGGCCTCATCTACCTTGTTCTCATCTATGTCCATACCCACAGCGGATGCGACAAGGGCCGTGCGCGTCAACCCTGATCCGGCGAACTGAGGGACTGCAAAGATCTTTTGCCAGCATATGGTGCAATCGGATCAATAAAGCCGGGCGAAACCCGTGCCGCCATACATCACGGATATGAATCGCTCCCAGAGAATAGATATCGCAATGTCATTGGACAGCTGGGCTGTGCCCAGCAATAGTGAAGTCATGGAGCGGACAGCGCCTACACCTGTCCACCTGATCCATGTGGACCCGGACGTCAACATGGCTCGGTTCTATGGAATAGAGTTGCAGCCGACGCTGTTTGGTGAAGTGTCGGTCCTTCGCACCTGGGGACGTATTGGCACAAACGGGCAAGCCATGATGGTGACGTACGAAGACGAAGTCCAGGCTGCTGCCGCGCTCCGTAAACTTGAAAGACAAAAAAGTCGCCGAGGCTATGTTTCGGTCGGAGCATCGGCCTTTGATCCCACGGTTGGATGATGCGATCTGCCCGATGGATGGTAGGCAGCGAGTCATGTGTGAAAGCACCACATCGGAGGCTCTTCCAGCATGGCAAGACAACGCGACAGAAGCCCAACTAGCGCGATAGTGTTCAGGGCTTGTTGCTATCGATCCAGCGGGACATCAGAGTGCGATCCCGAAAACACTCGTCCGGAACAGGATTGCGCTTGATCCGGGCGATGCGCTCCGCAAAAGCCACCTGCTTGGAGCTTGGCCGGGTATCACGAACGCGAGGTGCTGATCTCTGCATGTCGATCCACTGGCTCATTGCGCGCCGATCTTGCTGGATGTCCCATGGCAAGATGACGTTCTGTTGCTCGGCCAACTTGCGTGTATAGGCAAGTTGCTTGGCTGTTGCAGGCAGTGCTGTCTGTGTTTCTGAACTGGAAAATCCGGACATGGTTTCTTGCCCTTGGCAGCGTAGCTAGAGAATAGAACAAAAGGGGTTCAAAATCAAGTATATTGTGGGTATTTTGTAGATGTATACTAAATATGGTGTCTTAACCGATAGAGGGTAACACGCGTGTTTTTTGTTTCTGACAAGACCACTCAAACGGTAAATTGGGACCCGCGCGGGCTCACCCTAACCCTACACTCACTCGTTCTGAGTTCGTTTTTGACGTGCAGGCCCCGGTCATCTGACATTCTGCATCATTAGCTAATCCCGAGCCAGCCGGCTCGTGACCGGGCTCTAGGTTTCAGCAGACATATCGGCGTCCACCCAGAACACCCCAGCATGATCTCCCTGAGCCAATAGCCCCTGGACCATCTCAAGCGAGCCGGGGCAGGGGCTTTGGGTCATGTGGATGTGTCGCAAGCTTTTGGAGCGGCCAGGGTCAGATATGTACTGGACACACTTATCCTGCGATCTCGGCGAATAGCCGAAAACCAGATGCATTTGTGCTGGGGAATTGCCGTTTGCGGATCATGTTGGCGACCTCGATGCCGTCCAGAGTGGCCGAGGCGGATCTGAACGATTTGAACCCGCACATGTGCCGGACGCGACGCTTTATGAACCGATGGTCCTGCTCAATAATGTTATTCAAATACTTGGATCTGACTGTTTGGACCTTGGCTGGGCAGCCAAACCGATTGAGGATTTTGTTTACTTCCCGAATGCCCGCCGCGTTGGCCCCACTTTTGTCAATGACGATCTTGTTTGGAATTCCATTGGAAGACAGTGCTTTGGCGAAGAACCTGGATGCTGCTGGTCGGTTTCTCCGCTCAGACAGCATGAAATCAAGGGTGTTCCCAGCTTTGTTGACAGCCCGATAGAGGTACATCCACTTGCCGCGAACACGAACATATGTCTCGTCCATGCGCCAGGAACTCAGCGTTGGGCGTTTCTTCGATTGTGCTCTCGCTGCGATCATCGGTGAGTACTTCACAATCCATCTGTTGAGAGTGGCGTGGTCCACATCCACGCCGCGTTCGGCCATGATCTCTTCCAAGTCACGAAAGGAAACCGTGTACCGCAGGTAGAAGTAGACAGCGTACAAAATCGCATCCTTGGGAAAACGGCAGCCTTTCAATGAGATCATGTTGAAACCTGTTCGAAAACTATTCGATGGGAACAAACGTCAGATCACGCATGTTCGTCAATTGGTCTTCATAGCTTGCGACACATCCCTTTACTGTCAATGGTGGCATAACATCAGCGACACTGGGTTTGACAAGACCATTCGTGAGGGCCTTTGGACCGTGAACGCCTCAGTGCTGAGCACAAGCAACACTCGACCTACCGATAGATTATTGTGGTTGCTTCATCCAGTTGCTCATCCATACACTCGCGAACCTGCCTCTTACCCGAGCTCGACCGGTGTGAAAATTGCTCTGCAATAGTTTTGAGGTCGTGCGATAATGCTCTATCCATCGCGACAAGGCGCACTGTCTGTCCGGTGGAAAGCCGCTTTTCGATCGGGTGAAGAGTTCGATAACCAAGACATTCATAGAGTGGTCTACCGGGTAGCGTGGCGGTCAGTGTAAGATGACGGATGCCATTTGTGATAGCATCAGATTCAATCAGCTTCATTATGCGGGTGCCAAGTCCTTTACGGGCCGCAGTCGGGTCGACATACACAGCCCGGACAAGTGCGTGGCCGGGGGGCAGAGTTACGGTAGTTCCGCCGGAAAAGAGACCGTATTCAACCTCTCGATCGGACCAGCCGCCGCCAGCGAGGATCCGGTCCTCGGGTTCGGTCAGAACATGGTAGTGTCCGTCTTCAATTAGATCACGGGTCAGAATCGGCACTTCTTTCAGAGCGACACGCATCGCATCTAGATCGTAGTGATCACCACTGAGACCAATCGTGGCCCGGTACTGGAGCGCCATCAGAGCATCGAAATCGTCGGGCACGGCGAGGCGGTGGACAAGAACTTTGGTCATCGGATGTCTCCTTCATTGCAGAACGTGCCGAAAAAATGTGTGATCACGCAAACGAATTTACTTTCTGACCGAAATTAGAGAATCTAATGGGCATGGATATCGATGCGCTGAAAGCCTTTCTGGCAGTGACAGAGACGGGGAGTTTTACTGCGGCTGGCCGACAGATCGGTCGCACACAAAGCGCTGTGAGCCAGCAGATCAAGAAAATGGAGGGGGAAATTGGACGACCGGTCTTTGAACGGGGCAGTGGTGCAGTTCGGCTGACTCAAGAGGGGCGACGGCTTCTTGGTCCGGCGCGTGAGGTGTTGAATGCCCATGACCGGGCGCTTGAGGTCTTCGCAATACCCTCGGGCGGTGGCCGGGTGGCGCTGGGGATGGCTGAAGTCTTTTTGGCGCCGATCCTTGATCAGTTACTACCAGAAATCCGGAAAGTAACGCCGGAAGTAGAGCTGTCTCTTTGGGCGGAGTCCACGCCGCAGTTAATCAATGGTCTTCGAGACAGCGGGCTTGATCTGGCTCTTCTTGCCGGGAACGCGCCTGGGATGCCGAAAACCGTACCCTTGTTTGTGCGAGATGCAGTCTGGATTGGACCTGAGGTTGTCGACCTGCATGAGGTCGACCCATTGCCCATTATCGCCTGGGGCGAAGGCAGTGACTACACCCGGACGATAAAAGGGGCGCTGGAGCAGGCGGGACGCCGGTATCGCGTTGCCATGAGCACAAAGAGCTTTGGCGGAATGATGGCGGCAGCGCGGGCAGGGATTGGCATCGCAGCAGGTTTGGCCGAGAATGCCGAAACGGGTCTGAGGGTACTTGGCAAGAAAGACGGGATGCCACCGCTTCCCGGCCTGAATGTATCGCTAGCGCGCCGACCCGAAGCACGATCGAGAGCTGTCCGGGAAGTTGAGCGTTTGATTGTCGATCTTTTTGCGGATGGAACGGGCTGACACGTTTCACCGCGTGGACCATCGCGGGTTCACTTTCGTCGGTCTGACAATCCGAGCTCGTCCCACATCCAGCCGAAATCATAGTCTGCAACAGGAGAGCCGATCCACATTATATTGGACGGTATACGCACGATACATTCATGCGCGACAGTGGTCAGAACTCTTCAACAGATCCTTTCCGACACTTCGGGGGGATTGGATGGAGTGAGTGCACTGATCTTCAGGGTAAATCGAGGCGATGCAGCGCACCGGTCATCTTCTGCCGCATCTCAAGGCGCCTAAACGGGAAGGCGGTGAGGAACATCTCGGCGGTGGCGCTTGGGCGTTCCCTCAAAGCGTGTTCACGCCAACGGAGCGCATTTGCCGTGTCGCCTTTGAGTTCATGTGCAACCGCGGCAATCAGCGCAATATAGAAATGTGCGCCCGGCGACTGCATCGCACGCACGGCAAGGTGGCAGGCCTCATCAAATTCATCGCGGGTGATGTGGCACATCGCGCGGACGCCCAACATGCCATAGTAGAGCGGATCAAGGGGGCTAAGTGACATCGCTGTGAGTGCCGAGGACTGGGCCTCCTCTGCCGCTCCGTCCAGGGTGAGGATCAAGCCTTTGTTGTAGTGGCACTGAGCGAAATTCGGGTTGATCCGCAAGGCACGGTCGAGCCAGTTCCGACTGCCCTCGATGTCGCCTTGTAGCCAGCGAGCCCTTCCCATGTTGAAGTTAGAGAAAGGGTCGGTGGCGTCAATCTCCAGCGCTTGTGACGCCGAAGTGAGTGCATTGTCGATCAGAGATTTGCGGTCCTGTCCAAACTGCATGAAGGCATTCTGCCAATGCGTGAAGGAGAGCCCAGCATGGGCGCGCGCGAAATCGGGATCGAGCGCCAATGCAGAGTTGAAGTGCTGGGCGGCGATAAGGTTGTCGCCTTTGTTGAACTTGAAGATATGGGACAGGCCGAGATGAAAATGCGACCAAGCGTCAAATTCGGCCGCGTTCAGGTGCCGCGAGTGCACAGCCTCGTGTTCGGGGATCGAGAGTTCCAAGGCTGTCACGACCGAAGCGATGATATTTCGTCGGGCCTCATGGATTTCCGACAAGGATGCCCCGAACCGATCCGACCAGACCAGCGCTCCAGTTTCGGTAGAAAGGATTTCCACAGAAATGGTCATCATTTCCCCGACCATCTCGATTGCGCCAGTCACAATGTATCGCACAGCAAGATGCTGTCCTACGGCAGACGGGTCGATCTCTCGCGGGTCGAAGCGGAAGGAAGAGCCCCTAGCGATGACGTGAAGCCAACGTATGCGAGAGAGGTTGGAAATAAGTTCGGCCGGAAATGCATCCGATAGAGAGGCGTGCGCGGGGGCTTCGCCAAACTGAAGAAATCTAATGACTGCTACACTCGGTCGACCGCGGCCTGGGGTCAAATCGGCTTCAGTTGTTTTTGGTTCGGGTGCGCTAGATAACGGAACGGCTGGCCGGGCAGGGGCTTCAAGCTCCGCCACGAACCGAAAACCCCGGCCATGCACCGTGCGGATGATGGCTTGTTCAGCGCCAGTATCTCCTACTGCCTTCCGTGCTTGCTTGACTGCTGTGGAGATCGTGGCATCACTGACGATCCGCCCATCCCAGACCGCTGTGATCAAGTCGTCACGTGTGACCACACGTTCGGCATTCTCGATCAGTTGGACAAGCACCTCCAACGGATACCGCTCGACATGCACCGGACCGTCAGGGCCAACCAGTTCAGCCCGCATCTTGTCCAGCGTAAACCCTTTAAACTTCCAAATCATGGGCAGAGTATAGGAGACGCACGTCGGTTTCCATAGCCTCTCCGAGAACTCTGCATGATTTCCTCAACTGCCCTTCAAGCGCTGAGGGTCCAGGCGCGGCATTCTTGGCTCATCGATCCGGTGGCGGACACCAAAAGAGCAGCAACCCAGAATCGAAAGGAAACCAGATGAACGTACAATCCGTATTATCCCCCGACTTTGCCGCCATAAAAGCAAAGCAGAACGCCGCTTGGGCTTCTGGCGACTACGCTGTCGTCGGCACCACGCTGCAAATCGTTGGTGAAAACCTTGCCGAGGCCCTGGACCTGGTGCCGGGTGCAAAGGTACTCGATGTCGCCGCTGGGAACGGCAACGCAACGCTTGCCTTTGCGCGGCGCTGGCACGCAGTTACATCTACGGATTATGTGAAAGCGCTTCTGGATAAGGGTCGCGCACGGGCCCAGGCCGAGGATCTGCGTGTCGATTTTCAGATCGCAGACGCCGAGGCTTTACCATTTGGCGACGACAGCTTTGACGCCGTGGTTTCGACCTTTGGCGTAATGTTTGCGCCCGATCAGGAACGCGCCGCCGCCGAGCTTGGCCGTGTCTGTAAACCAGGTGGCAAGATCGGCATGGCCAACTGGACACCCGACAGCTTTATCGGACAACTCTTCAAGACTCTTGGTCGTCATTTGACGCCGCACGACGGCGTACAGTCCCCGTCACGATGGGGCGAAGACGAGTGGCTTCAATCTCAGTTCGGCAAAGTGGGTGACGTTCAAGTCTCGAAAGCGAATTTTCAGTTCCGCTACCGCGATCCGGCGCACTTTCTAAATGTGTTCCGCACTCTTTATGGACCCATGCACAAGGCCTTCCTGGCCCTCGATGAGGTAGGGCAGGCAGCGCTTGAAGCTGACATCCTGGCATTGATTGACCAGAGCAACACCGCGACTGACGGCTCTATGTCGGTCCCCGCAGCTTATGCTGAGGTTGTGGTAAAAATTGGAGCGTGACTCCTAAGGTGATTCATCTTGCGGGCATTGCTAATCCATTGCTCGCAAGACTGCCGACCGGAATAGTCGTGAGTTTTGGCTCCGAGATTGGGGCCAATACATCTTAGTCGCGACCTCCCCCGCTATCTAAACCGCCACCAAAGTCACCGCCTCCGCTGCCATCCGGACCTTCTAAACCATCATAATCCGCACAAAAATCTGCGTCAGACATCATTGCAGCAACGTCCATTTCAGTTGTGGCCTCGGCATAAACTGCAGCGCAGCGTCTGTGCCGGCACAGAAGTTCAGGTTTGGGCCGTCTGCGATACGGGGTCTCGGTTTCGCCTTATAGTCAGCACCAGAGTTCGAATTCTCGGGGCCGATCTTGTGTGTTGGCTCGTCGTCTTACTCTGGGTTACGGTCGAGCGAACGTTATGTGCTTGAGGATGGGTAGTGTAACAAGTGCAATTTGAAAGTCTGTTGGACTCGTTCATCGTGATGATTGCCCTAGTTGGGGCCGCGATCTGGTTCCGGCAAAAGAATGTCATTCAAGCACAAGAACAAGGTGTGTTTGCGCGCCTTGTTACAGACTTTGCTCTGCCTGCGTTGATTTTTGCCAATCTTAGTAGAGAGCCCTTCAACTTAGGCAATCTTAAGCTCGCCGTTGATCGCAAGACCATTATTTTTAGAATACGACGTTCATTGCTAACAGAGATACGATCAGGAAAAGAACCGTCATGACTCCACCGCTCTTAACGAAGTCCATAACCTTGTAGCCTGCAGGACCCATAATAAGTGCGTTCACCTGATGGGTTGGAATGAGGAACGAATTTGACGTCGAAATCGCGACCGTCAGAGCAAAAATTGCGGGATCACCACCAGCTGCCAGGGCGATCGAGACGGCCAGCGGAACCAGTAGAACAGTGGCGCCGACATTCGACATGATTAACGTAAAGACCGTAGCAAGAACGGCGACTCCCGCTTGAAGAGACCAAATCGGCCAACCGTCGAGTAACGACAGTATTTGCTGCGCAATCCATGCTGCTGTTCCTGTCGACTGTACGGCCTTACCTAGTGGAATTAGGCTCGCTAGTAAAAAGACTGTACTCCAGCTGACTGCCTCATAAGCATCGTCGATATCCAGTACGCCGGTGAGTATCATTCCAACTGCGCCTGTCAATAGACACAATGAGAGGCGCAGATCAGTGAGCAATATCAGTGCAAGTGCGACTAAAAAGAAGAAAAGGGCCCAAGCGACCTTCTTGGGGCGTAGTTCTTCCTGTGGAAAATTAGTTGTAACCACGACAAAGTTCCGGTCACGGGTCAGTCGGGTTAAAGCTTCCCAAGTACTATGAATGACCAACGTGTCTCCGGCGCGAAAGGGTACCTCGCCGACAGGGGTCGGCGTGTGATCTTCGGTTTCCACATAGCTCATCGTCTCTTCATCGCGATGAATTGCCAAAAGACTTGCGCCGTAAGTTTTACGAAACACCAGATCATGGGCGCATTTACCTATTACTGCTGAACCAGGTGGTATGACCATTTCAGCAACACCGGATTTGGTTGGCGCATAATCCTCTGCAAATACATCCAGATCTTTGTGAAGGACGAATCCTTCATCATCGACCATTTTATGAATTACCTTCTCGCGACCTAAGATGGCCAATCGGCACGGAACGGTGATCTCTGTTTGTATGACCGGGGCGAACCAGCGTTTTCCGTGGTATGCACTGCCTATCACGTAAACATGGTAGCGTTGCATCAAGTCATCGAAAGTCATACCAGCACAAGGGTGCCCGTCCGGAATCGATACTTCAAAAATGTCGGTTTTTAACCCGTATATATTTTTCAAGTAGTTCTTGAGTGATTGACCGCTGGTGCCATCGGTTGATTTGTTCCCCTTTGGCAGTACCCATCGACCCAAAACCGTGAAATACAAGATTCCCGTCACTACTAGACACACACCCACAGGTGTGACGGAAAACAAGCTAAATGGCACCATTTTTTGATCGGGCGGCAGAGACTGATTTGCACTTTTCAGGAGGTCATTCAGCAGGATCAACGGTGATGAGCCAACCATTGTCATCGTCCCACCTAGAATGGCGCAGAAGCCCATCGGCATAAGCAATCTACTTAAGGGGAGTTCAGTGCGCACCGATATCCGACTGACAACCGGAAGAAACAGGGCGGCCGCGCCAACGTTTTGCATGAATGAAGAAATGACCCCGACCGTACCGGAAACGATAGGGATTATTCTGGTTTCGGTTTTGCCACCACGTCTGAGTATCAGTGCGGCGACGTTGCTCATCAACCCGGTTTTATCCAGACCAGCTCCAATGATCATGACTGCAATGATTGATACGACAGCGTTGGACGCCAAGCCATCAAACAGGCTGCCTATGTCTGCAAGCGAGCTGAGGCCTGGAAACTGACTAAGCAACCCCAGCAATACCATGACCATAATTGCCGCGAAATCGATGCGAACGACTTCTGAAACAAACAGAAAAACGGTGAGTGCCAGGAGACCCAGCACCACTGACATTTCAAATGTAAGGGTTAGAGTTTCCAATACACTGACCTTTTCTAGCGCTTGCCGTAGTACAGCCCGACGACATGTTCCGCCTGCGCAAAGAACAACCAGCGTGAGATCACGACGCCGGTCAGATGCGACAGCACGGCCA
>NZ_JBQFXS010000041.1:0-12585 GCF_056541025.1 Ruegeria sp. AK4
TCGGTGAAACGGCTCTTTCGCATGTGTTTGCTCCTTCGAAAGGTTGAGCAAACTCTACATCAGAACGAGGGAAGTTTCGGGGGGCAGGTCAGGTACCACGCCGCTTTCTGGTGGTGCGGATGCCCCAGAAAGCGGCGGTAACCCGTTGCGTTCAGAAACCGCATTTGGGTGTCGACGGCGCGCACCGAAAATCCGAGATACGGCATTGCGGTTGCGCAAATGCCGAACATACCTCCCAGCCAAAAACATTCGGTTGGGCTCTGCGCGTTCGTTTTCTGTATACACAAGTTGCATTGCAATCCGAATTCAGCCAATCTTTGAGTGCGATCAATTTCTTCTAGTGATTTAATCTTAGTGAGGGTGTCAGATGGGCAAATCTAGTATTTTTAAGATCACATTTATGCTCTTCATGTTGTCGCTTGCGTTGGCAGCGAATACAGACCGAATTCACGCTGAAGAGGCATGCGATAGCGGTCCTGGAGTCATAGAGAACCGTGAGGGCCATTTGCTATTTGATGACGAAGACGTATGGTTCCAGTCCAGAGGCTCGCAACGCAATGACGGTACATATTCCTACGAATATTGTGTCAAGAACACTCATCCCTACACCGCCTTGTTCATCGAGTGGGAAGGGCACAGAAGTTTTATGGCACACCCTGATCGTGCGAAACCGCAAGCCAAAACACTTACCAGATATTACAATTTAACGAGTTCAGTTGATACGCCAGACTACACTGAATTCCGCTATGGGCCCACGAAAAATGGGAAAGAAGAAGAAAGAGTCGAGACAGTTTTTGAAGAAGCCAAAATTCATGAGGATCTTGTCGTACCTATTCAATTCGTACTTGAAGAGAACCTTGGTTTTAGTCTGCGTGACGCCCTGCAAAATCCCGAGTTTATGACACAATATCGGGAATATTTGGCGCAGGATGTTTTTGGAAGTGAGTACAGTGTAGATCTTGTATCATTTGCCAATGTGTGGGTTCCAACGACATTCGAGGCTGTTGAAATCGTAGCAAGCGGGGGGCAAATTGATACAGACGTGGAAGAATACGAAGTTCTCATGAGCGCGGTTACGCGCCTTAATCCACGATCTTATGATATACGTTTCGATGTATTTTTGACGATATCGGAAGAAACCTTCGAGCTGGCTTTGGAGTCCGAGACACTTGGTAGCCTTTCCATTCAAGGCAACGTTGGAGAGATTGCAAGTCAAGCGCAGGGATCCGAGATTTACTCAGTGAGTTTTGATGTAGGTAAGGAAATGCTCGAAGAGCAGCGACAGCAGGTTAGCATTCCGAGTGACGCAGTTGTCCTCGATTCAGGAAAG
Source organism: Ruegeria sp. AK4 (assembly GCF_056541025.1). NCBI lineage: Bacteria > Pseudomonadati > Pseudomonadota > Alphaproteobacteria > Rhodobacterales > Roseobacteraceae > Ruegeria > Ruegeria sp. AK4. The sequence continues at coordinate 1,331 of NZ_JBQFXS010000041.1, forward strand.
CCAGTGCAAGTATCTCCCGGATCGATTACTACGTTGATTGGCGATGCAATACTATTGTCCTTGCCCACAGAGGTTTTGGTGCAATAGTTCTATGGCGATTACGGTAGAAATCGATACAAATTGGACGCCAGGGAAATTGGTGCTCAGAACTGACGATGGGTCAGGCTTGTCGCCTGATCAAGTTTCATTTTGGGAAAACGTACGCTCGATAGAGAGCAACGTGCGGGAGCACTTTGACGTCAAACTGGCGAATTCATTCGTTAAACGAATTTGTGATTTGTCTAAGTCAGCGTTTAAGCATTCAGAACCAACGAAGATCGATTTCGAAGCGCTGGAAAGCATACAAAATGAGGCTGTAAAAGAAGGTGTTGTCATTCGAAACAGGCGCCTAGTTACAAAACTCAAAAATCTGCTTTTTTTTAGCGTATTGGGCGGTTTGCTTGTTTTGATTTGGCTTTTTGGAATACAGTACATGCCTATAGTTGAAGGTTGGCTCCCCATTTTTTCTAGTCGAGCAATTGATGTCGTCAACTGGATTGGCGTAATCGGGTTTGGCACGGTTGGCGTTGGCTTAGGTGCGATTTTGAAAGCTGTATTTTCAAGCAGAGTTGTTAACTTTACGACACTTAGTGAGTTAGAGAATTATAAATTTCCCCCGTTGATATATCTTGTATTGCTTTGGGGAGTCTTGCTTGGTGCTTTGTTCTGTTTGTCGCTTGGGTTTTTCGATATATTTGTCGGCGATACTAGTCTTGCGGGATCAATCGGCAATCCACCTTCAGGGTTTGTCCTTGGCGTTTTGTGCGGATTTAGCGAAACGACAATTGCAAACAGAATTTCAAACAGTTTTAATTCTGCCGCCGCAGGTTCTAGTTGAGCCTATGGCTTCCACACACCGTTAGTGGTTTCTGAACCATTGTTTTGCCCCACTGTAGGCGCTCACAATGCTAGACTCGCTGAAGTTCCCGACATTATTCTGCCTGAACAACACAGCAAGCCACGCTGGCTCCTTGAAGTGGCAGTTATGGGGCATTCAAAGAGGACGAAAAATTGCGAGACATTCTTTCGGCCATTGTTTTTCTAACTCTTGGCATTCTTGTTGGTATCGGCCTTCTGACTTTTTTGACTACAGAGGGCGGACGTTCACTTCTCGGGGCGTCCATTGCGTTGCTAGTTGGGGTCGGCCTATGCGTGGCCGTCGTGACTGTCATCACCAAAATATGGGTCACCAAAAACTCGCAGACTTGGGTTCAAAACAACGCGGACGCTTTCATTGCGAGCGCTACTGACGCTGCTAAGGACCCATCCAAGATTCCAGATCTTTTGGAAGAAAACAAAGCGGGCTTTCTGAAAGCACTTCAGCTCGGCGCTGCTGTTTTTGTAGCCAATAGGTCGCTCGTTTACACGGCAATGGCGCTAACTGGTGTTGTTTCTGTTGCGACACTGCTGACGGCTTACGTTCAAATCGAACGTATGGAGCAGCAAAACAGTTTGGTTGAAGCTTCTAGACGCGCGTCACTTGTTTTTGAGCTCACCGCGATATTGGACAAACTACCCAACGAGCCGATTGAAGAACTCACTCCGCTGCTTCTCGCAAGGGCCGCGAGTCTGACACGAGCCCTGAAGCCTTATCGAATATTGGAGAACGAAACCCTTTCTGACCCAACATCACCGGAGCGAGGGCAGTTGCTGACCACGTTGGCAGCGACCGGCGTAGATATCTCGCAGTTGACTGAGGCCGGTGCACTATTCGACTATGCCGACCTTCGAGATACTGTTTTTGACGGCACTAATCTGAACAACGCTAACTTAGAAAGTGCTGATCTACGAGGAGCCGTGTTCAAGAATGTTCAATGGGAGCAGACAGTTCTAAAAAATGCTAAACTGCCTGATCCTGGGTCAGTTCGGCTTCCAATGATACGTACAGCGACGCAGGCCGATGACGAGGCATTCGATGCGATGAATATTTTTAGCGCCGAGATTTCTGACGCTATTGTTTATAGTAAAAGTTGGTGGCAAGATTGGATTGGTTTGAGCTTCCCAGAAAGTGATCTGAAAGAAATCTCCGAAATTCACAGAAGTAGCAACGAGGTTGTTTTCTTTCTGTCGAAGACTCGACAGCCGGAGGGCAACACAGATGTGCAGTTTCGCATCGGAATTGATAGTGATGTTGATAAAGTTCTGACTTACACTTCCCACACAGGAAAAATTCAACCCAATGCAACGCATGTGAACAACTGGTTTAACAGTCATCCAGTGGATCATTTCTTGGGTGGTATTGTTGAAACCCAAATGACAGTAGGGTTCTCTCTGTACGGTTCTGAAATGACAAGTGAGGAACTTGCAATTGCGCAAAAGCAGTTTGATTCATCTGTCGCACCGGGCTTGATCAAGCAAGCATTGGCTCCGAAACACGTTAAAATTTCTCCAGACGTTTTTGTATTTGGGCATCCCTCCAGCACTAGACTGTTTCGGATGTTCGTTGACAGGAACGTCAATTACCCCGACCGGGCCGACTTCAAGGCTATTAGCCCGGGCGGCATCGACCCGCACAGTGAAAGTGAAAAAACCAGTGTCTTGGATCTGGGAGACAACACACTACGTCATGCAGATTTGAGGTTTTCCGACCTGCGATTTGTCGATTTTTCCCGAACCGACCTTACTGGGGCAGACCTGCGATCAACAGCCTTGCCAGAGTGGAAACTCATGAACCCGAGCACCTTGGAGAACGTGAAACTGGATGGAGCCATTGCGCCAGCGAGTTGGGCAGAAGCTGCTAAGAGCCTTGTGAGCTACAAAGTCGTGCTAAATGAGTCTGATTACCCTGGTCTCGAAGAAACTTGGGTCACCTTCGAGCCTTTGCCTTAGGCTCAGCTTAGGTTCCGCATTGCGGAAAAGGCACGTTTTGAACCAATAAACACTGGTACTGTTTCTGATCGAGTGGCGACTTGTTAAACATAAGCAAAAATGAGCAATCTTCGATACTGTGATTCTGGTCAAAACGGCTCGGTGCGAGAAAACAACCGAAATCAGACAATGGAAAGCTCTATCCTGCAGCTAGCCTAAGTCCAGACAGGAAAAAAATCGCCGCAATCAATAGCCCATTTCCAAAGGTGTACCAGACAAGCATGCTGTAGCCCTGCATGGCATAGCTCAGTTTATAAAATACCGACAAACCCAGTGAATATTTCCCGTTCATCATTTTGGAACTTCAGTTCTTCCCACAGGACCAGGAATGCCCGCGTATGGAGGATTTGGCGCTAGTTTTACTATGTACTTCATTTGTGCGGCAATGAATTCGGTATACTTCGCATGTGGCCTTCTCGTACTGCTACTTGATCGATCAACCCCATTAGCATCTCTTCAAGTTTTGCCCAACTACGGGCGAATTGTATTGGGCGCTTTCGTTGTGTTGATGGTCATACAAGCCTACATGAGACATCGTTTGGTATCAGACAAATCTAAGAAGGGTTTTTGAGGGAGTGTCATGAACTTCTAATTGCTGTTAGTTTTGAGGCAATTCATTAATTCAACCCAATTTGCCCGCTCACGCTTCGGTTTCCCTGCGCGATCGCTTTGAATTTCGGTTACCTCCCTCCTTTTACAACCCAACCCGCGCACCATCACGCCGTACCCAAGGCTCCTGGTGAAACCGGGCCATCTCGGCCCACCGGCACCCGCCCGGTATCACCTTTGACAAAAACCGATTGGCATATTCGCCAGCCTGCGCGTGCACAAATTCATCGAACCGCCTCATCCGAACCGGATTAGTGAACACCCAGAGTACCAATGTCGTCGCGCGCAACCCATAGTGTTTACGGTGCGCATCACTGACAAACATCTCGCAATACATCTGCACTGACCGTTCCAGGCTCTTTCGTGCCTTTGCTGATTGCACCGGCTCGGTGCTCCGATCCACCTCCAGCAGGAAAGCCCGATAGCCGGTCTCATATCTGATGGCAAAGAACTGATCCGGGATCAGGTGTTTTGAGCCGATTGGGATAGGCAGCTTGGCGTTGTTCCGTTGGAGGATTGTGTGTCCGGGGATGTATTCGTTTCCATTCCGCTGGGTGGTGATGTCCAACGACCCCGTGACGGCTGAGACATGAAACCCGTGCCACCAATGCCCGGTTGGGCGGATCGTCGGTTCAGAGAGACCAAGCCCAGACAAATGATCCTCTGCCTGCTTGGTGAGATCGTATACATACGGGCTGAATTCAGCCCGCGCCGTGTTTCGCTGTTGCGGCGGCAGACGCAGAAACCCGCTGGCCCGGAGCTTCTGGAGATTCCGAAGCGCCGTATCCTTGCAGCGATGCGTATCACGGGTGAGTTCGTAGAGATATTCCGACGATTGCGGCCCGTGCCGCTCGATATGCTTGAACCAGCGCACCTGACGCTCAGTGGGGCGCAGGTCTTTGTATGCTTCAATCTGATGAAACGTCGCCCGTCCCAAACTGTCTGTCTGTGCTCTGATCATGAAGCAAGACTACGCCCGATCACAGCTCCGGCGAAGGTTTGAGCGGGTCTTCGGGCTCTTTTTCTTCCGGCGGATCGGACGCGTCTTCCGGCTCTGTCTCCTCATCGCTGACCGAGGGTGACCACGGCTCCGCATAAGCTTCGCGACATTGTTGCCGGATGGCCTCAATCTCTTCTTTTGTGGCCCTTGGTAGGTTCTCCAGAACAAAGAACGGAAAGGACATGGGCACGGCGCGTTCGGTCAATCCGCGTATGTATGTGGCGAAGGTGCCTTTGGGTTGTCGCTGGATCATCTGCGGATCAGCGGCCATCTGACCACCGAGTGCGCGGGCATCGCGGGCCGAGACGCCCCCGGCCAGTTTGATTGAGGTATTGGCTTCAAACGCCTCCTGCAAGCCGTTTGAGAGCTGGCCCAGATATTGGTGCGACATCACCATCCCGACCTTGTATTTACGGGCCTGACTCAGAATGAGGCCGATGTTCTGATCGAAGTAATCCTGGGCTTCATCGACATAGACCATGACCGGCAAGCGGTCCTGGGCTTTCAGCGTCGCGCGTTCCTGTGCGGCCTGGGCAACAAGAGCGATAAAGAACCGCCCAAAGATCTCGGTGCCCTGTTCCTTGAGGAGGGATTTGGATGTGTTGATCAGAATGAGCTTGCCCTTATTCATCTCAGTGAACATGTCGAATTTGGATTGTGGATGCGAAAACATCCGCTCAAAGGTCTGGTTCTCGAGTACGCCGTAGAGACGCCGTAGGACCTGAGTCTTGGTGTTGGCAAACTCTTTGCTGTCAAATTCCGTTTCAAAGAAGCGGCGCGGGGTGCCTTCGAGCTTGGCGATGTATTCCTGGTATTTCTTGGTGCCCTCCGGCTCCATGAGCTCTCGCAGCGTGTGGATGGTGGCACCAGGAATGTGAAACATCAGTCGGGTCACATAACGAAACACCACGCTTTGCTTGGCAGTCATGCCAGCTGAGAGCAGCGAGCCAAGGACAAAATCGTAAAGCTCGATGATGGAATTGGTAAGACGTTCCCGCTCGAGCGGGTCGTAGCTTTCGAGCCGATCCTGCCCGACTGAGAAGAGATTGAGGCAGACTGGATAGGCGATGTCTTCGGGGTCAATGAGCACGATGCGCTCTGGTGGTAGCACTTTGGCTTTGAGAATGGTGTTGATGAGATCCCCCTGGCTGTCGATCACAACAACAGTGCGGTCCCGCAGTGCAACTTCCTCGAGATCCTTGGCGATGAAATACTGCAGCGTCTGGGTTTTGCCGTGCCCGGACCCGGCCACCATATGCATATGCTCAAAGCGCCGATCATCCGGAATGGCAAAGGGCGTCTTCAGTTTGAAGAGGTCCTTGAGCGATGTGCCGCGCAGGTAGGTGTCGATGAGATCGTCGCCTTTGTAATCGACGGGATAGACCGGATTGGAGCGATGGGTGGCGGTGAGATTGGCATCGAGCTGCTGACGCAGATCGCGGAAGAGCATGTAGTCGCTGTCTGCAAATAAAGGCGCAATGATGTTCTGTACGGTCTGGCCGAGCGGATGAGTGAACTGGGTGACTTCGACCAGCACGTCGCCTTCGATGGAGGGGACGGCATCTGCAATCGGAGCCAGGGCCAAAGAGATGATTTCCAGTGCCTCAGCGATCATGACGGGGTCATTGCGGGCCTGACCGGCTTTGGCGAGCAGATCGCGATAGCGCGCGCCTTCAACGGTATTGCAGAGCGCGGGCAGCGGCGGAACTTCCGACGAAAGCCCTTCTTGCTCAAAGAGTGTCTTGCCCACATCAAGCAACTGTATCTTCAACGACGGCGGCAGGTCAGCAGGCCAGTGACGCGATAAGGCGTCCTCAATCTCAGTGTTGGACAGAGCGACAGTTCCAGCGACCGCGTGGTTATACAAAACCAGCGTCTCTTCCCGCGCCAACCGCTCGAGCCGCTTTGGGTTCTCTTTCCAGAGCCGGAAACCCACATAAGCTGGGACCGCGAAGAGCGCCAGGGCGGAGACAAAGAAAGCAAGGCTTAAGATCAGAAACAGGATCAGCAGGATGAGGAAAAGCCCGCCCCAGGTCTCTGACGCGCGCATCGACATCAGAACTCAACCACGGTGTGGTTGGCGGTATCGGCATTGTCATCGAGCCACAGCTTCATCTGGGCCAGTGCATCCAAAAGCCGATCCTCATAGATTTTGGACTGGCTCGGAGTGGCACAGAGGAAACGGTCGGTCCTGCCATTGAGAAGATGTTCAACCCGAAGTTCAAACCACTCGTCTCGTGCATCCACTTTGGCATCGGCAGGACGGCGATCCATCAGTTTGGTCTTCAGCAGATTCCGTTGCTGGATGATCTGTTTTTCTTCGTGTGTAAAGGCCACCTGAAGCTGGACCTCATAATAGGTGGATTTGAGAATGAACCCTTTGCGGATTGTCTCATGTGTGATTGATACCCGCATGGCTATAGCATCTCTGCAATGAAGGGTGGTGTGGGTGGGTATGAAGCTGAAAAAGCAGGTGAAGTCGCAGTGTGGAAATCAGCGGTTTTGTTCTGCTTTGGCCTGGTGTGAGACGCTATGGACCCCCATACCCGACCCCCAAAGGGGTTGGGGGTCAGTATGGGGGTTGATATTGCGCTCATGAGCGGGTCACGCCGGTGCGATCAGCTTTGGGATTGACGCCTAGCTGATCGATATAGCGTTGGGCCGCCTCCAGCGTTTCAAAGCGCATCCTCGCAAAGACAAAGCCACCATCTTCCGGCAGAATGGATTTGCCCTTGTATTCGATTGCGCCCTCCTGCGGCGGAGCCAATTCTGCCGTGTCTCCGGCCTCCGTTGTTTGTGCCGCGTAACTGGCGTTGGTTGTCTCAGCCTTCAAGGCTGGCGTGTCGGATTGTAGGTTCTCTTTGGCGGTCTGGAGCGCGGTGTAGCTCGGCTCCGATTGCGATCTCAGCTTGAGGAGTTGCTTTGAGATCTCGAGCTGATCGCGTGAGATTTTGAGGCTCTGCTGCCCATACTCGGCGGAATCTACTCCGGCCCGACCGATCTGCGCAAAGACCAGTCCCATAAATCCCGCAAAGGCTATACCGCTTCCCGGCAATATTGCTGGGACAATAGCCAATAACGCTGGAGAGCCGCCATATCTCCGATTGGCTTCCGCGATAGCAACAAATGCCGCGATTGCGACAAAGCCCCCAAGCAGGATCATGCACCAGGCGAAGAATTCGAGAATGCTGAAATAGCGGCGGGCTGCTTCATAAGAGCGCATTTTAATCTCCTCAATAAAATATCTTCAAATGCTGCAACCTTGATACCGGGGTTGTCAACAATTTGAGTATAGCGGCGGAATTCCCAAAAAATTGATATCGCGCGCTGCGTATCTATTTATTTACACATCTTCGTCGCGTCGCTATCGAAGCCGTGGGGATAATCAACAGACAAACAGGACAGAAAATGAAACTCGATAAAATGACCGTCGCGGAGCTCAAGAAATTGCAAGGCGACGTGGAGGTTGCTATTCGTGCTCGCCAGAAAAAGGACCTCAAAGATGCCAAAGCGGCAGCCGAAAAAGCGGCAGCTGATTTTGGCTTTTCGCTGGCGGAACTGGTAACTGTGCCCAAAGCAGGCGTGAAGCCCAAAGCCGCACCCAAATACCGCAATCCCGACAATGCCGATCAAACCTGGACCGGTCGTGGTCGTAAACCCAAATGGGTAAAGGATGCGCTTGCTGCGGGCTCAGACATCACCGCTCTGGAGATCTGAATTACAAAACACGTGATCAGATGTGGATCAACGCCACATCTGATCCGCTAACCTAAGTTGATCCGGCCCCAACGAAATCTTTAAATTCTGGGGAACATCCGGCTTGCCATTGTCGTTGCAATGGCGGTGGGCGGCATATTCTTCATGATGGGAGTTTCGAAGTTAGAGAATTGATGGCTCAACAAAAAAACCGCCCTTTCTACGGGCGGTTTTGACAAAGAACAAATGCCTGATTTTATTTTTTCGAAGGCTTGTCAGAGACCTTTTGTGGCCCCTCCATAGCGGCCTCCGCCAGCGCAATGGCCTCAAAGATCATCATGCCTCGGGGCTCGAAATCGAAGATGCGCCGCTTTTGGCGTGGCAGATACCCGGCCACTTCCGGGTGCCGTTCCGCCAAGTGCTCAGCTTCGTCGTATTTTGACGGAAAGTTCCGGGGACGTGGTACGGATATATCGTAAACCGGGTTGTGGCTGGCGCAGTCCGCAATGGCGGCGATGAGCGCGCGGCTACGCTTGCCTTTACGGCTCTGCTCGTCACATTTTTCTGTGACCACCACGTCCGGTTGCAGCTTGGTGATAAGAACCTGTGCGAACCCGGCAATCCCGGCTTCGGATTTGACCGCCTCCACTGTGATCCCCCAATCGAAGACTTTACCATCACTCATGAAGACATAAGAGGCCTTTGCCGTCGCCACTGCGAAGGACAAATAGCTACGTTTCTCCATGGTCTTGGGCACTCTTCAGGCGGCGCTTTAGTTTGGCAAGCGTCGCCGGACGGTTAAATGTGTGGGCCGTTTCCTGCGCCGGATCAGGCAGGGTGGACAGACGTTTCAGAAGATGGTTCTGCCGCGCGGACATCACCTCTTCAAAGAAACTCTCAAAGGATCGACCGTAGATCAGTGATAAGCTGATGATCTGTTCGAGAGTTGGGCGCTGTTTGCCTTGTTCCAAATCGGACATGGCGGATTGTCTAATAGTCAGGAGATGTGCCAGATCTTCCTGTGTGAGCCCTGCCTTGCGCCGCGCCAGACGCAGGTCATGGGCAAATTGTGTGCTCATAAGGTATTGTGATTAAACTGATAGAGCATCAGTCTAGGTCGCCCGAGCTGCCTGTCCTAGCAGGCACAATATCGGATGAGGGGATATGGTGAGTGGGTAGGGCGCGAGCAAGCGCACCTGTCGCAATGAGCGGGTGTCCATGGCCCGGACCCCTAATGGGTCCGGCACCTAACGCCCATCCCGTGCGGGTGCGTTCGTCTCTTCAAATTCGGAGTTCGGTCGGCTCAGCAACATCTGAAAACTGATGCGGGTGAGCCCCGGTGAGACGGCTGAACACGCCGGAGCTGTCTAAACTACTACGCGTTTTGCCCACCTTTTCTTACAAAAACCTCATACCTGGATATGAAAAACGCTGCCTGACTAGCAGGCAGCGTATGAGGCCACGTGATGTGACCGTCAAAAGAGCTTGAGCTGGCGGCTTTCTTCCACCAATCGTTTCCAGGCTGGGTCTTGCGCCGCCTGATCGAGCCAGGCGAGGACATAGGCTTCGACCGCATCCGCGCCATCGATGACATCTGCCACGACAAACTGCGAGCGATAGCCAGTCGAGGTCACTGGTAGTGGTTCAGCGCAGCGTAGCTCGATATGCCAGTGACCGGAATTGAGCCAGTTTGCCTGATGCGACACCTCAACGTCGCGGTCCTGCCACACCAGCCCGAACACCGAGTATCCATCTTTGGCCATCGTCAGTATTCCGACGCCAGCATGATGGTGAGCACGCGATGGGTCAGCCCATCGTTGGCTGGGTTCTCGCTTCCCGCTTTGAGATCAGGGGAGTAGTAATCGATCTTCCAGAAGACCCTTTCCCCAGTAACCTCAATAGCCCCGAAATCATGTTCACCCCAGGGGTCGTTGTCGTCTGAGAACTCGTTGAAGCTCCGAACTGCTTTGACAGCGGCCAGGGCGAATTCAGCGCCGTGCTCCTGTATGCCGCTGGTGATCAGAACGCGGCCATTGCCCAGGCCATCGCACCGAAACCGGTCGTTGAGCTCCCGAATGCGCTTATGTGGCGGTGTTTCCGGGCGCGACCAGACCAGCTTCGTCGCACCCTCGCATTGGTGGCAATGTGCGTCATCAAACACATTCTCAAGTTCCCAGAGCCCGCTGTCTCGGTTCCAGCAGGCCCAGGCATCCCGGGCCACCCGCTCAGACCCGCAGGTCCCACAACGCGGCACAGAGCCAATGTCGCCTTCGATCTCGTCTTGTAAAACACCCATCATACATCTCCTTCCGATGGAGCGCGCAGGAGGGAGTTCCAACACGCTCCACGGCAGGCGATGCCTTGGGAAGAACTGTCTGAGGGTATGATGGTCTGGATGGAAGAGGAGCGATAGCATTCACCATATCGGATTGACCGATATGGTGAGTAGGCTGGGAAAAGTTAGAAGCAACCTGAAGAGCTCACGTTGAACCGCCAAAATGGTTGACGTGAGCCTTGTTTGCGGATCGTGGTTTGTTGGGCCGACGGCAGCATCGCCTCTGATAGTGGCTTTGCCAAAATAGTTCCGGGGTTCACTATGAATGGGCGTCAGATTAATCTCCACGAGAGTTGGATCTTCCTCACTGGCTCCGATTGCTCTATGTTTCCAGCGCGCATCTGAATGTCGTGTAGACGTAATGAGTGTTTACTTCAGCAAGGCTTTGAGGCACCGGCGCGAGCTCTAGTTGACGATTTATTGTGGGAGCGACATTCCCAAATCGTGCCGTTGTTTTTGAGGATACTAGATACCCATTTCAACATCTCTGATGATATGATGGCTGCTAGTCCCACATTCTTTCATCTAGAACAATGGCACGATGCAAAGCGCTGTTTCGGTTCTCGGTCTCGGATACCGTAAATATGATGACCCGGTACCTTTTGGGATAAGCCAACAGGGTTCTGTCGCAAACTTTTTAGATGGCAGAGCATCAGTGGAATTATAGAGCGGTTCACTCTGCCAGTTGGGCGAACTGCTGAAACGGAC
>NZ_JBQFXS010000042.1:0-11351 GCF_056541025.1 Ruegeria sp. AK4
GCTGCTGCCGCAGTTTTTCAACTTCCGAGATTTTGTGGCGATAAACGGCGTCCGAACATTTTGGGAGGCCGTTGTGGATGAAGTTGTCGTAATCTCCAACAGGTTGGATCGGTCCAGACACACTTTTTCCGTTCGCGCTGGCGCGTTGTTCTGGCATTGCTAAGTCCTCCGGTTGTGGTATTGATAGAAATCATATCATAACGAGCAGTGAGAATGTCAATAGAAATTCTATCAATTAGGCAAATCAAGGCCGCAAGAGCACTGCTGGCCTGGTCTCAGGTGGATTTGGCTGAGCGTTCGGGTGTGTCTTACCCCACGATAGCCCGCCTCGAGACAAAAGATGGTCCTGTGGGCGGCAGAAAGGAGACGGCCAAAGCGATCCGCGCCGCCTTCGAAGCCCAGGGAATTCAGTTCCTAGACGAAGGCGATACGGCCAATGGGGTTGGGGTGGTTTTGACCAAGTCGAGACAGGGGTGAATGGTGACCATACTGTGTCTAGTTCGAGATAGAAGAAATGGTGGCTGGGCAGCCTTTGCTGACTGCCTAATCACCTCGGACGCGGATAGTGAGGGGATTTCACTGCGGTCACCGCTCCGGCTTGACTATGGGCATAAGGAAATAGTTGGCTTTTCCGAAGTCGCTTTTGAAGAAAAACTAGCGTTTGTTGAAGACGGAATGATATTTGGTTGGGCGGGCGAGAGGACTGAAGCAGTCCAGAAATTAAAAGAGATTAAAAACCGCAAATCTAACAATGACATAGTTAAAATCTTGGCAGGAGGAAGCAACACATATTTTGTTGCTCCCAGTCAAAGCACTAAGGATAACGAAATCAAGTTTGTTGCGCCAGGTGGCCAGATCCAGGAAGTCACATCAGGGGACTATGACTTCATTTTTGCGGGAAGCGGGAGTCACATACTCAAAGGCCTCAAGTTTACCTCTCGACCTATTCCACTTGCAAAAGGCGCACCTGACGCAGCTTGGGCGGCACTAAGTGCGGTTTCTAGATTTCTTTTAGAGGAAATGTCCGGTCAAGCCAGCCAATTTTACAGCTTGAGGACGGGCGGCCACTATCAGGTTTACTATGCATCTCCCTCTGGAATTCGGCAGTTACGTTTCTCGATGAACCACTGGATTTTAGGTCAAAATGATGAACCAGAGGTCGCAAGTATGACGCTTCCGTTCATCAAGGATCAGTTCGAGTGCTTTGTTGAAATAAGAGTCAAAGAAGGTTGGCACATGGCAATAACCAACGGAACAATTGCTCTTTCACCAATACTTCAGTCGCCAAGGAAAAATGGGCGAATTTCGATTAACCTTCTCGAAGTATTGAAATCCGAACTGCCTGACTGCACATTTCACGTTTGCTGGGGAGAGAACGGGCACGAGACGTTTATTAGTTCCGCACAAGAACCTCGGTTTGAGTTTTCCGCAGAGGAAATAGTAAAGTTACCCTACTCAGAGTCTACCTTAGAAACGGTTCGAAAGTTGCTCCGTGATTAATGGCCATACTCAAACCCAATTTAGCGAAGGATTGGCCTCCACATTCGTATGCTACTAGTGTTCGTCTGTGATATGGTTATTCGGGATGTTCCGAAAACTGCAAATCGGCCCCGACCCCCTGCTACATCCGCTACATGGGATTTGCTCCACCGTGGCGCGAAACCATGCATATCTGCACTGGTTGACTGATGTTTATTGTTGGCCTTCGTCAGTGCAAAATAGCTCATAAACCACACTGAGAACGCCGTGCACTTTGGTATCGCTGATTTTGTAGTAAACCGACTTTCCGTCGCGCCTATCAGAAATCAATCCTTCCAACCTAAGGCGAGACAAGTACTGTGATGTAGCCGCTTGCCCTAGGGACAGTGCATCCTGAATTTCACTGACGGACTTTTCGCCTGTTAACAAATAGCAGAGAATTTTCAGGCGACTTTCATGAGAAATCGCCTTTAGAAAGTTCGATGCAGCAAGTGCGTTTTCATTCATCTCGGCGTGCATGACATGTTCCTTACTGCGAATCTTGGCTTATGTGCACCCCCTCGGACCAACGAGCACAAAACCGCTCTGGTCAACCGCCAATGGTGAATTGCCTGTCAGAATCGCGAGCTTTCGGGTATGCAACTTATCAGTTAGGTACCCAACGTTTCATTCTGCTCTGAGGTGTTGCCATGACCTTTGTACGCACTCCAACTGATTATCACGCCGCGCTCCGGGAAATTGAATTTCTCTGGGGTGCTGAGCCTGACACGGACGAAGCCAAACAGCTTGAAGAATATCTTTCAGCCGTTGACCGATACGAAAAACTCAACAGGCCAGCACAAGAAACGCAGCAATAAGCGTAACCCACCAGAATCGATGTGCGGGCCTGTGAATGCGATATCAGCGATGACGAACACATAGACTGAATAGGCCTAATGCGCCTGACGGGCTTAATTTGGGCCTCTCCGGCGATTGCTGACAATACTCGCATTACGAGTTCGAACGCGCAGTTATTTCTACCGGCGCACTAACGAAGCTCCATGACCATCTCAACCTCTCCACCGACAATCCTACCAGTCGGGGAAAAGCCGAACTTCTTGTAGAGCGGCAATGCGCCACCTGGTTCATCGACAACGCTGATGACCAGCTTAGCGCGACCCATCTTTTCAGCCAGCGCCTTCACAAACTCTAAGGCCGAAAAACCATAGCCTTTACCCTGATGCTCTTGGTCGACCATCAATCGCCAAACGTAAATTCCGTCAGGGTCATCACCTTCGTCTAGGTCTGCCTCGGGATGGGTCATATCGACTAAGGCCAGAAACCCGACGGCCATGTCCCCAACCCAAATACCGTAGATTTCCGACCCAGGTTCAAAGATGGACTGGGCCATTGTCATCAGGTTTGATGCAACGAACGTTCTCTGTCCATCGCGCACTTTTAGTTCCGCCAGAGGCCGCAGTGTTTCTCTAGAGAATGGACGAAATTCAGGCATGAGCAATCACTATCAGAGTATTATCGACGCGAAAATGGTCGGAGCATCGACGCTTGTGGACAGGCTACCAGAATCGCGCGATATCAGATATTGAGTCTCATATTGATTTATGACTTGAGGTTTCACTATGGATATTGTTCGCACTCCGAACGAGTACCGCGCTGCGCTGCTGGAAATCGAACTGTTGTGGGGTTCTGAACCGGATACCGACGAAGGTAAGAAATTGGCGGAATACTTATCCGCAGTGGACCAATACGAACAGCTAACCAACTCAACACCTGACGCGCAGAGGGTGGCTTAATTCTCAACCGGGCATCACCTGAAGCGCTTCTCTGCAATGGAGGATCGAGATGAACAGGACTGTTATCATTATCGCCGCCGTTGTGGTTGTTGTTACCCTGGGTTTGACCATGATGCGGTCGGGCGGCGAAGATGCGGGGGGTGGTGAAGGCACTGGTGGTGACGAAGCCACACCGACTACGGCGACGGAATAAGCAGGCTGGGGCCGTGTGCGCCGCTCTCAACATTCACGAGCTGAACGGACAATGCCTGTTTCCCGCCGCAAGAAAAGTGCTTCTAAGAAGACTGCAATTGAATGTGAAAGTACCCACGCCAACAAGTGTATGGGGGAGTTGGCGCGGGCACATTAAGTAATGCATGATATAACATTACACACTCACAGGCACCACGAAAATACTATTGATGAGTTTCAGTCAAGCATTATTGCATCGACAACGGCCAAGTCGATACATCTGTTCGACGAATTCCGCCCACCTTACTTTCGCGATTTCCAACACTGCGGGTTCGATTTCTCACTCCGCCGCATTGGTGCACTTTTTCCGACGTAGCGTCACATTGGCAATCACAATCATCTCAAAGTTGACGTAAAGGTAAGCCACATAATGATTTTTTGACCACCCAGTCAAAAAGTGACACAGAACTCCGATTTCTTCCCCCTTACGTCTCAAAACGAAGCTCCTACATCCGCCGTGTCGCTGCGGGTTGGCACTCACGGAAGGCGATCCTTGAGCCCAGACACCAGCTTGGCTCGGATCGGGCCCGCAGCGACAAGATTTGAGTTTCATTTTGGGAGGGGAAGAATTTGGTACGGAATGTCATAATTGCCCTTCGGAGGGTTCAAACCGAAGAAAGCCAGAGTGCGCATCTTGACGATGAAGAGCACGAGATGCACCTGGACGAAGAACATGGCAGTTCCAGATTGAAGAAAGAAGAGATACGGGCTCTGTTTCACAATGAGTTTGTAGAGATGGAAAGAGGCCTGCCCAAGCCTCCTCAGTAACTTGCCTACGGCAAATGCCCGCGTTGGGTGATACAGCTTTGCTACAGGTCAAGTTCCAAGTGTTATCGGGAAACACAGTGTAAAATGTTTAGCGCTTTCCTTGAGCGGGTTTGCGCTCCCGACACAGCGGGTTTTCGCGCCCAAATCTGCACCCAACTTGCGAGTGACCAAAATTGCTCTATGTCGAGCCAACCTGGGAGCGGTAAACGAAATGAAACTCAGCGCCTTGGAAATCGTTTGCATAATTCTTGCCAGCTCGGTCGCAGCGGCGGGGTTTGTAGGAGCGGCAAGCGTATTGATTTCGGTGATTTGAGTTACCCTTTTCCGACGTTGAGGAAACAGATCACCGGCCCGCTGAGCCGGTCTAACAGGTTCTGATGGCGCACTGAGCGCCGGAACCGCCTAAATGCGCCTAAAGAGTATACGCTGAACCTCTCCTGAGACTCTGGGGAATAGCCCCATTTTTGATACACCGCTGGCAGGATGATGAGCTTGTTTCAACCTCGCCCCAATTAATTCAGCAAACCCAGTTAGGCATTAGCAACGCTAATGCCAATTATTAAAAATCAGCTACTGCACAGGCGATCCGATTATAAGATAAAACCAATAAAAATCAGCGCACAGATGACGAAGAGAACGAGACATTGGAAAATTTGTTGATGGCCTGCAGCCATAAAAATATCTGCGGTCCAGGGCCCCTAATCGCGCCCCAGTAAAAAAACTTCAACGGCGGCCACAAACTTTGTTTGAAAGCTTGGGCCGGACATAAATTCTCAAACAATGACAGCAAACACCAGGCTTTCGACGTTTTGGTGCTCGGGTCGCAGTGCTTCAACCAATCACTTAGTTAAATCAACAACAGGGACATGACAAAATGGCGATACAGCCTCCACTTTCTGACCTCCCGATAAAGACTGCAGACAACGGTTTTTATCGTGGCTTCAGCGTTAACGTGACCGTAATCAGCAAGATAATCATAAGCCTTTTGGTCGTCTGGTGCATTGTTTGGCCAACGCAAGCCGGCAGAATACTGGGCGACTGGAACGCCGCCATTCTGGCGCAGTTTGCTGCCTGGTATATTTGGGTTGTAACCGGGTTTGTAATAGTCTGCATCGGCTTGGCGATTTGGCCTGCTGCCGGACGGTTGAATCTTGGGGCAAAGGGCGAAAAACCGGAGTTTTCCAACTTTTCGTGGTTTTCGATGATGTTTGGCGCTGGGATCGGTGTGGGGATGTTGACCTGGGCCGTGGCAGAGCCTGTGGCACATTTCAAAAATAACCCCTCGGTCATACAGGGCGTTACGACAGCTCTGGACGCAGACAATGTACGCACCGCTTACGTTTGGTCTTATTTGCATTGGGGACTGGGTGCATGGGCTTGCTACGCGATTGCGGGTCTGGCGCTTGCATTCTTCAGTTATCGCAGAGGATTGCCACTGACTATCCGGTCGTCGTTAACACCTCTTTTTGGAAAGGCTCTCTCCGGCAACCTTGGACACGTTATTGATATCGTCGCTGTCGTCGCAACAATTTTGGGTGTAGCTCAGACACTCGGATTTGGTGTCGAGCAATTTGTGGCAGGCTTAACGCGCATCGGCATCGGTGGGCTGGCACATGCAGATGGCTCCGCCACGACGCTTGGTATCATTGTTGCCTTACTTGTCATAATGGGGGCTTCGACCTTGTCAGCCCTTTCCGGCGTCGGCAAAGGCATCAAATGGCTGTCCAACATTAACATGGCGTTGTCCATTTTTCTGCTGGGGTTCTTCATCCTTTTCGGCGCAACGTTCTTTGGTGCGAAGGCATTCTTCGTAGGTATCTGGGATTACCTCGTCGCCCTGCCTTGGCTGAGCTTCAACGTTTATGCCTCCGACGGCGTTGAAGGATCAGAATCCTTCCTGCTGGCGCAATGGCAAGGATGGTGGCCGGTATTTTACTGGGCATGGTGGATCGCGTTTGCACCATTTGTGGGACTGTTCCTTGCGCGCATCTCTCGTGGTCGATCCATTCGTGAATTTGTGCTTGGGGCGATGATTGTGCCTTCGCTCATGTGCTTCGTCTGGTTCGCATGGGCAGGCGGCACGGCAATTGACCTTGAGCTGAATGGTAACGCAAATGGTGTGATCCTGGATGCGGCCAACGGCGACAAGATTTTTGCAATGACCGAATACATGCTCGCACCCATTGCACAGTTCCTCGCATGGGCAATGGCGGTTGTTATTGTGATACTGCTGATGACGTTCCTTGTGACCTCTGCTGACTCCGCCGTGTTAATCGTGAACACAATCAATGCTGCTGGAGATGAAGGTCCCAAGGCACGGCCACATATCGTCTTCTGGGGCGCTGCGCTTGCGCTTGTGGTCGGCGGATTGCTGATTTCTGGTGGTACAGGCGCTATTCAGACGGCCATGGTCATTGGGGCACTTCCATTCTCCATTGTCATGGCGCTGATGTGCCTCGCACTCATCAAGGCAATTTGGAACGATGGTCGTCGTGAAGCTGCAGGTGTTGCATCGACAATTGATCCAGAAACTTCAACGATGCCCGCTGAATAGGTATCGCTTTTCGCTCTGTGACCTCAGTTGGAATCTGGGGTCACAGGCAACGCCTGGTTAAAACCTCTGTCACTGGCACTAGAGTTTTCTGCTCCGTGCAGCCATCTTTCGACAACCTTCCTTGCAATACTTGGCGTCGATGCGCTTCCACTCGGGCATAAGCTCACCGCAATAGGCGCAGTTCCAGCCTCGGGAATAGTTTTGCGCCAGCTTGCCCGTCCGGCGCGGAACTCCCATGCCATCAACAGGGAAAAAGCCGCCGTTGGCGCATGTGCTATACTGTCCAGCATTCAACACGATTCGATTTGTTCGAGGGCCTTTCGGCAGACTGGAACCCAACCATCTCAATTTAAACAAGGAGAATTTCCATGGAATTCATTTACGAAGCCAATGGAGAAAAGGTCTCACTTACAGTTTCCGAAGATTTTGTTGCAATTCGCTTCAAGGAACCTGCACCCTACAGCGCACGATTGGCTGGAGTATCGCGTCCAGAGTTTGGTAAATTTGAACAGCGTTTCGAGATACCGAAGGAAAAATTTACAGTTTTTCCAGTTGCTCAATCTCCTGTGACTCCAAAAACGCGGCTTAACATGGCGTTCGAAAGCGTAAAAGATGACGCGACGGTCGAGCGCACGTCTCCAGTTTTTGTTTTTGGTAGTAGCTTTGGCGTAGCAACAGACCGTTTGCTGATTGGATTAAAGTCAGGAACAAGTGCCACAAAATTCTTCAAGCAGTATGATCTTGAAGTCGCCGAAAAGAACGGAAACGAGTATGTCGTCACACTGGGTGCTGGCAAGGATCCATTTGATGCTATCGCCACATTGGATAAGCAAAGCCAGGTTGAATACATTGAGCCTGACTTTGTCGTCTTTGGAGGGCACACGGTTAGAAAACAAAATAGTAGGGCATCGGCAAATGACCCTTTAGCCGATGAACAATACGCAATCGACATAACGCAGGCCCGGGATGCTTGGAAGTTGGCTGTTGGTGATCCCAGCGTAAAGATAGCAATCCTGGATGAAGGAGTTGACACTCTACACGAGGACCTCGCTACAGCAATCGTCGGATCTTTCGACGGTGCCGACAATGATAGTTTTCAGGAGCCGAATGCTTGGGACGCACACGGCACCGCTTGTGCAGGGCTGGCCGCTGCAATTCACGGAAACGAAAAAGGTGTAATGGGTGTCGGTGGTGGCTGCTCCATACTTGCAGTTCGAATAGCGTACTCACCCCGACCTGGTGACGATTGGATTACACGCAACTCTTGGATCAGACGTGCTATTGATTGGTCATGGCAGAACGGCGCTGATGTACTGAGCAACTCTTGGGGCGGAGGAGCGCCATCGACCGCAATTACAAATGCGTTTGAGAGGGCGAGAACCCAAGGTCGCAATGGAAAAGGCAGTGTCTTGGTGGTTGCTGCAGGTAATGCAAACACTTTGCACGACTATCCCAGCAACTTGGACAACGTGCTGTCGGTGTCGGCGAGCAACGAATTTGACGAACCTAAAACTCCGACCAGCCAAGATGGAGAACACTGGTGGGGGTCCAATTTCGGGCCGAAAATCGATGTCGCTGCTCCAGGTGTCCACAACTATACGACGGATAACTCGGGCTCGGATGGTTACAATGATTCCCCAGCGCCCAATGGAAATTACTTTGCGAGTTTCAATGGAACTTCGTCTTCGACGCCGATTGTTGCGGGAGCGGTCGGATTGGTCTTGTCAGTGAACCCTCAGTTAACCGAATTGGAGGCGCGGGAAATAATTCGCTCGACGGCTGACAAAGTCGGGCCGTTGCCATATGTCAACGGACGAAACGACCGTATGGGTCAAGGGCGCTTGAACGTATTTCGTGCGGTAAAAGCGGCACTGGGTGAGCAGGACCGGGTGGTGCCTACCGGGCTGCATGCACCTGTGACGAACACGGATCCTGACAGCGAAATTGAGGTCGACGTTTTGACCTCTCATCCCCCAACCAAAGGATCAGCAAAGTCCACTAAAGCCAAGACTAGGTATGGCGTCGAGGAGATTGGCGGTAAGATTGAAACATCGGCTGTAATCCGATCCGCACCAGAAACTGAAGGACTAAGGGATATTGCCGAAGCTTCGTTCGGTGCTCCCGATTTCGGTCCCGAAACGGTTCATGGTGTTGATGACCGGGTACAAGTCGTTCGCACACAAAACTACCCTTGGCGTGTGCATGCTTCATTGCTCATCACCGCGCGTGATGGGTCACGATGGATTGGAACGGCTTGGTTCATTGGCCCACATACTTTGGTCACTGCAGGTCACGTGGTTTATATCACCAACAGTCCAGTGGCGGAACGAAATGGTTGGGTCGAACGGATCGATGTAATGCCCGGACGAAATGGTGCGGAATTACCATACGGTTCCGTGAGGAGTGAGATGTTTCATTCTGTCGTCGGTTGGACCGAAAACGCAAACCCTCAGTATGACTATGGCGCTATAACAATTCCCACAAATCTTGGGGACCAAGTTGGGACCATAGGTTTCGGCGTATTATCCAAGTCTGAGATTCTGGGTTCCATTGGCAATCTCTCTGGGTACCCTGGTGATAAGCCCACCGGCACCCAGTGGTATCACAACAATCGAATTGCTTCGGTAGCAACCAGAAAGGTTTATTACGATATCGACACAGCCGGAGGCCAAAGTGGATCAGCAGTGTATCGGATTGACAATAATGGTGATCGGACGGCGTTCGGAATACACGCATATGGGGGCGGAGTGACGAATTCTGCAACCAGGATCACTACTCCAGTCCACGACAATTTTGTTAACTGGCTCGCCGTCTGAGTTGTATGTCTGGCGGGCCGATGCAAATTGAGATTCAAGTCTTAGGGCCTGACGGGAAACCGATTTCAGATGCACGGTTGATGCTCACATCAGACAAGCTAGCGTCGCCAGATATTGCGGCGCTAAGCGATGTTCAAGGCAAGGCGTCGCTAGGCGCGTCCAAGAACACAGTTTACCATATCACTTGTGTTACAGACGAGTACGAAATCAACCGCCAAGCCATATCTGTCGGAGATGATGACCTAATTGAAGTAGTCATAAGACTAACCCAATAGCTTCACTAAAAACCAACTATAGCGCAGCCTGTTCCATTTCTCGCGCCAACTCAATCAGGCGGTTGCGCTCAGCCCATAGGGCGATTTTGGCCTCAGAGATACGCTTACGGCCCTCTGGTGTCTTTGCGCCGGTTGAAGCTCTTCCATGCAGGCGGCAGCGGACCTTGCCTTCGACGGGTGCGGCCACACCATTCTGAAACAACGAGAAAGGATCAAACGGAAGACACTCGAAACCCGGCGCTTGCTTCACCGCAAATCCGCCGCATAATCAAACCAACCAGATGCGCCAGATCCTCTCTTAGCTCAGGCAGCCATCTGTCCCAAAATCCCTGACAACGGACACTCGACACAGGTGGGATGATAATCGATAGCGGTGTGCTGGGAGATTTTTTCGGCAGGGTGGTCTTCGATAGCGGCCAAGTTTTCATGTTTGACACACCCGTGGGCAGCTACAACGTTGGTGACAATCACACCGTTCTAATCACCCTGTTCCCGGAAAGCATGGTGTACCGCCTGGCAATGTTTGGAGACGCGTCACTTGATGGGGCGTTTGCAGAAGCCAACCTGCGAGAACTTGAAGGAACGCCGCAAAACGAGGGTTTCATTGATGTTTCGGTGACCGCATCTTCGGACCAAAACCGCTTCTACGTTATGGACGAATTAAAGGTTTCGCTTAGTGACCTTGGAGAGTGAATTGGAAAGCGCCAGCGGCCGAAAGCCATATCACCTGCAGCCATCGCAACAAATGCGTTGGATTTTGCCGCGAACATAGACGTCCCTAGCGGTCGGCCCCCAGCGCCAATCCACCCATTCAGTCAGACCAGTCGAGCGTTAGCTGTGTTTGGGTAACTATTGCTGCGGTACGACCATCGGGCCGCGTGACGGTCGTCTGCCAAATCATCGTTTTACGGCCCCGATGCAAAGGGGTGCAGGTCAACGTGATTTCATCGCCAATTTGTATTGGTCGAATGAAGTTGGTTTTGCTTTCGAGAGTCGTGGTGCTGGCACCTTCAGTAAGATTAGCCGCCGCAGCAACACCACCTATTGAGTCTGCTGCCCCCATTATCGCTCCGCCATGCATCACGCCGTTCCGATTACCCATATCATCTCGAACCAACAGCGTTGCGACGACCTTATCTGATGAAACAGTCATCAAAACCAAGCCCATCGATTGGGAGTAAGGTGGCAACCAGTCTTGAATGTCTTCTTTATCCATCTTGCAACGATGGTTACTGATAGACCGACCCTCATTCAAGGTGGTGTAAATTCGAGCAACAGGAGCCCATGACGAAGTTTGAGAAGGGCTGATCAGCCAGCCGGATCAGACTTCTCACCCTCACCGCAAAGAACGACTTGCATTCCGTCGGCGTCATACGGCTGCAGAAGCTCAAAAGCTTCGTCAGGACTTCCATCCATCCACTGTTCATAGTCGTCT
>NZ_JBQFXS010000043.1:0-10250 GCF_056541025.1 Ruegeria sp. AK4
CTATGACAGATGCCCCAAGGTCTTCCTGTCAGCCATCGCGCTCGCGGCTACGGTCCTATTCTGGCTGTAAATCAATGAGTCTGGAGCCTAGGATCTGGCAAGTCATATCACCCCGTCGCGAAGTGGCTCGCGGCTTAGTTTTCCCAATCGATCAGTCCCCAAAATTCAGGCCCGTGTCAGCGCCCAGAACCGCAAGGGCAGGGCAACGGCTGCCGCAACCAGACCCAGAGTATAGCCGATCCAGACGCCGACCGCTCCGAGATCAAAGAGGAACCCCAATGCATAGCTGGCCGGCAAGGCAAGTGGCCAATAGGCCGTCAGGGTTATGATCGTGGGCAAGTTCATGTCCGACATTCCCCTCAGCGCACCCAACGCAGTACCCTGAACGCCGTCCGCAACTTGCAGCAGTGCCACGATGAAAAACAGCGTGACCGCGAGGTCAATGACGGCAGGGTCATCCGACATGCTTTCCGCCAGCATCCGGCCCGCAGCAATGAAGACGATGGCAGCGACCGCCTGCCAAAGTGTGACCATCACAAAAGACGCCTTCAAGATCGGTCTGAGCCGTTCCCGATTGCCAGCGCCGACCGCAATACCCACTCGGATCGAGGCCGCACCTGCCATGCCAAGCGGGATCATATAGGCCAACCCCGCAAGCGCGTTGACGATTTGATGGGCGGCTAGCGCCTCGGCCCCCAACCAGCCCATCATCAGGCCAACCACGGCGTAGGCTCCGCCCTCACCCGCATAGCCAAGACAGAGCGGCAGGGCGTCTTTGGCCTGTGACCACACATCCGCCCATGCAACGGTCACCCGCTGGCGAAAGGCGGCCAGCCCCGGCGCGCGTATCAACACATAGATCCCGGCAACCAGCGACGTACATTGTGAGAGTATGCTGGCCAGACCAGCGCCCAGAATTCCAAGACCAAAGATGTGAATGAAGGCATAGTTTGCGGGTACGTTGAACAGGACGCCCAGATAGGACAGCGCAACAGCCGTCCAAGGCCGTCCAACGGCGTCGAACAGAGCTTTCAGGCCGAAAAACAGAGTGAAAGGCACGATCCAGATCGCCATCGACATCCAGTATGGCAGCAGGATTGCCAGAACCTCCTTCGGTTGCCCCAAAGGCCCCAGCAACGGATAGAGCGCCATCATCACCAACGCCGCGCCGCCGCCGCCCAGAAGGCACAGCAAAAGCCCGCTGCGCAACGCCAGCGCAACCCGCGCGGTATCGCGTGCGCCCTCTGCCTGGCTGATCTGTACGGAAATAGCGGTGATCACGCCCCAAAGAGCGGAAATCAGGATGATCAGAACGGCCGTGGTCACACCAGCCGCCGCAAGCGGGACCGTCCCGAGCGGAGAAATCATCGCCGTGTCTACGACGCCGATCAATAGCGCTGCGGCCAGCCCGACCATCAGCGGAACGGCTAACCGGATCAAAGGCGTGAACTCGGCGCGGGTGGGCGCCTGCGAAATCAGGATTTGGTCTGTCATGGGTCACCTGCCGGACAACGTCCGGCGAATAAGTCGCGGTAAAGAGCTAAAGGCTCAGAATGAAGAGGGGCTATTCAGCCCTGCGACGGGAACACCATGAAATTGGTCCTTTTAGGGACAGGATAACAGGTAAAGTTCTAGGGGAAGAATTGTTCCGCGTCCAGATCGCTTTTGCGCGACTGTTTACCGAAACCTGCCGAGGTCAGGAACACGCGAGGTTCACCGGGACGCGGTGAGGTTCTGATCAGATCATCATTTAACTGGCAGCCACGAGGGCAAGGTCACGCAGAAATTTGGCACTTTGGTCGTCGGCCGGAAAAAAGCTCAATCTTCAAATCGTCTAGCGTGACGTCCGTGACTGTGCTGAATTGCGCAATGGTTCCAAATAGGGAAAGCCGCTGACCACCAAAGCGGTAGGTCGTAGAAATTGTCGGCCCAATCACCGCGTCACTGCGGGCGTGCCCTTGCTTCGACAAGGTGCGCGCCGCAGCATCCAGTGCGGGTATACCGCCTGCATTGGCACTTTCGGCACGCAGTCTTAACATCGTGTGATGCGCGACCTCGGGCCAGTTTTCGACAAGCTCAGGCATCATCGAGCTGGTCAGCAGGTCCAGCAGGCTTTGCCCCTCGCTGATCCCCAACGGCTTGAAAAGCCTTTGTGCTCCGCTGTTGAGCATCACAATACTCCAGAGCCGGTCCAGTACCATGCCTGGGTAAGGGGCATGTTGCTGAAGTGTCCATTCGACCGCAGCCCGGATTGGCGACATCGCCGCGTCATCAATCGGCGTTGCCGCAAAACGCGGCGCGAAGCCTTCGGCGCGCATCATCTGATTTCGGGTTTCGACCGGAAGGTCCATGACCTCGGACAGGTGAAGGATCATGTCCAGGCTGGGCCGGGACCGCCCGGTTTCTAGAAAGGAGATATGGCGCGCGCTGACCTCAGCTTCGATCGCGAGGTCCAACTGGCTCATCCTGCGTCGCCTTCGCCAATCTTTCAGTATGCCGGGATAGGGTGTCATGATCTGAGTTTAGCAAGGGTCCTAACAGAATTCACTTACCTCTAAGGTAATTGATTTGCGTCCCCCGCAAGCTGCATGAAGGGCGCATATCGAAAGGAGAAACTCATGACCCAACAACAGTCAGCAATGCGAATATCAGGCGGCGTGCTTGTTGCAACCGGGGCGCTTTTTGCGCTGGCCGCGTTTCAGTTTCTTCATCCCGTAGCGCATATCTTTCTGCAAATCGCGTATTGGCCAATGCACGCCGTTCCCGCGGAGCTGATGGTTCCGTCGCCTTTACCGCTGGTGATCACGGGTGGCCTGACGGTTGGCTTGGGGGGAATGCAGTGGGCGCTGGGAACTTATGTTGTTCCGGTATCGGCGGTAGCCGCGGCCAAGACCGCTCAGATTGCTGCATGGTCCTGGTTTTGCGCCGACAGTTTAGGCTCTATTCTAGTAGGGGCGCCCTTCAACGTCGTACTAAACCTGTCCTTTCTGGTCCTGATCCTGTTGTCTTGCCGCCCCGGCACGGCAAGCAAACACGCAACATCCTGACGTGAAGTGGAAGTTACTGGGTTAATAGAAGGACTGGCTACGCCAGAAAACCTTCAATGGTCGAGACGACTTCAACGACAGTTTTTTGCATCGTACATGCTGGTGTTCTCAAGGGCGCTGCTGTTTTCGCACTTGGCTTGAGCTGGTCGAATATGGACAGGATTTCCTCTTCCAGTTTGGCCGGCTTTTCTTCGGACCAGCCGACCTTGGTCTTTGCAGGTTGCAGGACGCGTGCGAAACGATCTCTCCGGCGGTCTTGAAAATCGTCTATAGGAACTGCAAACCGCAGGGTTCGTTTATCGCGCGGAAGGAGGATAGGCATCACTCCGGGCACGGAACGATTGTTAAAAGCAAGGGCAGCTTAATGCCCTTGCTTGGACGGTTCCTTAAAAAGGGAACCGATAATGCGAAGGAGGTGGGTGTTCAGCCTCCGGTGGAAGACCAACCTCCTTCCTCAGATGAGCCGGCAACTCGGCTCTCTTTCGTCGAATAGGCCTTTCCACACTGGGTTGCCGGTCGAAGATAGCCGCTAGCCGCAATAAGAGGCCGCGCGACCGGCCGATTGGTATGTGAAGTGATAAGCTTGGCATTGTTCTCTCCATGAAATGATGGAAAGCCGCCACATGAGGAAAACACAAAAAAGGCCGCTCACGAGGCGGCCTTCAGATCGGAAACCTGTCAGACCGCTTTAACGGGCTACTGCGCCTACCGCGCGAAGCATTGAGGTCTGACAATTCAGCATATCTGATATCTCCTGTATCAGGGTTTCCGGTTCGTCTTGTTACCAGACGAATGGTCTCAGTTCAACAACCCACACATGTATTGGTCGAATTCCACCGGATAGCTAACTCGCAAGCGCAGCATTCGAACATAGCGCTCAAGGTCGGCTCTGGGCCGATGTTGTAAGCTCAGTCAGATAGACCGAGATTGATGGGCGTGTTGTAGTCGAAAGACAGATGACGAGTCTTTTCCGGATTGCGCACCACGTAAACAGCTGTAATCACGTCACATTCGATCTCCAACGATGTTGTTTGCAAAATACCGTCAGTTTCGTGGCTGAGGATCGATGGCAGATTGTTCAGGTGGCAAAATTGCCATTGTTGGACTGGTTGATCAGAGTATTTTCGCGCCAGTCCAGATAATAGCCGCATCACCTTGTCTCGGCCCAATATCGGATTGAGCGTCGCCAGCACTTTGCCGCCGCCATCCGAAACAAATCGTACGTCTTGTGCAAGCAATTTGGTAAGAACGTCTGTGTCGCCGCTTTTGGCGGCCATGAAAAATGCCTTGGCGATGGCTTCGCCTTGTTGCGGCGCAACCTGTGTTCGAGGTTTACTGCGCTGCACATGTTTCCGAGCTCGGCTGACAAGTTGGCGGCAGGATTCAGGTGTGCGTTCCAGTGCCTTTGCCAGCTCGTCATATGATTGCTCGAACACATCGTAGAGTAGAAAGGCTGCCCGCTCGAGAGGTGTTAGCCGCTCCAGGGCCAATAAGAGTGCCACCGAGACGTCCCGATCCAGTCGCTCGGTGGCATCATCTGTGATCAGTGGTTCGGGCAACCATTCACCGGGATATGCTTCGCGCCGAGTATGCGCGGCTCGCATATGATCGAGACATAACCGTGTAACCGTTCGGATTAGAAACCCCGTCGTGTCCCGCACACTGACATGATCAACCTTCTGCCAACGCAAAAATGCGTCCTGTACTACATCCTCTGCATCACTAACTGTGCCCAGCATTCGGTAGGCGACCGCAAACAAGCGCGGTTGCAGATCGACAAAAGTCTGGTCGTTGCCGGGTGAAGTCACATGACTCATGCGGCCGAGGCCTCCTTGGCGGCAGGATGTGGCGTTGCAAAGCCAATAGCAATGCGGTTCCAGGCATTGATGGTTGTTACCGCCAATGTCAGGGCGATCTTTTCCTGATCTGAATATTGAACGGCCATCTCTTCATAGATGTGATCCGGTGCGCCATTCTGCTCGATGCGGGTCAGCGTTTCGGCCCAGGCAAGAGCGGCGCGTTCACGCTCAGAATAAAGAGACGACTCTCGCCAGGCATTCAACAAGTGAAGCCTGTCTTCACTTTCACCTTGCGCACGCGCGTCATGGGTGTGCATGTGGATGCAGAATGCGCAACCGTTGATCTGCGACACACGCAATTTTACCAATTCGATGAGACTGTGCTCCAGGCCCGATGATTTGAGGCATTCCTCCATATCGAGCATTGGCTGCATCAGTTGCGGGGCAACGGCGAAATGGTTGAGGCGGGATTTCATGTGGCGCTCCTGTTTTAGAGGTGTACAGAAACAGGACGCAGCAAGCATGCGGTTTGTGACATGGGTGTGCAACAAATCAGTTACTGATTGCCACAGATTTTCCGTTGATGGGTGTTGGCGACCGACAGTTTTGAACTGAGTCTTCAAACCGTGCCCGTTAACCTTTCGATCATCAGGTTTTGAAGAAGAATGACGGTCTTCGCATCCCGAATTTCGCCCTCGGTAATCATCTGCATCGCGTCCATTAGTGATATGTGCATAACTTCAATGTCCTCTCCTTCGTCGAAAGAACCACCCCCTTGCCCCTTTTTATCAGAGCGTGAATACGTACCTTTGAAGAAAGACAGAAACTCCGTGACTGAGCCTGGGCTCATGTAGACGTCAAACAAGTGGATGAGTTTGTCGATCTGATAACCGGTTTCTTCTTCAAGCTCTTTACGCATTCTCTCATCGGCCTGAGCGCCGTCAAGCAACCCAGCGGGGGTTTCGATCAACCCATCAATCCCTCCATTGAGGAAAACTGGCAATCGGAACTGACGCGTGAGCAATACTTGATCTGTATCCGGGTTGTGCAACAGGCAAGTCGCCCCGTTGCCGCGATCATAGGCTTCTCGCGTTTGGCGCTGCCATTGGCCATTCTGGCGACGCAATTCAAACTCGTATTTGGTTAGAACGCCCCAATCATTTGCCAGAATTTGCTCTGAAACCGGGCGAAACATCTGGCTTTCGGGCATTTTCCCGCTCCGAATCGTCATAGGTTCATGCTCAATTCAAATTGGCGGACTGTCGGTACAGCTACGACACTTCCAAGAAACGACTGGAACTCTGTTGATGAAACGTCAACGTTAAGCAGGCGAAGCGTGTCGCCAGCCTGACACGTGTGAAGCAATGAACTGCCGATCCCTTCCCGTCTTCGGTCTTTGCGAACGCAAATTTGGGCAAGGGTATTGTTTGTTGGCAAAATGACCGCATAGGCCGCCAAACCAAGGTTATCGGATATGGCCCAGCATTGTGCTTCATCCGCTACGGCGCTGACGGACGCGATGTCGTTTTGCCAGGAGGGTTCCAATTCGATCATTGCGGTGGCGTCGCTCTGAATCTCCCTCCAGGGTACCTTTCGCACCATACCAGGAGCATCGGTACTCGGCAGCGGTGGAACGTCATAACACTGCAGAGTCCGGGCAGTTTTCATTCCCAGAGACGCGTACAACTCAAATGCCTTGCTGTTATCGGCCATTACCTCGGTCTGGAAACTTACCGTGTCTCGTTGTTGAAGGTGCACAAGGCAATCGTCCGCCAGTCTCCGTGCCAATCTCAACCGTCGGAACGCAGGAACTGTGCCGCTTGCAACTAGGTAGCTGTGGCGTCCGCGCAAAGACATCAACCAAATGGCAGCGATTTGTCCTTCAACAAGCGCAACATGCGAGGCTTGGCGATCAAATCCCCTTTGCTTCAACATGAAAGCAAATGACTGCCGGGTCAGTTGCATTGGAACTGCATAGTCCGAAAACGCGCTGTTCATTGCCAGGCGCAAATCCTCGAGCGGGACGTGTTCAGCCGATACGATCTTTGGGTTCATAAACTGTCCACTTGCAAGAGTTTGAAACAACATTCCTGACTTAGCGGCGCTTTCGCATTACCAGGATGATCTTTGAAAGTAACACCTTTCCGGTGGCGCTGGGTAATCCATGCCAATGTCCCTTTTCATGTGGCCAGACCAGTGTTGAAACTCACCTAAGTGAACGGTTTTTTTCCCGCGGGTTGCATTAAGTCGATTCAGAAAGATTTGAAAATACGCCAGCCTTTTCATATGGTCCTCGCATTCATTGATTTGATGGCTGGCATACGTTTGACCGGTTGAATGGCAATAAAACAAACAAAACAGAGTCCAAACACATAAGGAGCGTAAATGGCTTCCCGAGGTGATCTTCCGCCATTGGCTGCAATTCGGGTTTTTGAGAAGGCCGCGAGGTGCAAAAACTTCACGGTTGCGGCAGACAAGCTTGGGATGACTCAGGCTGCTGTCAGCTATCAGGTAAAGATCCTTGAGGAACGGGTCGGCGCACCACTTTTCCGCCGCGAGGCGCGCGGAGTATCCCTGACAGACATTGGAGCTGGTTTCGCAGAAAAGGCGACCGAGGCGCTCAACGTCCTGAGTGACGCGTTTGCCGAGGCCAAAGGCGTTTCGCAGGAAACGCTTGCAATCAGTGTCATTCCAACATTTGCCACCAATTTCCTAGCTCAGCACCTAGGAGGATTTCAGGTGGAAAACCCCAATATTGCGGTGCGGGTGGAAGTGAGTGAAACTCTGACCGATTTTGTCTCCAGTGGCTTCGACGTCGCCATTCGCGGTGGCAAAGGCAACTGGCGTGGACTTTCGAGCCATTTACTAATCCAAACCCGTTTTACCCCAATGCTGAGCAAGGATCTGGCTGAAAGCATAGGCGGCGTTCATGACCCCAAGGACCTAATTCGCCTTCACATCATGTCGCCGTCTGATCCCTGGTGGATTCGCTGGCTTGCAGCGGTGGGATTGGAGAGGCCGGAGCTGTCGGACGAGGTCCGCCACCATTTCGGTCCTCAGGTATTGGAAGCCAACGCAGCCATGTCCGGCCAGGGTGTCGCAATGCTAACACCTGCATTTTTCAAGGATGAGCTTGCAAGCGGGCGATTAATCCAACCTTTCGATCTGACTTGTGAAGATGGATCCGGCTATTGGCTTGTCTATCCCGAGAGCCACCGCAATTCGCAAAAGATACGGCGGTTCAGGAAATGGCTGGTAGCAAAGACCAAGGACTGGCGATCCTAGATTCCAAAAGCAATTCCGATGTCTAGGGCTGGTCGAGGGGCGGCAATCTGTGCTCGAAGATCGAAGATTTTACGATGGACGTGTTGGTCTCGGCCCGGTCGTGGAAGGGCAGAAGGATATCGTCGAGTTCGCTGATCTCTTTCAAAAGCAGCCGCGCGACATAACAATCGTCGCCGGTGACCCTGTCACATGACATAAAGCGAGGCTGTTCCTCGATCATCTTTTCGACAATATGAAGCTGCCCACTTCTTGGTTTGATCCGGACTAGAGCCTGGATTGTATAGCCAAAACGTCGCAAATTGATCCGGGCACCAAAGCCTGTGAGATAACCGCTCTCCTGAAGGTGGCGCAGGCGTTCCCCGACGGCGGGGCCGGAAAGACCTACGTTCTTTCCAATATCTGCAAGGCTGGTACGGCCATAGGAATCGAGTAGCTCTACGATTCGGCAGTCCGTTTTATCCAGTTCTTTCGACATGAAGGAAGTTTAGGAAACTGGGCAATGATGTGAAAGCAGATTTTCAAATTGCCCTTCATCAGAGCTGGGACATTGCCCGGGTCTTTCCGATAGTTTGCCGCGAGCAGAACTATGGAGAGAAAGATGGATATCCAGCGTATTGCGGCATTTAGCCAAGGAGCGGAAGGTGGAAATCCGGCAGGTGTGGTACTGTTGGAAAGCGACGCCAGTGTCGTGGAAATGGCCCGGGTCGCGGCTGAGGTCGGATATTCAGAGACTGCGTTTGCCGTACCACAGGATGGCGGGAAAAAGAGTTGGCGCGTTCGTTACTTCTCTCCTGAATCTGAGGTTCCATTCTGTGGCCATGCAACAATTGCCCTGGGCGCCGCGCTCGGGCGACTTAGTGGGGCCGGCACCTATTACCTGACCCTGAATGACGCCACGATCACGGTGGATACGGACACGACACCCGACGGCGTAGTTGCCACCCTGTCATCACCCCCGACCAAAAGCCGCGCTCTGACAGACGCAGAAACGCGCGATATCCTGGCGCTCTTTGATCTGACGGTGGATGACCTTGATCCACGCCTAGCCCCGGCTCATATCCATGGTGGCGCGGATCATGTTGTGCTGCCACTAAAAAGTCGGACCCGATTGGCTGGAATGACATATGATCTCGACAGGGGACGTCAGGTGATGCGCAACTATAATTTGGTCACTGTGATGCTTGTCTTCATTGAAGCCGATCAGACATTCATTGCGCGCAATGCATTCGCTTCGGGGGGTGTTCTGGAAGACCCGGCAACGGGCGCAGCGGCGGCGGCCTTTGCAGGGTACCTGCGTGATAGCAACTGGCCACATGGGGGTGAATTCACGATCCGCCAGGGAGAAGACATGGGCAGCCCATCCTTGATCCATGTGTCGTTGGATGATGTTAAAGGTAACTCGGTACGGGTATCCGGCACTGCGCGAGACATAGTATGAGCAACCTTCCCGAAGTAATTGCAGCCTACATCGCGGCCTACAATCAGATGGATGTGGCCGGCATGATCACTTGCCTTTCTGATGACGTGGAGTTTCGAAACATCGTCGACGGAGACGTCACGGTTGAAACGTCAGGAATACAAGCCTTTTCCGATTTGGCCTCTGCCGGCGTGCAAGCGTTCAAATCCCGTCAGCAAACGGTGACAAACATGATAACGGTCGAAGCTGTTACCTTGGTTGAGATCGACTATTCAGCGGTGGTTTCAGCTGATTTGCCCAATGGGTGGAAAGCAGGGCAGCAGCTGCGATTCTGCGGCGCATCTGCGTTTCGTGTTGAAGCCGGTCGGATCGTCAGTATTACCGATCAGAGCTGAGCGAGCCAAAACAACCATTGATGCCCGGCCCTGATGTTTTGTTAGTGCTGATGTTCGACTTGGCCCAAGTTTTCGGCGGCAACACTACGAACACGCAAAGGAAATCAGATGATTAACCGTTTGGCTCCGGCCTCGCTGCGCGCTGTACCGCAACAGTATCAGGGTATCTATGGGTTCTGTCGCAAACTTTGTTCCCACCTGTCAGGTCAAGCTTAATTTTGGTAGCGCATGCTCCAAATTACAGGAGCAGACCGTGACAATCTCATTCAAGGGTGCACACTTTCCGAAAGAAGTGATCTTGTATGCT
>NZ_JBQFXS010000044.1:0-9425 GCF_056541025.1 Ruegeria sp. AK4
TCAACTTTCGCCAAACATCGCGTCCCTGAACACGTCGGATCAAGCCCGCGACGTCGTCTTGATGGCTGAGAAAGGACATTGGGAATACAGAAACCGATGGCGGCTTTGTCCGCAAAGCAACCTTTCAACTGACTCAAGTTAAGGTCTGCTTTTGAGCCCAAAGCCGCCATAAAATCAAAGCGCGCAAATGGTGAGGTGTTATCCCTCCGGAGTGTACCAAATGGGCGAAGTATAAGCCCGTTCTTGCGTGGATGTCGGTACTTCTTCCGGTATTTCGTCGCCAAACCGAATAGCTTCATAAACCGTCCATCGCGGCGTGGGGATTTCCAGCACACGAGCGTAGTAAAACGCCATTTGTTCTGGATCAAATTCGGGATCAGACCAGACGGTTATTAGTTCCGGCGATCCGATTGAGTTTGTGAATGTACCGGTTTCGACGTCCACGGTATTGCCGACTGGCGGCAGCTTGCCATCCGCGCCGATATCCCGATCGCCGGACCAGACGACATCAAAGACCTTCTCTTTGGTCTCACCGTCTTCTGTTAGCCAGCCCTTTACGATCTGAATACGATCCAGATTGCCCGAGTACGGATCCTTGAGTGCAGCTACGAGAAAATTTGGCGCAGAGGGATCACCGGGCGCTTCCGGTAGATCTGCCCCCATCGGTACGCCTTTGTCATAACCAATTTCCGCAGGAAGCCGCGATTGAGCATCGTTTTCTTCGAAATCCCATCCCCCGAAGAAACGTACTGTGATCCGACTACCTGTTGTACCATATACTTCCTTGCGTTCCATCGCGTCGAAAATAGATGCTCGCGTATTGTCCTCGGCCCAAACCGCCGCATAACCAGAGGCAGCCATCTGCCAGCCCAGAATTCTGGTTGCTTCAAACTCGCCGACAACATGCTGCCAGCGCCCAGGCTCAGGTTCCACGCCTGAGTGCTTACCGAAAAAGTTATCTTCTTGGGCTGTCGCCAAAGCCGTGTGACTGTCTGTAGATCCCACGACACCGAACTTGTAAGGGTTAGTCCCAAGCTGCGCCTCAAGCTTCAAGCCATTTTTTAAAGCCTCGCGAGCATACTCGTACTGCAACATCCAGTCTTCTTTGGGGACAGGGCCAAGGTTTGCGACGTCCCACGTTTCGTAATCTGCAAACTCGTCATTTGGGCTCAGAAACGGGTGAGCCTCGCCGTCGCCTTTGATCTGAGTGATCTCATAAAGTGGCTCCCATTTTGCGCGTCTTTCCGCATAATCTCCTGTGAGCGGTTCACCGGTATCTGGATTTGTTTCGACAGGAAACATCAAACCATTGGACACATTTCCGTTGTGCGCCAATGCAAGGACGCGCCCGCCTGTCGTTTCTTCATATCTTTCCATCCAATCCCATAGGTCTTCCGGATTGAAAGTCTCGGCAGTCGTGAACGGCAACATTTGACGCGCCCGAATTTTGTCGTCTCGATAGATGACATTGCGGTGTAGGTTGTTGCCGCCCTCCGTCGATGTCCATTCGTAGCCGATAAACGCGGTGAACGACCCTGGCTGGTCAAAAGCATCTGCAGTTTCGGTAAAGTCATCCCAAACCGACTGTACAAAACGGCGATCTGAAATGGCCTCCGGCAGAGCTTCGCCGGTAATTCCGGCAAAAGTTTCGATAACCTCCATTGTCGCTCCAAGGGCCACATTTCCTCCCTGGTTCAACCTGTCGTTCCAGTCACGTAGCGTGGGATCGCCCATCAAAGTTGAGTTACCTTCGACAATCTCATTCATCGCCCCCATCGCGTCTGAATGATCTGAAACAACGAGCCAATCGAGGGGGCGAGACAACTTTGCCCGCAGGCCGTGAGACGTGGTTACTTCTTCACCACGCGCAAACCGAAACGCGTCTGAAGGCGAAAGAAGTACGCCGAAAGCGCGTGCATCAAGTGAGAGCGAAGTATGCAAATGGGTGTCGCCCCAAAGCGGCCTGGTCGGGAAGTCACGTCCTGCATAAGGCGAAAACGCATCTGATTTAGGGGCTCGCATGTCGGCTCCCGAAATGGTCATTTCACCGACTTGCCCACCCTCGGCGGTTTCTTGTGCCCAGGCTGAGGTTGAGGACATACAAAAACAAACGAACAAGGTTGTACTGAAAGGAGTTTTCATGGCCATATCCCCAGCTGGTCAGATCATAGGCTATGCGATCATTCTCATATGCTTGCTGTCAACCTCGATTATGTTTCCGTGACGAGCGAATGTGCTCGCCTGAATTCGAAATGTTTCCAACCAAATCTAAGGCCCGCTGCAGGCTCATATGGCGGTGGCAGCAAACGGCGGCTTTTGTCCGCAGAGTGGTCATTCGGGGAAAATCGATCAATGTCTGCTATGCGGACAAACCGGACGTAGGCTTCGGATTGGACCACCCAAGCCTCGGCGGAACCAATGCTACGTGTGCGCCGTCACCATTGTCGCTGGAAATGGAACGCGCCACCCACCGTTTTCATCGCCGAATTCATCTGCGACGCGCTGTGTCATGGTCCGACGAATGGCATCACGTGCAGCAGAGGTCTGCGAACTGATA
Organism: Ruegeria sp. AK4; assembly: GCF_056541025.1. Classification (NCBI taxonomy): domain Bacteria; kingdom Pseudomonadati; phylum Pseudomonadota; class Alphaproteobacteria; order Rhodobacterales; family Roseobacteraceae; genus Ruegeria; species Ruegeria sp. AK4. The sequence goes on from NZ_JBQFXS010000044.1 coordinate 2,558, forward strand.
AGCATGGCCGCTCGAACGGTCGCATGCTCAAATACGTCTGCAAAGCCGCTCGGGTCGTTGAATTGAAACGCGGAGTCGATGTCGGTAAATTGGGGATCAAAGAGTCCAGCCGCCGCAAGCGCATTATTAGCGGCCTCGCGTTTGGAAAAAAGGTGGAAGTCAGGTGCCGGTGGCGCAAGTCCTGGGTCGCCGTGTGCCTTTACTGCTCCGAAAACAATTTGAAAACTGGCAGAATGCTCGGGCTCGCGCCATGACGTCATCGCAGCGACGCCGCAGGGTCTGAGAACCCGCGAAATCTCAGCGAGAACCGTATCCGGTTCGGGTAGATGACCAAATCCCACATTACACACGACTGCATCGAAGCTCTTGTCATTGAACGGCAGGCTCGCTGCGTCACCTTCAACAAACGAGGCGTTCGGAACGCGACGACGGGCACGAGCCAGCATTGCTGGCGAAAAATCAAGCCCGGTTACCTTCGCCCCTGCTGAAACGAGAGCTTCGGCAGCATTCCCGTGACCGCAACAAAGATCCAGCACGTTGCCGTCGTGAGCGGCGCGCGTCGCTTGCACGAGAGAAGGGATTAGTTGGTCTGAAATGGGCGCGAAAAGGTCAACATATGCGTCGGCCTTAGGTTCCTCGGACCATCCGGATTTTTCGGCGTCTGCGAATTCTTTGTATTGCATTGGAAGATCCCCAAACTACCGAGGTAAGTATAGCAAAAACCTCACTGCAAAAAAATTGCTTGGGCCTGCGAAGGAATGTCGCCAAAGGGCTCGGAGCGGTCATTCGATCCGATCTGACGATCGGCTGCCGTGCGGACAAAGCGGACGTTCGAACTCAGCCACAAGAACAATTCCCACGCAACTGGCAAACTGGGTCAATGCTGTGATCAGAACCTGACCCTAAACGCCAGTCCAACCAATGGCGCAGTATCGTAGCTCTGGCGACTTATTTCTGCTCCATTCGCATCATCTAGCGTCAGGCGGCCGTCAAATTCTGCGCCTGCGAATACGCTCAATGAAACTCCAGGATTTGGGTTGTATCCAACGGAAAGTACGACGGGTACACTCTTGTCTTCGCCCACCCCGTCCGGCGCGAGACCTTCCCCATCCAACCTGAATCGAATTCTCTCCGATCGTGCGGTTAAGGAAAGGTCTATGGTCTCAGTCAACGTGTAGTTCAGCGTCAACCCGGGGCCTTGTGTCGCTCCAATCCCGGCGCCAGTGTTCAAGTTCCAGCGATCATTTAGGTCCCAATCGATCAGTAGAGCCGGAAAAAAATCGGTACCACCATCGTCAAATTGAGAGAACGCGCCAAAGGCCGGTCCTATCGTCAGGCGCTCGTTAAGTTGCCAAGCAATACCCGCGAAAACACCGTAGGTCCTACCATCAGATGCGGAAGCTCCACTTTGATAATCCCACCTGATCTGTGGTGACACAAAAACTGTTGCTGTATCGCTCGCACGAAATCGCATGGGAACAGCAACGCGCAAGTCACGGATGCTCTCCCATGGCTGATTGTTCGATTGACTAAAGCTATAATCCAGCTTGCCGAAGCTGGTTGAAAGCCCAATGGAGTTTCCTCCTTCCAGATTATAAAGTGCGGTAGCGCGTAGAAATGCTCGGCTTGCAGAGAATTCGCCACCGTCACTCAAATCCGCGTCCCCTTGAAACGCAGCAAGCCCATCAACCTGATACGCCCAACCTAGCCGGGGCTGCGCGGTTGAAGGTAACGCTGCAAATCCTAGAGAAATAGCTCCAAAACAGCACGTTAGAAAAAGGTTTTTCATTTGGCATTTCCCACGTGACGCTGTTTCCTTTTGGGTTGCCATTCCTGAACGAGCGTTTCAAGCCCAATAAAATCTGCTCTGCAGGCCAAAGCAGCCATATTGTTTCAGTAGCTTGGTAACGCACAGGCCTCTAATTTGTTGAACATTAAACCGAAAACAGTGGCCTCCTGGCGACACCACTCACTTGCATCTCCAGGAGGCAACCAGACGAGTCTGGTGAATGCGCGAGCAACAGAGGTAATAGAAATTTGCCACGCATTCGAATACTTGAATCCCAAATACAACAATTCAAGTAATTTTACGCGCGACAAAAAGTTTGCTCTCGCGTGCTTTTGAATTTCTTGTTTGTTTCAGCTTACAGATCCGCGTCAGAAAACGTGGCTGCGCTGTGCAAATGGCGGGTGACGAACTTTGACCGTAGCGAACAGAATTTGCGCTCATGCCAACTTGATTGACTACCGGCAGCTAGCGCACATTCGAAATAGTCTGGCTAGTCCCATGGTCAGATTATTTCCCCGCGTTGCCCATCATCCCAGATAATGGTGACGCGGGGAACTTTGATCCATCCTTCGATCAGTACCGTAAAAACAATACCCCAAAACTACAGCCCGCGTTGTTCACTTGGTTTCCCTCCGAACGATGCGGGTCTTTTTGAAGATGGGGGTGCAATGAGTTTCCGTTATTCAGAGCAACCGGCCGGACCTTCCAATTCTGGTTCGGTCGGTGGTGCATCAAGTGCTTTTCCAAAGATCACCTTGTCGTCGCCATAGGCCCAAAAATCGCGGATACCCGAAAGTTGGTTCGAGTTGGAGTGTCTGAAATGGGTTCGGAGCGGAAGTTTAGCCAAGTAAGAGGCCACCCGGTTCAAGGGGCGGTCAAGCTTTCAACTCTGCGCCACCATCAACGTCTGTTCGTCACTCCATCATGTTCGCGGGTTTCGTCAGTTCTGATGGCAGGCCTGACCTCCACTTGAGCCAGAATTATCGGGCCAAGCGCGAGAGCGAAATGATAAATGGGCGCGGGAAAACTCCCGCGCCTTTTTCACCTTTCGACTTGGATCACCAGGCGTTGTAGGACTGAGGAACATTGGTTTTGGGTACGGCTTTCGCAACTTGGTCAGCGAGCGTTCTAAGCGCTGCGCCAGACACGTTACCCGTGTTGGTCGCAACCGCGACGTGGATGTCGCTCAGATCAAGACCAGTATGCGAGGTGTAGCCGTCCGTAAAAATAACGACATAGGCCTCGCCTCCCCCGGTGGCGCCACTATGAGAGAGCTTTCTGTTGGATGTGCCATTCGACCCCCAGCCCATCCTGTCTATCTCATCGACGGAATACGCCTTGGCGAGCTTATTGGTGATCCGCAAAAGATTCTCGGCTGACGACAACCAGCCTCCGGCAGCCAGACCCAAACCTGAATTGCCGGGCTTACGTTTCTTTATCCCATTTTCGGTCACATCGAAAAGATCCGTATCAAGGCCAGTCTGGCTCGTGGAACGGGGGACGACCTTCCCGCGCACGCCGACCCACTGAAGGTAGCTGTTTTGGGTCACATCCGTGTAAGATCGGCCGGTAATCGCCTCGATTAGCATGGTCGTCATGCCGAAACCATGATTGGAATAGGAGTATTCAGCGCCTGGCAGAGATTGCATCGGAGCCCTTCTGAGAAAATGCGCATGCACGTCTTCGTAATCTAGGTTTTTCGCCTGCACTCCGTACATTGAGGCCGCGCCAGAAACATCACCGCTACCACGGAATCCGGACTTATGGTCCAGAAGGTGCTGGATCGTGATATCGGTGTAGGTATCACCAGTACGGAACGCACTGAGGGGCGGCGAGTAGTTGCGCAGCTTGATCTTCTTGTCCAGATCAACACTTGTGCCAGCGGTCATGCGGTTGTTCGCATACCAGACATAGACGTTGTTCTTTTTGGACAAACCAAGTCCCACCATCTCGTGACGCAGCAACTCCGATGCTGTTGAGAACGGTGTCTGCTTGATTGCCGATCCTGGCTTGCGCGAAGTTCCCGCGGAGACGTGGCCGTTTTCATACCACATGTATACTCGGTCATCTGACTTTCGGATCGCGGCCCCGATAACTGTCGACGCTGTACGGGCCCCGGGAAAGGTCACGCTTGCAGGTGCGTCGTGGATGTCGAGATCTTTTGGTGTTCCAACGCTGCGCGTGCCGTCGATGTACCACGTATAGACCTTGCCGGATTTCGACATGGCCATCGCCACGATGTCTTCTGGGCCTTTGCCTGGCGCAACCGTGTAACTCTTGCCCACGTCGTGCTTGTCCAGATCCCGGCTAGAACCGCGCCTTACCTTTCCGTCCATCCCCCAGGCGTAGACGATGTCGTTGGGGCTGATTGCAAAGCCAACGATGCTTTGAAACTTGGCTCGGGCGATGGCCATGTCATCATTGGACGTGCCTTTGAGAACACCCGCCGACCCATAAAGCCTGCGGTTGGGCGAGACGTTCTTGTGCTTCATGGAAGCCCAGAGCGTTGGACCGCTCACTGCAGCTTTACTGACGGATCCGATGGGTGTCCGGTGGCTGCGTGTCATCTTGGTTACCTTGACGCCGGACTTGCGCGCATTGCCGTAGCCCTGCGACAGCAACAGTTTTCCGTTTCGGCTCACCGCAACGGTCATACCGACGATGTTCTGGCTGTCCATCGTTTCAGCAACGTGTTTGGCGACGGCCTGGCTTAACCCTTGATGGCCGACACCCGTTACGGTCGGATCCGCAATTGCGAGGCCGGGGAGCATAAGGCAAAACATGCCGACACCAGTTCTTAAAATATTGTATTTAAACATATCGTTCTCCAAAATTTGTATTGCCAGCTGTGGCAAAAAAATCACAACGGCGGTGCCGTCGCTGATGCACACCCCACCAGCTTCGCTCAAATACGAGCCACGGCAGGGACGCAGTACCAATGATAGGGCGTCTTTCGATTTGTCTGTGTTGAGTTTTCGTTGACTCTTTGCCCAACGGTTGGAACTCGACCGGTACCTCCGTTTGTGTTAAGTTTGTACCGCTTGTTTGTGCATTACCAGACGATCCGGCACATCGAGGAGACAGTACTATGGGGGATTGGTTGTTCGACCGGGCCTCTTGCCAATTGTCCAACGAAAAGAGCTGCGTTCAACTCACGCCAAAAGCCGCTGCTGTCCTTGAATGCCTCATGGACCGGGAAGGAGATGTCGTTACGAAAGAGGGCATACTAGCCCATGTCTGGGACGGGATCCACGTCACTCCGAGCCTTGTCCGCGAGTACATTTTTGACCTCCGGACCGCACTGTCAGACGACGCCAAACAGCCGCGCTACATAGAGACTGTCCGGGGCAAGGGAGTACGCTATCTTGGCGGGATAAGCTCGCGCAAAAAGAGCGTTGAGCCAGCGCGTGTCGAGGAAATTCGTGCAACGCTTGCCGTGCTGCGCCCCGAAGCGGACCCCGATCTAGTCCCGTTTGCAGAGGGCGTGGCAAGCGATATCATCAACGAGTTGGGCCGGTTCCGCGACTTCCATTGCGTGTCCCGCACATCTTCCTTTGCGGCAGATACATGTGCCGATGCACGCGAAATCGCCAGCGCCCTGCGGGCAGACTTTCTTCTGGAAAGCAGCTTTCACAGCGTAGGCGATCACATCCAAATACGCGTTCAATTGATCACGGGAAGAACAGGGCTTTTTGTCTGGTCGGAACGGCTGAGCTATCCGGCGGAGCCCTCTGGAGTTGCGCGCGACCAAATAGTCGAAACCTTGGTGCCTTTAGTCACCGGCTGGCACGGCGCTGTGCATGTTGCGATGCACAAGTCTGTCGCCCGGCGCGATGATAACGAACTGAACGCATTCGAGAACTACGTCAAGGCTTGCGACCTCCATCTGGTTCTGGACCAGCCCGGCCTTGAGCGTTCGTTGCACTATCTGTGTCGGTCATTGGAGCTTGATGACCGTTTTGCCCGGTGCTGGGCAATGAAATCCGTCATGCTGCGATGGGCCTACCCTGTCTATGAAAGCCCCGCGCCCGATATGCTGGACGAAGCTGATGCAGCGATCCGGCGGGCTTATTCACTTGAGCCCAATGACCCGACTAACCTGGCATTAATCTCAATGACTTGGGCCGCGCAGGGGGATTTGAGACGCGCACGTACAGCCATCCGTCGGGCCATTGCCTCAGTTGAATCAGATTCAGATGCATGTATCGCAACCACGACACCTCTGGCGCTGGTTCTGGGAGAATTCGATGCGGCGGCGAGCATGCTGGACCGGGCGTTTCCACCGAATTGTCCCGTCGCCGGATATTTCCGGGTTGTGGAAGCGCGTGTGTCCTTCTTTATTGGCGATTACGAGCGGGCCATCGCAGCTTCGCGACAAGGCTTTAATCATGTCTCTTCACTCGCTTTTCGCGTGCTCTCCTTGATCATGCTGAAAGAGCACGACGACGCACGGCACACCCATCGAAAACTAGTGCAGGCTTACCCTCACTTCTCCTACGACCGACTCGAGGAAGCATTGCCAATTCTGCATCCTCGGGCGCGGGATACTTACGCACAAGCCAAGTCGCTTCTGTTCGCGATTACTCGTTCATGACTACAACACAAAAGCGCCGCCCAAATGGGCGGCGGCGTTTAGTTTTGCCCCAGAACTGCACTACGCCTAGCGTCCCAGCGAATGGTTGTTTCGACCTAAACGCTCTTCGACGCCTTCACGCGGGATGCCCGAATTGCTCGAAGACATCTTTTTAGACCTTCCCTGCACTTCAAAGTTGCGCTCGTGCAGCAAGTCGAAAACCGCACTTTTCCGGACGTTCAAATCCAAGTGGCATATGACAAGTCAGCGGACAAGGCAGACATACCTTCGGAACTAAAGCGCTGAGAAAGATCTACCGAACTCTGCAATTTGTTGACCTTGGGCTTTCATGCACTCATAGCAGATGGGTTTGGATTGATTAGGACAGCTGCGATCGTTTCTATACGTAGTTAGCCGTTCCTTTGGTTTTCTTTGGAATCCCGAAACCGTCGCGCCAGGTAATCCACGAACGCTCTGGTTTTTGGTGCTAGATTGCGCCTGTCGGC
>NZ_JBQFXS010000045.1:0-8757 GCF_056541025.1 Ruegeria sp. AK4
AATTCACGCCCGGACTCCATCCGTTTCAGCAGTTTGTTCAACTAGCAGGATAACCAACCCACCTGCGCCATCTCCCCAGCCTTCAATGAAAATTGCGACAGAACCCGATAGGACACCGTGTACCACAGATAGAAGTAAACAGCGTACAAAACTGCATCCTTAGGGAAATGACAGCCCTTTAACGAGATCATGCTCAAATAACCTGTTCGAAAATTATTCGACCAGTACAAACCTCAGTTCACTCAGGCTCGTCAACTAACCCCAGAGTTTGCGACACATCCACTAACAATCAATTTGGACCAGTCAGATGAGGCTGCTCAGTGCCTCAGCGGGCAGATTGAGACGCGCCACTCTCTTCCATCGACGCCTCCGTTAGTAAAGCCCGGGGCCTAAGTGTTGCAGGATTGCGGACTTTCACCCAAATGCACGACGTGTTCGAAAGCCAGATATATTTTTGCGTCCGTCAACTCTCCTTCTTGGAAGACGAGCTTAACGTGATTAATGCGACGCAATAGCACGCTGATACCACTATTTTTTCTGAGCATTGCCTCAATCACCAGGTGAAGTGGCCAGTTTTCAACATTCTCGAGAACGCTGAGCTTGCCGGGCCAATTACACAACGATTGATAGGCGTTGTCAGTGCAGAGATTTCTTGCGGAAAGTATGTCAAAAATAGCTTGAGAAGCGGACTCATTTTCGGGTCGGCATTCGAGGCCGATCCTCGATCCGACGGCATCATCGATATCGACTGCAAGGACCGTGCTACCACCCAAGTCGTAAGCTTTCTCAAACAGAGCGCGACATTCGGGTCGCACGGTCCCATGTTGAGCAATCCAATCCCATGCACTTTCTGAATTCAGCCCGGCAACGTTAAGCCTCAAAGCACTCTGCGGCCTTGATAGCATCACGCCTACATAGTTGGGCATAGCCTGAAGTGGAAGTGTCTGCAGCCAGCGGTCTAAAGGCTCGACAGAGCCAGGTTTCAATCGCTCAAGCGCGCGCGCCGCTCCGGTACTTTCTGCCGTACATGGTTGTACCGGCGAAGCTTTGAGATGAAGGAAGACTGATGGCAGCGGCAACACGTCGGTCTCGCTGTCCAAATCGAACTCAAGCCACGCCGACTTGGTGTCGGACTCAGAGAGATTTTCCTCGCACCACCAATCGACGAAGCTGCAAAAACGATCCCATCGCTCCGAGCCGTCGGACGTGAAGTATTTTGGAAGCAGACCCCTGTCGACCTCGGAGTCGGTGATGCCGATTGAAAGATCGACTAGAGCCGCTTCAGCCAACCGACATTCGAACAGTACACGCGGAATAGGAGGCAGATGTTTAGCCAGTCGCAGCAGGCTGGACCTGGCGCGAGGCGTAGAAAGATTGTCGGTCAGGTGCGGAAGCTGCAATGACAGTACCTCTGAGAGGTCGAACCTTTCGGGCAAAGTCATATCGTTTCGAACCACCGCCACGCGCCACTAGCGCCAATGAAGGGCAATTTGCGACTTGCTCTCAGTCAGCATTCTTATCTGGAGAGTCAGCGTAATGTGTTGACGCTTCATTTGCGTATTGGGCAGCTGACGAAGCCGCGTAGTGCGGGCTGCTGTCCGGGCCAGGAGAGTATGCCGGATGCTGGGAATAGGAGGCCTCTGGTTCGGCGGAATATGCTGCTTGAGCGGGATCACCGTAGTCAATCTCATCCTGAGGGAGGCCTTTCTGATCAAGCATGTCGGAGTATGCCTTGACGATTTCCGGGCCAGTAAAATCAAGATCACGTGCTCTGCCAAGGTCCGCGACTTTCGTTGCCGCGCCGTCACGGATCGCCTTTGCTAATTCTCCCCGCAGTTGATCATCGGTCTTCAGTCGTTCAATAAACTGTTTAGCATCTGTTGCCGACATTGGTCTTTTACCTCTAAAAAATACTCCTCAGACTATGCGGTTAACATACTGCGAGCAGAGAAATTTTGCAACAAATGTGATGGTTTCGCCGATTCAGATGCCAGCCAGCGCAAGGCCACGAGGATTGTTGGTCGATGGACGCAACGGTGTCATAGTGGCACCAGCAGTGCGTCAGAAAGTTCACCCAACCAAGCATTCTGAGCGCGACAATAATGAGAGGAGGGCGGGAAGTGCGCGAGCAAAACGTTAGGTTCACGATCCGCAAGTTCGGCGCGGTGGGGTCCTGTATCGACGCCGGCGCATTCGCGCTCGGGCAAGACCTCTTGCGTGTTCTCGTATCGCCTGCACTGCGCAATCGTCCGGACATCGATAGTCGGACATTCGGAACTGGCAACACCTGATGACAGGAATGAACCGAAACCGAGCGTCATCGTGCATCCTCACTTCTGCGGATGACATTGCGCCATATGTAACTGACTACGGAAAAATCCGGAACTGCATTCCGGCTGCGGTAGCAATCCCGACGCGCATTCACGAGTTTCAAGACTGCCTGGAATACGCATCAACACACAACCTAAGGCTTGTTACACGCGGCGCCGCATACTCATTCCTCGGACAATCGCTCGCAGCAAATCACATGGTCGTGGACCTGGGGCGTTTGCACAGCGGAGAACGGCCGCGCCTCAGAGACGGCAATTGTGTCGAAGTCTCCGCAGGAATGAAGCTTTGGGACGTACAGGATCACCTGACCAGCACCGGGCATCGATTGCCTGTGCTGACTTCTGCCGGAAACGCCACGATCGGTGGGACGCTGTCGATCGGCGGATTAAGCGGCCGCAGCTACCGGCGAGGATTTCTAGTAAGCCACGTCCGCGAATTCACACTGATGGGAACAGATGGCAGATCCTGGAGGTGCAGCCCGGCCGAAAACCCTTTGCTCTACAAAACCGCTCTGGCTTGCCAGGGAATGCTTGGGTTCGTTTTAGATGCAACAATTACCGTCGAACCTCTTCTGCCCCGCCGTGTTAAGATGATCGCCGGGGGCATTCCGGCGCGGTATTCATACAACATCGCGCAGCGCCTGCGCGATTACGATGAAATCATGTGCCTTGAAGGGTATATCGACTGGTCTGCTGCCGAACCTATGATGCAGGTTCATTCCACGATAGAGGCGAAGACCAGCAGCGATGCGGAGCGGGCTCGGCAACGTTGGCAGGAAATCATGGCCGAGCAGAAAGTGAGTGGCTACCAGCTCGAAACCTTGGACCTTGAGGCCCCCATCGGCTTCTCGGCTTCGATCGGTGGTTGGAATAAAACGCAGGCGCTTGCAGCGGACCATACCGCGAATACCAAACACATACTGCTGCCTCTGGGATTCCTGCTGCGAGAGGCTGATGCAGCTTCGGCGCTTGCGGAGCTGGGAGAATATGCCAGATCAAACCGGCCGATGCATATCAGCAATTCTTACTTTTCGATGCTGGCGTCGATGTCGAACCAGAACCAAATTTGGGCGAAACTGGATGATGATGCGCCCTGGGTCATGGGCATTGATATGCTACTTCGCTGTCAGCGCGAAGAAATCGATTCAATGCTAAGGCAGGCCGAAGACGTTTGGTCGATCCTGCGAAGGTTCAATGTGCGCACTTACCCTTATGGAAGTATGCCAAAAGAAGGTCTGCTTCATACCCTTAAAAAAACCGGCATCGCCTCGATGCAGGAAGCGGCCCGCACGACTGACCCGTGCAATCTGTTGTTGCACCGTGACCTGGTTCCCGAGATCAATGGCGACGCCAGGAACCTGTCCGCTCTCATGCGTTAAGCCCCGAAGTTGCGACACGCACCGTTCTGAACTATTCTCAATGATGCGGCTTGGATGGAGCGAAGCATATCGCACAAAAGAATTCGATCCGAACGCGGAGGGGATAATGCCAGAAGTTGAAGCGTGGTTGGGGGGGCTCGGCCTGGGGGAGTACGCCACTGTCTTCCGCGAACAAGGCGTCGACGTTAAACTACTGCCCGAATTGACCAATGACGATCTCAAAGAACTCGGCATTCAGCGACTTGGCGACAGAAAGATCATCTTAAAAGCAATCGCGAAACTGAATGCTGAATCCGGTGTTGCGAGCAACGAGTTCGTCCATAACGCTACGGCCGCAGAACGGCGACAATTGACAGTCATGTTCTGCGATTTGGTTGGATCTGTCGCCTTGTCGACCCGGCTCGACCCCGAAGACCTTCGCGAGGTCATTCGCGCCTACCAGAAAATCTGCAGCGAGGCCGTTCGCAAATATGATGGCTTCATCGCGAACTACATGGGTGATGGCGTCCTTATCTATTTTGGCTATCCGATCGCACATGAATATGGCGCAGAACGTGCAGTACGAGCCGGTCTGGAAGTCGTTCGTTCGATTCAAAAACTGAATGACGGGTTCAAAAAACGATTCAACGTTGATCTGGCTGTACGTATCGGCCTGGCGACCGGACCGGTTGTCGTCGGAGATATAATCGGTGAAGGCGTGGCCGAGCAAACCGCGGTCGTCGGTGAGACGCCGAATTTGGCAGCACGATTGCAAGCGGTAGCGGAACCCAATCAAGTCATAGTGGCATCAGAAACTCGGGATCTGCTGGGCGAGTTGTTTGTGTACGAAAAGCTCGGAGAGCGCACTCTCAAAGGTATATCAGAGCCTGTTGCGGTTTGGCGGGTCATACGCGAACGAACCGTCGCCAGCCGCTTCGGCGCGATGCAGACGCGACGGCGAGCACCCTTTGTAGGGCGTCAGGATGAACTTAATGTCCTTCTCTCTTGTTGGGATAACACACGAAAGGGCTGCGGGCAGATCGTGCTTCTGGACGGAGAGGCCGGGATCGGTAAATCCCGCCTTTGCGAAGCGTTTGAAGATCGCCTGATGTCCGAAGGACACCAGCCAATCCGAATGCAATGTTCGCCGTTTCGCACCAACACCGCCCTTTACCCGTTGGTCGACCTGATCCGGCATTCAATCGACGCGGACGGCGAATACCGCTCGGCACTGGATTATGCCAGTCTGGCCCATCTGTTTTCTCGTTTTGCAGATGGTGACGGTCACTTTGCGCGACTAATGGCTCCGATGCTGTCCGTTCCGATTGAGGACAGCATCAGTCAACCTCAGTTGAGCCTTGCACAACGCAAGAGACAAATGATGGATGCCGCGCTTAACGTTCTGCAGTCACGGTCCGCCAAGCGGCCGATGGCCGTAATTTTTGAGGACGCGCACTGGATTGATCCGACCTCGCTGGAGATGCTCAACGCGATTGCGTCATGGCTCCAGGACATGAGAATTCTGATTGCGATTACGCATCGTCCGGGATTCAAGGCAGCATGGCCGGACAGTCGCGCCGTAACCAGCATCAAAGTGGGCCGGTTGAACCAAACTCAGATCAGGGAACTGGTCTACGGGCTGATTGATGAAAACGCGCTGCCGCAGCAACAGGTCAACTATGTATTGAACAAAACAGATGGGATTCCGCTTTTTGTCGAAGAGCTTACCCAGATGTTGCTGTCGGATTCTCGTAACCCCGAGGGCTCTCGGACAGGCAAGTCGACGCGTCATGCCCCCGAGATCCCCACGACGATTCATGATCTCTTGCTCGAGCGTCTGGATCAGTTGGGAGATGTCAGAGGTCTGGCTCAGCGGGCCGCCTGTTTTGGCCGATCCTTCTCTCGCAAACACCTTTCGATATTGACCGAAATGCCGGATGAAGGGCTCAAACCGAAGCTGGATGAGCTCAAGTCATCCGGGCTGATCGAAGAGCTTGATGAAACCAAAGGCACGTTCAAATTCAAGCATGCGCTGGTTCAGCAAGCGGCATATTCCTCTTTGTTGCGCAACCAGCGCATAGAGATACACGCGAAGATCGGATTGGCGCTTGAAGAGGAACTTGCTGACGAGGCACCTGAGATATTGGCGCATCACTTTACCGAAGCGCGCGTGTTCGACAAGGCCAGCGACTATTGGCGGACAGCCGGTAGCAGAGCCATGGGGGTTTCAGCATTTGTTGAAGCCAGCGCGTATTTGGCAAATGCGCTAGAACAGCTGAAACAAACGCCCGTATCCCCTGAACGGGATGAGGGCGAGCTTCTGCTGTTGTTGGAATTGGCGGACCCTTTGATTGCAAGCCGCGGTTATGCCGCCGAAGAGGTTTCGGAAACGTTCAATCGCGCGCGTGAGATTTGCCAAACGCTCGAGAACGTCGAGCTGTTGTTTCCGGTGCTGTGGGGTCTTGTTTCTTATTACATCGTCAAGATCGAGCTTGATGAAGCGACGGCGCTGGCCAGCCAGTTCGTGGAACTTGCGAATCTGAGCGAGATGGAAGAATTGGCTCTGACCGGCAACTATCTTGTTGGAACGACCAACCTGTGGCGAGGTGACCTCGCCGGTGCCCTGGAACCGGTCAGAACCTTTGTTGAGCAAAGCGACATGGAGACCGGTCTGGCCTTTCAAATCGCGCCGTCAGAGAACCCAATGATCGACGCGCTTTCAGCGCTGTCCTGGATCCTCTGGTTGATGGGGGATGCAGATCAGGCCGAGGCCTACAGCGAGCAGTGTCTCGAACTGGCACGATCACTCGATAATCACCATGATCTGGCGTTTGCACTTGGTTTTGCAGCCTGGTTTAGACTGTTTCGTCGCGAATATGACAAAGCGGGTGAATTGGCCACCGAACTCATCGCGTTGGCCAGCGAGCACGAACTGACATTCTGGCTGGCGGCAGCAAGGATCGTAAACGGCAACTGCCTCAGCCGTCAGGGTCAAATCAAAGAAGCAATAGACGAGATCGAGGACGCTCTCGAGATTTGGCAAGCCGCTGGGGCTCGTCTTCAAAAGCCGTCTTACCTGTTGGTGCAAGCCGAAGCTTACGTAGCCGGGGGCCAGATTGAAAAAGCGATCGCGATCGTTGATGAAGCGCTCGAAGCTGTCGCCAACGGTGAGAGACACGCAGAGGCAAACGTGCGTCGCTTCAAAGGCGAACTGCTGGAAATGAATGGCCAACCGGACGAGGCCGAGTCCTGGTACCTCGAGGCTATCGAGGTTGCGCGCAACCAAAAAGCCAAGACGCTGGAGTTGCGGGCCACGGCCAATCTAGCCCGGCTGTGGCAACGTCGCGGCAAAAATCAGATGGCTCATCAAAGGCTTGAAGACGTGTTCAAGCAATTCGATGAAGGCTTTGATACACCCGATCTCCAGGAGGCCGCGAAGCTGCTGGACGATTTGAAGACGGGGTAAACGACCAGCCATATCGCTTTTTCCGTCAGGACACGTTCCTTTGTGCAGAGTACGTTTGTTGCTGTGACGCTTACTTTGCGGTGGGGGCATCAACAGAAGGTTCTTGCATGACACCGAGACGGGTCCCCATAAATACCGACACAGCGCTGAACACGCCTTTTTGGAAAAACAGAATACAGAGGGAGCCCCCATATGCGAAAGACCCCAGCTTTTCGCCTTTGGTCACAGGAACCGGGGTGTCGCCGGGCTTGACCTCTTTCCCAAAATTGAGGGACTGCTGAATGCGACTGATCGTATTCAGGCCCACCGGAACAAGCCCGACAAGTCCGTGCTTCTCTGTATCAATCAGATAATAGGCGCGATGGAAGTCTTCGAATACGCTGAAGTCTGCAGTGCCTTGTCCGAAATTGAAATTGTCCGTGAATTCGCCTCCGTCGACTATTCCGAAATACCTGCCGGGGACCTCAACAGCCTCAATAATCTTGCCCGTCACAGGTGCATGGAAATGGTGATAGTTTTGGGGCAGCAGAACGCACGAGATCGCGGTGCCTCCCTCAAAACACGCCGCATAGGGGGATCCATTAAACAGATCAGAAACGTTGATCTGCCGCGACTTGATGTTCAATTCCTGGGTCAAAGTGAGGTCAGAAATTATGTAGTTCAGAACAGAATCGGCTGGAGCTACCGGGATAGAGTCGTCTTTCGGATCGGAAATCGGCCGCGGATCAAGACCCGAGCCTGAATTGAGCTCGCGGGTGAAAAACGCATTGAATGAATCGAAACCACCTTTCGGCACAACGAAATCTTTCATTTCATGCCCAAGCGCTTTCGTCCATTCCTCGACGTACTTTTTTGAATTGATCGAATCCATGAACGCCCCGCGCTCTTTTACAAAGCGCACCACCCAGTCGAAGATTTCCGCTTTATACTCACCTGTCGAAGCGCACCGGCTTTTGAAGGTGTTCAAAAACTCTCTGGCTGTGGGGTTGTTCAGGTAGAAATAGCTAAATGGAATGATCTTTCCCAAGCCTTCGCCCGCTATCGGTCTGGGAAGATAGGTAAACCACGTCCTGAAATATTGCCGAAAATACTCGCTGGATTGCCCTACCCAAGGGTTATCTGCCCCGCCCTCCAATTCAACATACGGATAGACATGAGCAATTGCGTTGTTATACGCCGCCTCGACTACGGGATTGGCAAAGAGCTGATCCAGCTCCTCCAACATGCCCTTCATTTTATCGGTTAAGTCCGGGTTTTTCTTTTCCAAATCTTGAAGTTCTTGAAGTTTCAAATCCATTCCTCCGTCTTAAGGTGCGCATTGCCGACAATGTCAGTGATCCACTCGAATTTATCGAAGCAGAGGTTTTGTTGCAAAGATTTGAGCCCGTTGAGTTGTTTCAGCAATCGCTTGTGAGTCAGGTGGCGAGCTCAGCGAACTGCTGAATTGGGCAGAGTCCGGGCGGGTTCTGTCGCAAACTTCGCCCCTACCTGTCAGTTCGACTGCATTTCTGTTAGGCTCTAGACCCATTAATTTGATTGCAGCCATCTCTGCTGCGTGATTCAAGCCCCTGAGTTTCAGGGGTATTTCATGAGCAATCTATTC
>NZ_JBQFXS010000046.1:0-7789 GCF_056541025.1 Ruegeria sp. AK4
TCTCATCTCCACTCCTTGGCGGTTACGATGAGCCAGAAACCCTCTCTTATCAAATCGACCTAAACTGTCCCATTGGCGCTGACGTCAGACACTCCGCTTGGAATTGGGTTGTCCCAGGTTTCGTCCGCGTCCCCCTCCGGGAGTCGTGAGTGGCAGCTGGAGGGGGACGCACCACGATCCGGAAACGGGCGCATCGGCCCATCGTCAAACCAGCACCAGCTCGGGTAGTGCCCTTCTTCCGAGGCGGTGGTGAGCAGTGCCAGCGCACCGGCGTCGTCGGGATTATCAGCAACGAACACGGCAACAGGATCTGGCGTGTCCAGCAGAACAGCGGATGCGATTGGTGCATCAGCCGGAAGGTTGAACCGCATCTGTTTCTGGAAGGCGCGGGACTGTTCGGTCAGCGCATTCAGCACTTCCAGTTCGCGCAAGCCTTCAAACGGAATCCAGTTATCCGTGACCAGCATCATGCCAATCTCATGCAGAACCGGATAACCCGCCTTGGCGATAGAAAAGCTGGCGATCACGATGGCATGACCAGACCCCATGGCTTCAACGAGGCGCAGCTGATCCCCGAACACGTTCTCAAACTTCTGCGCAAGCTCCGCATCAGCAAAGAACGCGCAATCCGGGGCATGTTTGAAGATGAACCGCGCCCCGTGCGCCGTGGGTTCCTTCCATTTGTGTTCCGCGACCACCAGACCGAAAGGAGTTGCACCGCGTCCAGCTGGCCGCAGGTTGGCGAAGAGTTGGTTTCGTCTGGCTGCAATCTCACCTTTGTTCTCAGGCTTGAAGTATTCCGGGACATAGAGGATGCGGGCCAGCTCCTGACCTTTGACGATCTTCGCCGCCGCGGCCCTGCGCAGAGCGTGGTGGTTCACACCCCAAAACCGCTTTCCTTCCATTCTCGGATACCATTTGCCCAGATCCGCCTCATGCCAGAGGAAATGCAAAACGCTTGTGATCGTAAGCTTGCGCGGTGCGGCCTTGGCCTCGGTTGGCTTTGCACCAGTCTGTTCGGGTGCAGTTCGGCTCGTGCTGTTCTTGCGCAGCGGAAATCCTAGTTTGAGCGTGGTGGTGCCGTCATCAGGATCTTCGGTGATGGCCGACGCCTGGACCTGTGCCAGCCCGGATAGTTCCTCGGGCGGCAGGAAGGACGGGCAGTCAATTGCGTGATCTGGCCCGGTCCCGGGCATCCGTTTGACGATGAACCTGCCAGCGGTCGCCGCGATATACATCTCTGGGGAAGGCGAACGGCACCCGCATTGAACGCGTGTGCCGGCATTGTGCGCCACCGTCAGAGCGTGTTGACCCGCTTCGCTGTCGACTACCAACGGAGTGCCATTCAGAAACAGGGTCATTCTGCAGCCCCCAGACTGCTCTGAGGCGTGTTGACCAATCCGTGATCGATAAGGGTTTTAATTTGGATTGAATAGGTTGGGTTGAGTAGCTTGTGGTGCGTAGCATCTGGTGGATTGCAATTTACGGAAATGTGGTAGGTGCGGCTCAAACCGAACCTAGCCACATTCTCTCTTCGGTGTAGCACCACATGCATCGAAGAGAGGTCATCTCGGAGGTTGCCGTACGACGGCGAGATACCGTTATCGGGGTTTAGGTCAAGATATTTACCATAAAACGGATTACACGGGCCGCGATCGCCCGGCGTTTTAGCCGACATTGACACCCTACAATCTTCGGAACCCGCCAGAGGTTTCAGAGCTGGCCGAGGCGTGTGCTGGTCTACGGAAGCCAATGTGATTGACTCCGCCGCTGTGCTGTCCTTTTTAGGAACAGCATCGAGGTTTGCTGTTTTCTTCATCGTTACGGTTTTCTCTTGATGCGTGAGAATTGCCCCGGATGGCTTTGGGGCGTCTCTGGCCCTGTCAGTTGTTGGCGCAACCGACAGGGCCGTTAACTGCTCGATCTAGTTTTCTTCCTCCTGCAGTTTTCTTGTTTTCAGTCTTTCAATTATGGGCACCAGGACTGGCGTTTGCCGCCCGAGTACGGGCGTGCAAGACCTTCAGAAATCAGGATGGTCCCGACGTTCTGCCCAGCCACACGCCCGACCGCCAGAAAACGGTCATGCCTGTCGACGTCGTCTTCGATTTCAAGATCGATGTACCCGACCGTTTGGATGAGTTCCGTGAGCCGTTTCGTGGCTCGCAAACCCAACGCTTTTTCGGCGTCACATTGGGGTCGGTAAGTTTCGGGGGTATCGAAACCCACAAGCCGGTATCTGTCATCGCCATGGTCAATCGTATCGCCGTCAATGACGAGCACGTCAGCGGCTGACACCTGCAAGGTCGATTTCTGATGCCCGATCAGATCTGCGAGCAACGCTGCACAGAGTAGTATAGCCGTGAGAGAAAGCAGCTTTTTCACCTGGCTTGCCCTCCTACTGGAATAGCAAAGCCAATCCCGTGAAAGACTCGGTCTAAAACATCGATTAGTGAAAACTGCTTACTACGCCTTTCGGATCGTCCCGAAAGTGGCGCGACCTTAGTCCTCGTCTTCTTCCTTGTCGAAATCCAGGTTGATCTGCCCCCGCACACCATCTGTCGTGATGGTAAGATCGTTGTGGAGAGTAATGTCGCTGCCCTGCCTGAACCGGCTGTGAAAATTGAAGAGGCCCGGAAACAGTGACAGCCTTCGAGGAACAACCCCTTGGGACGTCGCCCTCTCGGAGATGAGGACGTTGTCCTTACCGTCATAGCGGTAAATGCAAATGTATTGCGGACGTCCATTTTGCCCAAGCTCGACTAGGTCATACCGAAACTCATAGTCCTTACCAGATGCATCAAGGTCTCGTGCTTCACCTTGGGTGATCAATGGAAAGTTCTTTCTGTGCGGCATGGTCGTCCCCCTATAGGACGACTTCTTGCATTCTTTCGAATTCTCCGAAAGTTCTGATCCAGTAATTTCAATATTGCAAAATTTTAAATTTGCAAAACAGAAAATATGATGATCTAACTTTTTTGCAGAAATCAGCGCAAACGATCCCCGAAATCATTGCTGCCGAAAGGACAACACCATGTTTCGACTAAAGCTACTGGGATGCACATCAGCTATCACTCTTGGATTCACCGCTCCGGCTTACGCCTACCCAATCGACTGTGCGATCTTCTTATGCCTTGCTGGAGGGTGGCCGAGTTCACCAGATTGCAATGCCGCTCGGGCCGAGTTCGTCCGTCGTATCACCCCCTTGCCGGTTGAGCCGCCGCTTCAACTCTGGCGATGCCCAATGGGCGCAACCTCGGGTTCTGCCGACATGTCACCCATGCAGCGTCTCGATGCCATCAAATCATCAAGTGCCAACCCGCTTCCTGAATTACCCGGGACGTATGGCAAGACCCCGCAAGTTATAGATGCCATTTACTCTCAAGAGTCTTGGTCGTCGCTCGATGTCTCCGATACCTTGGAATTGGTGCCGCTTGGAATAAGCGAAAAGCTGTTGGCAACTATCGGCGCTGGGTCCCCTGCCCTCTCTGAGCCTATTCTGGCAAAAGTGAATCTATCAGCTCCTGATTTCGATGTCGTCAGGTCCATACGGGTGTGGCACGTCCGTCACTACAGCTACAAAGTGCGGGAACGCGAAGGGCCTTGCGAAACCCGTTTGGATATGGAGTTCGGATCGTACGACGAAAACGCCAGTTTCAGTTGGTCCGATCACGCGCCTGGCCCGCGTCCTGCGTGGCTACCCTTGCGTCGGCAATGCCCAAGCTATTTCCGCGGCGTGGGTGTCGAATGGTCGGACATTTTTGGCCGCTACGACTATGTGCTCGTACCATACTAGTGAACACAAACAGTGGCTATCTGAGCGCGGCCAGAACACGGCTAGCCTACGTGCTCGACGCTATCGGCATGTCTTTGTGCGTTGAGCCGAAAAGCTCGCATATTTGAGCCAACACGTTTTCGCGAACACTTGGTACCTCATACAAAACGTCGTGTCTCGCGTTTTGCATCAGCTCGAATTTCCCACTGGGCCAACGCGCCATTCTGTCCCTGATTGCAGGGATTGCAACGATTTCGTCTTCAGCGCCACAGAACGTGAGGCACGGGATGTCGGGAGATTTCACTTTAGAAAGTGCTCGAGTTTCTTTGAGGGCCTGAAACAACCAAGACATACTGGGCCCGCCGATCTGCTGGTCAGGCAGGGATTCCGAAACGTTCTGATAATACTGGTACATATCAGGGTCATGTGTCAGTCGGTTGACGTCGAACCCTGTTGTCAGCACATAGCTCTCGCCACGAGTGCCGGGAGCATAGGTGGCGCCTTTTCCAAGAACTTGAAACACGCCTGACAGAGGCCATGCTCCGAGCCGTTGCAATGTCGGCAGGTTAATGTCCCACAGGGGGGCAGTGAACGCGCATGCTGAAACTGGAAGACCTTCTATTATCGCACGCAGACCGACACATGCGCCCAGAGAGTGCCCAATGAGGTACCAAGGCTGCGGCAGATTGAGAGACTTGGCCGCTTCTACCGCGGCCGCAACGTCCTTCTGGTAGTCAGAGAATCTTACGACATGGCCCAGCATCGGATCTTCGGCGAGCCTGTCGGAAAGTCCCTGGCCGCGCCAATCTACAGCGAAGGCAGTGTAACCAGCGCGATGTAGATATTCGACGGTGCGCCCGTACTTTTCGATGTTCTCCGTTCTCCCCTGAAACAGGAAGACAGTGCCCTTGAAGGATTTTTCGGTTGGCCAATGAGCCACCCTGAGACGAACATTGTCATCGGCAAGTACCCAATAGGCGCGCACATCGGATGGGCCTTCCGCGACATCGGGATGAATGGGGGCTTTTTCCAGAGCAATCGTCTTAAGCATCTAATTCTCTCGTTTTTGTTGCGTTCAGCCAACCTAAGGTGGGACGTGTAAGGAAACATGCAGCCAAGACCAGGGCGGCAATCAAAAGGACCGTGAAGCCGGGAAACACTCCAATGAGCATATAGGTCACCGTCAGAAGGAGCAGGACCCCGTACATCATCCTCAGGGACAGTCGTTTCGCGTTCTCGCCTTTCAGCAGGCGTAGGTTCGTAACCGCTTTACGTATTCTGGTTGTGCAGATCACAAACACTGCGAAAATCACAAGCAGACAGAAGAGGCTGTAATAGAAACCCGGCACATTCTGGTGGAAGCCGTACCCGTTCAAATGCGAGCCGCTACGCCAAAAAGGAGTCAGTAGATCGGCTGCCAGCCAACCAACGATGTCCTTGCCGTCCGAGAGCAGGAAGCTGGCCTGAAGCTTCATCAAGATGGTGATCGTCAGGCCCAGTGAACAACACCGAAAAACTCCAATAATCAGGGCGTCGCCGATCATTGCTAGACATCGCCGCTGTTCTTCAGCCCTGTCGTGGGCGAGGCCCGTAGAAAAATCGACAAAATCATCGGTGAGCGTATAGAGGACGATCAAGCCGGCAAAAAACAGATAGGACCCAAAAGCATTCAGCAGAAAGACGAGCCCAGAGAAAACAATGGCGTTCGGAACTGAAACCAGATCAGGTTGGAAGATCGCAATTCTTCCCCAGTCGACCGGCCAGTTCCCAGCATCCCCAGACAGCAACGGGATCAGATGTGTTTCCACCCAGTTGAAAGCCGAGGCTATCAAAACGGTCACAACAAATACCGCCCAATACACATAGGACATCGCCGCAACCCTGCTTGCCCAACTTGTTTGTGGTGGCGTTGAATTGGACCTCATCACCAAGTCAGGTCGCCAATCTTCTTTCCACTGCCTTAGCAGATTGATCAACACGGCGAAGTAGATTGGCAGAAGTAAAAGGAAAACAACATTCCAATTTGGGGCCCACAAAAAACCGACTTGCTTTGTGGTTCCGGACGGAAGTGCGAATAGAATGCTGTGGACGTTTAATGAAAACGACATCAGCCCCAAAGCGGTGGCAGCAGCGAATACCACGGCTGGCAAGCCTAATGAAGAATGAGCACTGAACATCGCCTCCGTTCGTCCGGCCAATCCCGGGATTTTCGTCGGCTCTACCCCCTTGTCGCGGTTCCTTGTATTCGCAATCTCATCTTGATCGCCCTTGGAAGCACCATCAGAGTGGTTCGCTCCGCGCTTTTGAGCACTCCGCGTCTCTCTTCGCTTTGCTGCCAATCGTCTGTTGGCAGCATTGAGTTCCGCCCTCCACGCCGTGATGGCCTCAGGATTGTCACAACCAAAGATGCGCGCCAACCAATGAATGTTGTCCGCGCTAATACCTTTGTCATTGTCCTGAAACCAATGCTGGACGGTCCGAAGGTCTACGCCCATTTTGTTGGACTCGAATTGAGAGATGGTGCTGGCAAGAAGCTCTGGTGTCCAGGAGCCTACAGGTAATCCTGTCTCATCGGTCGGAAGACCAGCGCCGACAGACATCAAGTACTTAAAGAGCTCTTTGATGTCGCTGCCGTTTTTCGGCGGAGGAACAAAATATTTCCCTCGCTTGGTCAATGGCTTCCACGCTTTCGTTTCGTTCTATTTCGTCCTGTGTCGTTTCGTTTCGTGCGATTGTCAACGAGCCGAGATACTCAGCTATAAGTTGAGCTATATCCCGCTTCATTTCCCGGGGTAGATCGCAAAATCGAACAGTCGAAAATCCCCTACCCTTCGCTTGACGCTGGGTTTTGAGGAATGGGCCTGCAGGTTACCAAGGAACAAAAATGCAGACACAGCAAACAAGCGAGCGCGCGAAAAGAGCCGAACCGATCATTGAGGTGCAGGATGCCCACACTGGCAAAACGGTGGTGCTTGTCTATGCGTGGAACAACGGACAGGTAAGCGTCGCATCCGACAGTGGGTTGAAGGTGGTAGAGCTATCTCCCACGGCGCGCCTTCGTCTTTGAGAAATTGATCCCGAGGTTAGGTAGAGTGCTTCGAAATCATGGAATTTAACATAGTTTCACTTACACCAAGATATTGCGTGTTCGATAGTACACGCCCGGCTATTGGCGCAATTCAATTAATCTGAGGCTGCGCCAGAAGAGTAGAAGAATGCAATCGCTTGAGTCCGATTTTTGACTGAGAGCTTTTCATATATATTGGACAGGTGAAATTTCACCGTGTTGGTTGAGATTTGCAGGTCTTTCGAAAGATCGCGGTTCGATAAGCCCTTGGCCAGTGCTTCAAGTATGATGCGCTCTTTACGTGACAGGGTATGGATCGGGTCTCTCTGCATTTTCCGAACGTCGATGAATGGGAACACCATTTTGCCGACAGCTACGTCTGCGCAGGTTTCCAACAGGCGCTCAACCTCACCAGACCGCGAAGCAAACCCCGCTGCGCCGGCCTGCATTGCAAGGCGCGGAACATCTCCTGTCTCATCGCCGTAGACGACAAAACGGGGTGCGTTTTCCTGTTCACGCAAAACCTCGATCAGTTTGGCAGCACCCAGAACCGGCAAATTCCAGGCAATCACGCAGACCTTTACCGGTACTCTCATGACCGCGCCCAGGAAGCCTTCGGCGGTTGCAGATGTAGCAACCAGAGAGAATCGCGGATCGCGCTCAAAAATCTCTGACATGGCCGACAACACCAGTGGATTGTTGTCGGCAAGCATAACGTCGATCGGTTGCTCTGAAGGGTCTGACATTGTTTTTACATCCAAATTTCCAATTTACTACCAATTAGTATAGGTTGTTTCTTGGTATACATCGGCATTCTTGCCAAAACGGGTAGGTTATTCCCCATCTTATTAGAAGGCCTAAAGCAGTAGTAAGTTACGTTGCGTCATAGGGCAAGTCCGCGTTTCCTGCTCGGCAACGTACCACACCGGGCCTCAGCGCCCAGCCAGTTG
>NZ_JBQFXS010000047.1:0-7442 GCF_056541025.1 Ruegeria sp. AK4
CATCTTTCGGATACTGTGCACCATTGAAGGAAATCATGAGCTGGCTTTCGACTTGATACGACCGACGAGTCATTCACTCGTTAATTCCGAAGGCGTCAATGGCCGAAAGTTTGCAACGGATCCCGGGCTGCCAGCCGCCAAAGCGACTGCTGGCCTAAACTCAGTGGTTCGCGCCCGTTGATAAACAACGGGCGCAAAGGGGAGCCGCATCAGATCCGATTGCGAAAAAAACCCGCATCGGATCTGATCGGCGCTATCAGGCGACCTGTTCCAGCGGCAGTTTGTGCGGATATGGGTCGCCGCGTTTGTGGGAACCGGCGGCGGTGAACAGGACATCCGTGGACGAGTTCAGGCCGGTTTCCGCGGAATCCTGCAGGACGCCGACGATGAAGCCGATGCTGACGACCTGCATGGCGGTCGCGTTGTCGATACCGAATAGGCTGGCTGCCATCGGGATCAGCAGGAGCGAACCTCCGGCCACACCGGACGCGCCGGTGGCGGCGATGGCGGCAATCACGCTCAGCAACAGCGCGGAGAGGAAATCAGCTTCGATCCCGACCGTGTGCACCGCTGCCAGCGTCATCACCGTAATGGTAATGGCGGCACCGGCCATGTTGATCGTGGCCCCGATCGGGATGGTGACGGAATAGGTTTCCTCATCCAGATTCATCCGCCGGCAGAGCTCCATGTTGACCGGGATATTGGCGGCGGAACTGCGCATGAAGAACGCCGTGATGCCGGATTCCTTCAGGCAGGTGAAGACCAGCGGATAGGGGTTCTGACCGATGCGCAGGAACACAATCAGCGGGTTCACGACAAGGGCCATCACTGCCATGCAGCCCAGCAGAAGCGCCAGCAGGTTGGCGTAGCTGATCAGCGTGGCAAACCCGGTTTCGGCGATGGTTGCGGCGACGATGCCGAAAATGCCGATGGGGGCCACACGGATGATGGCCGAGACGATCTTTGTGATCGCGCCGTCCAGATCGGACATCAGCGCCTTGGTCGCGTCGCTGGCGTGGCGAAAGACCAACCCCAGACCGATGGCCCATGCCAGAATGCCGATATAGTTGGCCTGCGCGATGGCGTTGACCGGGTTGTCGACGATTTTCAGCAGAATGTTTTTGACCACGTCGCCCAGACCATCGGGGGCGGCCATTGCCTCGGCCGTTCCGGTCAGGTGCAGCGTGACCGGGAACAGGAAACTGGCCGCGACGGCCAGCACGGCGGCGGCAAATGTGCCGATGATGTACAACATGACAACCGGGCCCATCCGGGCCTCGCTGTCCTTTTTGTGGTTGGTGATCGCGGCGCAGACCAGGATCAGCACCAGGACGGGGGCGACGGCTTTCAGCGCGTCGACAAAGAAATCACCCAGCAGACCGACGGCCATTCCGGCCTGCGGCCACACCGTTGCAAGCACGACGCCCGCAACAAGACCGACGATGATCTGGGTCACCAGACTTCCCTTTAGTATGAAATTCATCGGAGTCACCCTTATGGATTGGGGCCCGAGGCCGCTTGATGGTGCAGCCAGCCGAGCCCAGTTGGCGTGAAAACTGCCCGGTATTTGGGCGGTCTGCCTAAATTTTCAACACTTTGTGAAAAATGAGCTGAGGCCGGCGTGGAACAACAGGGGCAGAGCGCCCGTCACCAATCCGTGATATTGGCCGATCACACCCTGAATCTTAACGGTCTTTAAGTTTCGGGAAACCCGGACGTCATCCCGGCTTGCCATCTGAGGTTCAACGAAACCGGATTTTCACCGAACGGACGAGGGTGCCAGATGTATGACGAAGCTCTGAACCAGATCGGGCGCCCGGCCCACATCTCAAGACCCGAGCTGATAGATGCCGGGTTGCGGTCCGCAAACCTCGGGCTGCGCGATCAGGTGAAACTGTGGGAGCGTCACACGGATGAAAAAGCCGATGTGGCACGTGATCTGATGCGCGGGGTCAAAGCGCTGATGCGGGAAGGCGCGCCAGATCAGCGGTTGCGGACGCTTTCCATCGGATCAAGCGAGGAGCCGCAGTTTCAGCTGCTGCATGCGCTGTCCGATGGCGGGCTGTGGCTGTACGATTGCGACAGCGCGGCGTTGGAGGCCGTGAAGACGCGCGTTGAGCGGACCTTGCTGAACGATGTGCATCTGGTGCAGGGCGATTACCTTCGGGATTTCCACTCGGACCGGGCCGCCGACGCAACGCTGCAGGACCGGCTGGGCGGGGTGCAGTTCGATCTGGTGACCCTTCACCACGCGCTTTATTATTCCCGCCCCGAGGGCTGGCCGGATCTGGTGCGCGCCCTTTGCCATCAGGTCCTCAGCGCGCCGGGCAGACTGCATCTGGCCCTGATGTCCTCATCGACCAAGCGCCCGTATTCGACAACCTGGCTGTACAACCGGTTCGCGGAAAAGTTCTGCGGAACCCGCAACACGCAGAACCTGCTGGGCCTGCCCGCGCGGGTCAACGCGCGGTCCGAGGGCGGGGAGTTGTACTTTTCCGCCCGAAGCAGCGCGGTCCGCTGCCGCCCCGAGCGTTTCGAGGACCTGATGGCGGTTGTCTGGATGATTATGCTGTACCCGCAGGTTCATGATTTCAGCACCGATGAGCGGGTCGAGATCACCGAATTTGTGTTGGAGGAGTTCTGGCTGCCCGGGCGCGACCTTGTGCAGATGCAGGATTACGTGACCATCACCAAGTCTCGGGCCACCCGGCAACCCGGGGTGGGGTGATCGGGCGGCAGCCTGACTGCGTTGCACGCGCGCCGTGGTCTCAGGTTTGGCTGGATAGGGCCGCCCAACCCGGATATGCTGCGCGTAACATTTGATCGGCAAAGGCAATTTCACCCTACGCGACAACGGCACTCCGAAACTTAGACCAAAATTGTGACCCATGGCAGATCAGCCAGAAAAATCGAAACCCGGCCTGTTGAACCTTACCCGTGCTGAACTGCCCACCGCGTTGATCATCGTGACGCTGGGCATATTCCAGTTCGGTGCGGATGGCTTGCTATACGATCTTCAAAGCCTCTGGCTGGCGGGGCTGCTTTTTGTCTTGATTTTCACGGTGATGATGTGGGCCTGTTTCGCCGTTGTCCGGCACGCTGATGCGCTGGCCGAGTTGCTGGGGGAACCCTTTGGCACTTTGATCCTGACGCTGGCGGTGATCGGGATCGAGGTGTCGCTGATTGCGGCTATCATGCTGACGGGGGAGGCCGCGCCGACGCTGGCGCGCGACACCATGTTTGCGGTGCTGATGATCGTGCTGAACGGTCTGGTCGGGCTGGCCCTGCTGATCGGCGCGCTGCGCCATCGCGAGCAGGATTACAACCTGCAAGGGGCGCGCGCGTTCATGGCGGTTCTGCTTCCGCTTGCGGTGCTCAGCCTGATCCTGCCGAAATTCACGGTGTCGACCGATGACCCGACCTTTTCCGTCCCGCAGGCGGTGTTCTTCGGGATTATCATCGTCCTGCTCTATGCCGCGTTCCTGACCGTTCAGACTATGCGGCATCAGGGGTATTTCCTGCAGCCCAAACGCGCGGATGAGGTCGAACATGCCGAGGATCACGGCCATGGCCCGGTCTATTCGGTTGGCTACCACACGCTTTTGCTGCTTCTGACGCTGGTTCCGATTGTTCTGCTGTCCAAGCGCATGGCCAAGCTTGTGGATGTCGGTATCGTTCAGGCCGGGGCACCGCTGGCCCTTGGCGGTGTGGTCATCGCCCTTCTGGTTCTGACCCCCGAAGGGCTGGCGGCGCTGGCCGCGGCCCGCGCCAATCACCTGCAGCGCTCGGTCAATCTGCTTCTGGGCTCGGCGCTGGCGACGATCGGGCTGACGGTTCCCTGCGTGCTGGCCATAAGCCTTCTGACCGAGACCAACACGGTGCTTGGTCTGAGCGACAGTTCGATGGTTCTGCTGCTGCTCACCCTTGTCATGAGCCTTATGACCTTTGGCGGGGTGCGAACGAACGTGCTGAACGGGGCCGTGCATTGTGTGTTGTTCATCGTCTTCGTGGTGCTGATTTTCAGCCCCTGAGGGCGGCGTGGGTCGTCATCTGAGCCCGGCCCGGATCGCGATCTGTCGGGTCAGGGCTCACTGCATCTGCGCGAACAGTTCGTAAAGCTCGATAGTGGTTTTCACCCCGACCTTCTGCTGAATGCGACCGCGATGGATTTCGACTGTGCGCGGGCTAATGCCCAGCTCTGCAGCGATTTCCTTGCTCGAAGTGCGGGCAGGGTGGGTCAGGATGTGGTGCAGCACCTGTTCCTCGCGCTCGGTCAGCAGGCTGCGCTTGTCCGCCAGTTCCTGCCGCCGCGCCTTTTGCGCCCGCAGGTCGGCACCGACGTTCCATGCGGCCTCGATCCGTTCGATCAGGACGGTCAGGTCAAACGGCTTTTCCAGAAAATCAATCGCGCCGGCCTTGGTGGCCCGTACGGATTCAGGAATGCCGCCATGGCCCGAGATGAAAATGATCGGCAGGGTCGAGTTCATTCGGACCAGATGATCCTGCAACTCCAGCCCGTCCATGCCGGGCATGCCGTAATCCAGGATCAGACAGCCTGCGGTATCCTCTCCGACCTGAGCCAGAAATGTCCGGGCGTCGGGGAAATGCGCAACACTCATGCCGCGCTTGCCAAGCGAGCGGGACAGGGCGATGCGCACATCGTCGTCGTCATCGACAATAAAGACGGTGAGCGGTTCCGGGGTCATGATGCACCCTCTGCCGGTCGGTCGCTGCGGCGCAGGGTGAAACAGAACCGCGCACCGGATGTGTCGGTCGGGTCGTGCCAGATGGTGCCGCCATTGTTTTTGACAATGGTCCGGCAGATCGAAAGACCGAGACCCATTCCGTCGGTCTTTTGGGTATCGAAGGTGTTGAACAGGGTCACTTCCGGGCTGACGCCGGGCCCGTTATCGGCGACCTGAACCTCGACAAATTCCGGCGTGATCTGCGTGGTGATGGTGATCCGGCCCGCCTCGGACGGGTCACGGGCCAGCGCATCGATGGCGTTGCGCAGCAGGTTGACCAGCACCTGTGCGATCTGCGTTCTGTTGCCGATCACCTGCGGCAGGGTCGCCTCGTGATAGGCGAGCGTTATGTCGTTTTCCCGGGCCTCGGTCTCCATCAACGTGACGGTCTGCCGGATCAGTCCGCCAAGTTCGAACGCGGTCTGCCGCCCGCGATCCTTGCGCACCACTTCGCGCAGGGCGCGGATGATATCGCCCGCCCGGCGCGACTGCCGGTCGATATCGGTGAGGATCTGGGCCAGTTCGGGGTCGGGGTCGCCGATTTCCTCAAGCGTGATCTTGGCCGCATCCACATTGTAGGAAATCGCGCTGAGCGGCTGGTTCAACTCATGCGCCAGCCCCGATGCCATCTCGCCCATCAGGTTCACCCGCGCCACATGGGACAGATCGCGGCTGAGGCGGCTGGCCTCATCCTCAGCCTGTTTGCGGTCGCTCACGTCATCGACAATGGCAACCGCGTGATCGGGTATGCCTTTTTCGTCGCGGATCAGGATCGCGTTCACCCGCAGCCAGATGGATGAGCCGTCCTTGCGGATAAACTGGTTCTCGGCGATGAATTCGGAATCCTGCAGCAGAGTTTCGCGAAATTTCACCGCGATCTGCTGGCCATCTTCGGGCAGGATATCGGCCAGCGTCATCGTTTCGAACTCAACCGGCTGATATCCCATGATGTCGCAAAGCTGCGCGTTCACCCGCTGGAACCGGCCGGTTTCCGGCGATATCTGCGCCATCCCGCGCGAGGCCAGATCGAAAGTGCGCCCATAGGCGGTTTCGAACCGCTGCCGCTGCCGCACCTCCTGCGCCAGCGCCGCGCCGGTATCTTCCAGTTCTCGATAGGGGCTGTGCAGGCGTTCCTCGGGCGTGATCTCACCGCTGGACAGGCGCTGGGTCTGGCTGGCGAAACTGCGCACCGGGGCATAGATGCGGTCGGCCAGCGCCAGACCGAAGGCCCCGGTCAGGATGGCGATGGACAGGGCGATCCAGATGCCCTGCACCCGGTTCTTCTTGATCTCGCCGATAAAGCTGTCTTCGGCGGCGTAAAGCCCGATCAGCCAGTTCAGGCCGGGTTCGGACACGTCGATCAGCATGGCGACATAGTCCTGACCACCCAGTTCGAAATCCGTATGCACCGGGCCTGCGACCTCGGCCCTGCCGGTCTGCGCCAGCGCGGCAAAGGCCTGACGCGCCAGAGGGTCATCGATCTGGTCCACCATGGGCAGTTCCGGGTTGTCGAAATCCGCGTTCTGGTCGATCAACACCAGCGTCGGATGCGCCAGGACCGAGCCATCGTCGTTGAGCACCAGCGCCGCGCCGCGCCGCTCAGACCAGATGTCCAGCAGAAAGCCGGACAGCGCATCGATTTGAATGTCGACGCCCAGGATGGCGCGGATCTCTCCGGCCTCATCCAGCACCGGCACGCCATAGGTGATGCCCGGCTGGCGGGTGGTGTAGAAGAAATAGGGCTGGGTCCAGATCGGCGCTTTCGCCCGGCTCACCATCCTGAACCACGGGCGCGAGCGGGCCTCATAGGTGTCGGTCCGGGTTTCGGCGGTTTCCAGCAGGGTGAACCGGTCGTTGCGCCATTGGAAATCAGCAGGGTGTTCGGTGATCCCGGGCGCAAAGGGCGGGATGACCTTTGTGCGATAGCGCCCGGGCTCTGCGGCGCGCATGACATAGACAAAACGCCCGGTGTCGTCGGCCAGATAAATCCCGGCCAGCTGCGGGGCTACCTGCAATTGCTGGAAGAAATGGCTTTCCAGCGCCGCGATGTCGTTGATGTCCAGCACGTCGTTTTCCGCCAGCCGCCGCGTGGCGTCCAGCACTTGCCGGGCGGGGTTCAGAAAGCTTTTGACCTGACCGATGACATTCACGCTGACCTCGTTCAGCGAGATGCGCGATTGCCGCAGCAGCGCGTTTTCCGAACTGACGAAAGTCGACAGCGTCACCGACAGCACGGCCACAAACTGCAACCCGGCCAGACACAGGGCCAGCGTCGCGCGCAGCGATCTGCGCCTGCGGGCGGGCTCGGCCTGATCCCGGCGGAATTCCTGTTGCGCTGCGGTGTCCAATTCTTTCGTCCAGAGGGTCTTGGCGGGCGGGCCGGATCATGATGCCCGCCCCATACCCGCAAGCCTATACGTAATCTACCGTATAGACACACCTTGTTTGGTTTCGCTTTGATCTTCGGCATCTGGGTGGCTGATTCCAAAACCGTGTTTTGGATCGATCAGGCATTCTCAAAAGGATCAAAAAAGACTGACAACAGGAGTGTCAAAGTGCTCAATAAATCTTCAATCACAGCGGCCGTAGCCGCCGCCTTTTTTGCCCCTGCGGCGTATTCTGAGGAGTTCATCACGATTGGGACGGGTGGTGTAACGGGTGTTTATTATCCGACGGGCGGAGCGATTTGCCGGTTGG
>NZ_JBQFXS010000048.1:0-6875 GCF_056541025.1 Ruegeria sp. AK4
CCTATATCCAGCACAACAGCAACATTGCTGACGGCCTGGACGGTTTGGGTGCGGCACTCGCTGGCATGGCCGAGCAAGGCATCCAGATGATCTACACGGACGTCCACATTGTTGTGGCCGAGGGCAACTTTGTCTTCACCGCCTCCGAGGGCACGTTTGCCGACAAGCCGACTGCCTTCTATGACCTGTTCCGCGTCGAAGACGGCAAGATCGTTGAGCATTGGGACGTAATCGCGGACATCCCGTCCGAGATGGCCCACGACAATGGAAAGTTTTGATCGGGTGCCATCATGAAAGCGTTCTTGATCACCCTGATAATGCTCGTAGGAGGTAACGCAATGGCACAAGACGTCGGCGTCATTGAAATTGTGACGATGGACCTTGCTGAAGGCGTTACACCGCAAGAGTTCGAACCTGTTGATAAAGTCATCGAAGATGAGCATGTCAGCAAACAACCAGGCTTTGTCTCGCGCCAAGCTGCATTCACAGATGGCAAATGGGCAGTGGTAGTTAACTGGGAAAGTGCCGAAGACGCCCAAGCGTCCATGGATAGCTTTGCATCAGCACCCGCTGCTGAACGATTCATGAGCATGATCGATGCAACCACAATGTCGATGACACGCTACAATTTAGCGCGATAGCAGACAAACAGAAGGGCGGCACTACGAGGTAGTTGCCGCCCTCCCCTGGTTGTTGTCGCGTTGTTCGGGATGCGCACTCACATGGCACGACATCTCGTTCTCGATAGCGAACTGTTAGGGCGCTAAATTGACAGTCTATCACTCCATAAGTTCGATCTCGCCCGGGCGCCACGATCCGTCGAACCAAGGCTCGAGAGGGCCATACAATCGCAGTACGGTCGACCAAGATTTGCCCGGCATCGTCTGTATCCAGTTGCCCTCTTTGCCTTCAGGCGCTTCAGGCGCGAACCAGACAGTGTAACTTCCGTCTTCATTCGCTTCCAATGTAGCTTGGTTGCTGTCGACCCCTGCGAGTTTCTGATCAGTTTCGAGCAGTGAACGGGTTTGGGTGTCGTAAACGACGAAAGACCAGTAATCCTGCGCGGGCGGATTTGGCGGGATGGTGACGGAATAGGTGTTGCTCCCATCGAAGTAGTTCCCGTCACTGTCCCGGTTTGCCAGCGCATATTGCGACCCGACACCAACCTTTTGTGCAACCATGGCAGGCGTAATGCCAGTCGCGTAGTAGTGGAACAGGGTCCGCGCATCGAGGATTTTCACGTCCCCCGCCTGGAACTCATGATTGCCACCGACGAACGCCGTCTTCCAATACCCTTCGTCATAGTAGAATGGCGCACGCGAGCGAGGAGCAAAATTCAACGACTTAGCCGCCGCCGTGCCCAATGCGACTGCCTCTGTGAGCAGCAGCCTCAGTTCGTCATCGGGTTCAAATGGTTCACCTTTTCGGATACCCAGCGAGAACATTGCTCCCATCAATTCATCGGGAAGTGCTCCTTCCGCTTCGTTGTCTACAACGGC
The DNA here is from genome assembly GCF_056541025.1 of Ruegeria sp. AK4. Lineage (NCBI taxonomy): Bacteria > Pseudomonadati > Pseudomonadota > Alphaproteobacteria > Rhodobacterales > Roseobacteraceae > Ruegeria > Ruegeria sp. AK4. Next base: position 1,500 of record NZ_JBQFXS010000048.1, read on the forward strand.
CTTCATCTCTTCAAAGAAGGAAAAGTCATTGGCGTGTATCGTGTTGAACTGAAGATCAGTCAGGTTCACAAATTCCTGATCGGGCGGCGCGTCGCGGTCTTCCCACCGGTAAACACGAAGAGTTTCCTTCACACGATCCACTGCGGCTCCAACGCCGTCTTCCCCATAAAACGCACGCAACAGAAACCAGTTCCGATAGCTTGGCGGCTTCACAATATAGTAACCGTCGTCCGGCAACTCACCTTCATAGTCGGGCGGAACGATCAAGAACTTCCCACCCTCGCCAGCGTCAGGCCCAGCGTTCCCGATGTCAGTGACATAACGCATATAGGCATCGTTCACGAACCCCAGCATGCCCGGCGGCACGTCGTAAACCACTGGCCCTTCGGACAGGTCCGTACAGTTAAGAATGTAGATTGTCGTGGTGTTCGGCGTGAGAAGAAGCGAACGGGCGTTATACAGGTCTTCAAAGATCCCGATCTTCATCGGATCAACGCCAGCGCCCTCTTCGAGCCCGTGACACATTGCATATGTTGAGGCTGCAGGCATTCCATCCATGAATACCTGCATGCCACGCATGAAATTTAATGCGTTATACGACAGCTTAGCTGTATCCGGCGTCGGCAAGCCGTCAAAATATTCCAACGTTCCAAATCGTGTCTCCACCTGATCCGGTACGATTATGCTATCCGGAACTTCAGCCTTGTACTCTTGGGCTGGAGATTGCGATGCGAGTACCAGGGCGGTCAGCACGGCTAACGACTTTGTTTTCATTGTTCACTCCATTGGGAATTTTTGTTTGTTTTGATCAGTTTACTTTTTCTAGATCGCCCAGCATCCAGCCACTTTCCAACCATCCGTCTTGCGGCCCATATAGACGGAACAAAAGGAAGTACGGCTCTGTGGTTGGTATCCAGTTGCTTTCCTTGCCTTCCGGTGCCTCCGGTCCAAAAAAGATGTCGTAAGAACCGTCTTCATCGGCTTGCATAGAGTCTGTGTCGCGCTCGGACAGACCCACTGGATCAACGTTCCGGATGAAGCTCTTGGTCTCCATCGAATAAACAATCACGGACCAGAAATCGTCGGCAGGTGTGTCTGCTGGCACGTTAAGTCTGTAAGTCTGATTGTGGTCGTACATGTCGCCGTCGCTGTCGCGAAGGCCCGTCAGATAAAAGGTACCGCCACCGAGTTGTTTCGGCAGGTACGTGATCCAGAAGTAGCTGCCGCCCGCACGCGCATCCACAAGTACCTCTGTCTCAGTCTCATACGGGAAGCCTGCCTCGGGTTGACCTTCGGCAAAGTCCCATATCAGCCACTGGCTTTTCATCTCGCCGCTATCGTCGACCCAGAGCGGTATCATGGCTTTGCCGGGCGTAACAAAGTAGTTCTGCATAGAGGCATACGCCAACAACAAACCCTCATTCATTGCTTTCAACTGAATTTCCGATGGTTCGAAAGGTTTTCCCTTTTCGATCCCGAGATCCTTCAGGAAATTTACCATGACCTTGTCTTGTTGTCTGACGGGGTTGTTTTGAACGTAATCATTCAAGTCCTGAAAGAAGGTCTCGTTGTAGTATGGAAGCGAGTCGTACGGCACTTCTGACGCTTCGAGATAGTTGTTGGGTGGTGGATTGTCAGCCTCAGACAGGTAGTACACTTTGATCGTCTGAGCGTACTCGGCCGCATCGGTGTCCGTTCCGCCATTCGTCAGTTTTGGCCGGAACGAAAAACCATATTCGTAGGTATCTGTTTCAAAGGGAAGGTATCCCGCTTCAGTTAATTCCTCCAGCGACATTTCCCCTTCGTAGCCTGGGGGTAGCATGAGGTACTTGCCGCCGGCACCTTCATCGAAACCATCGGGACCTACGTCCACAATAGGAACATCCCAAGCATTCACGATTGTACCGAAGTAGTTCACCTTGTCGGTGGCAGCGGGCACTTCAATGACAAGGGGACCGGGTTCGGAGGTCATTGAAGCCCAAGCATAGGCCGTAACATCGTTGGCCGTAAGAAACCCATGTTTGGAGTCGAACGGCTTGTTGAGATAAATGATGTCATTGTAGTCGCCACCGAGGTCGCGGCGAATGCCCTTGAGGAAATCGATCATACCGGCGGCAGGCATTCCCCAGATGGCCGTCTGGGTGGCACGCTGCACCATAATCTTGTACTCGATGTCCTCGACCTCGGCTGATCGTGCAAGGATGTCGCCCGTGTCGTTGAAGGACTGGGAGAAAACTGGTGAAGCAGAAATACCTGCGCCGAGCACCATTCCCAAAAAATGCATCGAAAAACCGCCGTGTAATGGCCGAAGTATTTTCATATTGCAATGCTCCCTGCTGTTTAGGGAAAGCTTGCACATCCGTTCAGCCGATGCGTATCATTTCACGACACGCGGGCGAACAAGCGGGTTGACGGATTGAACCTACCACCGATGATTTCGGCTAAGGCCTTGGGCGCGATGCCCCAGTTTGTGCTTGAGGCCGCTGGGGAAAGACGCTTGTTGCGTGCTTTTGACTCTGCCGATCTTCCTGTTCACTTCATTGAGGAAAGAGGCGGTTACATCTCGGAGCATGCCTTGGCGACCTTTGTGCACGAAGCCGCACGATCCACGGGACAACAAAACATCGGATTGTTGTGGTCACCGTATCTCACTGTCGCTGACTACGGCGCCTGGGGGAGTTACGTTCTTTCTGCTCCAACGCTGGGGGCAGCGCTAATACGAGCTTCTGCCGTCATGCCATTTCATTCGTCTACGGATCGCGCGTGGCTTGAAACTTCGGGCACAAGCGCGCGCTACTGTTATCGTTTTGGACTTCGCTCGCATTTCGCGTATCCGGACATCGGCTTCTCGGCCGTTGGGGTTTTTTTGAGCATATTCCGCGCGTATTTAGGAAGCGACTGGAAGCCATCTGCCGTGCTCTTGGACTTCCCGAAGGTTCCTGGATTTGTCGAGGCAGAAGACACCTACGCTTGTCCTGTAATCTGGAACGCCTCCCGGCTTGGGGTTGATTTTGATGCATCGGCTTTGCGAGCCGAAACCACGCCCAAAAAACTTACCGGCGGCTCGACAACCGTCGGAGATATTTCTCGCGAACGATTGGGCGGCCCACCTCAAACACTTAGAGGACAAGTCGAGGAAGTGGTTTGGCAACAACTTCATCGGGAGGAAATGTCGATTGATGCCACCGCGCGTTCGCTCGATCTTGGCGTTCGCACACTACAACGGAAGTTAGCAACCGAAGGGGTTCGTTTTCGCGAAATCGTCAACGATGTCAGGGTAGCAAGGGCCGAGGAACTCCTCACAGATACGCGCGAGACAGTCTCCAGTATCTCCTCCATGCTAGGATATGAAACCGCAAATAATTTCAGCCGCGCATTTAGGAAGGTGACGGGACTGACGCCCTCTGACTATCGCAAGATGAACTCCGACAATAGTTGACTTGTGGGTCGCGAGAGCAATCTTCCAATGTCTGCTTTGTCCGCATAGCCGACTTTGATCCAATGGCAATAAAGTCCCGCTTCTCGGGATTTGCAAAGTCTAGTTTTGTATGTCTGGTTCGGGCTGACTGCGGTCCTTTGAATTAAGAATGCGGATGGCTGCAAAGTCCCGCGTTGCGGAAGTTTAGGTGCGAGTTGCGTATGTCGGATTCGCACCTAAACCTGACATTTCAATTGCGTTCGGCAACGGTGGTTGCGCCCTCCCGCAACCAAAAATCACAGCCAGATATCAAATACTTAGCGCCCCAACGGGCGCTCCCTGCGTTCTGGCCTGCCACACCCGGTGCTACAACAGTGCTACGCCAAACAGCAAACTGCAGCTATTCTAGTGCACCCATTCTGATGCTTCGTGAAGCCGAATCTCTCCACCAAAAAACGTGACATCACCGCCTGCACTGTCAGCACCGTCAGCCATAAACGTGAACGCCGGTTTAGGGCTAAAAACCTGATATCACGATATTAGCGAAGGGCGACCTTCGAGAAATAGTGCGTAAGTTTTTGAACTGTCGAGGATTAACCTAACGCATCATGGGGAAAGTGAGATTGGGCGGTGCGGCCAGCGCATCAGCGAACGAAAAACCCTTATGTTGACGACATCAGCCAGCCCAATTCTTAGATAACTATGTTTGCTCTGGAAAAATGGCATCAAAGAAGCGAAGCTAAACCAAGTTGTTATCCAGTTTGTTACTGAAAGATGAAGATTTCGAGAACAGAGTTACCCATCGAAACCGAACTTCGGTTGAAGCGGCATTTCTCGCGTTTGGCTCTAATTAACGAATTTTGGGCTTGCTTTGTTTCGCCCAAGAGACGTCAAAAAGTCCAACGAGACAAAGTGATCGCCATCACCTTACTTGTATCTTTACCCATGGCTCACGCCTTCTGGCTGATAAATTTGGTGGTATACGGCGGTTGGCCGTCTGCCCTAAGTTCGATAGCTTACAGGCCCGATATTCTATCACTTTTCGCTTCAGACCTATTCTTGGTACTTTTTTCCTATCTTCTATGGATGAGGATGACTTCGTTTGAAAGTCAGGTTCGCACAAAGGTCGTCGAAAGTCTTACAGCGAAAGCAATCGCAGAAAGTAAAAGTCGGTACTGGGATGATTTTGTGCTGTACCTTCGTCCTTTCAGTTTTGATCGATCTTTGGAACTTAAAAACGCCAAAGATATCACAGCGATTGAAAAAGACATACAATTTGAGATCGTCATAAGAGATGGCGTCGAAATGCATGGCGCAACCCTAGTTGCTCTGTCACGAGACCATAGGTGGTTTGGCGGTGTGCCACTGAAACGTGAATGGCAGGACCTAGTGGAAAAACTAGTGGGTCGCGCAAAATATTGCATCGTTATCCCGTCTATGAACAAAGGCACTTTTTGGGAAATTGAAAAAATCGGGGATATGAAGCTGTTTTCTAAGGTGCTGTGGTTGTGTCCACCGGGGGATTGGGAAGTTACAGGCAAATCAGAGTACTCTGAAGCCGATTGGCGACCTATCGCCAACACACTTCGCCACCGGTTCCATCTTGTGTTGCCGAAGTACTCAGTTGGGGGGCATTTGAGCAACACCATCCCCGGCAACAAGTCTGCTTAATTGGCACCCTTGAATGGTGGAACCGACGCGAAAACGTTTCTCAAAGCGATTCAAATGATAGCGAACCACTGATTTTAGATCGATGGGTTTAGCTGTAGCTTCCAGACAACGGAAAAGTTACATGGATGAACCAATGTGCAATCTGTTCCGAGCATTTCAGCCAATTGGTAACAGGTACATAGAATGCTCACGGGCACCTAGGCTCAGGACTCATAACCAATAGATGACAGTTGCGGCGAGGGCGATTGCTGAGAGGAAGACTTTGGGGGAGCGGTCATATCGGGTTG
>NZ_JBQFXS010000049.1:0-5988 GCF_056541025.1 Ruegeria sp. AK4
TTTGTCTTTCCATTACTGGATCAAATCAAGCCTATCGGGCGATTAGTACCGGTCAACTGAACGCATTACTGCGCTTACATCTCCGGCCTATTGACGTGGTGGTCTTCCACGGCCCTCAGGGAGACCTTGTTTTGAGGGGGGCTTCCCGCTTAGATGCCTTCAGCGGTTATCCTGTCCGATCATAGCTACCCAGCACTGCCGTTGGCACGACAACTGGTCCACCAGTGGATCGTTCACCCCGGTCCTCTCGTACTAGGGGCAACTCCTCTCAAGTCTCCTACACCCACGGCAGATAGGGACCGAACTGTCTCACGACGTTCTAAACCCAGCTCACGTACCTCTTTAAACGGCGAACAGCCGTACCCTTGGGACCTGCTCCAGCCCCAGGATGAGATGAGCCGACATCGAGGTGCCAAACACTGCCGTCGATATGGACTCTTGGGCAGTATCAGCCTGTTATCCCCGGCGTACCTTTTATCCGTTGAGCGATGGCCCTTCCACTCGGGACCACCGGATCACTATGGCCGTCTTTCGACTCTGCTCGACTTGTCAGTCTTGCAGTCAGGCTGGCTTCTGCCATTGCACTCAACGAGCGATTTCCGACCGCTCTGAGCCAACCTTCGCGCGCCTCCGTTACGCTTTAGGAGGCGACCGCCCCAGTCAAACTACCCGCCACGCAGGGTCCCGGATCCGGATAACGGACCGCGGTTAGACATCAAGAGTGCGAAGGGTGGTATCTCAAGGGAGGCTCCACGGATACTTGCGTTTCCGCTTCAAAGCCTACCACCTATCCTGCACATCACAATCCTGATGCCAGTGCGAAGCTGTAGTAAAGGTGCACGGGGTCTTTCCGTCTAACCGCGGGAAGCCTGCATCTTGACAGGCAATTCAATTTCGCTGAGTCGATGTTGGAGACAGCGGGGAAGTCGTTACGCCATTCGTGCAGGTCGGAACTTACCCGACAAGGAATTTCGCTACCTTAGGACCGTTATAGTTACGGCCGCCGTTTACCTGGGCTTCAATTCAAGGCTCTCACCTCTCCTTTTAACCTTCAGGCACCGGGCAGGCGTCAGACCCTATACGTCGTCTTGCGACTTCGCAGAGCCCTGTGTTTTTAATAAACAGTCGCCACCCCCTGGTTTGTGCCCCCAGCCCCTAGTTGCCTAGGAACCGGGCCTCCTTCTCGCGAACTTACGGAGGTATTTTGCCGAGTTCCTTCAACATCGTTCTCTCAAGCGCCTTGGTATGCTCTACCAGTCCACCTGTGTCGGTTTAGGGTACGGTCTGATGGAGGGCTATTTCCAGGAACCACTCAGCAGCCCAATCAATCCGATAAGATTGAACTACACCTGTGATCCGTCACATCCTCCTGGCCCAGGAATATTAACCTGGTTCCCATCGCCTACGCCTTTCGGCCTCGGCTTAGGGGCCGGCTTACCCTGCTCAGATTAGCTTTAAGCAGGAACCCTTGGACTTTCGGCGAGAGTGTCTCTCACACTCTTTGTCGCTACTCATGTCATCATTCTCACTAGTGATCTCTCCACCGGATGGCTCACGCCCCGGCTTCATCGAAAGGACTTATATCTGTGCTACCGCTTACGCTACTTGAGCACGGTTGCCCGCGCCCCGGTGTCGGGCGGTAATTCAGATAAAGTCCTATGTCACACTACGCTCTGCTACCATGCCTTACGGCATCCTAGACTTCGGCTCATGGCTTGAGCCCCGTTACATCTTCGCCGCAGGACAACTTGTTTAGACCAGTGAGCTGTTACGCTATCTTTAAAGGATGGCTGCTTCTAAGCCAACCTCCTGGTTGTTTTGGTCGTCCCACCTGCTTTCCCACTTAGCCATGAATTGGGGGCCTTAGTCGTAGGTCAGGGTTGTTTCCCTCTCCACTACGGACGTTAGCATCCGCAGTGTGTCTGCCATCTAGTACTCCCGGGTATTCGGAGTTTGGTTAGGATCAGTAAGCCTGTGGGGCCCCATTACCCATCCAGTGCTCTACCCCCCGGGGTATTCGGATGACGCTCTACCTAAATAGATTTCGCAGAGAACCAGCTATCTCCGAGTTTGATTGGCCTTTCACCCCTAGGCACAGCTCATCCCGATCCTTTTCAACGGATGTGGGTTCGGTCCTCCAGTAAGTGTTACCTTACCTTCAACCTGGCCATGCCTAGATCACTCGGTTTCGGGTCTGATCCCACGAACTCATGCGCCCTATTAAGACTCGCTTTCGCTACGCCTACACCTAACGGCTTAAGCTTGCTCGTGAGACCAAGTCGATGACCCATTATACAAAAGGTACGCCGTCAGATCTCGAGGATCCTCCGACTGATTGTAGGCGTTCGGTTTCAGGTACTGTTTCACTCCCCTCGTCGGGGTGCTTTTCACCTTTCCCTCACGGTACTGGTTCGCTATCGGTCAGCAAGGAGTACTTAGCCTTCGAAGGTGGTCCTCCGATCTTCAGACAGAATTTCACGTGTTCCGCCCTACTTAATACGTCCGTCAAAGCTTCGAATACGGGGCTGTCACCCGCTATGGCCATGCTTCCCAACATGTTCTTCTCACTTATCCGGCTCGGCTGGTCCCCGTTCGCTCGCCGCTACTAGGGGAGTATCAATTGATGTCCTTTCCTCCGGGTACTTAGATGTTTCAGTTCCCCGGGTTTGCTCTTAAAACCCTATGTATTCAGGTCTTAAGTACCTGTTTAAACCCCATATTGAGTATCAAAGATAACAATATGAAGCTTTCAGGTGGGTTGCCCCATTCAGAAATCCATGGATCAAAGCTTATTCTCAGCTCCCCATGGCTTATCGCAGAGTATCACGTCTTTCATCGCCTCTTGCTGCCAAGGCATTCACCAAACGCCCTTCTCGCGCTTGATTTGATCCAGAAAAAGAAAGACAGGATTTGCGAAGCAAATCCATGGGTCGGAAGCTGGAACAACCAACCCCTTTTTCTGAACCAAAAGCATACTTTCCCGCCTTCCATCCTGGAACCCGCGCTGCCGATGTCGGTCGGCCCCACGCAGAGGATAGAAGACATTTAGGTTTCAGCAGCCCATCGAGGCCTGCCAAAACCTGCTCACTTTTCCTGACGGAAGAAGTGAGGGGTTAGTGTACTTGACTTGGACAACTCTGTTCGTTTCAGCCGGGATATTCAAAGAGGGACGAGGAAACATCCCTAATCAAACCTCCTCACTATGTGTGCTACCGCCTATTCGGCTACTTGAGCACGTGAGGACCAACTGAGATCAACGCCACACTCGGCGCCAATCAAACAGTGTTGATTGATTTCTCTCTATACGATGTCAATTGATGTGTCCGTCATCCTTGCGGGTGACTTGGACGAGACGTCCAATCGGACGGTTAAACACTGACATAGTGCTTAACGATCTGATCGAAGTGATATGGTGGATTTATACCCGCAATCCGGAGAACCGCTCTCATTGCTTTTGCTTCACAAAAGCAACTGCCGCTCCACGCTGCGTGGAACCGTTGTTCATCATCTTTTTGCTTGCAGCAAAAAGAGACGGTGGTGGAGCCTAGGAGGATCGAACTCCTGACCTCCTGAATGCAAATCAGGCGCTCTCCCAGCTGAGCTAAGGCCCCATAATAGTCGCTCTCATTGCTTTTGTGGCCAAAAGCAACTGCCGCGACAACGCCCTTTGCTTCGCAAAAGGCTTGGTGGGTCGAGGAGGACTTGAACCTCCGACCTCACGCTTATCAGGCGTGCGCTCTAACCACCTGAGCTACCGACCCAGCTGATTTTGCTTCGCAAAATCGGCGTCGCCCGGCAGGCGATTTGCCATGCAAATCTGCCGAGAGGGCCAGCTTGCCTGAAGCAAAACCGATCTGCATGAGCAGTAGCTCACGCTATGTCTGAAGAGATATGAGGACGGCTCGGCTCATGAGTTTGACCAACTTTGTTTGTTGATCTTCTGCTAAGTGTTTCACGTTTTAGTGTGCTACCGCCTATTCGGCTACTTGAACACATTAAAAATCTAGAAACATCCTTAGAAAGGAGGTGATCCAGCCGCAGGTTCCCCTACGGCTACCTTGTTACGACTTCACCCCAGTCGCTGATCCTACCGTGGTCCGCTGCCCCCAAAAGGTTAGCGCACGGCCGTCGGGTAGAACCAACTCCCATGGTGTGACGGGCGGTGTGTACAAGGCCCGGGAACGTATTCACCGCGTCATGCTGTTACGCGATTACTAGCGATTCCGACTTCATGGGGTCGAGTTGCAGACCCCAATCCGAACTGAGATAGCTTTTTGGGATTAACCCATTGTCACTACCATTGTAGCACGTGTGTAGCCCAACCCGTAAGGGCCATGAGGACTTGACGTCATCCACACCTTCCTCCCGCTTATCACGGGCAGTTTCCATAGAGTGCCCAGCCGAACTGCTGGCAACTAGGGATGTGGGTTGCGCTCGTTGCCGGACTTAACCGAACATCTCACGACACGAGCTGACGACAGCCATGCAGCACCTGTCACCGAGCCACCGAAGTGGAAAGCCCATCTCTGGACCGGTCCCGGGATGTCAAGGGTTGGTAAGGTTCTGCGCGTTGCTTCGAATTAAACCACATGCTCCACCGCTTGTGCGGGCCCCCGTCAATTCCTTTGAGTTTTAATCTTGCGACCGTACTCCCCAGGCGGAATGCTTAATCCGTTAGGTGTGTCACCGAATAGCATGCTACCCGACGACTGGCATTCATCGTTTACGGTGTGGACTACCAGGGTATCTAATCCTGTTTGCTCCCCACACTTTCGCACCTCAGCGTCAGTATCGAGCCAGTGAGCCGCCTTCGCCACTGGTGTTCCTCCGAATATCTACGAATTTCACCTCTACACTCGGAATTCCACTCACCTCTCTCGAACTCTAGACCGATAGTTTTGGAGGCAGTTCCGGGGTTGAGCCCCGGGATTTCACCCCCAACTTTCCGATCCGCCTACGTGCGCTTTACGCCCAGTAATTCCGAACAACGCTAACCCCCTCCGTATTACCGCGGCTGCTGGCACGGAGTTAGCCGGGGTTTCTTTACCTGCTACCGTCATTATCTTCACAGGCGAAAGAGCTTTACGACCCTAAGGCCTTCATCACTCACGCGGCATGGCTGGATCAGGGTTGCCCCCATTGTCCAAGATTCCCCACTGCTGCCTCCCGTAGGAGTCTGGGCCGTGTCTCAGTCCCAGTGTTGCTGATCATCCTCTAAAACCAGCTATAGATCGTAGGCTTGGTAGGCCATTACCCCACCAACTACCTAATCTAACGCGGGCTAATCCTTTGGCGATAAATCTTTCCCCCGAAGGGCTCATACGGTATTACTCTCCGTTTCCAGAGGCTATTCCGTACCAAAGGGCATATTCCCACGCGTTACTAACCCGTCCGCCGCTCACCCCGAAAGGCGCGCTCGACTTGCATGTGTTAGGCCTGCCGCCAGCGTTCGTTCTGAGCCAGGATCAAACTCTCAAGTTGAAATGATGTTGCCATCATATCCTTGACGTTCGAACCTCTGCACATCTTTAGTTGTGCTATCGCCTGTTCGGCTACTTGAGCACAGTGCAGCTTACGCTACGCTGCAGCTACCTGAGCTGTCCAAGCGATACATCCCCAGCCGGCTAGCCGGGAATACAACTAAAAGTCATCTGTTTGTTGTGCTTCTGGTTTCCTAAGAAACCGAAAGCCGTACAAACAGTGAAGCTGACACTCTATCATCGGAGCGAACCCCTAAGAGCGCGATATACAGACATCCAATCCGTCGAAACGAACCAAACCGCCCACATATCTCTTCAGTTATCCATCAATGTCAAAGAACAAAACACCCAAGACCAAAAACCAGACCGCAACGCCAATCACTCAGCGCAACCGCCTAAACCTAAACCTCAGATGCCCACCGTCTCTCCGATGTGTCCCGCCGTCTTTCCAGCGCGTCTCGCCGTCTCCAGCAACCCAGCAACCGCCTCAGCAGCGCCGGTGAAGGGG
>NZ_JBQFXS010000050.1:0-5653 GCF_056541025.1 Ruegeria sp. AK4
CATGATCCGCAAAGGTCAAATCACGCCCGGAGTCTGTCCGTTTCGGCAATTTGCAGATCTGGCCGCTTAGCCCGCCGGTACCATGCCATCGTTGTCGCCAATAAAAACTTCGCAACAGATCCTCTGACTTTTCGTGGCCCTTTCAATAGGTGGGCCACAGAAATATAACGCGCATAATTTACCTGTTATGCTCACAAGGTGCGATAAAGCTTGACGTCCACACCACTCATCAGATCACCGATGCGCAGGCAACAAGCTGACCTAGAACCGGATACTCATTGACCTTCTGCATTCTGAACGCAACAGAATGTCAGCAGTCTGACACGCAGCACGGGACTTGAACCGACATGAGCATCGATGCACATCACCATCTCTGGGATCTGAACGCCGTCCATTACCCATGGCTGATGGAGAAAGGCGCGGTCCGGTTTTTCGGGGATCCCTCGCCCATCCAACGCGATTACCTGCTGCCCGAATTTCGTCGGGATGCTCAGGCTACCGGGTTTACCGCATCCGTCCATATTCAGGTCGGTGCCACCGATCCCTGGGCCGAGGCGCAATGGCTGCAAACCGTCGCCGACACTTACCCGGACTGGCCGCTGGTTCAGGTGGCGTTTTGCGACCTGACCGCGGATGACCTCAGCGCACAATTGGACCGGCTGCAGACCCTGCCCTCGCTGCGCGGCGTGCGTCAGATCATCGGGCGCTCTCCGGGTGAAGACGTGGCATCCGGCACCAACGCCCTGCTGACCAACCCGCGCTTTCTTGACGGGCTCAGGCAACTTGGTGACCGGGGCCTCTCCTTTGATCTGCAATTGCTGCCGGACCTGATGGTCCAGACCGCAGTCGTGCTGGAACAGACCCCCGACACCCGGGTTGCCCTGTGCCACGCGGGTTCACCCCATGATCGATCCGCTACAGGGCTGGAAAGCTGGTCCGATGCTCTGCGCAACCTGTCTGCCTTGCCGCAGGTCTATTGCAAACTGTCCGGGCTTGGGATGTTCGATCACAGCTGGTCCGCCGACCGCGTCCGGCCCATTGTCGAGGCCTGCCTGACGCAATTCCGACCGGAACGCTGCATGTTCGGCTCAAACTTCCCGGTCGACAGCCTGTCTTCAACGTATGCGGAGCTGATCTCCCGATACCGTTTTCTGGTTCCGGAAACACATCATAAGGATGTTCTCGGCGAAACCGCCGCGCGGTTCTATCGCGTCACCGCGCCTTAGGCGTCGCAAGATACCCTATTCAGCCGCCTCAAAGCGCAGCATCCGCACCTCGGGGTCGACGCGGCTATAGGCGGCCAGCAAGCGCCCGGTCCATTTCTGCGCGATGTAATCCGCCATGAACCGCGACGGTGCCATCAGGGTGACAACGCCGCCTGCTCGCTCGGCCTCGGTCAGGTGCTGAAACCAGCTGGCCCAAAGCTCGGGGTCGCGCCCGTGCAGGATCGCCTGAACCTGCCCCCAGACCTCGGCATCGGTACCCTCAAGGGCCGGAGGTTTGACTTTGAACGGAACGATGTTGGTCTCGGGTTCAGGTTCATCCTGCATCCGGGCCTGAAAATCCGGGCCGATCACCGGCCAGACGTCGGATGTGTCGATCATCACCTGCTTCAGGTCCAGCTCATAGACCGCGACCCGCCCCCGCGCGGCGGGCCGTTTGACGGCGATCCAACCCATGGTCCGAAACTTCGCCATCTCGCGTTTCACCGTCCGCTCGTTCACGGACCAAAGCCGCGCAATCTCCTCGCGCCCGATCGAAAGCTCGTTCTTTCGCCAGTTGTACCGGGTGGTGATCAAGGCGACCAGCCGCAAGACGCTGCGTTGCCGATGCTTGTCCCCCGACAAGGCATGGACGGCCAGCGCCGACAGGATATCGTATTTCAGAGCCGGTGCATTGCGCCCGACGGGTTTTGCAACCTGCATCCCTTTTCTCACCGTTCTGTCTGCCTCGGGCGGATGGTCTCCGCCAGTTCAGCGCCGTTTGCCAACGCTTTTCATTTTGATGCCCTGATTAGCGTCCAAAGCTTCGATTCTGTCAAGCAAAGAGTGAAAACAGTGAGGTCAGGCGACCTCTTGACCGCAAATCAAATAAAGAAAAACGGTGAATTATGGGTGATGGGGGGCATCCTGAGTGACCCCGTATTGGCGCCTTTTGTCCCCCTATATGCGCCAATTGGCCGTAATGCGACCCCCTAAATCTTGATGGGGAAGCACGGTGCGGCGCCCGGCTGGGCCCCCTTGTCTGACGAATCGGTTCAGACGCCCGAAGCCCTTGTTTTCTTACCCGTGGGTAAGATCACACTATGATCATAATTTCTTTTGCGTAAAGCGCAAATCGGGCGTAAATAGAAAACACATAACGTTTAGCGTCCAAAACTAAGAGACCCGAGGCATGTACACGCACGAAGACCTGAGCACATTGCGCAACCAGTCCCTTAAGCTGCAGGGCTGGATTCGCCAGCAGACCTTCAGTCCCGAGATGGAGAAGACCCTCCGTCGTTTTTCAAGCTGGGAGGTGTCGGAACTGATCTTCCGGGTGAATCAGTCCACCTTTCGCGGCAAGCTGGCCGCTGACCCGTCCCTGCCCGGTGGCGAGGTCGAGCCCGAAGGCCGCCAGCGCTGGTTCAGCCTGGAAGAGGTGAACGAGCTGCGCCGCCGGCTGAAGGTGAACCGCAAATCCCTGATGCCGCCCCGCCCTGCCGGCAAGCGCGCTATTCGCGCGGCGGTGGCCAATTTTAAAGGCGGTGCGGGTAAGTCCACCGTGGCCCTGCATCTGGCCCATGCCGCCGCGCTGGATGGCTACCGCGTGCTGGTGGTGGATTTCGACCCGCAGGCAACGCTCAGCCATTCCATGGGCCTGACCGACGTGGCCGAGGATTTCACCGTTTGGGGCATCATGGCCCGCGACCTGATCCGCGAGACCGAGCGGATGAACAAACGCCCCGCCGCCGCCGAATCCGGCACCGCCCTGCCCCGCCGCGAACTGCCCCACTCGATCACCGGCATGGGTCTGGGCGACCTGCGCATCTCCGATTTCATCAAGCAGACGTCGTGGTCGACCATCGACGCCATTCCGTCCTGCGCCAACGCGGCCTTTGTCGAGTTCGCCTCCGCCCAGTATCGGCACCTGAACCCCGAATGGTCGTTCTTTGCCGCCGTGTCGCGCTATCTGGATCAAATCCCCGACGATGCCTATGACCTGATCCTGTTCGATTGCCCCCCGGCGATTGGGTACCAGTCGATGAACGCAGTGTTTGCGGCGGATATGCTGTATATCCCCTCGGGCCCCGGTTACTGGGAATACGATTCCACCACCTCCTTCATCGGCCAGTTGGCCGAGGCGCTCGAGGATCTGGCCTATGGTTTCGACAAGACCTTACCCACGGGTAGGATCGGCCTTCCGAAAACCTTCTGCGAACTGCGCTTCCTGCTGACGCGATACGAGCCCGGCAACGCGCTGCATCTTGCCATGTTCGACGCGTTCAAAAAGGTGTTCGGCGAACATGTCGCGGAACACCCGGTTGAAATGACCCGTGCGGTGGAACAATCCGGCCGGTTCCTGAGTTCGGTTTACGAGATGGACTACCGCGAGATGACGCGCGAGACCTGGCGCCGCGCGCGATCGACCTTTGACAATGTATATGAAGAATTCCGGGGCGTGATGCATTCGACCTGGGACAAGCTGGAGGATGACGCATGAGCCGTAAACGTAGAATGTTCGACATTGACATGCCGGCCATGGAGGATATCCCTGTTGGCAAGATCCCGGACAAGGTTCTGGATAAACGGCGCGGCCCGATGGCCGCGGCCATTTCCGAAAACGCGGATGCCCTGCGCGACCAGCAATCGACCGAGGATACGATCCGAGCCGAAAACGACCGGCTGGCGCATGAGCTGGTCCGGTTGCGCGCAGAGGGCCTCGTGACGGAACATGTGGCTTTGGCCGACGTGGTGACGGAGAAGCTGACCCGCGACCGCAAGCCCGGCCCCGACCCGGATCTGGACGAGTTGAAAGAGTCGATCCGCGATATCGGATTGTCGAACCCGATCCGGCTTGAACGTCGCCCGGACGGCCGGTACGATCTGATCCAGGGCATGCGCCGCCTGTCCGCCTATCGCGCGTTGCATGCGGAAACCGGCGATGATCTCTACGCCAAAATTCCTTCGGGGATTTCCGAGGCCGCCGAATTGCACGACAGCTACCGGCGCATGGTGGATGAGAACCTGATTCGCAAGGATATCTCATTTGCCGAAATGGGCGCGCTGGCGCGGGCCTTTGCCGAAAACCCGTCGAACGACTGCGCCGATGTCGACAAAGCGGTGGCGATCCTGTTCAAATCCGCGAGCTACACGAAGCGCAGCTACATCCGGTCCTTTGCCAGTCTTCTGATGATGCTGGACAAGGTGCTGCAACACCCAAACGACATTCCGCGCAATGTGGGGGTTGAGTTGAAGCGGAAACTCGATGCCAACCCGGGGCTGATCCATCATGTCAGCACCGCGCTGATCAGCGAACCGGATCGTGACGGACCGCGCGAGGTGGAGATTCTGCGAAGCTTTGTCACGTCCGAACCCGCGGTTGTGAAGAAGCCGGCCGCGGCGGGTACGGGTAAGACACGCCGGGCCAAGACGACGTTCCAGGTCTCGGGGAGGGCAGGGGTCGCGAAATGCTCGGCCTCCAGCGGGCGGATCGAGCTGAGGTATGATTTGGACTTCACGCGTGTGGATCGTGGAAAACTGGAGAAGGCTATCGCTTCCCTGATCGACGAGTTGCAGGAAGAGGACGATCTTACCCACGGGTAAGGGTTGTCCCACTACTGGTTAGATTGGGTGAAACGCCGGGTGATCTACCCGGCGTATTGCTTTCTAGGTTTAGGCCAAGAGATCTGCGGGCAGAGCTTCTGCGATGTCGACGTAGCATTTCTGCGCCCATGCGAGGGAGTGGTGCAAGGCGGCTTTGATCAGGAACCTGCCCGGGTCAGGATTCTGTAGCGCGGCCCGTAGGGGGGGGCGACGTTCGGCGGCCTTCTGTGATCAGAAGTACACCACAGAAATCGATCAGGGCCTGCACGGCCTGATGCGTGAAGCCGGCCAAGTTCAGGGCAATCAGAGTAACCGTCCGGCCTTGCGCCACGCGCGGATTGCCGGTCGATTGTGGTTTCCCATCGGGCCTGCATCAGTAGTTTGGTAGCCGTGGTCTTTTGGGGTGGCTGACCCGAGACCGCCTCGGCAAGACCGGGTTGTTTGGATTAACCGTCTGCAAGGTTCCTTTCCGCCATGCGCGGCAAGGCCGACGAGGCAGGGAAGACACTTATCACATGTAATTGTGACTCGTACGTCAGAGTGGGTAATAGGCAAAAGATTTAAATTTTGCGCGTTAAGCAGGCAGGGGAGAGGATCTGTTGCGAAGTTTTTACTGGCGACAGCGATGGCATGGTACCGGCGGGCTAAGCGGCCAGCTCTGCAAATTGCCGAAACGGACAGACTCCGGGCGTGATTTGACCTTTGCGGATCATGTGTGCCACTTAGATTCCGTCGAAGGTTGCCGCCGCTGAAGCGAACGCCTTGAACCCCAGCATTGGCCGGATGCGTCTCTTGATGAAACGATGGTCCTGTTCCACGATGTTGTTCAGGTATTTCCGCCTCACCAT
>NZ_JBQFXS010000051.1:0-5297 GCF_056541025.1 Ruegeria sp. AK4
GCAAATCCGCCGCATAATCAAACCAACCAGATGCGCCAGATCCTCTCTTAGCTCAGGCAGCCATCTGTCCCAAAATCCCTGACAACGGACATGTCATTGCAGAAATGCTGACAAACGCAGGTCTACCGGCCCAGCTTCAAAGAGCCGCCACACAGGCCCCAAACAGAGTCAGGGAAATGATTGTGCGGGCACTGATGCTGAACGGTGTAGGCCCTCAGTTGAACGCCGAGTAAAGAATCCAGGCCCCGTACATCGCGGGGCCGACTACACCGCAGATGGCGGCAAAACCAACCGCGGCATACCCAAGCAATGAGTAATGATTGTCAGGATCGGTGGCTATCCGCCAAACAACAAAACAAGCCATCCCGAATATTGAGGCTGAAGCGGCAATCACACAATACAGTTCAAAAATGGATAGTTCGGCAACAGTCATGCCCCAAAGATGGACACCAGCACCGCACCTGTAAAGCCCGCAGGGGGAGTTAGTTTCCAAACAGTTCGGTATTTCAATCAATTAACCCGCCTATGGGTGGGGAAATAACAGGAGTGCAAGACATGCCCGGCCCAGAACCCGGAACAGTCTGGATAGAGGAAAGCGACGGATCACTATATGCTATGCTTGAGTGCTACTTTTGGACCGGGAACGTGGGGAACCGGCTAAAGCGGGCCAAGGTAATGCTGCGTCGAACGAAGCAAGGTACTTGGGTCTGCCGGTGGTGTGGTGACGACTTACCTGACTTTCGCAGGGTCGATGCTGAGTATTGCTCTGCGGGATGCAGAAAGCGCGCGGCACGGAAACGGCGTGAACACAGAGCGGCTGGAAACCGGTCTTATTGATTTCAACAACTTGCTATGTAGCATCATCATGTTTTTGCAAGATCTGGATAGTGAGGCCAACCGTTTTCGGAGGCGGTCTATGGGGTGCACATACTGACAAAATGCGCCCACTTTAACCGATTTTATTGTGAAGGGGCGATTGAGGCGGCTTGGTTGAAGTGGAGGCCAGGACAGAAAAGCCTTTGGAACCTTCACAAAATCCCAAAGACTAATTGGATAACAGCAAGAAGAAAAAGGATGCCAAGGACGAACATTGCCACATAGAAGCCGAAGTAAATAATCGCGGCAATCCCGGGTAAGACTAGAAGAAGCTTGCTCAAGCTATCTGGTCCACCGTTGCCCACCGTGACTATCACCCACCAAAAATACCCACCCGCAATGAGGACCCCCACGACGGCAGGCACGAGCCCGAACAAGCCTCCATTACCCGCGCCAATGCCTCCAATGCGCTTGCTGCCCCCGATAAAGTTGATGCGGCCTCCGTCGCAATCGCTGCCACCAGTGCTATGTCCTGTCAGGGTGCTTTTGCTAGAAGACGATTTGCCGTCGGTTTTTGGTCCGCTGTCAAAGAAGCCCCCCAACACCTTGTCAAATACTGGTGTCCTGTCCTTCGGGGTGTCGTATTTCTCTTGGTCTGCGCGCCCTGCTTCGCGCCCAGAGTCTTTGATTTTGTCTCCACCGAAGAATAAACCGTTGACACCGGCCTTTAGGGGGTCAAATTCACCCGTACGACCCTCATCATAGCCTTCTTTGTATCGTTCGTTATCACTTTGGTTTTTCGAATCGCTCACGCCAAAGCCCCCCTCCAGCAGCAGCCTATTAGGCATAGCATGGATTGCAGGTATGAGTTGCTCTAACTTTCAACGATTGGAGAAGGGAAGGAGAAATACCCAGATTTGCTGAGTCCTGGTTCAAACCATATGTAGCGAATGTAGCAGGGGGTCGGGGCTGAATTGAGTTTTTCGGGCAAGGGCTGGACGTGCAAGGATTCCACCGCCTTGACGCGCTTCCCTGGATTTAGGACGCTGGCGCAGGAGTTAGAGAAGCTCACAGCCCTATAGTCTTTTCAATTTGTCAAAAGCTAGTTTGATGCACCTCGTTGCCTTGCGAGGTACGAATTCAGCCTCTGAGCTGAGACATCACTGTCGTAACAAATCGGGCTGTAACCGCCTGGCTTTGACCACGCACTACGTTTACCGCAACGACGACCGGCTCGATCCCTGTTGTAAGGACAGGGACATGAACCTGGGTAAGCCGCAATGCTTTGGCGAATTATCTCTTTTCGGGCCGACTGAATTTCGCGTGTAGTAGGTGCGGCAACGGTTCTGGAGTTGATCCTAGGAGGTGGTTTTTCCCTCTCAGGCAATGATTTGGAAAGATACCTTGAAGACATCCAGCCGTTACCGAGAGATGACACGATTTGTGTCCATTCCCCCTTGTCAGAAACAAGTCGAACGCGAGCGCCTTTGTTCAATTGACCTTGCTTGTCATAAGCAACACCGGGGCCGATGCGCTGGTTCACCCGATCCCCGGTCACATAGAGATAGGAAGATTTATCCACTTGAGCGGGCGGGGAAGGCTGATGCCGCGACGGCGATGTCGGCTCACCAAGGCTTCCAAGCCAGTAAACCATTCCAATTACAACGAGTATCCAGATTGAATACTTAATCTTCGAACTCTCAATAAAGTAAATCTACCGATACAGCATTCTTGCACGCTAGAGACTACGGTCAAAGTCATTCCTGTCGCGGCCATAACTGATTTCGAACTACTGCTTCACGATTGGAAACGCATATACGCCATGTATTGCAAGGAAGACTGTCTCAATATGGCAGAACCAAGGGGAAAACCCACAAGGTTTCATTGACTTTTAAGTGAACCGGCGATGAACGATCCGTTACGCGTGAGTACACCCGATATGAGCTCTAATCGCAGCGTTGAGTTCGCGATGGGTAACGCAAATGAAGTTGGTACGGTTTTTGACGGAAAATTTTTCCGCGGTTTTGTTCGGTTTTTCGATTCTGAGCGGCGCATATATCTGTGGTGTGGTCAGCTACAAGTTTGAGTGGTTCCCAATCCCCATTTTGCAACAGGCCAAAGCCGGGTTCGACGCCTGGCGAAAACTTGAAGCCAAAGAAACCATCTATGGAAAAGTAGAAGATGTTTCTGTTCCACGGGAAGACCTGACAACCTGGCTTGTCGAGCCCAGGGATTATGACGATTTGCTGTTAATCACTGGCGGCTTTGAGGAACAGCCCGAGCTTTGCCCAGAGCTTGGGTGCATTGCCTGGATCATGGACCGGGAAGGCAACGTGTACCACACTTGGAGCGTGCCAAGAGCCGAGCTATTTGAAGGGCAAGAATTTGACGGCTTCAGCGGTCAACCCGGAAGAGACAATGTGAACGTGATAGGCGTGGACCTAGACAATAACGGCGACCTTGTTGTCACGTTTCAGGCCAAAAACATGTTCCCCTATCACATTGGTTCGATGCGAATTGATCGGGACAGCAATATTCTCTGGTCCTCTATCAACCATGGACATCACTGGCCGCATATTGCGAACAACAGCGACGCATTGTTGCCCTGGGCGCAGATTGAGCGGCCTGTAAAGAAACTTATCGGCTCGACCCGGATTTACACCAACTGCTCAGAAATCGGAGCCGTTTACGAGGAAGGATTCCAAATCGTAAACCGGGGTGGGGAAAGATTACGTGCGGTCCGTTTCGAAGACCTTTTTGCCAAAAACGGACTGATGGGGTTGGCGTATTCGGTGCGTGATGGCTGTGATCCTTATCACATCAATGGACTTGTCGAGTTAAATGAAGCAACCGCCTCGAAGATCGAGGGGGCCGAGGCAGGTGACATCGCCATGTCACTACGGTCGTCGAGTTCACTGATTATCGTAGACCGATATGACGATGTTGTTCACCGCGTTATCAAGGGTCCCATGGTCGCTCAGCATTCACCAGTCGTCACTGAACGCGGTACATTTGTTTTGTTCGATAATCTTGGCGGGCTCGCGTCTCAGGGTGGCTCCCGCATAATAGAAGTAGACCCGGTGTCTGGGCTTGGGACATCGCTTTTTCCAGTGGCGGGTGACGCCGAACACGCCATTTTTTCCGAGGAGCAAGGCGTTGTAAGACTGAGCGAGGACAACCAGCGTGCTCTCGTGTCGGTGTCCCAAACCGGTCAGGTCCTGGAAGTCGACTTGCGTGAAGGCAGGCCAGTGTGGGAATACCTCAATCAGACCAGTCTCGCAGCCTTCCATCGCCGCATCGGCGAAACCTCTGACCACAAATTCGCTTTGATGGAAACCAGAGGCGCGGATTATGTGTCTCGTGAATTTGCGGCCACTGTACTGGGTGCGCCTGCGCCTGTCGGGGTACTAAAGCCGCTGGTCAATTGAGTGAGCCAGCCCTTTGACGGGAACGTCCTCAATGGCGCATGGCCGTTTATCGGCTATAGCGGGATTAGCAGGGCTATGCTGTCAAAACTGCGTCTTCAAGCAGCACTTTAGAAGAATAAATCCTCCATTCACCCAGTGAATTCGTACTCTGCTGGCAGGTTGCTGGGCAAGTCTTCGATGCCAAAGGCGGTTGAGCGCAGGCTCTGAAATTTTGCTTCGCTTTCCGTTAACTCTGACGCGTAGCCTTCGTCTACGCCCCACATCTCTACGCCTGTAGATGAGATGTACAAGTTTTCTCCAACATATTCTGAATCCACGTCATCGATTTTGTCGAAAATAAATTCATCATCAGACATAATTTGTTACCTTTCACTGATAGGCCCGAATAGAAAATTGGGACCGGGTGAAATCTTACGTTCGAAACTCAACATGAACGCTAAATCGTTAACACAGTCAGGGTGGCTGATACCCGGAAGCAAGTCAGTGAAGCGGTTCACAGGGCATCCAAACTGGGCTCCAAGTGGAATATCAAAGTATATCGTTGTTGGAGATTTCGGGGAGTGCTCTCCCAAAGCTATCCCCCAGACTTCGTCACCAAAACCACCCCAACCCCATTGGCCGTGTCGCCTTCGTCCAGGAACTGGATGCCTCGGGCTTCAAACACTCTGCGAATAGACTGAATGGTTTCGTCGGAAGGTCGCGGTTTTCCCGATCCTTCTGCCCTCTTTACCGTCATGCTGGAAACGCCGGCTGCATCGGCGATTTGGGTTTGAGATAAGCCTGTAAGTGCTCGCGCTGCCCTGATTTGATCTGGAGTGGTCATTTTTGTCCTTGTTCTATTTAGAACAGTGCACTATGTTCTTATTAGAACAGTATCACAATTGGAGGACATAGCAATGCCAGAACAACGCGCCAGCGCGAACGGAAAAAGTGTGTCTGGACCGATCCAACCTGTTGGAGACTACGACAACTTCATCCACAACGGCCTCCCAAAATGTTCGGACGCCGTTTATCGCCACAAAATCTCGGAAGTTGAAAAACTGCGGCAGCAGC
>NZ_JBQFXS010000052.1:0-5102 GCF_056541025.1 Ruegeria sp. AK4
GAACGTTGATGCCGCACCGACAGGCGCACATGTAGCAGGTGGTCTTGCGAACCTCGTCCGAGACCTTTGGCGATGTGTCGATAACTGGCTGTTGATGGGTCATAGGCGGGTCCTGTCGGTTGATCCAGGCGCGGTTCTGGCAGATCCGCCCAGATGGAAGAAACCGCGGCCTTAGCCGCAGGCGTCGATTATTGCGCTCCTCGCGCTTGAAGGACGGTAACGGCGATGATCTGTGTCACATCATCGGCGCTGCAGCCGCGCGAGAGATCGTTGGCGGGCTTGGCCAGGCCTTGCAAAACGGGACCAATCGCAAGATATCCTCCCAATCGTTGGGTCATCTTGTAGCCAATATTTCCTGCGTCCAGATTGGGGAATATCTTAACGTTTGCGAGGCCTGCGACGGACGATCCAGGTGACTTTCGCTCACCGACCGAAGGCACAAAGGCAGCGTCAAACTGCAACTCACCGTCTACCTGCAGCTCAGGATGTGCAGCGCGCAGGAGATTGGTGGCGTTGATTACTTTATCAACCTTGGGATGTTTCGCACTGCCTTTGGTCGAAAAGCTCAACATTGCGACCTTAGGTTCTTCTTGCAATAGCGCGCGGGCGGATTCAGCCGAGGCGGCTGCGATCTTCGCCAACTCTTCGGCTGAAGGGTCGATAACTAGGCCACAATCCGAATACAGCATCGCGCGGGCACCATCGGAGGCGCCGTCAGGTGGATACATCAGGAAAAAACTTGAGACCATGCCAGCATCCGGAGCCATTCCGATGACCTGAATTGCGGTTCGCACTACGTCGCCAGTGGTATGAACAGCCCCACCGACTGTGCCTATGGCCCGACCGCTTCGAACCAACATCGCCGCGTAAACCAAAGGTGTCTCAACTGCCTTGCGCGCAGCGGCTTCATCTACACCTTTGTGCTTACGAAGCGCGTGGTATTCGCGGGCAAACTCTGCCGTCAATTCAGATGTTAAAGGGTCATGGATGGATACCCCTTCGCCTAATTCGGCCCAACCTGACTTTAACTCGGCTTCTACCTCAGCCTGTGGGCCGATCAGAATGATATCTGCCAATCCTGCGGCATGGGCGGCGAGCGCCCCCTTCACAATGCGAGGGTCGCTGCCTTCGCTCAGAGCGATAACAGGGCGGGTTGCCGGGGCGCTTTTACGCAACAGTTCTATCGGTGTCTTTGTCATGCGTCCCGGATCCCTGTCATGTCACTTAAACTTGGCTGTCAGCCATATCCGCGGCGTCGACGCCTGCCACGCGGACAGGCTTCTTCATCGCGTCACGGCGGAACGGATCGCCCAGCTCCTGGTTGATCAGCGCCTCGATCAGGGTGGTGATGCCGTTCTTCTGGTCAATGATCGCCTGGTTCAGTGCCGCGGTCAGTTCTTCCTGAGTGCGTGCAACCACACCCTTGAGACCACAAGCATTGGCAATCGCCGCATAAGACACACCCTGATCCAGCTCAGTGCCAACGAAGTTGTCATCGAACCACAGGGTCGAGTTGCGCTTTTCCGCACCCCACTGGTAATTGCGGAATACGATCTGGGTGATCGCAGGCCATTCCTCGCGACCAATGGCGGTCAGTTCGTTGACCGAGATGCCAAATGCGCCGTCACCGGCAAAACCCACAACCGGCACATCCGGGCAACCGATCTTGGCGCCGATGATGGCGGGCAGGCCATAGCCACAGGGGCCGAACAGGCCGGGGGCTAGGTATTTGCGACCTTCGTCGAAAGATGGGTAGGCATTGCCGATGGCACAGTTGTTGCCAATATCGGACGAGATGATTGCTTCGCGCGGCAGTGCCTGCTGGATCGCACGCCATGCCATGCGCGGGCTCATCCAGTCCGGCTTGGCCGCACGGGCACGCTCATTCCAGGTGGTCCCCGGGTCGTCATTTTCGTGTGTCAGAGAGCTCAATTCCTGCGCCCAAGCGGATTTGGTTTGGGCGATCTTTGCCTTCCGCGCATCCCGGCCCGCATCACCAGCGTCATCCGCCAGTTGGCCCAGAATGCCGTTCGCCACCAACGCCGCGTCACCCACGATTCCAACTGAGACGTCCTTGGTCAGGCCAATGCGATCAGGGTTGATGTCAACTTGGATGATTTTCGCATCCGTCGGCCAGTAGTCGATGCCATAGCCCGGCAAGGTCGAGAATGGGTTCAAACGGGTGCCCAGACACAGGACAACGTCGGCCTGGCTGATCAGCTCCATCCCTGCTTTCGAGCCGTTATAGCCCAGAGGGCCGGCAAACAGCGGGTGGTTGCCCGGGAAGGCGTCATTGTGCTGATAGCCAACGCAAACCGGGGCGTCCAGACGCTCGGCCAGAGCCTGAGACGCGGCGATGCCGCCCTTGGACAATACCACTCCGGCACCATTCAGGATCACCGGACGTTCGGCTTTCGATAGCAGCGCGGCTGCATCTTCGACGGCTTGGGTGCCGCCCGATGGACGTTCGAAGTTGACGATCTTGGGCAGTTCGATGTCGACAACCTGGGTCCACATGTCCCGCGGGATGTTCATCTGCGCGGGGGCGGATGCGCGCTTGGCTTGCATGATCACGCGGTTCAGAACCTCGGCCACACGGGCTGGGTCACGCAATTCTTCCTGATAGGCAACGCAGTCCGCGAACATGCGCATCTGCTCCATCTCCTGAAATCCGCCCTGACCGATGGTCTTGTTCGCAGCCTGTGGTGTGATCAAGAGCAGCGGAGTGTGGTTCCAGTAGGCCGTTTTCACGGCAGTGACAAAGTTGGTGATGCCGGGGCCATTCTGCGCAATCATGATCGACATCTCGCCCGTTGCACGCGTATAACCGTCCGCGATCATGCCGCCGGTACACTCATGCGCGCAGTCCCAGAATGTAATGCCGGCCGCAGGAAAAATATCCGAAATCGGCATCATGGCCGAACCGATGATCCCAAACGCATGCTTGATACCGTGCATTTGCAGCGTTTTGACAAAGGCCTCTTCAGTTGTCATTTTCATTGGTCTGTCTCCTCAACAGGGGAAAATGGGGAATTGGGTTAAACAGTTCCGCGACGATCCTCGAGGATCAGGTCGCTACATTTTTCGCCGATCATGATGGTCGGGGCATTGGTGTTGCCGCTGACAATGTCTGGCATAATCGACGCATCCGCGACCCGTAGGCCACGTATGCCGCGCACGCGCAGGCGTGGATCGACCACTGCCCGATCATCGACACCCATCTTGCAGGTTGATGTCGGGTGATAGATCGTCTGTGCCATGTTTCGCGCAGCCTCAAGATGGTCCTCATCGGTTATGACCTCGCCTTTGGGCACGTGCTCTCGCACAACGAAGGGTGAGAGTGCGTCGGTCTTTGTCATGGCACGGGCAAACTTGACCGCGCGGATTGCGCAAAGCTGATCGCCGGTGGTCGACAGATAGTTTGGAACGATCTTGGGATAGACATGCGCATCAGGTGAGCTGATGTGGATATGCCCCCTGCTTTCCGGCCGCAATTGACAGACGGAAGAGGTGAAGCCCGAGAACGGGTGCATCTCGATCCCCGGTTTGTCAGCTGACAGCGGCTGGAAATGGAACTGGATGTCGGGGGTTTCCAGACCCTTCATCGACTTTGCAAAAATCGCCACCTGAGAAGCGCCAAGGCTCATAGGTCCAGTTCGACGCAGGGCGTATTCGATACCAATCCCGGCGCGGTGGAAGATGTTATTGATTGCGTCGTTCAGGGTGGGCACATTAACTTCGTAGACCAGCCGGATCTGCAGGTGATCCTGCAGATGTTCGCCCACACCGGGAAGTGCGTGACGTACTTCGACCCCAGCCGCGCGCAGGACATCCGGATTGCCGATGCCCGACACTTCAAGCAGTTGTGGGGACCCGATGGCTCCGGTGGACAGGATCACTTCGCCACCCGGTTTTAGGATCGCCTTCTGTGCGTGGCCCTTGCGATCATAGGCTACGCCGGTGACCTGGTTGGGGGCGTCCGATGCGAAGACAAGACCTGTCGTGTGGGCATGGGTGATGATTTCAAGGTTCTGGCGCTTGCCCTTGATCGGGGTCAGGAACGCCTTGGCCGAAGAACAGCGAAACCCTTTGCGCGCGGTCTGGTGAAAATAGCCTGCGCCTTCCTGTTGCTCACCATTGTAGTCATCGGTCCGGGGCACGCCCATTTCAACGGCGGCCTCGATGAACGCTTCTGAGATGGGGGATTTGGCCCGGATCAGCGAGACGGCCAGCTCCCCATCTTTCCCATGAATTTCCGGGTCCGCGTCTTCGTGACATTCGGACCGCTTGAACAGCGGCAGCACGTCATCCCAGGACCAGCCGGTATTGCCCAGTTGCGCCCAGCGGTCATAGTCTTCCTTCTGACCGCGGACGTAAAGCAGCCCGTTGATCGACGAGGATCCGCCGAGTGTTTTGCCGCGTGGCCAATCGATTGCGCGGCCGTTCAAGCCGGGATCGGGTTCGGCCTTGTAGCACCAGTCGGTATTGGGGTTGTGCAAGGTTTTGAAATACCCGACCGGGATGTGAATCCACGGGTTGATATCCTTGCCGCCAGCTTCCAGTAAAAGAACCCTGATTTTCGGGTCTGCGGACAACCGATTGGCGATGACACACCCCGCAGAGCCTGCCCCAACTATTATGTAGTCGAATGTCATTTCTACACCAAATAAGTCTGGATTACGCCCTATGTGACAGATTCAATTGTGTCCCAACCCTCGCTGAGATGGCTTGAGGTCCATGAATTGAATTCGATGGGGGAGGCGCCGTGACCAGTTGTGAAACATCGGTCGATGCATGGCCCATCGGTTTGCATTTAGAGCAAAACCTTGGGTCTGAGTACGTCTCCGAAGGATATTGCCAATCAACCAGGTCCTCATGAGTCGATTGGGGGTCTGGAATGCGTTGGCAAGTGTTCAACTGACCAAATGCTCGATGTTGGTCAACGGTAAAAGCCACTTCCATGATTGTCTCCTCCCAAGGTCGTTGAAAAAAGGTCTATACAAGTTACAACAAATATACTAGCGTTTTTTGATACAAAACGTCTCAATAATTGCGATCAGGGAGGTAAGCAATGGAGATCGGCAAGAAACTAAGTGGTATTT
>NZ_JBQFXS010000053.1:0-4868 GCF_056541025.1 Ruegeria sp. AK4
CGGCGCGCTTGCCCAAAACAACGACGACGAATATGAAAACCAAACCCGCAGACTCTCGTTATGAATGAGGGAGCCTCGGGGGGCAGGTCAGCCACAATGCGGGCTGCGGCTGCAGCATCGTCTATCCACGTTCAAGGGCAGCTAAGGGCCGTCCGCATCTGTGTGCGATGCACATGGCTCAAAACGCTGCGTTCGCTCCGACGACGCCTCCGAGCCCTTCAGTCAACATTTTGGGAAAGGGATGGACTCATTCAAGGATATCCATCGTAAACTTGGCAGACACATGGACGCTAATGATCTCAAAGGGCCCTGTTCCTGAGGTCAAAACCTTATGCGGGGTATTAGCTGGAATTACCAAAATATCGCCTTCGTTCACAATTGCCTCTTCGTCTCCAACATTAACCCGGGCTTGCCCCTGACGCACCAGATAAACTTCATCATATGGGTGCTTGTGCAATGGCGGTCCTTTGCCGGCTTCTTTCACTTCATTGAAAAGAAACGAAATGCCTGTAGCAGCGTTTTGCCCTTCGAGTTTTCCGTTCCAGCCTTCGTCTGAGGCCCAATCAGTTCGCTGAAAAATGTTCATCGTAAATAACTACTCTCCTAAGAGATGTCCCTTACTTACAAATACAGCTTTACTTCCGATTTGTCTGCATAAGCGCCACATCAATTGACGCTTTGTTTGAAATGCCAGCCATGCTCTGATGCAATCATGAAGGTGAATAAACCTGCGCTGGCCTACGGGGCTTTGTTGCTTGCAATGCTGATCAGTGCCGGGAACTTCTTGTTCGGAAATTTGGCGGTCAATGAGGTTCATCCGGTTGTACTGACTTTTTGGCGTTGCTTGATTGCAGCAGTATTTGTATTGCCACTTGTTTTGAGGGGACGGGGCAACCCGTTCCAGCATTTTAAGGGCAGTTGGCTCCGTATCACAGTCCTTGCCTGCGTAGGAGTGGTGGCTACGCCCTGGTTTGTCTATTCAGCACTCCGATCCAATGACCTGATAGATCTTGGTGCCGGATACACCAGTGTACCTTTACTGACGATCTTGTTTTCTACGCTTCTGCTTAACGAACGACTACAACCAGTCCAATATCTGGGTGTCGCAATTGCACTGGTAGGAGCGCTAATTTTTGCATTTCGCGGTGATTTGGAAAATCTCGTTAATTTCAACCCGCATCTTGCCTTCCTGCTGATGATTGCCTCCAACGCCTGCCGTGGGCTTTACTTAGTGCTTCTTAAGAAATGGAATATGAAACCCAAGCCCGATGAAGGCTTGTTCGTGATTTTCGTCATTGGCATCGCGGTTTTGCTACCGATTGTTTTGTTTTTTGAAGCAGGTACACCTCGGCTATTCGCCTATTCTTGGCAGGTCTGGGGCTCAATCCTGTTCATTGGAGTTGGAATGGGTGCCATTTACCTCCACTTGCTAAATTTTGGCACAAGCGAAGTTGGCGCGTCGACGGCTTCCTTGTTTGCATATCTTGTGCCAATATTCGTTGCGATCGAAGCCGTGACTCTAAGGGGCATGCACCTTCAACTCTATCAAGGCGTTGGTGGTGTGCTGATTATCGGTGGAGTTCTGATTGCAACGCGGTTGCACCTTCGACCAAGCCATGCCGACCACCCGCCCCATTGATGCAGGTATTGCCAAAGACCAGGGGATCGGCATCGATTTGGGTGGCGCGTTTGGAATTGAAGTACCTCGCTCTACTGCGCAATCCACCACAGACGACAATCAGTCTGACAAACCAGTTTTCCATCGCTTAAACCTGTGCTTCACACCTCTACCCCAATCAACGACGCTCACGAAGCCGTCGACCGGCGTAAAGGGAGTACCGGACGAATTGGCAGGTGTTGGGGCTGACTACCCGGCATCACTGCGGCTTGGCGCAATTTTGGGATGGTGTATTATTGTAGCCACCCCGGTCTGTATTCTGCATCAGACTGGATGGGAAGCTATTTTGCAAAGTGTGATTAATGACTGTTACCAATGACCTCAAATGGCCAGAAGAGTACAGCGAACTTTTGCCTCTGGTAAGTTCTCGTTGGAAAATTTCGGGTGAGATTTATTTTCACCGACAGTTAAGCGCGGGCAAGTCAGGTGCTCTTGTATATATTGTTGATATTTCGAGTGATGTCTTTAACGGGCAGGCTATTCTCAAGCTGGACAAGTGCCCGGATCCACAGTGGGACGAAAAAACCGAGGTCCAACTGCATCGTGAAGCATTCGAAGCGGCCCCGGAGTTCGCGTCGAAGCATCTTGCCCGCATTGTTGGATCGGTGGAGCACGGAGGCAAAATTGCTATTCTCTCAACGGTAGTTGCCAGAGGATTGGAGTATTCCCTTCCTTGGAACGCTTGCGGGTACGAACTGGCACTGGATGTGCTTCAAAGGCTTGCAAGAAGCCTGTTTGAAGACTGGAATGCGGATTACCAGATCGCGCAGGGAATGCACGCGCCACAGGATCTGCTTTCTAGTTGGCTCGGATACCGATTGGATCCGAAAGAGGGGCGTCTGCACGAATTTTTGTCCAAGTCATGCAATCAAGATCCCCTGGAACCCTGCTTTTCTTATGAGGGGCACTGGTACCCAAACCCGCTGGCATTCGCGCATAACCGTGATCGCCCAGGTCGATTGAATATTCGTGCTGCGGAAGGTCGTCTGCATGGCGACCTTCACGGCCAAAACGTTTTGGTGCGTTCGCACCAGCAAAGCGAACCAGACTATTACCTGATTGACCTCGCTATGTATCAGGACAAGCAGTTCCTGTTTTATGATCACGCGTATTTCGAGCTGGCGTACCTTTTGGCGCGGCGCGGAAATTGCCCACCTGCGCAGTGGGACGCCATTCTTGATGATCTAGGATTGTTTCATCCAAAACACCACACGATGGGGCTTTGGCAAGATGACGTTGGTATTGCCGAATTTGTCAGAACCCTGAGAACCGAGGCCATGAATTGGGTCGAACGGCACGAGAGCAATCGCCTGAGCTTTATGGAGAGTCAATACCTATTGGCCCGAGTGGCCGCTGGGCTGAACTTCGCGCAAAAGAGTATTGACCTTAGTTTGCGAAGCCACGCTTTTCTGTACGCAGCCCACAACCTCAAGGACTATTTCACGCTCAACAACGTCGACTGGCCCAAAAATGGACCAGTTTTTGGGTTTGACGCCTCCGAACACCCCAAGTCGGATGCTCCTGCCGATCCCGATGCCACTTCACCCAGGACAGAACCGCCACTGGAGAAAGATCGGTTGCGCCGCCGTATGATGACCCAACTTCCGGCTCCGCAGAAACCGGTGATCGCGGTGTTGCCTCTCGAAAATCTAAATTCGCAAAGTGGCGTTGACACATTCGTATCGGGTATCAACCAGGAACTCATTACCGAGTTGGCCAAAGTGGATTGGCTGGCGGTGGTCTCTCCGACTTCCACGAAATTCCTCGCACAATCGGCCCTCACAGGGGAGGAGGTCGCGCAGCGCGCCGGAGCGGACTACCTGGTTGAAGGCAGCGTACTTTATGACGACGAACGTGTTCGCATCAATGCGCATTTGGTGGACACGTCCACCGGGCATGATCTGTGGGCTGATCGGCTGGTCCGGAATATCGAGGATGTGTTTTCGTTACAGCAGGAAATCGCTTCGGCGGTCGTCGGACATATTGATTGGGAATTGAGATTTGACATGCGCGAACAAGCGCGGCTGAAACGAGGTGAGGTCAGTGTTTGGGATCGGGTGCAGAAAGCGCTTTGGCATCTGTACAAGTTCACGAGCGAAGATACCGAGACAGCAGGCAACATACTGTCCCGAACAATAGATTTAACACCAGACTACTCACTAGCGCATGCAGTTATGGTGAACACGCTTTTGCGGAAACTTCTCTTTCTTCAGGTGGAGGACCGAAAAGCAACCAAGGAGCGCGCCTTGCGCCATGCTGAACGCGCAGTGGCCCTAGATGATCAAAGCAGTTTCGCACACGCCAGTCTTGCGAGGATCTACTCGGTACTAAAGAAATACGACGCCGCAAATGCCGAGGCCGAGCTTTCGGTCAAGCTCAACCCGAGTTCGGCTAACGCGCAATTGGTACTGGGGATCGTGCGGCTTGCAAACGGTCAGCTCAAACTTGCTCTTCAGAGCATCGAGACAGCGATGCGATTTGGTACAGCCGGGCCGTATTACAAGGTTAAATTACTCGCCAAAGCTTTTTGTCTCTACATTCTGGAAGATGAGTTGGACCAGGCTGAAGCATGCGCAAGGGCAGCTATGGAAGGCAGGTCGGTTGAACCATTCGGCCACTATATTTTGGCGGCAATTCTGACACGAAGATCGCGTGAAGATGAGGCCCGGCGGATTATCGAACAAGGCAGTTCTATCCGCCCCTGGATGACAAAGGCCCGAATGAGATTGGCATTCGAAAATGTCGGGACGTCTGACCTCGACAAGTTTGTCGCAGATCTTGAACGGGTTGGCCTACCTGACTGATGTGTCACGAGAACCTGAGTTCGACGTAGTTGAAGACATCCGTCGCAATTTACCGGTCAGACACTTTGATCCGAATGGCAAGAAATGTGACAGACTATTGTGGAACATTGAACAGGGATCAAAGGAAGTCGTCGAAAAACAGCACTTGCATCGGCAAAGATCTATCGTGCGGTCTGACCAAGAAGATGGGCCAGGTGTTGACTCAGTTCAGACTGCCAACTGTCCAGACAATCCAGTCGAAGTACAGCTTGCTGCTAATTCTTCTTTAAAACGATGTCGATCACACACATCACGAAGGGTTCTGTCGCAAACTTTTTAGATGGCAGAGCATCAGTGGAATTATAGAGCGGTTCACTCTGCCAGTTGGGCGAACTGCTGAAACGGAC
>NZ_JBQFXS010000054.1:0-4535 GCF_056541025.1 Ruegeria sp. AK4
TTGCCGTAGTACAGCCCGACGACATGTTCCGCCTGCGCAAAGAACAACCAGCGTGAGATCACGACGCCGGTCAGATGCGACAGCACGGCCAGCAGCGCAAAGACATGCTTGATCGCAACACCTGCGACCGGGATCAGGATCAGCAGCAACGGCAGGGCAAACGCCAGACCGAACGAGATGACCCGCAGCTTCTGCGCGTGCTTGCGACCGACCACGTGAACGAATTCGCGCAGCAGATAGTTGGTTCCCGTATGCGGCGGCTCAAAGGCGCGAACCGTGCCCCGGCCGCCCAACCCGGTGGCGGTGCCCAGTGTGGTGCCGGATTGGGCCAGCGCGCCGTCGCCCTTCGCCCAGTACGCAAGCTGAACGGCGCCGGCAAGGACCAGCAGCCAGGGGGCCAGTGCTTCGGCCCCGGCCAGCAAAGCGCCGCCGGCAAGGCTGAAGGACAGGAACATTGCCGGCGTCAGGTTCATGTTCCAGCGGGGAATGGTCTTGAGCTGGGTGTAGATCATCGAGGTCGTAAACACCGTGGCGAGGCTGAGCAGCGCCCCGATCCACCCCAGCAGCGCCCAGTGGCTGCCCAGAAACACCGCACCCAGCGCGTAAAGCCCCATGACGACAAGCGCGGCAACGGCGCAGACCCCTTCGCGGCTGAGCCAGCTGGATTTCCATTGGCTAAATGCTTTCCAGGCGCGTTCGGGATGTCCCAGATGAAAGGTCGAGGCCAGCAGGCCGCCCACCGCCAGCGCATAGGCGATGGCGTAGAAGATGAAGGCAACAAAGCCCGTCACCGCAGGCTGACCGAGGCCGAGGAAAAACAGCAGCCCGAAGCCCAGACCGGAGAAGGTTGTAAAGATGATGACAGAAGGGGCCGGATGCATCAGAGCTTCTCCAAGGTCTTGTCGAGCCAGCCGAGGAAGCCTTTGGGCTCTTCCGCGACCGGGGCCAGTAGTGGGGCGAGAATGTCGATCTGGTCCTCGACCTGATCCTTGGGCCGGGGCGGCAGGTAT
Organism: Ruegeria sp. AK4; assembly: GCF_056541025.1. Classification (NCBI taxonomy): domain Bacteria; kingdom Pseudomonadati; phylum Pseudomonadota; class Alphaproteobacteria; order Rhodobacterales; family Roseobacteraceae; genus Ruegeria; species Ruegeria sp. AK4. The sequence goes on from NZ_JBQFXS010000054.1 coordinate 1,011, forward strand.
TTGTTGACCGGTTTGGTGCCCATTTCGGGCATCAGGTCCATACCGTCCCGCTCGGCCACCAGCTTGCTGACATCGCTGTCAGGGTCGCCCAGATCGCCGAAATGCCGGGCACCGGCGGGGCAGGTGCGCACGCAGGACGGCACCCGGTCCACCTCGGGCAGGTTTTCGTTGTAGATGCGGTCGACGCAGAGGGTGCATTTCTTCATCACCCCTTCGGCCACATCAAGTTCCCGCGCGCCATAGGGGCAGGACCAGGCGCAGAGGCCGCAGCCGATGCAGTCGCTTTCATTGACCAGCACGATGCCGTCCTCGACCCGTTTGTAGCTGGCCCCGGTGGGGCAGACGGTGACGCAGGGTGCGTCTTCGCAATGCAGGCAGGATTTCGGGAAGTGGATCAGCTGGGCATGGCCCTGTTCGGGTTGCACCTCGTACGAGTGCACCCGGTTCAGGAAGGTGCCCGAAGGGTTCGCTCCGTAGGCATCCTGATCTGACAGGGGCGCACCGTAGTTTTCGGTGTTCCAGCCTTTGCAGGAGATCACGCAGGCATGGCAACCGACGCAGGTGTCCAGGTCGATGACCAGACCCATTTTGCGTTCGGTGGATTGGGGTAGCTGGGTCATGGCTGCCTTGTCTCTGCTTTGGTGGTGAGGGCAGGAGCGAGGGGCCAGCCCCTCGCGCTCCCCGGGATATTTTTGGCCAGATGAAGAGCGGATCGGGTCATTTGCCAACCTTCCATGCGATATCTTTCGGGCCGGTGCCAACGGGGGATTCGATCGGGCCGAATTCGGGCTGGCTTTCGGCGTCGCCGGGGGGGGCGGCCTTTTCGATTTTGACCTTCAGGTCGAACCAGGCGGCCTGGCCGGTGATCGGGTCGGAATTGGCCCAGCGTTGTCCATCGCCCTTGGGCGGCAGCAATTCATGGATCAGGTGGTTGAGCAGGAAGCCTTTGGTGGCCTCGGGCGCGTCTTCCTGCAGGGCCCATGCGCCTTTGCGTTTGCCGATGGCGTTCCATGTCCAGACGGTATTGCTGTTCAGCGCCGCCATTTCCATTACCGGCACCGTGATTTCGCCGTGCGGCGAGCTGACCTTGGCCCAGTCGCCATCCTGTAGCCCGTGTTCGCGCATCAGTTTGGTCGGCACGTAAAGCGGGTTGCGCCCGTGCAGCTGGCGCAGCCATGCGTTCTGGGTGCCCCAGCTGTGATACATCGCCATCGGACGCTGGGTCAGGGCGTTGACGGTGAAGCCTTCGTTGCCCTGCTGGTCGGTTTCGTACCAGATCGGCATCGGGTCCATCTTGTCCCTGATCCGCTGGCGCAGATGTTCGGGGGGCTGAACGTCGCCATGGCCTTCGGCCGCCAGCTGGAACCGGCGCATCGGTTCGGAATAGAGCTGGAACAGATAGGGCTGCGGGCTGTCATAGATGCCCATGCCCACGGCCCAGTCCTGATAGGCGGTGTTCCAGGGTTTGTAGTAATCCGCGCCTTCGGGGATATGGGCCACGTAGAAACCGCCATTGTCGATGTAGCGGTTCAGCTGCTCGGGGTTGACCTCGCCCCGGCCTTCCTTGTCGCCGTCCGGACCACGGAAACCCGCCAGCGGGCCGATGCCCGGGCGCCGTTCGTGGTTGACGATGTAATCGGCATAGTCCTTCCATTTCGGGCTGCCATCTTCCTTGGTGAAGCCCGGCAGGCTCATGCGGTTGGCCAGTTCGATCAGCACCGACTGGAAGCCGCGTACGTCCCGGTCGGGTTCGATCACCGGCCAGCGGATCGCGTCGGCGGCGGCGTCGGCCTCGCAGATCGGGCGGTCCAGCAGCGAGATACAGTCATGCCGTTCCAGATAGGTGGTGTCCGGCAGGACCAGATCGGCATAGGCGACCATCTCGGACGAATAGGCATCGGAATAGATGATGTTCGGGATGACATATTTGCCGTCTTCGGTCTTGGCGGTCAGCATCTCCATCACGCCCTTGGTGTTCATGGACGAGTTCCACGACATGTTCGCCATGTACATGAACAGGGTGTCGATCTTGTACGGATCGCCCGCGGCGGCGTTCGAGATCACCATATGCATCAGCCCGTGGGCCGACATCGGGTTTTCCCAGGTAAAGGCCTTGTCGATGCGCAGCGGGTTTCCATTGTCATCCAGCAGCAGGTCCTCGGGGCCCTGCGGGAAGCCCAGATGGGGTCCGTTCAACGGCCGGCCCGGACGGCGGCGGCCATGGGGAGAGGGGTGTGCCTCGACCGGTTTGGGATAGGGAGGTTTGAACCGGAAGCCGCCGGGAACCTCGACCGTGCCCAGCAGGATTTGCAGCACGTGCAGGGCGCGGCAGGTCTGGAACCCGTTGGCATGGGCCGAGATGCCGCGCATGGCGTGGAAGCTGACCGGGCGGCCTGTCATTTTGCTGTGTTTTTCGCCCCGGAAGTCAGTCCATTCGTGGTCCAGCTCGATGGCTTCGTCAAAGGCCACGCGGGCGATTTCAGCGGCGATGGCGCGAATGCGTTTGGCGGGAATGCCACAGCGGTCGGCGACCGCCTCGGGCGCGTGCTCGTCGCTGAGGTACTTTTCGGCCATCAGGTGAAAGACCGGGCGATGGGTGATGCCGTCTTCTTCGTAGGTGGCCGACAGATCCGGGCGGACGCCGGGTTTGTCGAAGGCGGTGGGTTCGCCGGTGGCGCGGTCGATGACCAGTGGTTTGCCGTCGGCATCCCGCAGGAACAAGCCCTTTTCCGGGCCTTCGGCGGCGTTCACCAGAACAGGGGCATTGGTGTAGCGGCTGAGATAATCCAGATCGATCTTGCCCGCTTTCATCAGCACGTGGATCAGCGACAGGATGAACAGCCCGTCGGTGCCCGGCGTGATCCCGACCCAATCGTCAGCCACGGCATTATAGCCAGAGCGGATCGGGTTCACCCCGATCACCCGCGCGCCGCGCGCCTTGATCTTGCCGATGCCCATCTTGATCGGGTTGCTGTCATGGTCCTCGGCCACGCCGAACAGCATGAACAGCTTGGTGTGATCCCAGTCGGGCTGGCCGAATTCCCAGAACGCCCCGCCCATCGTGTAGATGCCGCCCGCCGCCATGTTGACCGAGCAGAACCCGCCATGGGCCGCGTAGTTCGGGGTGCCGAAATTCTGCGCCCAGAAACTGGTGAAGCTCTGGCTTTGATCGCGGCCGGTGAAAAAGGCCAGCTTGTGCGGCGCGGTTTCGTGTAATTCGTTCAGCCAGCCAACGGCGGTGCTGATCGCCTCGTCCCACTCGATCTCGCGGAACTCGCCCGAGCCGCGCGGGCCGACACGGCGCAGAGGTTTGCGCAGCCGAGACGGCGCGTTGACCTGCATGATCCCGGCGCTGCCCTTGGCGCACAGCACGCCTTTGTTCACCGGATGGTCCCGGTTGCCCTCGATATAGGCGACCTTGCCGTCTTTCATGTGAACGTTGATGCCGCACCGACAGGCGCACATGTAGCAGGTGGTCTTGCGAACCTCGTCCGAGACCTTTGGCGATGTGTCGATAACTGGCTG
>NZ_JBQFXS010000055.1:0-4311 GCF_056541025.1 Ruegeria sp. AK4
AAAGCAGTAGTAAGTTACGTTGCGTCATAGGGCAAGTCCGCGTTTCCTGCTCGGCAACGTACCACACCGGGCCTCAGCGCCCAGCCAGTTGCCGAGGATGCCAGACCATGACCTTTCAGATTTACCCTCCGCTCGAGATCCCCGAGACGCTCGCCGCCGGGCCGGGGCCGGGCAATACCGATGCCCGCGTCCTGCGCGCCTTTGCCAGCGCCGGGGTTGCAGATCACATGCAGGGCGACGTGCTGCGCGGCATGGTCGAATGCAAGCACATGCTGCGCAAGATCTGGGGCACCACGAACACCTATACGTTCGCGGTTGCCGGCACCGGCTGGAGCGCCTTGGACACCATGTTCTCGGCCGTCATGCCCGGCGACAGGGTCGTTGCATTCAACAACGGCACTTTTTCGGGCATCGACACACTGACCCTTCGCATCAAGGCGGCAACGCCGGACGAACATGCCGCCAGCCCGCTGGACCCGCAGGCCGCCAGCGTCACCGTCATCGACGTGCCGCATGGTCAGCCGGTGACCGGTGAAATGGTCGCGGCCGCACTGGCCGAACACAAACCCAAATGGGCCTTCATGGCGCATTGGGAAACCGGGTCCGGGCGTATCAACGATTTGCGCGGGTTTTCCGATGCCTGCGAGCGCCATGGCGCGATGGGCCTGATCGACGCGGTATCGTCGCTGGGGGTCGCGGATTTCCGGATTGACGATTATCCGGGCATCGCCGGGTGGGCCTCTTGCCCGCAAAAGGGCCTGTGCTGCCTGCCCTTGACCTACGCGCCGGTCAGCTTCAACGACGGCTATATCGACGCGCTGAAAACCACCGGAGCCTACAGCTATGTCCACAACCCGATCTTCGAGGCCCGCCATTGGGGCATCGTCGATGGCGGGGACGTCGAAAAAGGCACCTATCACCGGACCCATTCCGGCTATGCCGTGGCGGCCTTTCACGAATCCCTGCGCCTGACGCTGACGGAAGGGCTGGCCAAACGGTCCGCCGCCTACCGGACCCATGAACAGGTGCTGCGGGATGCGGTAACCGCGATGGGATGCCAGGTGACCTCGGACATGCCCAGTCTTCTGGTCCTCAACCTGCCGCCGGAACTGGCGGGGCGCGAGATGGAGCTGGTGCAGAAGTGCCGGGCGCGGGGGTTTGGCATCTGGCCGACGCTCAGCGCGCCGGTGCAGGTCCGGATCGGGATCCTCAATCAACTCAATCGTCAGGCGATCAGCCAGATCATCCGCCTGTTTGCCGACGCCCTGCGCGACCTGGGCGGCAAAGTCGATTTCGAAGAGATCGAAGCGCTGCTCGAAAGCCGCTATGGCACATCGATCGCGGCTTGAACGCACTGCATAAACGGGAGACATGCAGATGGATATTCACGAATATCAGGCGAAAGAGGTTCTTTCGAATTTCGGCGTCGCCATACCGTCCGGCGCGCTGGCCTACAGCCCGGAACAGGCGGCCTATCGCGCCCGCGAGCTGGGCGGCGACAAGTGGGTCGTCAAAGCGCAGGTTCATGCCGGGGGCCGCGGCAAGGCCGGTGGCGTCAAGCTGTGCAACACCGAGCACGAGATCCACGAGGCCTGCGACGAGATGTTCGGGCGCAAGCTGGTGACCCATCAGACCGGCCCCGAAGGCAAAGGCATCTACCGCGTTTATGTCGAATCCGCCGTGCCGATCGACAGCGAGATCTACCTGGGTTTCGTACTGGACCGCTCCAGCCAGCGGGTGATGATCGTCGCCTCCTCGGAAGGCGGCATGGAGATCGAGGAAATCTCGGCGGACCGCCCCGACAGCATCGTGCGCTCCATCGTGGAACCCGCCGTTGGGCTACAGGAGTTCCAGGCCCGCGAGATCGCGTTCAATCTGGGCATCGAACCCCGTCTGGTGCAGCAGATGGTCCGGACGCTGCAGGGCTGCTATGCCGCCTTCAGCGAACTGGATGCGACCATGGTCGAGATCAACCCGCTGGTCATCACCGGCGACGACCGGGTATTGGCGCTGGACGCCAAGATGAGCTTTGACGACAACGCCCTGTTCCGGCACCCGCAGATTGCCGAGTTGCGGGACAAAAGCCAGGAAGACCCGCGCGAAAGCCGCGCGGCGGACCGCGGGCTGTCCTACGTGGGTCTTGAGGGCAATATCGGCTGCATCGTGAACGGGGCCGGGCTGGCCATGGCCACGATGGACACGATCAAACTGGCCGGAGGTGAGCCGGCGAATTTCCTGGATATCGGTGGCGGCGCCTCGCCGGAACGGGTGGCCAAGGCGTTTCGGCTGGTTCTGTCCGACCAGAACGTGCAGGCGGTACTGGTCAATATCTTTGCCGGGATCAACCGCTGCGACTGGGTCGCCGAAGGCGTCGTGCAGGCGCTGCGCGAGCTGGAGATCGACCTGCCCGTCATTGTGCGTCTGGCCGGAACAAATGTCGAAGAAGGCCAGAAGATACTCGCAAAATCCGGCCTGCCGATCATTCGCGCCACAACGCTTATGGAAGCGGCGGAACGGGCGGTGGGCGCCTGGCGGAACGATCTGACCCAAAACACCAAGGTGAGGGCTGTATAATGAGCATTCTTCTAAACCGTGACACCCGCGTGATCGTTCAGGGCATCACCGGACGCATGGCGCGCTTTCACACCAAGGACATGCTGGACTACGGCACCAATGTTGTCGGCGGTGTTGTTCCGGGCAAAGGTGGCGAAACCGTCGAAGGCGTGCCCGTTTTCGACACCGTGAAACAGGCGGTCGAAGCCACCGGCGCGGATGCCAGCCTTGTTTTCGTGCCGCCCCCCTTCGCTGCGGATTCGATCATGGAGGCAGCAGATGCCGGTATCCGCTACTGCGTCTGCATCACCGATGGCATCCCGGCGCAGGACATGATCCGCGTCAAGCGCTACATGTACCGTTATCCCCGCGACAAGCGCATGGTGCTGACCGGCCCCAACTGTGCCGGAACCATTAGCCCCGGCAAGGCTTTGCTGGGGATCATGCCCGGTCATATCTACCTGCCCGGCAATGTCGGCATCATCGGCCGCTCGGGAACGCTGGGCTATGAGGCTGCGGCGCAGCTGAAAGAACGCGGTATCGGAGTATCGACCAGCGTCGGCATCGGTGGCGATCCGATCAACGGGTCCTCGTTCCGCGACATCCTCGAGCGGTTCGAACAGGATGAAGACACCGAAGTGATCGCCATGATCGGCGAGATCGGCGGCCCGCAAGAGGCGGAAGCGGCGGAATATATCCGCGATCACGTCACCAAGCCGGTTGTGGCCTATGTCGCCGGTCTGACCGCGCCCAAGGGCCGGACCATGGGCCATGCCGGTGCGATCATCTCGGCCTTCGGCGAAAGCGCCAGCGAGAAGGTCGAGATCCTGTCAGCCGCCGGTGTGACGGTTGCCGAAAACCCCGCGGTGATCGGCGAAACCATCGCCCGCGTCATGGGAAAGGCTGCGTGATGGTCAAGCCTTCGGTTCTTGTCACCCGTCGCTGGCCTGCCGCCGTCGAGGCGCAGCTGGCCGAAACCTACGACACCGTGCTGAACACCGGGGACAAGCCCATGTCCCCGGCTGAAATCCGCGATGCGCTGAAACGCTATGACGCGGTTCTGCCCACGGTCACCGATACGCTCAGCGCCGAGGCGCTGGACGTGCCTGCGGCCCAGACCAAAATCCTGGCCAATTACGGCGTCGGTTACAGCCATATCTGCGAGCCTTCGGCGCGCGGCCTGGGCATGACCGTGACCAATACGCCCGATGTGCTGTCCGAGTGCACGGCGGATCTGGCCATGACCCTGCTGCTGATGGTCGCCCGCCGCACCGCTGAGGGCGAGCGCGAGTTGCGCGCGGGCAACTGGTCCGGCTGGCGGCCCACGCATCTGATTGGCACCAAGGTCAGCGGCAAGACGCTGGGCATCGTCGGCTATGGCCGCATCGGGCAGGAAATGGCGCGGCGCGCGCATCACGGCTTCGGCATGGAGGTGCTGGTCTATAACCGCAGCCCGGTCGCGCCCGAGGTTCTGGCCCGGTGCAACGCCCGGCAGGTCGACGCGATCGACGACATGCTGCCGCAATGCGATTTCGTCTCGCTGCACTGCCCCGGCGGCGCCGCCAACCGGCACCTGATCAACGCGCGCCGGCTGGACCTGATGAAGCCCGACGCGTTCCTGATCAACACCGCCCGCGGCGAGGTGATCGACGAACGCGCCCTGATCCAGTCGCTGTCTTTCGACATGATCGGCGGCGCGGCGCTGGATGTGTTCGACGGCGAACCGCGGATCAGCCCGGACCTGCTGCAGTGCGACAA
>NZ_JBQFXS010000056.1:0-3981 GCF_056541025.1 Ruegeria sp. AK4
CTCGGCAATGCGCTGGATTTCCGTTCGCAACGCCCCGGGTGAAGTCAACGAGCGTTCGGTCTGCGGTTGCAGATTTCCGGCGGCAAGAAACCCCGCCAGCGTTTTCTGCCGCAATGTCGACAGGTACATCTTGCCACTGGCCGTACAATGGAACGGCACCTGCGTGCCGACCGGCAGCTGAATCCGCAGCGGCCATTTGGTTTCCACCCGGTCCAGATAGATCATCCCCTCGCGGTCGGGAATGGCAAGGTTGCAGGTCTCGCCCACCTGTTCGGCGACGCTGCGCAGGATCGCCAGACGCGCCGTGCGCAGATGCGCGGAGGACATCGTGTTGACCGAAAGCAGGCGCAGCCGGTGTCCCGGGCCGTATGAGCGGCCATCCAGATCGCGTTGCAGAAAGCCCTCGGCCTCGGCGGTTTGCAGCAGGCGGTGCACGGTTGGCTTGGCCAGACCCAAGGTTTCGATCAGGTCCGATGGTTTGACGGCGACCCCGCGCCGCGCCACCTCCTCGAGGATGAGGAGAAGGCGCAGGTTGGTCGGGATCTGAGTTTCCTTGGTTTCTGTTTCCGTCAGGGCCATCCCGCAACAGTCTAGTTATTTGGCAGCAGGATCAAGGCCAGATCGGGCACGAGCGACACCAAAATCCACACTGAAAGCAACGACACCAGATAGGGCACCGTGTATCTCAGCAGCCGGAAATAGGGCACTCCGGTCACGCCCGATGCCACATAAAGGTTCAGCCCGTAAGGTGGGGTGATGAACCCGATGGACGCGCCCACAAGGAAGATCACCGAGAAATGGATCGGATCGATGCCGACCGAAGCGGCAATCGGCGCCAGGATCGGGGCCAGGATGATCGTCACCGGCAGGCTTTCCAGCACCATGCCCGAGAAGAAGACGATCACCATCGAGGTGAACAGAACCGCGTGATAGCCGCCCATCGAGGTTACAAAGTTCCCGATAGTTTCCTGTGCGCCAAGCAGAGACAGGATTTGCTGCATCACAACGGAAATGGCGATCAGCGGTGCGAGGATGCCGGTGATCTGCGCAGAGCGGATCACGATCGAGGGGATCTCGGGGATCGTGAAGCCTTCGACCACGAACATTTCGGCAAAAGTCTTCTCGGTTGGCGGAATGTCGTTCCGCGCGCCCATGATCCGGTTGATCGGATAGCTGACCAGACCGGCGATGACGCAGAAGCCCACGGTCACGCCCGCCGCCTCGGTCGGAGAGAACTTGCCCGTATAGATGCCCCACAAAACCAGACCGATGGCGAAGAAGCCCAGCCAGGCACCGAATGCTGTTTTCAGCACCCGGTTCAGTTGCAGCGGGATCAGGTAGCCCCAGCCATTCATGCGGCAGATGATCCAGCAGGCAAACTGCATGCCGAACACCATGAGTGCACCGGGCAGGATGCCCGCCACGAACAGCTCGGAAATCGGCAGGTTCATCAGGAAGCCGTAGACGATGAAGATGATCGATGGCGGAATGATGATCCCCACCGTACCACCCGCCGCCGCAGTGGCGGCGCTGAAGCGTTCGTCATAGCCGCCCTTGACCATTTCGGGGTGCAGCATCGAGCCAATGGTGGCCGTCGTGGCCGAGTTCGACCCCGAGATCGCCGCGAACAGCCCGCAGGCCCCCAGCGAGGCCATCGCCAGCCCGCCGCGTATCCAGCCCAGGCAAGCATAGGCAAAATCGCTGAGCCGTCGTGCAATGCCCGATTTGTTGATCAGGTCTCCGGTCAGGATGAACAGCGGCATCGCCAGCAGGGCAAAGCCCTTGTTGAACACGTTCAGCAGCTCGGCCCCCATATTGTCCAGCGTCAGGCCAAGGACAAAGGAACAGCCGATGACCCAATACCCGATGACCAGCAGCACGGGCACGCCCAGCATGAACAGGAATGTGACCCCCAGCGAGATCAGTGTGACCAAGGTTCCGTCTGCCATCAGTCTGCTCCGATCACGGCCTGCTTGATTAGCGGCTCGCCAGTTTTCCAGTTGTGTAAATCGTCAGCCAGGTTTTGGAACACCCGCCCGACCATGAGAAAGAAGGACAATGGTGCTGCCAACAGGAACCACCACTGCATAATATTGTCGGTGCCCAGAACGATCTGAAAGTTCGAGGCCGACAGCGCCACCAGCCGGGTTGTGGTCACGATGACGATCACCGCAAAGATGAACCACAGGACCGCGTCAAGAAACAGGCACGCGAGTTGCCCGCCGCGCGGCATGGACGTGCGAAACTCGCTGAAACTCAGATGGGTGCGCAGCCGCACGTTATAAGACGCGCCGAACCAGGCCATGACCATGAACAAAAGCGGAGGAATTGTCGTGGACCAGGGTTCCTGATCATTGAACACGAACCGGTCGATCACCCCCCAGAAAATGATGAAGGCAATCGCAAGGTAGGAATAGACCATAACGGCACGTTCAAAGTGGCGTTCGACAAACGGCACTTTCCGGTAAATCCACATGATGAGGAGCCCGCCCAGGGCCGAGACAATTGCGCCCACAACCCATGTTGCGTCGGATTCCAGCGCTGATTGAATCTCGAATGAATCGAAGGTGAGCAAGGCACTGAATATCGCGCCGACATCTGCCCAAAATGACATGAACCCCGTCCTCCCAGTCGGTGTTTGGTGGAACCGGCCCACATGGGCCGGTTCGTATTAAGCTTAGGTTAGGCCTCGCCTCTCCACCAGCGGCGTGGCTCGACGTTTTCCGCGATAGTGTCAGCGGGGATCTCACGCGCGATGTCGTAGATTTCCTGATAGGTGTCGATGCCACCGGCCCATTTGTTGATCCGCTCGCGCCACTGCGCCCAAGGCTCGGGGTTGTAGTTGGGGGCACACATTTCTTCGGCCAGTTTGATCTGATCGTCTGCCAGGAAGGCCGGGCGCACACCGTTTTCGGCGAAGATCGTGTTCGGCAGTTGCGGTTCCGAGAAACCAACGGTGTTCAAAAGCGCCGCTTCATTGGCACCCTGAATCAGGGCCTGCGTGAAGTAGGACGATTCCATGACCGCATCCTGCAGCTCACCGCCCAGGCTGTCGAAGACCTTCGAAGACATCGAAGTGTGTTCAGTACCGCAGAAGAACTTCAGGTTCACCGATTGCGATACAACGGGTGCCATGTTGGCGTAGGCCACGGCTGACGCCCATGTTTCTGCACCATCGATCAGGCCGGTTTTCAGCGCGTCCAGCGTTTCTTCCCATGCCACCGGAACCGGGTTCAAGTTCAGCAGCTGCATCGCGATTCGGCCAAGCTGCGTGCCCGTCACGCGGTTTTTGGTGCCAAACAGCTCTTCCAGTTTGGTGACGGTCGGTTTGTCGGCAAAGTTCGCGCCCATCTGCAGACCACGCAGTTCACAATGCGTGAACAGGAACTTCAGACCGTGCCGTTTTTCCAGCGGATCGCGCAGGATGCGCTGGCTCGCGGGGCTGTAGAAGAAGTGATACTGCGCCGCGCGGCTGGGGAACATATAGGCATAGTCCAGCACGTTCAGATAAGGCGCGCCGCCAGCCGAGTTCTGAGTCGAGGCCGCGTAGATATCGACGATTCCCTGCTGGGTTTTTTCCACACAGCTCAGCTGCCCGCAAATCTGGTTGTCGCCGATGAACTCGATGCGAATCTCGCCATCCGTGCGTTCTTCCAGATCGCGTGCAAACTCGATCGCGCCTGCGCGTTCGATCAGCAGGTTGCGGGTGTTGAAGCCCGATGCGCCGAATTTCAGCGTGTGCTTCGGCTCTTTCGAGAACCGCTTTTCATATGTGGATTCAGCGGCCTGCGCCAGATTCGCCAGACTCATCGCGCCGCCGAACCCGCCTGCTGCCAGCAGTGTCGAGCTCATGCCGTAACGGCCCGCCACGCGGAAGAAATCCCGACGCGAAATACCACTTAGTTTCTTGCCGATCTCCATTGCTTACCTCCCTGATCGCAATTATTGAGACGTTTTGTATCAAAAAACGCTAGTATATTT
>NZ_JBQFXS010000057.1:0-3675 GCF_056541025.1 Ruegeria sp. AK4
ATCCACGGCGCAGAGGATGGATTTTGTCATGGTGTTACCTCTTGGTCAGTGGTGCGTGCGGCGCGGCCGCGCTGCAGGAAGGCGATGAGGGCCAGCAGCAGCAGCGCGGGGATGAACATCAGCTCTTTCGGCGGCTGGTTCTGCGGCGCCTGCACGCTGGTGATGCGGACGGGGTCGTCGGCGTAGTAGTCGAACATGTCCAGCTCATCCCCGACCGGGGTGCCGAAGAGCGGCTCGTCGAGCTTGACCAGACCGTCCTCTTCCAGCGGGATCAGGCCCAGGGCCTCGATGCGGGCGGCGCCGTCGGCCTCATCGCCGATGGTCAGCACCACGGTGGTCTCGGTCATGTTGCCGGTGTCGAAGTCCGGACCTGCGACCTCGATCCGCAGGGAACTGCCCGGGGCGGCCTCGCCCACCGCCTGTTCCAGCTGCGCCGGTTCGATCTGCGCAAACGGAGGCGCGATCCGGTTCATGAAGAAGTCCGGGCGGAACAGCGCAAAGGCGATCAGGATCAGCGCCACGCTTTCATAGATGCGGTTCTTCGTGAGGAACCAGCCCATGGTGCCGGCGGTGAAGATCAGGATCGCGATAGTGGCAGACACGGCCACCAGAATGCCCTGCACCCAGCCCACATCGATCAGCAGCAGATCGGTGTTGAAGATGAACACAAACGGCAGCGCCACGGTGCGCAGGGAATAGAAGAAGGCGGTAAAGCCCGTCTTGATCGCATCCCCGCCCGACACGGCGGCGGCGGCAAAGCTGGCCAGACCCACCGGCGGCGTCACATCGGCCATGATGCCGAAGTAGAACACAAACAGATGCACCGCGATCAGCGGCACGATCAGACCGTCCTGCGCGCCCAATTCGACAACCACACCGGCCATCAGCGAGCTGACCACGATATAGTTCGCCGTGGTCGGCAGGCCCATGCCCAGGATCAGGCTCAGCAGGCCCACCAGCGCCAGCATGGCGATCAGGTTGCCGCCCGACAGGAACTCGACCAGATCGGCCATCACCTGGCCCACGCCGGTCAGCGTCACGGTGCCCACGATCACGCCCGCGGTGGCGGTGGCCAGCGCGATGCCGATCATGTTGCGCGCCCCGTCGATCAGACCGTTCCACAGGTCGATGACCCCGGCCATGAAGGCATTTGCGGTGTCGCTTTCGCCGCGGAAGATCGATTTCAGCGGCTTCTGCGTCAGCAGGATCACGAACAGCAGCGAGGTCGCCCAAAAGGCCGACAGGCCCGGCGATTTCTGCTCGATCATCAGGAAGTAGACCAGCACGATGATCGGCAGCAGGTAATGCAGACCGGCCTTGTAGATCTCGGCGATCACCGGCAGTTCGACCTCTTTGGCGTTGGGATCGTCGGGCACCAGATCATCCACGCCCGCCGCCAGTTTCAGCAGGATCAGATAGGCCGCCACAACCAGCGCCGACAGCACCAGACCCGAGGCATCGGGCATCAGCGCAATCACCGCCTTGATCGGGTATTGAATGCCGTAGCAGAGCCCGGCAAAGCCCACGAAGAACAGCGCCATGCCGCCGATCGTGCGCCCCATCGAAACGACGCGGTTGCCCAGCGTCGGCATGTTCCGCTTCACCGCCTCCAGATGCACGATATAGACCAGCGCGATGTAGGAGATTGCCGCCGGCAGGAAGGCGTGGGTGATCACCTCGACATAGGAAATGCCCACATATTCCACCATCAGGAAGGCCGCAGCCCCCATCACCGGCGGCATGATCTGGCCGTTCACCGAACTGGCCACCTCGACCGAGCCCGCCTGTTCGCTGGAAAAGCCCACCCGCTTCATCAGCGGGATGGTGAAGGTGCCGGTGGTCACCACATTGGCAATGGAAGACCCCGAGATCAGGCCCGTGGCCGCCGAGCCCACCACAGCCGCCTTGGCCGGACCGCCGCGCAGGTGCCCCAGCGCGCCAAAGGCCATCTTGATGAAGTAATTGCCCGCACCCGCCTTATCCAGAAGCGCGCCGAACAGCACGAACAGGAAGACGAACTTGGTCGAGACACCCAAAGCGATGCCAAAGACACCCTCGGAGGTGATCCACATATGGCTCATCGCCTTTTTCAGGCTGGCGCCCTTCCACTGGATCACTTCCGGCACCCAGTCGGACGAGCCGAAGAACACGTAAGCCAGGAAAATCGTGGCAATGATCGCCATCGCGGGCCCGAGCGCGCGGCGCGCGGCCTCGAACAGCAGCAGCAGGCCCCCCAGTGCCACCCATTTGTCGACATCATCGGCCAGCAGGCCATTGTCGACCAGTTTTTCATAGAAAATATAGCCGTAAAGCGCGATGCCCGCGCCCACCACGCCCATGATCCAGTCCTGCACGGGAATGTAATTGCGCGGGCTCGACTTCAGCGCCGGATAGGCCGCAAAGGCCAGAAAGATCGCAAAGGCCAGATGGATCTGGCGCGAGTTGTTCACCACGCTGCCCGGCAGCAGCACATTCGACAGGGGCGAGGCCAGCACCACCTGAAAGACCGACCACAGCACCGCCACGATGGCCAGGAAGACCCCGACATTCCCCGCCGGGTTGCGCGCGCCCGCATCGGACGAGGCCACCAGATCCTGAAGCTCTTCCTCGGATAGCGGGCGATTGGATTGGGTGTCGGAACTCATCTGGCGTCTCCCCGTCGCTGTGCGATCTTTCGGGCCGTTTCGGCCTCGGCTTCACCCAGCTCCCCGGGTGTGCAAAAGGGGCGCGCCCGTCACAGGCGCGCCCCGCATCAGGTCCGGCTTACTGCAGCCAGCCTTTTTCCTTGTAGTACTTCTCGGCCCCCGGATGCAGCGGTGCCGACAGGCCATCCGCAATCATCTCTTCCGGCTGCAGGTTGGCGAAGGCCGGGTGCAGCTTCTTGAAGTCGTCGAAGTTTTCAAAGACCGAGCTGACAACCGCATAGACCGCGTCATCCGACACATCCGCCGAGGTCACAAAGGTCGCGCCCACGCCAAAGGTCGTGGTGTCCCCGTCCGAGCCGCGATACATCCCGCCCGGAATGGTGGCGGTGCGGTAGTAGGAATTGCCGTCGATCAGACCGTCGATGGCCGCGCCGGTCACGTTCACCAGCACCGAGTCACAGGCGGTCGTCGCCTCCTGGATCGAGCCCGAGGGGTGACCCACGGTGTAGATCATCGCATCGATCTGGTTGTCGCACAGCGCCGCCGACTGCTCGGCCGCCTTCAGCTCGGACGCCAGTTCGAAATCGTCGATGGTCCAGCCCATCGCTTCCAGAACCACATCCATCGTGCCGCGCTGGCCCGAACCGGGGTTGCCGATGTTCACCCGCTTGCCCTTGAGGTCCTCAAAGCTGGCAATGCCCGCATCGGCGCGCGCCACAACCGTGAACGGTTCCGGATGCACCGAGAACACCGCCCGCAGCCCGTCAAACGCACCCGCATCCTCGAACTTCGAGGTGCCGTTATACGCATGATACTGCCAGTCCGACTGCGCCACACCAAACTCCAGCTCACCCTCGCGAATGGTGTTGATGTTGTAAACCGACCCACCCGTCGATTCCACCGAACACCGAACCCCATGCTCCTTCCGACCCTTGTTCACCAACCGGCAAATCGCTCCGCCCGTCGGATAATAAACACCCGTTACACCACCCGTCCCAATCGTGATGAACTCCTCAGAATACGCCGCAGG
>NZ_JBQFXS010000058.1:0-3556 GCF_056541025.1 Ruegeria sp. AK4
GTTAAGCTCGATGGTCGCAACTCCAAAATTGAAAGTTTGGAGTATGCGAAAAGTAACTTCAGGCCCATGATCAGAAATTGCCCTAATTCTCGGTAGTTCTGCCAAAACGGCTTTAACCGAATGCACTTGATATCGGTCGTGTGTTGGAGGCCCGTCTGCCCAATTGTCAGAAACCTAAGCCAAACTCAGATGGATCCTGATCCTGCTTGCGGCCTAGCCTTCTGAAATCGTTCGATTGTAAGACAAACTCATGCGGATTGAGCCGGTTCTTACCGCACCAAAACCTGCTAAGCGGACAATTCGGAAGTAAAGCTGTAATTGTAGGTGAGCGACATCTCTCAGGAGAATGGATAACTAAGATGAACATTTTTTTGCGAACTGATTGGGCCTCAGACGAAGGTTGGAACGAAAAACGCGAAGGGCAAAACGCTGGAATGGGCATTTCGTTTCTTTTCAATGAAGTGACAGAATCCGGCAAAGGACCGCCGTTCCACAAGCACTCATATGACGAAGTTCATCTGGTGCGTCAGGGACAAGCTCGGGTCACTGTTGGAGACGAAGAGGCAGTAGTGAAAGAAGGCGACATCTTGGTTATTCCTGCAAATACGCCACATACGGTTTTGACTTCAGGAAAAGGACCCTTTGAGATCATTAGCGTCCATTTATCCGACAAGTTTACGATGGAAGTCCTTAAATGAGTTCATCCATTGTCCAAGAGTGGATTGAAGGGTTCAGTTCAGCCCTTCGCCGGGTGCTGTCTGACGAATTCGAACTCGTCTCTGGTAGGCCATTGAGGCTGTCCTTTATCTACCCGGTTTACTTTGGAATTGTGGGCGATATGGCGCTTGGCTTCAGGCTCATCACGCCACCCTACGGGCAGTGTCTGAAGATAGCATCGAAGATCGGAGGTTTAGCTCTGCTGAAATCCATGGGGCCGAAAACGGTCTACCTGACCGGCATGTTGGGCGTTCTTCTAGCGACTATCGTTTTCCCTGAGATCGCGCTCGGCCTACCGCGGCGGATTGCGCCTGACCTGATCGGAGTACGCTGATGATACTGCTTCGCGCACCTTTGCAACCGCCAGAAATCACCAAAGAAATCAGGGACAGATTCGAAACGGTGGATGAGGCCGATGCAATGGCTTCAGCCAAAAGAGTCACGGCTGTCGCCACAAAAGGCAATATCGGCCTGCCGGGTGAGATCATGGTAAAGCTGCCTGCCTTGCGGCTGATCGCGGTTTATGGAGTTGGTGTTGACAAGATCGATCTTGAACAAGCTCGTGCACGTGGAATCGTTGTTACCACAACTCCCGACGTGTTGACTGACGCAGTCGCAGAAAACGCCGTCGCACTCATACTAGCGTCGGCCAGGCGTGTAGTCGAAGGGGACAATCATGTGCGAAGCGGTGCCTGGTCAAAGTCCAAACTTGGTCTCGGTTACAGCTTACGCGGCCGCACCCTAGGAATTCTTGGGTATGGCAGGATCGGTCGGCGGATAGGTGAATTGGCGCGTGGTTTTGGAATGACAATATTGTACACCGGACGCGCACCCGCAGCAGGAGAAGAAGATAAGTATCGAGCGACGGCAACCGCCCTCGCCCGCGATGCGGACATCCTCGTTATCGCCGCGGCTGGCGGCGCTGAAACAGCTGGAATAGTAGACGCCGAGGTGCTTGAGGCACTTGGCGAGAATGGACTGCTAGTCAATATCGCACGCGGGAGTATTGTTAACGAGGATGACCTGGTTTTTGCCCTGAAGGAGGGCGTAATCGGGGGTGCCGCGCTTGATGTATTCGAGAATGAACCGTCTCCGCGTCCGGAATTTGCGCAGATGAGAAACGTCGTGCTGACACCTCATCAGTCATCAGCGACAAAGGATGCGCGACAGGCGATGGGACGGCTTGTAATCGACAATCTCGCAGCCTTCTTCGACGGGAAGCCACTTATAACACCCTTGGAGCTCTAAAAATGACGCGGGTCGTATCTATTGGCGAGGCACTGGTCGAACTGACTCAGTCCGAAGGTTCTCCCGGGAGGTCTCGAAAAGGGCATGGTTGCGACACACTGAACACGGCGATTTATTTGGCCAGGTGCTCGGCCCGGGCAATGTTAAATATGTGACACGGTTTGGGGGACGACGCTTTGTGAGATTGGGTCCTGTCCAATCTGACCGGTGAGGGCGTAGAAACAAACTGCATAGCCAGTGTCCCCGGAAAAACGCTTGGATTGAGCATGATAGAATGCGATGAGAACGGAGACAGCTCATTCACTTATTGGCGCGACCAATCGGCAGCGCGTGGCCTGCTACAATTGTCTGCGCTTGAAGAAAACGCGGTTAGAAATGCACGGGCGTTGTTCGTCTCAACCGTAAAACTGGCGATTCTCAGTACAGACGCTCGGGCTCGTCTCCTTGGGCTGATGGAATACCTCAAATCTGACGGGCGCGACGTTTTCTTTGACCTGAACTACAGGTCGGTTCTCTGGGAAGACTCCGACTTTGCCCGAACATCGATCACTCGAGCATTGGCCGTTTCAACTTTGGCTTTGCCATCCCAAGATGATGTGTCTGAACTTTGGCAAGTTAAAACCCATGATCCGGCGCTTAAATCTGCGAGCTTTGGGAGCACCGAGTGTTCTCCTGAAGACAGGCGGCGGACCGATTTACGACTCTAAAGTAAACGAGACGCGACAATTCAAGTTTGAACGAATTGAATACCCAGTTAATACAATAGGTGCCGGCGACAGCTTTAATGCGGCGTTCATCGCCAGCCGTTTTTCCGAGCAATCAATAGAAGAGGCAGTCTGTTCAGGCCAAGCGCTGATGTCACGGGTAGTTCTTTCCAAGGGCGCCGTTATAAATCGAGATGAAACGGCTGTGGGTCGTGCAATATTGTTGTGAATATTAGGTCGTTGACGCTCGCGTCACTACCAGGTGAATGACCTTAGGCATACCCAACAGCCCGCCAAAAATAATGTCTCTTGCCATTCACTTTCACGAAACCCTGATCCAACCGCCACTTCCATTTCGATAATGCGCGCAGCTGCTGAACACGCTTCCGTCTGATCCCGGCAGCAAACATCGGGCCAAATCTGTTCCAAAAGTATCGGACGGTTTCGTGGCTCACGTCGATGCCTCGCTAGTGTAACAGATCTCCCGACATTCCGAAGCGATAGCGGGAATCGGAAGTACAGCATCACCGCAAGGCGGATGATCTCGGGATTGGTTATAAAGTATTTGAATGAGGTAGGTCTGGTCATGGGCAAAAGCTACGCAACCGCACTGCCCCGCTCAACCAAAGCTCTTCTGACAAGGCCGTGACCAATGCTGCATTTACCGACCAATGCCAGATTTTTGATCGAGATACCCCATTAGTTCTCTTCAGGTTTCGGCCGGACTATTAAGCACTTACAGCAGATGGGTTTGGATCGATTGGGACAGCTGCGATCGTTTCTGTACGTAGTTAGACGTTCCTTTGGTTTTCTTTGGAATCCCGAAACCGTCGCGCCAGGTAATCCACGAACGCTCTGGTTTTTGGTGCTAGATTGCGCCTGTCGGC
>NZ_JBQFXS010000059.1:0-3226 GCF_056541025.1 Ruegeria sp. AK4
AAAGCCCGCTCGTACGCACTTTGTCGTCACGCGCATTGTTCCAGGCATTCGGCTGGATAATTGCCCCGGTCTTTTTCGATTTCTTGGTGGTCCGAAACCCCCAACTGAGCGGCAACAATTCTCGCTCGCCATCTTCGGTCATTCTGACCACCGGAGCCATGTGCTTTGGGTAAATCGCCGGTAGGGGCTCTGCGTTTCCAAGCCTGTCGCGTTCGACTGCAACATCAAAAAGTTGACGCATCGCTTCAGCAGGGATCGTGTTGGAGTAAAGGTTACACATGCGACTTACGGTAGGTGCGAATTTTCATTTGGACAAGCGGTCGATGTTCGCTACCTGTTCCCCATGCAGAACTGGCCCAATCGAATCCCCTTCGACCTCCAAAATGAACTTGAATCCCGTCGCGTAGACGATTGGGAAGCCGCATTACGCGCATGGGCTAAAGCGCATGGGCTCAGGCTCAAACTTCAGTGGTGGCGACAGTTGGAAATCGCAATCGCTGACCTGCACTCACGCCGATACACAGCAAAGCCGCAGGACTATTGGTCTGTCTTCAAGGAATGGCTGGAGCGGCACTATGTGCCTGCGCCGGAAAAGCTTCCTGGATGGCCGGAGCAGAATTGATTGGTCTTTCCACAAGTTGTACTCCAGGAACCGTTACAAACATGCGGAAACCCCAGTAGCTAAATCACGGCTTAAGCAGGCCAGACTACCGTAGGTGAATTGAAGCAACCAAGCCCGGTTAGACAGCCCACTTTTGGTTTCAACTTCGCTCGGCAATTATGGTCTGGTATTTTTTGGGGTTCCACAATCCAAGCGGCTGGATTGCCCGAGCCGAAACAACTTAAGACGACATTAGCCGACGCTATGCGACGGCATGAATTCAATATACGGTCAAACTCGGGTTCCATGTGCCGTGAAACAAGAAATGCGAACATTTATTTCTTACGTTGCCGACGACAAACCAATAGTGGATACGCTCTGCGAAAATCTAGGCCGACTTCGCGTCGAATACTGGCACGATGACAAAATGCTGTCGCCCGGAGCAAGATGGAAGGCGAACATCCGTCAAGCAATCGAAGAAAGCGATAATTTCATTGCCTGTTTTTCCACGTCGTATTGGAATAGGCAAAAGACATACATGAACGATGAGTTGCTGCAGGCGGTAGAACAGATACGGATTCGACGCCAGGATGAAACCTGGTTCATTCCCGTTTTACTGGAGGAGTGTGACGTTCCCGCGATAGAAATCGGTGGGGGGCAGACTCTCTTGGACTTCCAATGGGTCCCTCTGTTTGCCGATTGGAACTTTGGCGTCCGAAGGATCGTTGACACGATACGTCCGCCAAAGCTGATGGAATCGCGCCGACAAATTGACAACCTGGCATTGATCTACGAGGAAGAATTGATGCAAGCAAACTCCGCTGACGACTTGTCTGATTTCGTTCACGATGATGCGAACCGCGCTAAAGCCGTCTTGTCAGACGCAAGACAAAAGCACCGAGAAGAGTTTGGCGAGGATTATGTACCATCATTCACTCGCACCTATGACGTCTAAGCGCGCCATGGCGTTTTAGATGACAAACGGAAGTGCGAGATGTCGGCAATGGGGACGTACGTGACGATCCCTATGGACCTACTTGTTCAACAGATCCGAGCCCTGATTCAATGTTCTCTGAATTGTGCGCTCTATCAGCGCTGTCACCTGGTCCGGTGTTTCAATCGAGGAGGAATGGCCTGCCCCTTTGAACACAACTAATTCTGAGGTTGTGATTGCGCGATGCATCTGATGTGATTTCTCCGGAACCGTAGCGATGTCTTCGTCTCCGACGCCTATACCGACCGGAATCTCTATCTTTGCAAGCAGTTCGGTACAGCCTTCCCTGTCGATTACCCCTCTAACTGCCCGTGTAATCCCAATCCGATGGCTGCTCACAATTGCCTTTGACCACCTCTTCCTTTCTTCTGCGCGGTTTGGATCGGTGAGAAATGTGCGCCCGAACATTATCGGCATAACCTGATTGATGGCGGCCCATAATCCGATCCATCGCGCCACAAAGTTCAAAATTCGATATTTGGGAGCGTTTTTTGGCTCTTCAGGTTCAGCACTGGTTTCGAGCAGTGTCAGCGACTTCAGAAGGCTTGGCTCACGAGCTGCCAATCTCATGCCCACGAACCCGCCCATGCTTAGGCCGACAAAATGACAAGGTACCGCGCCCAGGCTTCTGATTAGTTCTGCTGCATCGGTGGTCAGCGTCTCGATATCATAACCGCCTTCAGGAACACTGCTCTGTCCCTGACCCCTATGGTCATATGTGATGCAGCGAAAGCGGTCCCTCAAATGAGCAACCTGCGCTTCGAACATGGCTCCGCTAAACAGTAGGCCATGAGAGAAAAAGACCGGCTCGCCTTCGCCGCCAGTATCTTCGAAGTGAATTTTCGTGCCGTTCACAATGGCTGTCGGCATGATTTCCCTCGTCCAAACAGACAAGTTGATTTTAGCACAGTTTTGATGTGAATGCGTGCTACCTCAACAGAACCGACCCCACCCATCTGTGAAGTAACTCACTTCTTTTTGTCATGAAATCGCGGAAACTTCAGGTACCCTACGGCCAGTTGCGCTGCGGCTTCAATCTTAACGACGCCTGAAGTGCGGAATTGGCCCGAAGGTGCATCGCCGGTTCACAAATGTTCGGAAAGTGGATGGTGATGCGAGGGGCTGGACGAGGGGGTTTAGGCCAGCCCCTCACATAGTGGGGGTGCTACGGATTGGGTTAAGTGGTCCGTTGATAAAACCCTACCCTCTGATTCATGTTTCGGAAATTGGGGGTTTCCCGTAATAAGTGTAGATTTTATCCCGCATCCAAGCACTGAATATGTGCTGTTATTCGAATATTACGGCACAAAATCCTTGGTGCAGACACATTCCCAACATGCTGCGCCGATACCAAACCGGTGCGGCGCGCCCCGAGGGGGTTAACGATTTCCAAGAGGGGGTATGAGTTTGGCGCGTCGTACCTGTCTCGCCTGCATTTCGGGATTTATTCTATGATCGACCTGAAGTTCTGCCATGTGGCAACAGTCAATCGCCAAAGGGCGGACGCCCGGGTTGGCGTTTCGGTGCAAGGCGCATAGGGGTGTCTGACGTCAGCGCCAATGGGACAGTTTAGGTCGATTTGATAAGAGAGGGTTTCTGGCTCATCGTAACCGCCAAGGAGTGGAGATGAG
>NZ_JBQFXS010000060.1:0-2608 GCF_056541025.1 Ruegeria sp. AK4
CAACTGGCTGGGCGCTGAGGCCCGGTGTGGTACGTTGCCGAGCAGGAAACGCGGACTTGCCCTATGACGCAACGTAACTTACTACTGCTTTTGGATGCCTAAAAGTATGGGTAACTTCCTACCCAAAGCGGTAAAAATACCAGTGTATACCAAAACCGTTCCTACCCGTTCGGGTGGGTTTCGGAAAAATCAGGGCAAAATCAGATGATTGACCTCTGCAATAGCCGGATCGACATCATGCTTGCGGATGGCAATCCGCTGGTTCTGTCCGCCATGTCCGAGATTTTCGAGCGCGACCCCCGATTCTCTCTGGTCGCGACATCGGCCACCGCCGAGGGGTTTCTGGGAACGGCAATGCGGGTCCCGGTTCAGGTCGGTGTGGTGGACTGGAACCTGCCGGTTCTGGGCGCGGCCAAGCTGATCGAGGTGATGCGCGAGCAGGCCAACGCGCCGCGCTTCGTTGTCTATGGCGATGCGACCGGCGATATTCCACGGCTGGCGATGCAGGCGGGGGCGGCGGGCTTCGCCGCCCGGTCCACCGAGGTTGAGGGCCTGCTGAAAACCTGCGCCGATGTGGCCGCTGGCAAGATGGTGTTTCCGTTCATCGATGTCCGCAAGATGCAGCAGGACCCGATCCAAAACCTGTCCCGGAAAGAGCGCGCCATTCTCGAGGCCTTGGCCCGGGGTCTGTCCAACCGCGAGCTGTCCAAGGAACTGCAGATATCGACCAACACGGTGAAATTTCACCTCTCCAACATCTATGAAAAGCTGTCGGTCAAGAACCGGGCGCAGGCGATTGCGTTTTACTATTCATCCCGCGCCGCATCGGACTAGGTGGATTGCATGTCTGCCCAATCAGGGGTGGCTTCTGCGTCAGCCCTCCGCGCGTATCAGATCGCTGGCCTTTTCGCCGATCATGATCGCGGGCGCATTGGTGTTGCCGCTGACGATTTCCGGCATGATCGAGCAATCGGCCACCCGCAGGTTCGCGATGCCGTGTACCTTCAGTTTTGCATCGACAACAGAGGCCCCGGCGCGGCCCATCGCGCAGGTGCCGGTCGGGTGATAGATCGACGCCGTGTTCGATCTGGCCCAGTCCAGAGTGCCTTCGTAATCGTTGCAACTCAGATCTGCGGTTGGCCGGAACTCCTCGGAAATCTTCGAGGCCAGAGGGTTCTGCTTGGCGATCCTGCGGGCGATGTTCACGCCGTGGACGATGGTTTGGCAATCGGTCTCGGTGGACAGGTAATTCGGGATGATCTTGACATGTTTCGACGGGTCCGGGCCGTCCAGCCTGAGTTCGCCGCGGCTTTCCGGGCGCAGTTGGCAGACCGACATTGTGAAGGCCGAAAACGGATGCACGCCCTCGCCGGGGCTGTCGGCGGACCAGGGTTGCACATGGAACTGAATGTCGGGCGTTTCGACCTCGGGGCGGGTTTTCAGGAACCCGGTGGCAAGGCTGGCCGCCATGGTCATCGGCCCTGCACGGAACAGCGCGTATTTCAGCGCGATGCGAGCCTGGTTGAACAGGCTGCGGACCTCGTCATTCAGGGTCGGTTCATTGCATTTGAACACCAGCCGCGCCTGCAGGTGATCCTGCAGCCCCTTGCCGACGCCGGGCAGGGCGTGCATGGGGTCGATGCTGTTTTCCTTCAGATGATCGGGGTCTCCGATACCCGACAGCATCAGGATTTGCGGTGAGTTGATCGCCCCGCCGGACAGGATGATCTCGCGCCGCACCGTCAGGGTTTGTTCCGCGCCCGAGCGATCCCGGTAGACCAGTCCGGTGGCCTTTTTCCCCTCCAGAATCACCCGCGTCACCAGCGCCTTGGTGATGATGTTCAGGTTCTGGCGGTTGCGGATGGGCTTAAGGTAAGCCACCGCCGCGCTGCAACGGCGCCCATTGCGGGTGGTCAGTTGAAAGTACCCCACGCCCTCTTGCTGCGCGCCGTTGTAATCGGGGTTGAACGGGTAGCCCGCCGCCTGCGCGGCTGCGACCCAGGCGTCGCAGATCGGGCGTTGAATGCGCATGTTGGACACCGATAAGGGCCCGCCGACGCCGTGAAACTCGTCCGCGCCGCGTTCCTGATCCTCGCAGCGTTTGAACAGGGGCAGCACGTCGTCCCAGCCCCAGCCTTCGTTGCCCATCTGACGCCAGCGGTCATAATCCTCTTTCTGGCCACGGACATACAGCAACCCGTTCAGCGAGGATGAGCCGCCCAGCACCTTGCCCCGCGGCCAGTCGATGGAGCGGCCATTCAGGCCGGGATCGGGCTCGGTCCGGTAGCACCAGTCGACCGAGGGGTTATGCATGGTTTTGAAATACCCGACGGGAATGTGAATCCAGGGGTTGGTGTCGCGCCCGCCGGCCTCGAGCAGGGCCACGGTCGTGCCCGGCTCGGCGCTTAGGCGATTGGCGATAACGCAGCCCGAAGACCCGGCCCCGACGACAGCATAGTCCACTTCCATAATCACCTCCCTGAAACTGGTTTCAAAAAGTTCTAGCCAAACGCTGAGAAATATACTAGCGTTTTTTGATACAAAACGTCTCAATAATTGCGATCAGGGAGGTAAGCAATGGAGATCGGCAAGAAACTAAGTGGTATTT
>NZ_JBQFXS010000061.1:0-2448 GCF_056541025.1 Ruegeria sp. AK4
CGCCTGCATTGCAGACAAGCACATCCAGTGCGCCAAAGCGGGCGTTGATCGTTTCCAACGCGGCCTTCACCTGATCGGCATTTGCTGCATCAGCCTGTACAACCAACCCGTTGATTGATCCGGCGACCGCTTCCAACGGCTCTGCCCGTCGCCCCATAACGGCTACATTGGCTCCTTCTGCGCTAAGCCTGCGTGCAATCGCTGACCCAATACCTGTACCGGCCCCGGTAATCAGAACGGTTTTTCCGTCAAATCGTGCCATTTTGCGCTCCTTTTCCGAGTGCGGATCAGCTTTGCTGACTGTCGTGGATGTCGTGGTCATGTTCCATTTCCGGCTGGGCGACGCGACGTTCGCGAATAACACCCCAGAAATGGAAACCGATCAGCAGGACGATGGCCAAGGCCAGACCTGCCGCGATTGGCCGGTCAACAAAGTCCAGCGGATCACGAACCCGAGCCATGGCCGAGCGCAGCTTCACTTCCATAATTCCACCAAGAACCATGCCCAGAATGATCGGGACAATCGGAAGGTTCTGTCGTTTCAAGATCAGACCCATTACACCAAAAACAGCTGCAATGGCACAATCGGTGGCGGAGTTCCGCAGCGAGTAGATACCGACGAACGACAGAACCAGGATCACCATGTCCGTCATGGAATGATTTGGAACACGAGCGTTTGATTGGCTTAGGAGGATCAGGCTCGCCGCAGTTTCAATCTACGCCGCGTTCTGATGATGCAGCAAGCGGCGTTTCTGGATTGTCTGGTGTTTGATTTCCTTTCTGCGTCTGAGGATTGTTTCGGCTCGACCGAAATAGACATCGGCGGGTGTCAGATTGCTGATGCTCTCGTGGTATCGGTTGTGGTTGTAGTGATTGATGAAGTCGCCGATGGCCTGTTCGAGCGCTCCTGGCAGATAGTAGTTTTCCAGCAGGACACGGTTCTTCATCGTCTGATGCCATCGCTCAATCTTGCCCTGGGTCTGCGGATGGTTGGGCGCTCCCCGAACATGATCCATACCCTGCTCATCCAGCCATTTCGCCAACTCGCCAGAGATGTAACTGCTGCCGTTGTCGCTGAGCAGCCGGGGCTTGTGGGCAACGGTGACACTGTCACAACCTGATGCAGCCAAAGCGTCTTCCAGCGTTCCTGTGACATCGTCAGCTTTCATCGTGGTGCAAAGGCGCCAAGAGACAACGTAACGGCTGTAATCATCCAGGATCGTAGACAGGTAGAACCAGCCCCAACCGATGACTTTGAGATAGGTGAAGTCGGTCTGCCAAAGCTGGTTCGGCCGCACAGTCTTCTCATGGAATTCATCCGCCGCTTTGATGGTGATGCAGGCTGGGCTAGTGATCAGATCTTGTGCCTTCAGAAGCCTGTAAACACTGGCCTCAGAAACGAAGTAGCGCCTGGTGTCGGTGAACCGCACCGCAAGCTCGCGGGGCGATAACTCGGGTTCTTCCAGAGCCAGTTCCACGATCTGCTTGCGCACCTTGTCGGGGATGCGGTTCCAAACCCTACCTGGCCGGGAATGGCGATCCTCAAGCCCGGCCTCGCCGAAAGACAGATACCTGTCGTACCAGCGGTAGAAGGTCGTTCTGGGAATGCCGAGCTTTTCCAGTGTGCGTTTGATCGGCAGGTGCGAACCGTCAACCAGCCGGATGATCTCAAGCTTTTCGGATGCGGGATATCTCATTCGTCGTCTCCCCCATCCTCGAACATGCTTTTTTTGAGCAGCCGGTTCTCAAGGGTCAGGTCGGCGACTACCTCTTTCAGCGCCGACGATTCCGCTCTCAAATCCTTCACCTCAGAGCTGGTAGCCTGGCGTGCGGTATCGCCAGCCAACCGCTTCTTACCGGCCTCAAGGAACTCTTTCGACCAGCTGTAATACAGGCTCGTAGCTATTCCTTCACGGCGACACAGCTCCGCTATGCTGTCTTCACCACGAAGCCCATCCAACACAATACGGATCTTCTCCTCTGCCGAATGCTGGCGCCGTGTCTTCCTGCGGATGTCTTTGACAACTCTCTCTGCTGACGCTTTCTGTTTCCCGGATTTCATTCTCATCTCCACTCTCTGATGGTTACGATGAGCCTGAAATCCTCCGCTACGCAATCAACCTAGTCTGTTCCATGGGTGCTGATGGCGGACACCGCGGGTCCAAAAGCTTACGTGCATCAAGGCAGTACCGATTGCTGAGGAAGCTTGCCGGTTGAAGCAAGTCGACCCCTCCAAAAGTTGCACATAAACAATAGAACAGGAAGGGAACAGCTTGTGCTCCAGCTAATGCTTGATCGTCCAAGGCGGTTTTAACGCTATTTCGGTAGCAGACTGCACACCGCACTGTAGTGGATACATGGCCTGCCGAGTGACCGGTCGCTTTGCAGTTAGAATGGTTCTCAGCCATCAGCGACGTTTCATTTTGCATTCGCCTCCCACGGTGGGAA
>NZ_JBQFXS010000062.1:0-2143 GCF_056541025.1 Ruegeria sp. AK4
CGTTCCTTTGGTTTTCTTTGGAATCCCGAAACCGTCGCGCCAGGTAATCCACGAACGCTCTGGTTTTTGGTGCTAGATTGCGCCTGTCGGCAAACATTACGACAATATCTGTGCTGGGTGGTGCATACTCCGGCATGACGTGGACAAGTTCGCCGGAGCGAAATTTCCTGTTTGCCATATAGCAGGGCAGCCGTGCGATCCCGATACCTGCTAGAGCGGCTCGAAAGACGACATCGGTGCTGTTTCCCTCAAAGCTGCCCGTTGCTTCAAATTTTTCGCCTGCGTTCGGTTTAATGCTGTTCCAAGCGTTCCGTTGGCTTCTCCCAGCAACTCTCAAGCAATTATGCTCAGCCAATTCGGCAAAATTCGACGGTGTTCCACAACGCTCAAGGTATGCAGGTGAGGCGCATAGTACCCTGCGACTCTGCATAATGCGCCTAATGACCATATCTGGATTCTTGCGTTGTTCTGCAAAGCAGATCGCCGCATCGAACCCCTCACTCCGAAGATCAATTTCTCGGTCGGTCAAATCCAAAGACATTTGAACCTCAGGGTTCTCTTTCATGAACTCTGGCAGGGCAGGAATCAGTTGAGACTTACCGAATGCGACAGTGGATGCAATCCTAAGTTCTCCGCGTGGGACACCGTCAAAACTGTTGATCATCGCTTTGGCTTCATTAAACTTGTCAGCCATCGCTTTGCATTTTTCATAGAAATCTTGGCCTTCTCGCGTCGGAGAGACACCCGTTCTGGTGCGATTAAGAAGGCAGTAGTGCACCTGATCTTCAAGTAATCCGATCTGCTTACTAACTGCTGATGGGGTCTGCCCCATTGATCTTGCAGCCCCAGAGATGCTGCCCTGCTCGACAACCGTCGCAAAGATTAGCATTTGCACAGAAATGTCCATGTCATGACCTTTACTGTTCCAATATGGCATGGGGCCTATGCCAAATTGTCGAATTGTGAGCGCTACCAAATACATCTATCTCTGCATTGCAGCATAAATACTGCATTGCAGCAACAGACGAGGCAATATCATGGCAATTACTCGATCAAACAGCGGGCTGGATGTCGTTTTCGAAGCTGGCCGCACGTTCTTTCATCAAAAGCTGGACACGATGCGAAAGGCACAGTCCAAATACAGGATTTATCGCGCAACTTATTATGAACTCTCGGTGTTATCTGACCGTGACCTAATAGATCTGGGTATTCCGCGCAGTAGCATCAAAAGACTTGCTATGGAGGCTGCGTATGGCGGCTAATTCCCAAACGGCTGTTACAGATCGTGTTCACGCCATTGCCCTATCCATCAGCTTACTGGCGTGGATCGGAGCCACGGCAAATGCCGTCTTGAAGACGCTTCAAATGGCCCGGATGCTCTCCACACTTTCGAAAATGAGCGACGACCAACTCGCACAGATTGGAATTTCGCGATCCGATATCGCGGAATACGCCGCGAAATTGATGGCTGATTAATAGAACAGAGGCCTTCAGGTCAGAAGCTCACACGAAATTTGCTGGTCCTCGCTCCTCCCAGAGTAAGCCAGCAAAAGCGGCGGCGAAAAAGACTACAGGGAGCGCCAACGCAAGGGGCCAGCACTTTCAACTCCTCCCGAAAGTGCTGGCCCAAACCAACCTGCCAAGCAGGAGCCCGAAAGATGAGCGATAGGAGAACTTCACGAGACCCGATCGTTCGTCGTCTCCGTTTCCGCGATCAAGATGACATCTGTGATCATTTTCTTCGATTAGATGACCAGACTCGGCGCGAACGGTTTTGTGGGACTGTTACTAATACAGGGGTTCTGGGCTACGCGCAGAATGTCCTTCGGTACGACAGTATCGTTTGTGGAGCGTTTATCTCTGGGCAATTGAGAGGCCTTGTGGAACTGCGCGGTCTCTTTCAGTCGTGGCAATCAAAGACCGAAGCTGCCTTCTCCGTCGAAGCCGAGTGGCAAGGCATTGGGATTGGCGACGCATTGTTTCAACAGATGTTCGCAATGGCGCAGAACAGGGGTGTAAGGACAATCCAAATGATGTGCCTGAAGGAAAACCACCACATGCGCCATCTTGCTGCGAAACACAACGCGCAGTTTGTAGCTGATGCAGATATTGTTGAAGCAATCTTGCATCCCAACTGGCCGAC
>NZ_JBQFXS010000063.1:0-2097 GCF_056541025.1 Ruegeria sp. AK4
GTTCGCATCTCGAATGCAAATGTGGTCCGAGAGTTCCGCAGGATGTGAAGGTGCGCCATGTTCTTCAAGGTAGGAAGGGGTCGCGACGACTTTCATATGCGTTTCACCAAGCTTGCGAACGACCAAACTGGAGTCACTGAGCGCGCCGATCCGTATTGCGATATCGAAACCGCCCTTGGCCAGATCGGCATAATGATCCGACAAGTCCAATTCGACCGTGACGTTCGGGTGTTGCTCTACGAAGCGGCTTGCTGCTTTAGCCACCGCCGTGTCGCCATAGGTAAGGGGCGCGGCCACACGAACGATGCCCTTCAAGCCCTCTGAAGCGTCAAACTCAGTCTCCAACTGCTCCATCTCAGCCAGCACTCGTCGCGCTCCTTCCAGATATCGCTCCCCCTCGTGGGTCAGCGACATAGACCTGGTGGTGCGATGGAGAAGATTCAGCCCAACCATGTTTTCGAGCTGTGCGACACGCTTGCTGACCAGCTTGTTTGAAATGCCAAGCCGTTGTCCGGCGGCGGCGAAGGAACCGGCTTCAACAACGGCAACGAAGCTCTGCATCCCATCAATCCGATC
Organism: Ruegeria sp. AK4; assembly: GCF_056541025.1. Taxonomy (NCBI): domain Bacteria; kingdom Pseudomonadati; phylum Pseudomonadota; class Alphaproteobacteria; order Rhodobacterales; family Roseobacteraceae; genus Ruegeria; species Ruegeria sp. AK4. Next base: position 577 of record NZ_JBQFXS010000063.1, read on the forward strand.
CATGTGATTGTCTCCAATTTGGCGATACATACTCTCTTTTATCGCCATTTCAACGAGGAAAGACCATCGCTAAGTCTCTCTCAAGCTGAATCGCAGGAGACAAGAACATGGCAACTTCAGACGCCCCCATCTCAATAGGTCAGGTCGCCCTGACGGTGCGCGATCTGGATAAGACCGCAACATTTTATGAAGACGTGATCGGCCTCGGCCTAGTCGAACGCAACGGTGAAAGCGCCCGCCTCGGCACCGAGGCCGGAACGCTGATCGAGCTGCGCCAGGACCGCAACGCCAAACCCTTTCCTAAAGAGGCGGGGCTGTTTCACACGGCATTTCTGTTGCCGTCCAAACAAGACCTCGGTGCATGGCTGATCTACGCGGATGAGCGCGGTGTTCGCCTGGATGGCGCATCCCACCACGGTGTCAGCGAGGCGCTTTATCTGAACGATCCCGAAGGAAACGGCATCGAAATCTATCGTGACCTGCCCCGCGAAACGTGGAAACGCCAGGGCGATACCGTCAACATGACAACACACCCGCTCGATCTGAAATCACTTACGGAAGATGCCACACAGTGGCAAGGCGCACCCGCGGACACAGTCATTGGGCACGTTCATTTACGTGTCGGTGATGTGAGCAAAGCGGCGAAGTTCGTTACTGACGAGCTGATTATGGTGCAGACCTTTGAGCTGCCCTCAGCCCGCTGGTTCGGGTCCGGTGGCTATCATCACCACCTAGCTACAAACGCATGGCAATCCAAGGGAGCAGGCTCGCGCCCTGCTGGGGCCACTGGTCTCGCAAGTGTTGAGCTGTTGGCAGACCCCGCAAATCTCACACCCGGCCGCAAGATCGACCCGTGGGGCACAGAATTCACGATCACCTCGGCGCAAGCCTACGCAGCGTGAATGTCGTCAAATCAAATCAAAAGAGGACTACAACAATGACACCTAAAGAACTCGTATTGGAGGCTGTAGCCGCCATTTTCGTCAACTTCGACGCAACCGCCGCCGAACAACTGCTGGCAAACGACTATATCCAGCACAACCCTGCCGTCCCTACGGGTGCCGCTCCGATCCTGGGGTTTATCCCCGGTCTTAAGGAAAGCGGGATCGAGGTGGACATCCACCGGGTGATCGCTGAGGGCGATATGGTCGTCCTGCATACGACCTACAACAACGCCCAGGCGTTTGGTGCAGACACCTTGGTTGGCTTTGATGTCTTCCGCGTCGAGGACGGAAAGGTTGCAGAACACTGGGACAACCTGACCCCAATTACACCGCCAAATCCTTCGGGACACACTCAGACCGATGGTCCGACTGAGATCACCGATCTGGAAAAGACAGCCGAGAACAAGGCGCTGGTCACCGACTTTGTGAACACGATCCTGAAAGATGGCGATGTTGACCGGATCACGGATTTCCTGTCCGCGGAGACCTATATCCAGCACAACAGCAACATTGCTGACGGCCTGGACGGTTTGGGTGCGGCACTCGCTGGCATGGCCGAGCAAGGCATCCAGATGAT
>NZ_JBQFXS010000064.1:0-1773 GCF_056541025.1 Ruegeria sp. AK4
TTTACGATGCAGCATTCGGTGCTTGGTACCCAAGACATCGCCCAATCTTTCCCGCAGAGAATAGCGGGGAATCGGCTGCGACTGCCCCCGGCCATTTAGAGTTTTACATCACATGCGCGGGACCGCTTTCTTCTGCTGCCAATCGTTTTAGCGCCATCCTATCAAGCTTGCCACCCATTGTTAACGGAAGCGTATTCAATACCTTAACTACATCTGGCGCTTTGTAACCAATCCGCTCCCGCGCGAAGTCAATTACTTCACTGGCGCTAACTGATGCGACGCCTTCGGCTAGACTCACGAATGCCCAAACATCCTCGCCATGCATCTCGTCGCGCACCCCAACCACCACTGCTGCCGCTACGGCTGGATGCAGTGTTAACGCATCTTCAACCTCCGCCGGGCTGATATTCGAGCCATCATGCACGATGATCTGTTTCTGGCGCCCCCGGAACCAAAAATAGCCATCCGCATCTCGCTGCATCAGATCACCGGTGTCGAACCAACCGTCCCGAAAGGCCGATGCAGTTGCCTCCAAATTTTTCCAATACTCGGTCATCATGCTTGGACTTTTCACCCAGTGCCGACCATCAACCCCTGCGGGGACCTCCTCCCCGGCCTCATTGCGAAGCTCAGAGACATATCCCGGATTGTTCTGTCCCACCGCTCCAGTCTTTTCAGCGCCTCCATGCGTGTTGGAATGCGACGTTCCCATCTCCGTCATCCCGTAGAATGATCCAATCGGCACACCAGCCAGCGCGTCGAACGCTTTGACCACCGTTTGCGAGGGTTTGTCGCCTCCCGCCATCATCGTTTTCAGAGAAGAAAAATCCTCTCGTACTGCGCCGGGCGCCGTAAGCAATGAAGCCAACGGCGCAGGTAGGATTTGCGCAACTGTCGGTCGTGTCTTTCGCAACAACCCCAAAAGCTCGTCAGGGGTAAAACTCCGTGCGACATTCGTTTTGGCACCGGACCAAAGCCCCGCGAACGTAAGCCGCAGCCCTGCGGTATGAGAAATCCACGAAGCTGGCAGCACCACGTCCTGAGGGCCCAATCCCAACCCTTGGGCATTGCTCGCCGCCATACTCCCCATACTGGCGTGGCTATGCGTTACTCCTTTCGGTTTACCAGTGGTTCCGGAGGTGAAAAAAATGAATGCCGGAGCTTCCGCCTGAACTTTGGGCAGCGCTTCTTCACATTCAGTGTCCATAAGGTTCTCAAAGACAAATGCGCCGTCTAGTTTGCCTTCATGGGCTATCACCCCCACAGGCAATTGCGATATGCCGGTGACCGCGGAAATATCATGGGCGCGCTCACTATGCACCAAAAGCGCGGCCGGAGTTGCCAAACGAAGCGCATAATCAATATCCGCAGCTGAATACCGATAGTTGAGCGGCATCGCCACCAAACCTGCTCGCATGCATGCCAGATAGTGGATCACCAGCGCTGCTCGGTTCGGCATGATCGATGCCACACGGTCCCCCGGCATCAACCCCAGGTTCAGATAACTCCGAGCAAGCCGGGTACAGGCGGCCTCAATCTCTCGCCAAGTTAGAGCTCCATCCAACGCAAAAAGCGCGATGCCGTCGGGGTTTGCTGACAAACTCTCGCCAAGCAAGTTTGTCATATCCGCCGATGCAGATAGCGGCGGCCCAGCTACCGGCATGTACTTCTCCTTAAATCCAACCTGTTCCAAGTTGTAGTCTACACTGCGCAGTCGCAGAAGGTCTCGACCTGTGCAAAATTCTAAGTCAGAACGAGCGACGGACGACTACG
>NZ_JBQFXS010000065.1:0-1468 GCF_056541025.1 Ruegeria sp. AK4
CTTGGAGCGACCCCATCTGCTGATCTAGCAAAGGTTGTGTCACACGGACCGGTCAAATCGGGCCAACCATTGTAGCACCGGGCGAATCCGCCCTACACGCAAAAAGCGCCTCTTGTGGCGCTAAGTGTTTGATATCCGTTTGAGAGTTTTGGTTGCGGGAGTAGGATTTGGCCTTTGCCGAACATCCGCAAAATTGACGTCCTAACGATAGTGGAATGCCTCATCTGACTAGGTCCACCGTTATGTATAGTGAACGGAGGACAGAGAATGGCAAACAAGCGGCACAAGCCCGAGGAGATAGTTCAGAAGTTACGGCAGGTTGATGTGCTTGTCGGCCAGGGTATGCAGCGCGTGGATGCGATCCGCGAAGTGCGCATTACCGAGCAGACCTATTACCGATGGCGCAAGCAGTATGGCGGTATGGGAACCGACCAACTTAAGGAACTCAAACGGCTCCAGAAAGAGAATGAACGGCTTCGGAAAGCCGTGTCGGATCTGACCCTGGACAAGCTAATCCTTAAGGAAGCAGCCCGGGGAAACTTCTGAGCCCCGCCCGCCGGCGTGCCTGCATCGACCTGATCCGAAGTAGGATGAAGGTTTCAGAACGCAGGATCTGCCGGGTGCTGGGGCAGCATCGATCGACGCAAAGGTACTCTCCCCGAGGCCGGGAAAACGAAGACCGGCTTGTCGCGGACATGATTGAACTGGCCCGGCAATACGGCAGCTACGGTTACCGCCGCGTCGCCGTTCTGCTGAGAGATGCGGGCTGGCAGGTCAGCGTCGGCCGTGTTGAGCGGCTATGGAAGCGGGAGGGGCTGAAGGTGCCACGCAAGCAACCAAAGAAGAGCCGTCTCTGGCTGAACGACGGATCATGCATCCGCCTGAAGCCTGAGCACCGCAACCATGTCTGGAGCTACGACTTCGTGCATTGCCGCACTGACGACGGCAAGGCGTTCCGTACCTTGAACATCCTCGATGAGTTCAGCCGGGAATGCCTGTCAATCACAGTGAAGCGGAAGCTAAACTCGACCGACGTGATCGACGCTCTCACCGATCTCTTCATCCTGAGAGGGCCGCCGGCATTTGTGCGCAGCGACAATGGCCCCGAGTTCGTTGCCAAAGACGTCCGAGCATGGATCGAAGCCGTGGGAGCCAGGACGGCCTTCATCGAACCGGGCAGCCCTTGGGAGAACGGCTATGTGGAGAGCTTCAATGCCAGGTTCCGCGATGAACTTCTGAACCGAGAGATCTTCTACTCGCTGAGGGAGGCTCAGATTATCATCGAAGGCTGGCGGAAACACTACAACACTAAGCGGCCCCACAGCGCTCTCGGCTATCGGCCACCAGCTCCTGAAACCATCGTCCAGATGGACCCGAGGCCAGTCATGCACTAACAATCAAGTCGGACCAGTCAAATCAGGCCATCCATCTCGAGCTCTTGAAAATCAAGACATCAGGGATCTTCAGC
>NZ_JBQFXS010000066.1:0-1398 GCF_056541025.1 Ruegeria sp. AK4
GAGTGTCTTCCGTTTGATCCTTTCTCGTTGTTTCAGAATGGTGTGGCCGCGCCCGAAGTAGACATCAGCGGGCGTGAGGTTTTGTAAGCTTTCGTGGTAACGCCGGTGATTGTAGTGATCGACGAAAGCATCGATCTGCTGCTGGAGGTCACCGGGCAGATAGTAGTTTTCCAGCAAGATGCGGTTCTTCAAGGTCTGGTGCCAGCGCTCGATCTTGCCTTGGGTCTGTGGGTGATATGGCGCGCCTCGAACATGATCCATTTTCTGATCTTCCAGCCATTCTGCAAGCTCACCAGAGATGTAGCTGGACCCGTTGTCACTGAGCAGGCGTGGTTTGTGCCGCCCCGTTGCCTGATCACAGCCTGAGGCTTGCAAGGCGAGGTCCAGTGTGTTGGTCACATCCTCGGTCTTCATCGTCGTACAAAGCTTCCAGGCGATGATGTATCGGCTGTAATCGTCCAGGATCGTGCTGAGATAGAACCATCCCCAGCCGATCACCTTCAGATAGGTAAAGTCGGTCTGCCAGAGCTGGTTCGGCCGTGTCGTCTTGTCGTGGAACTCATCTGCTGCTGACAGAACCACATAGGCTGGGCTGGTGATCAGGTCGTAAGACTTGAGGATGCGATAGACCGAAGCCTCTGACACAAAGTACTTTTCTGTGTCGGTGAAGCGAACAGCTAACTCACGCGGGGAAAGCTCACTTTCCTTCAGTGCCAGGTCCTTGATCTTCTCACGCATTGGCTGCGGAATGCGGTTCCAGACCCGTGATGGCTTGGGACTACGATCCTCAAGCGCCTCAGGACCACCCGACAGATACCGGTCATACCAGCGATAGAAGGTGGTCTTCGGGATGCTCAGCTTTTCCAATATGCGCTTGGTCGGGAGATGCGAACCTTCGACGAGGCGGATGATCTCCAGTTTTTCGGATGCGGGATACCTCATTCGTCGTCGCCCCCATCCGCGATCATGCTTTTTTTGAGCAACCGCAGTTCAAGAGCCTGTTCGGCAACCACTTCCTTCAGATCGCGTGCCTCGCGGCGCAGATCTTTGACCTCGGTCGATGTCGCTGCACGGGCCGTGTCGCCTGCCAGACGTTTCTTGCCGGCTTCAAGGAACTCCTTGGACCAACTGTAGTAGAGGCTCTGGGCAATGCCTTCACGGCGGCACAGCTCTGAAATACTGTCTTCGCCCTTCAGGCCGTCCAGCACAATCCTGATCTTCTCTTCTGCTGAATATTGCTTACGCGTGGCGCGGCGGATGTCTTTTACAACTTTCTCACCGTGGCTCTGCTTGGTTCCGGGTTTCTTTCTCATCTCCACTCCTTGGCGGTTACGATGAGCCAGAAACCCTCTCTTATCAAATCGACCTAAACTGTCCCATTGGCGCTGACGTCAGACA
>NZ_JBQFXS010000067.1:0-1366 GCF_056541025.1 Ruegeria sp. AK4
CGGATGGAGTGGGTGGCTCCTGCTCCACCGGCGTCGCGATGCGCCATACTGCAGTTGTCTTGGACTGCTAGGAAAGGAGCCACCCAATGACAGTTAAAACAGTTGGACTGGATCTGGCCAAGGACGTGTTCCAGGTTCATGGAATTTCGGCCGCTGGCCGCAAGATATTCAACAAGAAGATCAAGCGCCCGAAGTTGCTTGCGTTTTTCGAGGCCCTTCCGCGCTGTGTTGTCGGCATTGAAGCCTGCGGCTCCGCCCACTATTGGGGCCGTGAACTCAGCAGACTGGGCCATGATGTACGCCTAATGCCAGCAGCCTATGTCAAACCCTATGTAAAGCGCGGCAAGACCGACGCCGCTGATGCCGAGGCGATCTGCGAGGCCGTCCGTCGGCCAACAATGCGGTTCGTCGAAGTGAAATCCGAAGACCAGCAGGCAATCCTGGCGCTGCACCGCACGCGGGATCTCGCAGTCCGGCAGCGCACGCAGCTGGCGAACATGATCCGAAGCCTTCTGCGCGAATTCGGCCATGTGCTGCAGAGCGGGATCGAGGCTGTGATTGCCTTCGCCAAACGCCACCTTGAAGGGGAACGGCCCGACATGCCGGATCTGGCGAGCGGCATTCTCGGCACAGTCTGCTACCAGTTTCTTGGCGGTCACGAGCGCGTTGAAGGCTATTCAAAGATGATCGAGAAGCATGCGCTGCTGGATGCCGGCGCCCGGCGCCTGATGCGCATGCCGGGCGTCGGCCCGATTACCGCCTCCGCAATCGTGGCGACCATCGGAAATGCTAAGCAATTCCGGACTGGCCGCGATCTTGCGGCCTGGCTGGGGCTGACCCCGCTCAACAAATCCAGCGGCGGAAAGGAAAAGCTAGGCAAGATCACCAAGAAGGGCGACCGCTACATCCGAAAGCTCCTGATCACCGGCATGACATCCCGTGCCCTGATGGGCAGGAAGCATCCGGAGCGCATAGATATCTGGAGCGCCAGAATCCTCGCAGAGAAACCGTTTCGGTTGGCGACGGTCGCCATGGCCAACAAGAGCGCCCGGTTCATCTGGGCGATACTGACGAAACAACAGGAGTACCGGCAGCCGACCGCCTGAACAGGCCGACCTGCCCAGAGATGCAAGACGTTTGATGTGATGATGCGGACTTAAGTCAACCAAAAGCCAGGACACTCCGACGAATGTCGCGGCCCAAACCGAGGTCGTTTAGCCGATAGGAACCTTACTTGCGGAACTCATCAAGGCCAGCAGCCGACAACAATGGCTGCGTGAACAGGCCAAACACACGACAGTACTGACGGACCGCCGCTATCAACGCAGAAAACACTTGCAATGCAGGCGCCACCCACACAGGACAT
>NZ_JBQFXS010000068.1:0-1327 GCF_056541025.1 Ruegeria sp. AK4
ATCGTCACGGCCTGCTCCTGTCATGTTCTAGTGCGCGCTACCAGAAATGCACACGAACTGACAGGTGAGGGCGAACTTTGCGACAGAACCCACTGATGAGCTAACGGTCGGGCAAAAAGAAATGGCCCGCCTCTGGTCCGTGGACGAACGAACCGTCAAGCGAGAGATAAAGCGATTGACGGATTCTAATATTCTTCTCCAGCTTAGGCCTGGGGTTAGAGGCCGCGTTGCAGCGTATCGACTCAACTACGCAGAAATTTATCGCCTGAGCGAACCGGTTTGGCAAAATGTTGGTTCTGATTTTGTATCGCGCATGGAGACACAAAGCCCAAAATCAACCGAAAAGGTTGTTCATGTTCAGTTTGGCCAAGAAAGACCTGCAGCTGTTGAACATGAAGGACAAGACCTTCAGGACCCGTGGGGCAGGGCGCTTCGGCGCCTATCAGAATCTGAAGCATTATTGTTTGAAAGCTGGTATCGCGAACTCAAATTTGTTGAAACGCAAGATCAAACGATCACCTTGCACGCACCCAGCAAGTTCATCGCGCAATATATTCAGTCTCACCATTTGAAACCTTTGCTTGGAGCGATCCAGCTCGAGTTTGGGCGAATTCATAAAGTGTGTCTGCTCGGCTAACAATCCAGTTTTGAAGCTCGCGCGCTGTGCCTTGAGACCACTAAAGTTGCTGATTTCAACTGTTGAGTTCGGCCTCGAACACCCCAATGGTTTTCAGGATGTCATCGAACAAGGGGGTATCCCCGATGATCATTTCTTGCATCCCCACATAGTCCCGGCGCAACGCTGCTTTCAGCTCAGGGTTTGGTAGCAATCTTAGAGATCCAGGCCTGGCATTCTCGTAGTTAGCCCAAGCCGCTTTGAAGAAGACGGACTTATGGTGTGCAACCTGATCCAGCAAGTCGATCTGTTCGATAGCGCAAGAACGGGACTCGTGCGTGATCAACTGAGCCATGTCGTAATAGTGGCGCGACATACGGTCAGCCAGAGGTTTGGTGATGTCTTGATGATAGAGCATATGCAGGATCGTGGCTTTTTCCCAGAATGTGCGTTCAACACCCAAGACCTTCACATCAACGTCGCCCGCCCCCAACAGGTCTGGAAAGGCCTGATGCACATAAGGCGATATACTGCGGGACTCGGCTGGAAGGTGAACCCCACGGGCGCCAAATTCGAACCGTACCACCGGTTGGATGTAGCCGCTGGCCGCACTGGTCTCCGATGGATAGGCGAAAAGCAAGGTTTGGGCATCATTTGGATCGACTGACAGGGAAAAATGCTGATCCAGCGCGGCGCCAAACTTGACCTCGG
>NZ_JBQFXS010000069.1:0-1294 GCF_056541025.1 Ruegeria sp. AK4
GTTATTCATTCTCGTCTCCAATCCTGTTCGAGGCGTTATCCTGTATTGGAGGCAGAATATCCCGGGCCCGGCTTCGCTACATCGGGCTTAGGTCTGATGATTTTCCGGCCGATTGTCCGGGTCCGAGGAATGAGAGTTTCAAATATCCATCACTTAAAAAGACCTGGTGATCCAATTTAGGCCTTGGGCAATGAGGTGTTGCCGCGTTGCTTTCCATGTTTTGCGGAACTCGGCTTCAGCGGTTGGCGGGTCTTGATTTGACAGCTGTCGTTTTCTTCCCGATTAGGGTCAGGATGCATTGATTCTCAAGGCGCTGCATGATTCACGGCTCGAAAAATGGAGTGGTGATATGAGCGACCTTTTCTGGCTGACCGACGAGCAGATGGCCAGGCTTTCCCCTTTCTTCCCGAAGTCGCACGGCAAGCCACGGGTCGATGACAAGAGAGTGCTGAGCGGGATTATCTTCGTCAATCGCAACGGGTTGCGCTGGCGCGACGCTCCCAAGGAATACGGACCGCATAAGACGCTGTACAGCCGGTGGAAACGATGGAGCGAGAAAGGCATCTTCGCGCGGATGATGGTCGGCCTGGCCGCCGAACATGGCGAGGAAAAGACCGTGATGATCGACGCGACGTATCTAAAGGCCCACCGCACCGCGACCAGCATGGCCGCGAAAAAGGGGGGCGTGGACGCCTGATTGGTCGGACCAAGGGTGGCATGAACACGAAGCTGCACGCCATCTGCGACAGCCAGGGGCGGCCGCTTAATCTATTCGTCACTGCCGGGCAGGTCAGCGATTACACCGGCGCACGGGCGTTACTCAGCAGTCTGCCAAAAGTCGACTGGCTACTCGGAGACCGCGGCTATGACGCCGACTGGTTCAGGGATGCGTTAAAAGACAAAGGGATACGCGCCTGCATCCCTGGCCGGAAGAAGCGCAAGGCTCCAGTCAAATACGACAAGCGGCGATACAAACGGCGCAACCGCATCGAGATCATGTTCGGCAGGCTCAAGGATTGGCGGCGCGTGGCAACACGCTATGACCGATCCCCAAAGGTCTTCCTCTCGGCCATCGCGCTCGCCGCTCTCGTCATCTATTGGTTATGAATCCTGACCCTAGGGCGGGCTGGATGAGGCCAACAACATATCTTCGATTGCCCGCCGCCGACTTCCTCGATCGAGGGTATAGGTGTTCCGCCTGAATTCCGCCCCTTCGAGCAGCGCTTTCACGTATCCAGACACAGTGTCGGCGGCCATGATCAAGGTCGAGTCGAGCGTGGCGCCCGCGAGACGG
>NZ_JBQFXS010000070.1:0-1254 GCF_056541025.1 Ruegeria sp. AK4
TGACCTGCCCCCCGAAACTTCCCTCGTTCTGATGTAGAGTTTGCTCAACCTTTCGAAGGAGCAAACACATGCGAAAGAGCCGTTTCACCGAGGCGCAGATCATCGGGATGATTAAGGAACAGGAAGCTGGGATGCCGACTGCTGAGGTGTGCCGCAAGCACGGCCTCAGCCAGGGCACGTTCTACAAGTACAAATCGAAGTACGGCGGCATGGAGGTGTCGGACGTCGCGAAGCTGAGGGCGATGGAAGACGAGAATGCCCGGCTCAAGCGCCTTCTGGCGGACACGATGCTGGACAATGCTGTTTTGAAGGACTTGCTGGGAAAGAACTGACGACGCCAACCGAACGGCGGGATGCAGCGCTGAGGGCGATGCGGGATCACGGCATCTCGCAACGCCGAGCGTGCAGGCTCGTTGGTGTCGATCCCAAAACCGTTAGGCGTGAACGCCCGCCCGACAATCCTGAGATACGCAAGGAGATGAAGGCCGTCGCTGCCAAACGGCGCAGGTTCGGCTATCGGCGGATCGGTGTGATGCTGGAGCGCAAGGGGATGATCATGAACCACAAGAAGCTCTATCGGCTGTACACTGAGGAGAAGCTGGGCGTCAGGCGACGACGGGGCCGGAAACGGGCGCGGGGATCGCGGACGCCGATGCCAGAGGCTCTGCGGCCAGGTGAGCGCTGGTCGCTGGACTTCCTGTCCGACACGTTCGGGGCCTCACGCAGGTTCCGCATCCTGGCGGTGAACGATGACTGCTGCCGCGAGAACCTGTGCCTGATGGCCGACACCAGCATCTCGGGTGCCCGGGTTGCGCGGGAACTGGATGCGCTGGTCCGGCTCTATGGCAAGCCAGCCAGCATCGTCAGTGACAACGGGACCGAGTTCACCAGTCGCGCGATCCTGAAATGGGCAAACGACAATAGCGTCGATTGGCATTACATCCATCCGGGCAAGCCCCAACAGAATGCCTTCATCGAGTCATTCAACGGCAGCCTGCGCGATGAACTCATGAACGAGGAGATGTTCGACAGCCTGGACGATGCCCGCCGAAAACTGGCGCTCTGGCGTTACGACTACAACAACGTCAGGCCGCACTCATCGCTCGGAAATCAAACGCCCGCAGAGGCGCGCCGGACGCTTGAGCAATTTGAGGGCTCCGCGCCCGGCGCGCTTGCCCAAAACAACGACGACGAATATGAAAACCAAACCCGCAGACTCTCGTTATGAATGAGGGAGCCTCGGGGGGCAGGTCA
>NZ_JBQFXS010000071.1:0-1220 GCF_056541025.1 Ruegeria sp. AK4
CCATCGGCTTGCCCACGATGTTCGACCGGCCAATCACCACCGCATCCATGCCCGAAAGCGAGCCATGGTGGTCGCGCAGCATCATCAGGCAGCCCAGCGGCGTGCAGGGCACCATCGATTTCTGTCCGGTGCCCAGCAGGCCCACGTTCGAGATGTGGAAGCCATCGACATCCTTGGCCGGGTCGATCGAGTTGATCACCAGATCCTCGTTCAGGTGTTTGGGCAGCGGCAGCTGCACCAGAATGCCGTGAACCGCCGGATCGTTGTTCAGCTTGTCGATGAGCGCCAGCAGGTCGTCCTCGGATGTGTCGGCGTCCAGCTTGTGCTCGTACGAGTTCATGCCGACCTCGACGGTCATCTTGCCCTTGGACCGGACATAGACCTGGCTGGCCGGATCTTCGCCCACCAGAACCACGGCCAGACCGGGCGTGATGCCGTTTTCTTCTTTCAGCTTTGCAACCTGATCGGCCACCTGCGCACGCACTTTGGCCGCAAAAGCCTTACCGTCGATGACTTGCGCTACCATCCTTTGATCCCTTCATTCAAAAAACGGATCGGGCGCACGGGCGCCCGGTCATTCAGTCAGGGCCGAGCACGCGCTCTTCCCGTGCGATCGACCAGTCTATCAAAATGCGCCACATCCGCTCGGCAAGGTCCGGGTCCAGCCCCAGATCGTCCGAGCTTGCACGCACACGCTGCACCACCTCTTCGACACGCTGAGGGATACGGGCGGGCAAACCCTCGGCCGGTTTCAACTCGGACGCGCGGTCGATATATCCCGCCCGCGTCACCAACATCTCGATCAGTTGGCGGTCCAGCTTGTCGATCTGAGCCCGCAACTCGTGCATCGAATGACAATCTTGCGGCGGTGTCAGAGTGGGCATCGTGGTCTCCTCATGGCCCGGGGTAACCCCGGACCACGAGATGTCTTATTCGGCGGCTTAGAACAAGCCCTCGATCTCACCTGCGTCGTTAAGGCAGATGGTTTCCGCAGCAGGTTTGCGCGGCAGACCGGGCATGGTCATGATCTCACCGCAGACAACCACGATGAAACCGGCACCGGCGGACAGGCGCACCTCGCGCACCGGAACCGAATGGCCGGTGGGCGCGCCGCGCAGGGTCGGGTCGGTCGAGAACGAATACTGGGTCTTCGCCATGCAGACCGGCAGATTGCCATATCCGGCCTCTTCCCATTCGCGCAGCTGGTTGCGGATCTTGTT
>NZ_JBQFXS010000072.1:0-1188 GCF_056541025.1 Ruegeria sp. AK4
CGCCTCGACCCCGTGTTCGGCGCAGTAGGTCTTGACCGCCTGCACTTCGTCGTCGGTGTCGGTGACAAAGTGGTTGATGGCAACAACAACCGGCACGCCGAAGGATTTGACGTTCTCGATGTGGCGGCCCAGGTTGGCACAGCCCGATTTCACAGCATCGACGTTTTCCGCACCCAGATCGGCCTTGGCGACGCCGCCGTTCATCTTCATCGCGCGCACGGTGGCAACCAGAACCACAGCCGACGGGGCGATGCCCGCCTTGCGGCACTTGATGTTCATGAACTTCTCTGCACCCAGATCGGCCCCGAAACCGGCTTCGGTGACAACATAGTCAGCCACTTTCAGCGCGGTCTTGGTCGCGATGACCGAGTTACAGCCGTGTGCGATGTTGGCGAACGGGCCACCGTGGACGAAGGCCGGGTTGTTTTCCAGTGTCTGCACCAGGTTCGGCTGCATGGCGTCCTTCAGCAGAACGGTCATCGCGCCTTCGGCCTTGATGTCGCGGCAGTAGACCGGGGTCTTGTCGCGGCGATAGGCAACGATGATGTCGCCCAGACGTTTTTCCAGGTCCTTCAGGTCATTGGCCAGACACAGGATCGCCATGACCTCGGACGCCACGGTGATGTCAAAGCCAGCCTCACGCGGGTAGCCGTTCGACACGCCGCCCAGAGACGCCGTGATCTGACGCAGCGCACGGTCGTTCATGTCGACCACACGACGCCATGCAACGCGGCGGGTGTCGATTTCCTGCTCGTTGCCCCAGTAGATGTGGTTGTCGATCATCGCCGACAGCAGCGAGTGGGCCGAGGTGATGGCGTGGAAGTCACCTGTGAAGTGCAGGTTCATTTCCTCCATCGGAACAACCTGCGCGTAACCGCCGCCCGCAGCGCCGCCCTTCATGCCGAAGTTCGGGCCAAGCGAGGCTTCGCGGATACAGATCATCGCGTTCTTGCCAATGCGGTTCAGACCGTCACCCAGACCGACCGTGGTGGTGGTCTTGCCCTCACCCGCCGGGGTCGGGTTGATCGCGGTGACAAGGATCAGCTTGCCGTCTTCGCGGTCCTGCACCGAGTTGATGAAGTCCTGGCTGACCTTCGCCTTGTCGTGGCCGTAAGGCAGCAGATCGTCGCTGGAGATGCCCAGCTTGGCACCGATTTCCTGGATCGGTTTCTTGTTCGCCTCGCGGGC
>NZ_JBQFXS010000073.1:0-1152 GCF_056541025.1 Ruegeria sp. AK4
GATGGATAGGCGAAAAGCAAGGTTTGGGCATCATTTGGATCGACTGACAGGGAAAAATGCTGATCCAGCGCGGCGCCAAACTTGACCTCGGTTTCTTTCAACAGCGGACCTGAGACTACCCTAGTGGCCGTATCCTGAAGCTCCTGCAGCAGTTGCTTTTGTTTTTTGCCGGAAAGGGCAGGGTGCTCGGGGTCACGTTCGCCCTCAAACCCGAGCTGCGCCCGGTCGAGAGACAGATCCACGTCTTCTGAGAACCGATGGATGATGTCATAGGCCTTGGATAGCGATGTCCCGCCCTTGAAGATCATGTGAGCGCCAAAAGAGGGCAGGGCGAATAGATGTTTCAGTGACCAACAGACCCAGAAATCCTTCTCGACGATTGCTTTGGACAAACCAAGCTTTGCGGCCGATTCCTGAAACGCCTCCTCACGGTTCTTCGGAGTATCGTTGGCAAACTGGTCCAAGATCAGACCCGTGCCACGATTTGCTGCACTACCGGGTGCATCCAGGCCGGTACATATCTACTTTGTTTTGCGAGCAATGCGCGGTCCTTAACATCCAGATTGCGGGCCAGCGTGTCGACAACACGGCTATCCACCTGGTTTTTGCCAACATAGCGTAACGCCTGAAATACGGCGCCGGTTTTCTGGCCTGCACCAACTAGCGTTTTGGATGATGCATTTCGAAACTGGATGACTTGTCGACCAATTGTCTTGGTGCGGGTCGGGCCGTCGGTCATATAAGTCGGCTTGGACGGCACTTGGGTCGACAGCCCCAACTGGTTGGCTGCCATGGCAGGGGAGGGCTGTAGAACCTGATTGTCTTTGCGTGCAATCGCCTTGGCAATGTCATCGGCTGACGGAGACAACAGCCCTAATCGGGCGCTCTTTCTCGGATAGTCATAAAGCCCACGCGTTAACCGTCGGATCATCCCTTGCTCCGCCAAACGCGACAATGCCTGATCCACGCTTGCGCGGGAGCCAATATCCAGAAAGTCGGTTGGCGCAAAGATTGCGCCCCGGCCTTTTCCAATGATGCGTTGTCTAATCGATGAGGTGATCATAGCTTTCTCCTTGTCGGAAAATATAGTACTTTTTTCTGACATTCAAGTTAGGAAAATATCTGGGTGTTTTTGTAAGTAGGGCGGAAAGC
>NZ_JBQFXS010000074.1:0-1148 GCF_056541025.1 Ruegeria sp. AK4
GCGCCAACGGTACGACCACCTTCGCGGATGGCGAAGCGCAGGCCGTTTTCCATCGCGATGGGCGCGATCAGCTCAACGCCGAACGACACGTTATCGCCGGGCATGACCATCTCGGTGCCTTCGGCCAGGGTCACGGTGCCGGTCACGTCAGTCGTACGGAAGTAGAACTGAGGACGGTAGTTGGCGAAGAACGGGGTGTGACGGCCGCCTTCTTCCTTGGTCAGGATATAGGCTTCGGCTTCGAACTTGGTGTGCGGGGTCACGGAACCCGGCTTACACAGAACCTGGCCACGCTCAACGCCGTCACGGTCCACACCACGCAGCAGCGCGCCGATGTTGTCGCCTGCTTCACCGCGGTCCAGCAGCTTGCGGAACATTTCAACGCCGGTGCAGGTGGTTTTCGAAGTGTCGCGGATGCCGACGATTTCGATCTCGTCGCCCACGTTGATCACGCCACGTTCAACACGACCGGTCACAACGGTACCACGGCCCGAGATCGAGAACACGTCTTCGATCGGCATCAGGAACGGCTGGTCAACAGCGCGCTCGGGGGTGTCGATATATTCATCAACAGCCGCCATCAGTTCCTTGATCTTCTCTTCGCCGATTTCCGGGTTGTTGCCTTCCATCGCGGCCAGAGCCGAGCCTGCAATGATCGGAATATCGTCGCCGGGGTATTCGTAGCTGGACAGCAGTTCGCGCACTTCCATCTCAACCAGTTCCAGCAGCTCTTCGTCGTCGACCTGGTCAACCTTGTTCAGGAACACGACCATCTTCGGGATGCCAACCTGGCGGCCCAGCAGGATGTGCTCGCGGGTCTGCGGCATCGGGCCGTCAGCAGCGTTCACTACCAGGATCGCGCCGTCCATCTGGGCAGCACCGGTGATCATGTTCTTGACGTAGTCGGCGTGGCCGGGGCAGTCGACGTGCGCGTAGTGGCGGTTTTCGGTCTCGTATTCCACGTGGGCGGTCGAGATGGTGATGCCGCGCGCTTTCTCTTCCGGCGCACCGTCAATCTGGTCATACGCTTTGAAGTCACCGAAATACTTGGTGATTGCTGCGGTCAGCGTGGTCTTGCCGTGGTCAACGTGGCCAATCGTGCCGATGTTGACGTGCGGTTTTGTACGCTCAAACTTTTCCTTTGCCAT
>NZ_JBQFXS010000075.1:0-1103 GCF_056541025.1 Ruegeria sp. AK4
CCTCGCGCCACCACCAACGGCGGTTCCTTTGGAAACGACCGAATATCAAACCACTTGAAGCACGTGCCATCAGCGTTGCGCTTGTCACCCATCAGAAGGTGTGCACCTGTCGTCCTGTGCCGTATCAGTGCCGCTCTGAACGCCCGTAAGTCAATCAGCCACCAGCTATCAATAACGTGCCCGTCAGGCCCTGCATGACCGTAGAACATCCAGTCCCCGTGGCCGTTCACAATCTTGGATAGCTCAGTTTCTGCACCCGTTGGCAGCTTGGCTCTGATTGTGAACTGGTGGGGGTATCTCGTGGCAAACCCGTGCCGCCTCACCCTGGCTGCAATACGCATGTCCCTGGCGTCCAGCATCAACAGGTCAGTGGCTTGGAAGTGGTCCAGCGGGTCTGGTGCGGCCTGTAGGATGTGGCCGCCGATGATGCGCTTAATCTCAGGCAGGAACTGGTCCGACCAGTGCCGGTTGACGGTGTAATAACTCATATCAAATCTCAAACTTGAAAACGGGCGCAGGAAATACCGCGCCCCAGTATCAATCTCAAACGCGCTCTTCCAGTAGCGCTTCAAGGCTATCGCTTAGCCCAATAACCGCATTGCGGATTTGATTTAGGTGTTGGTCTTCAATCTGAGTTGAAGCGAAATCCCAGGCGATAATTTGCAAGGCATCGACAAGGCTTGCAGCACTAGAAATCTTGTTCTCATATGCCCGTATCCTTTCCCGGTCGGTCATGACTGCACCTCCAATTGTCGAACAAGATGAGCGGCCAGCTTTACGTTCTCTATCGAGCCTGAAACCTGTTGCTCACACATGCGGGCCATTGTCAGGATGGCCTGATACGCGTAGAAGCTCTCCTCCAATGAGTCGTGGGCGATGCTTCTTATCCCTGCCAACAGCGCCTCGGTCTGATCCAGCATTTCGTCGATGTCTGTAATTTCGCCGAGCAGGTTCAGAGCTTTTGATTTTATTTCTTCTGGATTGGTCGGCTGCGCCGCATAGAAGTCGACATGCTGCTGCCGCAGTTTTTCAACTTCCGAGATTTTGTGGCGATAAACGGCGTCCGAACATTTTGGGAGGCCGTTGTGGATGAAGTTGTCGTA
>NZ_JBQFXS010000076.1:0-888 GCF_056541025.1 Ruegeria sp. AK4
GAGAATTAGGGCAATTTCTGATCATGGGCCTGAAGTTACTTTTCGCATACTCCAAACTTTCAATTTTGGAGTTGCGACCATCGAGCTTAACGCGCAGCGCGCGCGATATCTCCGCAAAATGAAATCCACCCGTATTGATATTGCGTATTCAAATAAAGAATTGGAGGCGTAGAATGTTGCGAATAATTGTGCTTTGCGGCTTGATCTTGTTGGGCAATCAAGTGCGGGCTTTTGAACTTGATGCGCAGTTTGACTCGATCGACGGGGGAACGTTTTCGCTGTCAGATTGGCACGGCCAACCGGTTCTAGTGGTCAATACGGCATCACAGTGTGCGTTCACCCGTCAATACCGAGGGCTTCAAGACCTCTACGATCGGTATCGCAACCGCGGATTGGTTGTCGTCGCGGTCCCTTCGGATGACTTCAAACAAGAGTTGGCGACCAACGAAGAAGTGCGAGATTTCTGCGCGCTACAATACGGCATAGATTTGCCGATGAGCGTGATAACACGCGTGACTGGACCTGATGCTCACCAATTCTTCCGATTCTTGAAAGAGGAGGAAGGCTTCGTGCCACGGTGGAACTTCAACAAGGTCTTGATTGGCCCCGATGGCACGGTCGTCGAAACATTCAGCTCGACCGTTGATCCGCTTTCGGCCTCTATTACGAATGAGATCGAGGCACTCCTGCCGTGAACAGACGGATCACGCCACCCGTTCATCACAAAGTAAAAACACCCAAGTAATTGTGCGAGAACGGTCTGCGGCAGCACCTGACGTGATCCTTGTATTGGGGGATCAACTTTCGCCAAACATCGCGTCCCTGAACACGTCGGATCAAGCCCGCGACGTCGTCTTGATGGCTGAGAAAGGACATTGGGAATACAGA
>NZ_JBQFXS010000077.1:0-855 GCF_056541025.1 Ruegeria sp. AK4
TAGGCTCTAGACCCATTAATTTGATTGCAGCCATCTCTGCTGCGTGATTCAAGCCCCTGAGTTTCAGGGGTATTTCATGAGCAATCTATTCTGGCTGACTGACGAACAGATGGAGCGTCTTCAGCCTTACTTTCCGAAGAGCCATGGCAAACCGAGAGTTGATGATCGACGTGTTCTAAGTGGGATTATCTTCATCAACCGCAATGGGTTGCGGTGGTCCGATGCACCCCGTGAGTATGGGCCGCCAAAGACGCTGTACAACCGCTGGAAGCGGTGGAGTGATATGGGTGTGTTCGCTCGCATCATGACCGGGCTGGCCGCGGAAGGAACCGATCATAAGACTATCATGATTGACGCAACCTACCTCAAAGCGCACCGCACGGCGTCCAGCCTGCGGTTAAAAAAGGGGGGCGTGGCAGGCTGATAGGGCGCACCAAGGGTGGCATGAATACGAAACTGCATGCCGTTTCCGATAGTCTCGGACGCCCCATCCGCTTCTTCATTTCCGCAGGCCAAGTCAGCGATTACACGGGCGCCAAGGTTCTGGTGAACAGTCTGCCATCGGCTGACTGGCTGCTGGGAGATCGAGGTTATGACGCAGATTGGTTCCGCAAAGCCCTTAATGACAGGGGAATAAGGCCCTGTATCCCAGGTCGAAAATCGCGCGACAAGCCTGTCCGATACGACAAGCGGCGCTACAAACGCCGCAATAGGATCGAGATTATGTTCGGGCGCCTGAAGGACTGGCGGCGTGTAGCTACCCGCTATGACAGATGCCCCAAGGTCTTCCTGTCAGCCATCGCGCTCGCGGCTACGGTCCTATTCTGGCTGTAAATCAATGAGTCTGGAGCCTAG
>NZ_JBQFXS010000078.1:0-835 GCF_056541025.1 Ruegeria sp. AK4
TAGGCTCAGGACTCATAACCAATAGATGACAGTTGCGGCGAGGGCGATTGCTGAGAGGAAGACTTTGGGGGAGCGGTCATATCGGGTTGCGACCCGTCGCCAATCCTTCAGCCTGCCGAACATGATCTCGATCCGGTTACGACGCTCGTACCGTCGCTTATCGTATTTTACGGTCGTCTTGCGTTGCTTTCGACCCGGAATGCACGGCCGTATGCCCTTGTCTTGCAGGGCTTCTCGGAACCAGTCAGCGTCATAGCCCCTGTCACCAAGTAGCCAATCGACATTCGGCAGACTGCTGAGCAAAGCCCGTGCGCCGATATAGTCGCTGACCTGACCAGCCGTGACGAATAGGTTCAGCGGACGCCCCTGGCTGTCACAGACGGCATGGAGTTTGGTGTTCATACCGCCCTTGGTCCGACCGATCAGACGTCCACGCCCCCTTTTTTGACGCCCATGCTGGTCGCGGTGCGGTGGGCCTTCAAATAGGTAGCATCAATCATGACGGTCTTTTCCTCGCCATGCTCGGCAGCCAGACCCATCATGATCTGGGCAAAGACTCCCTTGTCGCTCCATCGCTTCCAGCGATTGTATAGGGTTTTGTGCGGACCATACTCCTTAGGGGCGTCTCGCCAGCGTAAGCCATTACGATTAATGAAGATAATCCCACTCAGCACACGCCGATCATCTACACGTGGTTTGCCATGGGACTTCGGAAAGTAAGGCTCCAAACGCGCCATCTGCGCATCATCCAACCAATATAGATCGCTCATATCACCGCTCGATTTTCGACCGGTGAATCACGCCGACATACAGAAATCAATGGGTCCTGACCCTA
>NZ_JBQFXS010000079.1:0-757 GCF_056541025.1 Ruegeria sp. AK4
GAAGACCTTGGGGCATCTGTCGTATCGGGTCGCGACACGCCGCCAGTCCTTGAGCCGCCCGAACATGATCTCAATCCGGTTACGGCGCTTGTATCGGCGCTAATCGTAGCGGATGGGCTTGTCGCGTGATTTTCGACCTGGGATGCAGGGCCTAATTCCCCTTTCACTAAGGGCTTCGCGAAACCAGTCTGCGTCATAGCCTCGATCTCCCAGCAGCCAGTCAGCCGATGGCAGATTGTTCACCAGAACCTTGGCGCCCGTGTAATCGCTGACTTGGCCTGCGGAATTGAAGAAGCGGATGGGGCGTCCGAGGCTGTCGGTAACAGCGTGCAGTTTCGTATTCATGTCACCCTTGGTGCGCCCGATCAGCCTGCCGCGCCCCCTTTTTTAACCGCAGGCTGGAGGCCGTGCGGTGCGCTTTGAGATATGTTGCGTCAATCATGATCGTCTTGTGATCCGTGCCTTCAGCAGCCAGTCCGTTCATGATCCGAGCGAACACACCCATATCGCTCCATCGTTTCCAGCGATTGTACAGCGTCTTTGGCGGCCCATATTCACGAGGCGCATCACATCACCGCAACCCATTGCGATTGATGAAAATAATCCCACTTAGAACACGCCGGTCGTCAACTCTCGGCTTGCCATGGCTCTTCGGAAAGTAGGGCTGAAGGCGCTCCATCTGTTCGTCAGTCAGCCAGAATAGATTGCTCATGATACACCTCTGAAACTCAGGGGCTTGAATCATGCAAACGAGACA
>NZ_JBQFXS010000080.1:0-660 GCF_056541025.1 Ruegeria sp. AK4
AGTCGTCGCGACCCCTTCCTACCTTGAAGAACATGGCGCACCTTCACATCCTGCGGAACTCTCGGACCACATTTGCATTCGAGATGCGAACAACCCGGATCCAAACCGCTGGCCCTTCCAGATCGAAGGGCAAACCGTGCAGGTGCCTGTCTCTGGCCCATTTCTGGCAAACAGTCCTCCCGCCTGCCTCGTACAGACGCGCGCCGGGAGGGGCATCTTCATATGCCCAGATGTGTTTTTGGGAGACGACCTTGAAACCGGACGTCTAGTGCAACTCTTTCCGGAGTTCCATTCCCGCACTTTGCCGATCCAAAGCGTGCAGTTGCCGTCGGCCTTTAGAAAGCCGCGTGTTAAGTCCTTTGTCGAGTTTATGCGTGAAGAGATTCGAGCGTAGGAAGTCCAAAGCAGTCACTCGCGCTATGCGCAGCATTTGGTAGGTATGGGCTCCCTACGGCTATTCGCTGCTTTTCGTATCATCGGCTGCTCGCAGCCCAAAGCGGACATCCAAGTGCTAGACAGCGCCGACAGGAAGGCCACCTAGCTGCTGTTCGCCGCGACAGCAGCACTGCGCCTGTCTGACGTCAGCGCCAATGGGACAGTTTAGGTCGATTTGATAAGAGAGGGTTTCTGGCTCATCGTAACCGCCAAGGAGTGGAGATG
>NZ_JBQFXS010000081.1:0-660 GCF_056541025.1 Ruegeria sp. AK4
GGTTCTGTCGCAAAGTTCGCCCTCACCTGTCAGTTCGTGTGCATTTCTGGTAGCGCGCACTAGAACATGACAGGAGCAGGCCGTGACGATCACATTTAAGGGCGCGCATTTTCCGAAAGACGTGATCTTGCACGCGGTTTTCTTCTACCTGCGATACGGTGTTTCCTACCGCGATCTGGAAGAAATCATGGCGGAACGCGGCGTTGATCTGGATCATGCAACGCTAAACCGCTGGGTCAGTCGATATGCTGGCCTAATTGCTGAAACAGCGCGGTATAGAAAGCGTCCCGCAGACCGTTCGTGGCGCATGGATGAGACATATGTGAAAGTGAAGGGCGAGTGGGTTTATCTTTACCGAGCGATCGACAAACACGGCAAGACCCTGGATTTCATGTTGTCCGAGCGCCGGAACAAGGCCGCTGCGACCAAGTTCTTCGCCCGCGCGCTCGAGGTGAACGGATTGCCACGCAAGATCGTTATCGACAAAAGTGGTGCCAACACAGCTGGCATCAATGCGATCAACAAGATGCTGAAAGGCTTTGGCTGCCCTGTACCAATCGAGATGGTGAGGCGGAAATACCTCAATAACATCATTGAACAAGACCATCGATTCATCAAACGACGGATCAGACCCATGCTGGGATTCCAATCTTTCGCATC
>NZ_JBQFXS010000082.1:0-629 GCF_056541025.1 Ruegeria sp. AK4
CTACGGAATGGGCCATTTCGGCGATGGCAGCGGTCTCATCGATATTCTGCTGCAAGGGCTTGCGCGAGCCGTCAAACATCAGCGAGGTAAAGCCGCTGTCCAGTGCGATCTTGCAGTCCTCATACGTATAGCCGTGATCCAGATGCGCCACGACCGGGACTGAGGCATTTTCCGCCAGATGCCGGAACATCTTGCCCAGAACGGGCAAAGGGGTGTGCTCACGACAGCTTGGGCCCGCCTGCAGAATAACCGGGGCGTTTTCCGCCTCGGCCGCGCCCACATAGGCGCGCATGTCCTCCCATCCCAGCGTCACAAGCCCGGCGACGGCATAACCCTGCGTGTAGGCCGGTTGCAGGACGTCTTTCAGCGTAACGAGGGTCATTTGAACTTGGCGATCATGTCTTTGATGCCCGGAATCGTCTCAATCTGATAGGCATGGGTGGGTTGGAAATACTGCACCAGAGACCGCTGGGTCAGACCGCCAAGGATGGTGAAATAATACATCTCATAGCCCGGCAGGACGCAGCAGGGGTGATACCCTGTATCAATGCAAACGGTCGAGCCATCGACGATGTGATAAGCATTCCCCGGTTCGTTATCCTCGCGCTGCAACATCTGCAGGCCCGAGC
>NZ_JBQFXS010000083.1:0-598 GCF_056541025.1 Ruegeria sp. AK4
CCGGCCCACCCGTCAGATCGGCGTCATCCGTCTGCAGGACCGCGGTGCCCAATTCCATTTCAAAGGCCGGCCCGTCATCGGTGAACGAGATTTTTTGGGTGAGGTCGACATAGTCCGTCGCGGTGTCTGCGGCGGTTTCAGCATCGCTGAGGGTGCCGACCAGACGGATCGCATCGGTCAGGGCCGCGCCCAATCCGGTGACATCCGAGGCATAGCCCGAGGTATCTGCCGAACTGTGCTCGACCGCCCGGTTCTGGGTCAGCGTCACCGCGCCGGTGCTGCTGACGACCGAGACCGAGAACACGACTTGCCCGCCCGAGGTTTTGCCCTCGATGACGCCAGCATTGTTGCTGAGAACCACGGTGTCTCCGGTGGCGGTGTCTTTCAGGGTCACCGACCCGGCATTGGAGCCCAGTTCAAGACTGTAGACCAGCGCGCCCAGGCCATCTTCGCCCGGATCATTCGTGGTCACGTTGAACAGATCGCCCACACCTTCGGTGTCCGTATCCGGCCCACCCGTCAGATCGGCGTCATCCGTCTGCAGGACCGCGGTGCCCAATTCCATTTCAAAGGCCGGCCCGTCATCGGTGAACGAGAT
>NZ_JBQFXS010000084.1:0-506 GCF_056541025.1 Ruegeria sp. AK4
ACGCCTTGAACCCCAGCATTGGCCGGATGCGTCTCTTGATGAAACGATGGTCCTGTTCCACGATGTTGTTCAGGTATTTCCGCCTCACCATCTCAATTGGGATCGGGCAGCCAAAGCCTTTCAGCATTTTGTTGATCGCCTTGATACCAGCTGAGTTGGCGCCACTTTTGTCGATGACGATCTTACGTGGAAGGGCGTTGACCTCCAGCATTCGAGCAAAGAATTTTGTCGCGGCCGGTTTGTTTCGACGTTGTGAAAGCATGAAATCGAGAGTTTTATCGTGTTTGTCGATCGCTCGGTAGAGGTAAACCCATGATCCCTTTACTTTAATATACGTTTCATCCATTCGCCAGGAGCGGTCGTATGGGCCTTTGCGGCGGCGTGCTATTTCAGCGATTGCGCAAGAGTATCGTGACACCCAGCGGTTCAGCGTGGTGTGATCGACGGAAACACCTCGCTCTGCCATGATCTCTTCCAGATCGCGGTAGGAAACGCCGTATCGAACG